>DAOUDU010000261.1:0-1726 GCA_034430775.1 Anaerolineales bacterium | reverse complement strand
TAGTGCATGAAGCGATTCAGCGGACGAGGCGTCGTTGCAGCCGGGTTGGTGATAACCGCGATGCTGGCGGCATGCCGAGACGCCAACCGCGATGGGCGAGAGCCTGTTCCCATTACGATAGATTACCCGCTCGAAGGATCAATTTTTCCTCCCGAGTTTCCCGCTCCTGCCTGGCTGTGGAGAGATGAATCCGGCAAGGCCGTTTCCTGGGATATACATGTCGCCTTCTCCGACGGTTCTCCCCCGATCCGGACGGCGTCCACTGGCGAGCGGATGCGCATCGGAGAGATCGATCCGGCTTGCGTTTCTTCCACCAACAAGCCGCCGGAGCTGACACCGAAGCAGGCGGCGGCTCATTCCTGGAGGCCCGATGAGACCATGTGGACCGCCATTAAAAAGCGTTCTACAGGCCACCCGGCCACAATCACCATTACCGGACATCTCCGCGGCGACTCGAAGACAGCGGTCTCTCGCGGCAGTGTTTCGATTCTGACCTCAGATGATTCGGTCGGCGCGCCCATTTTCTACCGCGACGTGCCGCTCATGCCCTCGGAGAATGAAAAAGGCGTCATCAAGCCTCTGGACAAAAGCGCCGTCCCGCTCATTGCCTGGAGGCTGCGCAATGTCGCCCAAAAACAAAGCAAAGTGCTTATGCGAGGCCTTCACACCTGCGCCAACTGCCATTCATTCTCCGCCGACGGCAAAACCCTGGGAATGGACATGGACGGGCCCCGGAATGACAAGGGGCTTTATGCCATCGCACAAGTCCGGCCGCAAATGTCGATTCGCAACGAAGACCAGATTGCGTGGAGCACCTTCCGGGGAAGGCTGGGAAGCAAGCTGCGCGTGGGTTTCATGTCGCAGATTTCACCGGATGCGCGCTATGTGGTCACCATGATCAACGATCCCGGTATCGACCAGACCGACCATGAGCGCAGCAAGAATCCCATCGACCTCGAACAAACTTATTATGTCGCGAATTTCAAGGATTACCGTTTTCTGCAGGTCTTCTACCCCACCCGCGGGATTCTGGCCTGGTACTCTCCCCTGACAGGGCGTTTGCGCCATCTGCCAGGCGCCGATGATACAAGCTATGTGCATACCAACGCGGTCTGGAGCCCCGACGGAAAGTATCTCGTGTTTGCGCGCGCCAAGGCGCGGGACGCGTATCCTGCCAATGGAGCGACGGCGCAATTTGCCAACGATCCCAAAGAGACGCAGATCAAGTACGACCTCTACCGCATTCCGTTCAATGATGGCAAAGGCGGAAAGCCCGAGCCCATCGCCGGCGCTTCGCAAAACGGAATGAGCAATTCCTTTCCCAAGGTCTCTCCCGACGGCCGCTGGATAGTGTTTGTCCAGGCCCGCAACGGCATGCTCATGCGTCCCGACGGCCAGCTTTACATCGTGCCCGCGGAGGGCGGCGCCGCCCTCCGCATGAAATGTAACACGCCGCGTATGAACTCCTGGCACAGTTTTTCACCCAACGGCCGCTGGATGGTGTTTTCTTCGAAGAGCCGCTCACCCTATACGCAGATGTTTCTCACGCATATCGACGAATCCGGGGATGACAGCCCGCCCATCCTAATCGAAAACGCCACAGCCGCAAACCGGGCGGTCAACATCCCGGAATTCGTGAATATCCCGCCGGATGGCATCGAAAAGATAGAAACACCGGCGGCCGAATATGCCCGGCATACCGACCTCGCCATCGAGCATATGAAGC
>DAOUDU010000260.1:0-1585 GCA_034430775.1 Anaerolineales bacterium | reverse complement strand
GACCGGCTCTATGATCTGCTCAAACGCGGTGCGGAGGCGCCAGTGTCCGAACCGCGAGGCGTGAGCCTGCGCGACATGGCCATGATTTATGAGGATTGCGATCCCGAGACGATGAAGATCACATTGCGGCGTTGGAATATCAACCGGATTCCCAAGCCGACGCCGATCGGGAAAGACCCGAAGCACAGCCAGGCCGACCTTTTCCTTCCCTCCGATGCGGTCGAATATGTAATACGCTGCGAAGGTCGCCTCCTGATTGACCGGGCCGTCTTTATCCAGCGCCTTTCGCTGATCGCCCGGCCTCCGCGCGCCGAATCCCCACACTCGGCATAGGAATAGATTCTTGATCGCGCGTTGAGTCTGGCCGCGATTCCGGTGCTGCAAGTACCCGCCTTGTCTCCAAAACCTACTGCAAAATAATTTTTTCTTAAAAATTCTTTTCAACCAGCATCGTAGCTATAGTCCCTTTCATGGATGCACATTGCGGCATTTTGGAAGCCGGTTTCCACGCCAAAAGCAACCTCTCGAAACCTACTGAAAACCATCAGCAACCTACTGCAATGTCCGAAGGTCTCCTCGTCGCGATTTCGGCAACAGCGCGGCGCGTGCCGGGCGGTCGAAATGTAGGTTTTCCGGACAAGGAGATGTGCAATGGTGGCGGTGCTAGTGTTGAAAGATTTAGGGCGAAGGGAGCCGGCGATCGGGCCGGAATCGCTCACCCTGGCGGAGTTGCAGTTGGCAAGGCTCTGCCGGGCGGTCGGCTTCGGCAGGATCGAGGGGGTGGAGGTGCGCGGCGGCGAACCGGATACGGATAGCCCGCTAGTCTGCCGCAAAACCATCCGGCTCGATCTCGACGAGAAGCCTTTGCCGATTCGGAGCGAGTTCGTGCCGTCGAAGGAGTTTTTGCGGCTCTTCCGGGAGCTTCGCCGACTGCCTGACCGTACGATGGTGTCGATTACGGTCCAGCACGGGGAACCCAAAAGCATGGAGGTGATGGTGAAGGCGTAGGCTCGAGCCTGCGCGTAGACAGACAAGTTTCATTCAACAGCCAACCGGCCGGGAAACGGAGGCGCTGTGGATGTCGTCGGAAACGACGCTCCGCCGCGCCTCTGTTCGTTTCCGCCCGGCATCCGCAGCCTTTCTCCGGCCTTAGAAGGAGGAAGACCATGGAATCCAATAACGATTACACCGGCATCGATCCCTTTATTCGCCGTCTTGTCCGGCGCAAAGCCAACGGACTCTCCCGCAACCCCGTGTTTCAGGATATGGACAGAGAAGACATCGAGCAGGAACTCATGATTCATATCCTGGAGAAAATGGGCGGCCATGATCCGATGCGGAGCAAGCTCGCCACCTATGTAATCCGCATTGCCGAAAACCACATCGCATCCCTGATCCGGGATCGAGAGGCCAAGAAGCGTTGCTGCGGAATGATCGAGGCTTCGCTCGACGAATGCGTCCCGGATACTGACGGGGAGATGGTTGCCTTTCACGAGACCATGGATCGGGAAGAGGTGTTCGACCGTTGCGGCCGGTGCGGATGCGGGGCCATTGAATCGCTCGAACTTGCCATGGATGTGCAAAC
>DAOUDU010000259.1:0-6454 GCA_034430775.1 Anaerolineales bacterium | reverse complement strand
GCCATCGCGGGCATGCTGGCCGGGTGCAGCCCGGTATTGGAAACGCCCGCGCCGGCCGGTGCGCCGACCGATTCACCGACGGCCACTTCCAAGCCGACTTTGGCGCCAGACGAAACCGCGGTTCCGGGACTCTCCGGGAAAAAAGTGCTTTACGTCCTGCCGCGCAGCGTGTATGCCGATCAATGCCATGAGGCGTCGGCCTCGGTGCTTAAGGCCTGCGGGGTGATCTTCACCTTTTCCGCAGTCGAGAAAAAAGCGATCCCCGGTTTTACTACAGGATCGTCTGCGATTACGCCGAACCTGCTCGTGTCTGAAGTAAATCCGGCCGACTTCGACGCGGTGATCTTCGAATGCGGCACACCGGCGGAAAACTATAATACGGATCTGCAAAACCTTGCGCGGGAAACGGTTGCGCAGAATAAGGTGCTGGGGGCTGTGTGCAACATGCCGGCGCTTCTGGCGGTAGCCGGCGTACTGAAGGGCAAGCAGGCGACGAGCAATATCAATGACCAATACAATCTGGAGCAGTTCGGCGCAGTAATCTCGAAGGCGGATCCGGTGCGGGACGGAAAAATCGTAACCGCCAGCTTTGAAGGTTCCGGGGAATTTGGATGGTTGATCGCGGAGGCGTTGACGGAATAGAGCTTGGACGGGGAGATATGCAGTTAACCGCCATTATTGATCGGTATTAATACAGAGGAAAGTTTTTTTACCAATAGGTAGTTGTTTTGTCGCCAAAGAAAAAAACGCAACCGGATACATCGGCGGTCACCCGGAAAGAGACCTCCAGGCCTATAACAGACTGGAGGTCTCTTTTTTATCTGATAATCCATAAACCTTCAAAATTTATTGAAGGACTTGGCCAGATCTGATTAAATGAAGGAAAAAAAATAAAAAGGAACAACTGCTCCCACCTTTTTCAGTGTTCCCTTTATTCCCGCAGAGTTGGTTGTCGAATGAATAGAAATTAGCATGGTTTTATGATAAATCCTGTATAATTGAAGGGGTCAGGAAAAAGGCTCGGCTAAAAAAGAAATGCTTTTTTCTTACTGTTTTATCCATGGAAATCCGAAAAAAATTTTGAAAAGTACTTGACTCCGTCTTTGGATGATGCTATGATTTTCCATGTAAACGCTTCCAAATCTTCGGCCTATTCTTTATTCCTTCATATGCAGAAAAACGTGGAAAATCCCAATTACGTGCTGGAAAAACGAGAAAAGCATCTTTTTCCAGCCAGAAATTCATTTCCACGGTTGAGGGTTTTTGGGTAAAAACAGGCCAAAAACATGTAAGCGTTTCCAATTATGACGAAAAACAGGACCTCGAAAGTCACAATTGTTGATGTAGCCGAAAAAGCGGGAGTGTCTTTCGGCACGGTTTCGCGTGTAATCAACAATGATATTCATGTCCGTCCGGAGACGCGTGAACGGGTGCAGGGGGTGATGCAAAAACTCGGATATACGGCCAACCGGCAGGCGCGCAGCCTGGCCGGTGGGCGCTCGAATATAATCGGAGTGCTCGTTCCCGATTTGGGAACCGGTTACATTGGCGAGATAATCCGCGGCATTGATGCGGAACTCAGCCTGACCGACCTCGACTTGATTTTATACACCACCCACCGTACCGCCAGCAAAGAAGCCAATTATGTTGCCAATCTGGCCAAGGGGATGGTCGATGGGTTGTTACTGGTCCTTCCGCGCAGCCCGGCGGACTACACCGGCACACTGACCAATCGCGGTGTTCCTTTTGTGCTGATCGATCACCAGGGGATCGGCCGGGATTGCCCCGCGGTGGGAGCTACGAACTGGCAGGGGGCGTACCATGCCACGGAATATCTCATTAAACTCGGTCATACCCGGATCGGTTTCATCACCGGCTCGATGGACTTGGGATGCGCCGATGAACGCCTGGAAGGATACCGGTCGGCGTTGCGCACGTACCACCTCCCCAACGAACCCGAACTTATTTACGAAGGCACATTTTTCCAGCCGGATGGGTACGCCGGCGCTTCGGCGCTTCTCAACCTCATCCATCCCCCGACGGCCATCTTTGCTTCGAACGATGTGATGGCGATGGGCGTGATGGATGCCGTGCGCAACCGCGGATTTCGGGTGCCGGACGATATCTCCATTGTTGGATTCGACGATATCCCGCAGGCATCGATGGTCCGGCCAGGTTTGACCACCGTCAACCAGCCGCTGGAAAAAATGGGGCGGGTCGCAACCCAGATGCTTTTAGATCTGTTCCGCAACAAGGAAAAAACCGACAACCGGATCGAACTACCGACGGAACTGGTCATCCGGGAATCCTGTCAGCCGCCGCGTGCGGTGCAACCATAGATTTTTCGACTCGCGATATCCGCCCATCCTGACAAACGAAAGGAGGTGAACCGGAAACCATACCATCATCCGATCGCAGAACACGAATACGTCATCCGCAACTATCAAAAGAAGGAGAAAATTCAATGCCCCGCAAAATGTTTATGTTGATCGGCCTCGTGCTGATCATTGCGCTCGCGCTCTCGGCCTGCGCGCCCGCCGCCACCGCAACTCAGGCGGCCAAGCCGACCGCGAAACCTGCTGATACGCAGGCGGAAGTTCCGACGGTTGAGGTTGCCGAACCCGTTACAGTCACTTGGTGGCATATCTCGACCGCCGAGGAGCACAAGGCTCTCTGGCAGTCGATGGCCGATGCATACACGGCTCTCCACCCGAACGTCACCATCGAGATCCAGGTGCTGGAGAACGAAGCCTTCAAGACCAAGCTGACCACCGTCATGCAGTCCGGCGAACCGCCCGACATCTTCCAGAGCTGGGGCGGCGGCGTAATGAACGAATACGCCAATGCCGGTCTGCTCAAGGACATCGATGCTGAACTGAATGCTGACGGCGGCGCTTGGCGCAACTCCTTCGGTGAGGGTGCCTTGGGTGTCTATGCCTACAAGGACGTTAACTACGGCGTCCCGTGGGACATGGGCATGATTGGCTGGTGGTACAACAAGGCCCTCTTCGAACAGGCCGGAATCACCGGCACCCCGACGACCTGGGCCGAGTTCAACGAAGATGTGGACATGCTCCAGGCTGCCAACATCACCCCGATCGCCGTTGGTATGGGCGACAAATGGCCGGGCATGCACATGTGGGCGTACCTGGTCACCCGCCTCGGCGGCAAAGCCAACTTCGAAGGCGCGCTTCTGCGCACCGGTTCCTTCACCGACGGCCCGTTCGTTCAGGCCGGTGAGATGATCCAAGCCCTTGTTGCCAAGGAACCGTTCCAGGATGGATTCCTGGGCGCAACCTACGGCGACGAAGCCACCGCGATGGGCAACGGGAAAGCCGCGATGGAACTGATGGGCCAGTGGGCCCCGGCCGTGGAGAAGGACAACAGCCTCGACAAGATGGGCATCGGCGATAACCTCGGCTGGTTCCCCTTCCCGATGGTTGAGGGCGGCCTCGGTGATCCGAACGATGCGGTCGGCGGCGGGAACGGCTTCGCAATCGGCAAGAATGCCTCGCCGGAAGCTGTTGACTTCGTCAAGTTCCTGACCAACGTGGATAACCAGATCCGTTTGGCGGAGATCGGCGTTGCCATTCCGGTTGTCAAGGGCGGCGAAGCCGGCATGACCGATCCGCTGTTGATCCAGCTCCAGCAGGAACTGGCCAAGGCCAAGTACTTCCAGCTATACTACGACCAGGCCCTTCCTCCGGCGATGGGTTCTGTCATCAATGACAGCGTTCAGGCTCTGTTCGCCGGGACGATGACTCCCGAAGAGGCTGCGCAAGCCATCGAGGATTCCGCGAAACAAGAGTTGGGTTAATACGTTCGGTTTGTGAAAAGGAAGCGGGGGTTGGGTTCTCCCAATCCCCGCTTCTTCAACCGATGACAAGGAGAACCTCTATGGAAACCGCCGCCGACAGTGGAGCCGCCCTCCAACCGCGCAAAGCCTCTCTTCTCTCCCCAAAGGCTCAGAAGAACCTGACGATTTTTCTGTTCCTGGTCCCGGCATTCGCGCTGTTCCTGCTTTTCATCGTATACCCCATTTTTAGATCCGTGTATAATAGTTTCTTCGCTTGGAAGGGCTTCGGCGATCCGACGAATTTCATCGGATTGGAGAATTTCCAGCAGATTCTTAAAGATAAGATTTTCCAAAAAGCGATCCTCAACGGATTGCTGATCGTTGCGCTTTCCCTTGGCATACAACTCCCGCTTTCCCTTTCCCTTGCGGTCATGGTCGGCCGCGGCCTTCCCGGCCGGGCATTTTTCCGCATGATATTCTTCATGCCGTACGTCCTTTCCGAAGTCATCACCGCCATCGCGTGGATGGGCTTGTTTAATCCCGATCCGACGCGGGGTTTGTTTAATGCGATCCTTACGCTTATTCCCGGAGTCGAACCGGTAGCCTGGCTGGGTGACATGAAGGTGGTCATGCCCGCCTTGTTTGTCGTATTAACCTGGAAATATTTTGGATTGCACATGCTGCTCTTTCTGGCGGGGTTGCAGGGAATTCCGATGGAAGTGGAAGAGGCGGCCCGCATCGACGGCGCCAACAGTCTGCAGCTGATCCGCTATATCACCATCCCGATGCTCGGCAGCACGATCCGCACGTGTGTGTACCTCTCGATCCTGGGATCGCTGCAGCAGTTCATCTTGGTGTGGATCATGACCAAGGGCGGGCCGGTGAACGCCAGCGAGGTTATGGCCACGTACATGTATCGCTACGGGTTCGTCCGCTTCTGGTACGGCTACGGCTCGGCGGTGGCGATTGTCATGCTGCTGATCTCGCTTGTATTTTCGATTGGGTACCTGCGGATCATCCGCCAGCCGGCATTCCAGGGCGCCGAGTAGAAAGGCATCCGACATGACTTCCCTAACGATTCAACCCAGACGCAACTGGAAAAAATACCTTCCACGGATCCTCCAATACACGGTTCTTTCGGCGATCGTCATCGTCGTATTCGTCCCGATCGTGATGCTCGTCTTCAGCGCGCTCAAGACCCGCGGCGAGGCGATGACCAACCCATACACGCTGCCCATCCCCCCGCGCTGGGATAACTACATCAACATTCTGCGCGCGCCCAACTTTTGGATGATGCTGCGCAACAGTCTGATCGTCATGGCGGCCACGACGACCGGGGTGGTGCTGATATGCAGCCTGGCGGCTTTCGTGTTCGCACGCATGAAGTTCCGCAGCAAAGACCTGCTCTTCAACATCCTGACGCTCGGATTGATGTTCCCGATCAACATCGCGATCCTGCCGGTGTATTTGCTGATCCGGGATCTCAAACTACCCGATACGTTCCTCGGCGTGATTCTGGTCCAGACCGCCTTTGCGCTGTCCGGGAACATCATGATTCTGCGCGGGTTTTTCCTCTCCATTCCGATGGAACTCGAGGATGCTTCCTACATCGACGGCTGCACGACGTTCGATTTCTTCTGGCGGATTCTGCTGCCGATCGCCAAACCAGCCCTGGCGGCGGTGGCCGCGCTGACCATGATTGTCAGCTGGAACGACCTGCTGGTGCCGCTGGTCCTCATAAATAAGGAAACCCTCTGGACTCTGCCCCTGGGGACGATGCAGTTCCAGGGCCAGTACGGGATGGATATTTCCCTTGTGAACGCCTTCGTCTCCCTCTCCGCGCTGCCGACGATAATTTTCTATTTCTTCGCCGAGCGGCAAATCGTGGCCGGTATGACCGCCGGTGCGGTGAAGGGTTAATATGGGAGTGCCGGAGACCGTGCCCATGCATGTACGCACCTCCTTCCTCCTGGTCATAGTCTCCCTTCTCCTTTCCGCGTGCGGAACCGGGGGCAGCCCGGTTCCGCACGCGGAAAGTCCGGAGTCAGCGACTGTGGCTGCAGCCACGCCCACGCTCAGCGCAACCGACACCCAAACGCCATGGCCGGTCATCACCAGCGTCCAATCCTTCCAGACCGGCCGCTACCGTAATCTCTTCCAGGAATATCTTGGAAAAACCGAGGCGGAAATTCGGGCCAAGCTGGATGCCGCCTGGGAGAAGCTTTTCTACGGAGACGACGATTTCGAACGGGTCTACTACCCGGTCGGAGACGATATGGCCTACATGCTGGACGTCGGCAACAACGATGTCCGCTCCGAGGGCATGTCGTACGGGATGATGATTTCCGTCCAGCTTGACAAGCAGGAAGAATTCGACCGCTTGTGGAAATGGACCAAGACGTACATGTATCAGACCGACGGACCCTACCAGGGATACTTCGCCTGGCATTGTGATACCGAAGGGAAGCAGCTCGCCGCCAACCCGGCCTCCGACGGCGAAGAATGGTTTATCACGGCGCTGTTCTTCGCCTCCCAGCGCTGGGGCGACGGTGAGGGAATCTTCAACTATCGCGCCGAAGCCAATCAGATCCTTCACACCATGCGGAACAAAACGGAAGAGGGGAACGGGATCGCGACCGACATGTTCGATCCGGAGTC
>DAOUDU010000258.1:0-28803 GCA_034430775.1 Anaerolineales bacterium | reverse complement strand
CCGGCTACCGCCTGTGCAAGTGTTACATGTCCAACCGGTTTTATCTTCATAATCTCTCTGGTATACTGGTCAGACCAGCATACCAATGATTTTATCCGAATATCCAAGCTTGTCAATAAGCAATTCCGTTGCTTCCTTGGACCCAGAAATCATCGATAAGTGTCATTTTTTTTACGATAAATCAGGAAATAATAATGGATAAATATTATCGGAATTGTTTTAGGCAGTTTTTTTCACGGATTGGTTTTTTCGGCGCTTTTTCCATTCGCCAACCGGAATGTCTTTTTGTTCCCATATCCTCCCGAAATTACCACCCTTCATCCCGTGAGCCGGATCGGCGATTCAGAAATAAAAGGCGGGCATTTCTGGAAGGATAGAGACAGCATCGGATATTATTTTTACGCTATAATCCAGATCATGTTGAGGAAGCCGGGAACGCCGAATTCTCCGGTCGCTCTAACCGCAAGTTCCCGCGGGGGAAGGAACCATTCCAATCTCACATCTCAAGGAGGAAGAATGAAACGCTGGATTTTGCCTGTATTTATTTGCCTGTTTCTCGTCAGCTGTGGCGCAGCAACGACTGTTGCTCCGACTGTCGCTCCGACAGTCACTCCCGAGCCGACAGCGACCGTGGAGCCCAAGCTAAAGGTTGTCGTCGCGACCGACGCTACCTGGCCTCCGTTCGAGTACATTGATGAAAACACCAAGGGAATCATCGGATTCGATATCGACCTGATGAAGGCCGTCGCCGAGAAGGAAAACTTGGATGTGGAATTCGTCAACGTCGCCTGGGATGCGCTTCTGGCGGGCATCGCCCAGTGCCAGTACGACGCCGCGATTTCCTCCGTCTCGATCACCGAGGAACGCCAGGCCAATATGCTGTTCTCGGACCCGTATTACACGGTCGGGCAGCAGATCGTGGTCGCCGCGGACAACACCGACATCCAGGGCGAAGCGGACCTGGCGGGCAAGCGGGTGGGCGCGCAGATCTCCACGACCGGCGCGGAATTGGTCGGCGGAATCGAAGGCGCCGAACTGGTGAACTTCAACACCATCGGCCTGGCGTTCCAGGCGCTGATGAACGGCGACGTGGACGCGGTCGTGGCGGATAATGTCATGGCCCTCGGATACGTGGGCAAGAACCCCGATAAGCTCAAGGCCGTCGGCGAACCGCTGACCGGCGAATCGATCGGGATCGCCGTATGCAAGACCAAGACCGACCTGCTGGCGAAACTCAACAGCGGATTGGCCAAGGTCATGGCCGAAGGGTTGATCGAAACACTCAACGATAAGTGGGTCAAGACGATGGATCTGGGCGAGTAGACAGCACTCAGCCGCGGGGCGGTCAGACGCCTCGCGGCTTTTTTTTTACGCAAAGGGCGCACCGGATGCCTCGAAGATCGCGGTTTCGCGGCGCCCTTTGCGGAATGCGGGAAAAACCACTTATGAAAAAAACCAAGCCGGAACGTGAAACGGCGCCGCCCAAAGCGATAGCCGCCTTGCCCGGAGAAGAACCCGGGACGCACATGGACCCGTGGTGGGGCCTGGTGATCGCCGTCGCGGTCTTGGCGGGCATTCTGATCCTTGCGCGTCCGGATCCGTACGGACGGATTTTCCGATTCGTATCCGATGGAATCGTGATCACCTTCACGGCGACCATGGTGTCCTTTCTGCTCGTGATCGGGGTGGGATTAATCGGGGGATTGGGGCGGCTTGCCAAAAATCCGATCATTTACGGGATCGCGACGTTGTACGTCGAGATTGTCCGGGGGATTCCGATTCTGGTGCAGCTGATCTTCTGGTATTACGCCTTTCCGGCACTGGTGCAGGGGATCGGCGATGCAAACGAGATCGCCTTTCTGTCCAATTTTCGGGCACCGGCCCTGCCGATGGCGATTTTCGGCCTGACGATATGCTACGGCGCCTACATGAGCGAGATCTACCGCGCCGGGATCCAAAGCATCCCCAAGGGGCAGGTGGAGGCGGCGCGCAGCCTCGGGATGAATTATGCCCAGACGATGCGCTTCGTGATCCTCCCGCAGGCGGTGCGGGTGATCCTGCCGCCGATGGGAAATGAATTCGTTTCGCTTCTGAAGGATTCCTCGCTGGTTTCCGTCGTGGCGGTGGCCGATATGACCCGCCGCGGGCAGGAATTCATGTCGGTGAATTTCATTCCGCTCGAAACGTGGCTGATGATCGCGCTGCTGTATCTGGTGATGACCCTTTTCTCCGCGCGGATCGTGGCGTGGATCGAGAAGCGCGTTAAGTACGAGAGGTAGGCCGATGAAAAAAACAAACGGCGCGGATACCATGATCTCGATCCGGAACGTGACCAAACGTTTCGGCACGCTGGAGGCGGTGCGCGGGGTGAGCCTCGAGGTGAAGCGCAAGGAAGTGGTGGTGATCATCGGCCCGTCGGGCTCGGGGAAATCCACTTTACTGCGGTGCATCAACCGACTGGAAGAATACGACGAGGGCCAGATCGTGGTGGATGGAATCCCGCTCGACACGGCCGAGAATATTAACGCGGTGCGGGCCGAGGTGGGGATGGTCTTTCAATCCTTCAACCTGTTCTCCCATCTCACGGCGCTCGAGAACGTCACCCTGGCGCAGCGGATTATCCGCAAACGCGACCGCCGGGAGGCGGAGGGTGTGGCGCGCGAACTGCTGAAAAAAGTGGGCATCCCCGATAAGGCGCTGTGCCATCCGGCGCAGCTTTCGGGCGGCCAGCAGCAGCGCGTCGCGATCGCCCGGGCGCTGGCGATGAACCCCAAAGTGATGCTCTTCGACGAACCGACCAGCGCGCTGGATCCGGAGATGATCAACGAAGTGGTGGACGTGATGGAAAAGCTGGCTTTCGAAGGGATGACCATGGTGGTGGTCTCGCACGAGATGGGCTTCGCGCGCGCGGCCGCCGACCGGGTGATCTTCATGGACGAAGGGCAATTCGTCGAGGAAGGAAAACCCAACGCGCTGTTTTCGCATCCGCGGAAGGCGCGGACGAAGGCATTCCTGGGCAAGGTGCTGCACGTACATACGCAATGAACCGGATGCCCGAATAACCGTTTTGTTCCCCCTCATCCCTTACCCTTCTCCCAGTAAATGCTGGGAGAAGGGTTTTAAAACCCCTCTTCCAACGTCAGTTGGGAGAGGGGGAGGGGGTGAGGGGAAACACACAGGATTTACTGGATTTTCTCAAGATTGACAGGATAGTTATTGAAAAAAAAACAAATCCTGTAAATCCTGTCTATTGTTTTCGTCTTATCGTAATACCAGTACCGTCACCCCCGCGGCCGCGGTGGTCACCGCCGTAAGGAAGAGCAGGAACGCCGTGGTCCGCAGGCAGCCGTTGAGCGCCACCCGGCGCGCGAGCTCTTCGTGTTCGGCGGTGCCGGCGTCGAGCGCCTTCCGGTTTTCGGATTCCATCCCCTGCGCGCGCAGCCACCAGGCCCGTTTGCAAAAGAGGTATTCGCCGATTTCGCTGGCGCGTATAACCCGCGGCGGCATGGGGGGGCCTTTTATTTTGCTTTCTTCAGAGCGTGTTCCAGCGCGGCCGCCGCGCGCTCAGCGGCTTCCAACCGCAGGCTGAGCGTCAGGTCGCCGCGGGTGCGTTCCGTCACCCCGCGCACCATGTCCGTCGTGCGGCGCAGCCCGCCGGTCAGCGCGTCGGGGAAATCCAGCGTGACCAGCAGCGAATAGATGTCGTCCATCATCCCCAGCACCCGTTCCGCCTCGGCCGTTTTCCCGCGGCGCAGGAGGTCCAGCGACCAGCGCCGGAGCTCGCCGGCCGCCTCGCCGAGACCGTTCAGGTAAGCCGCGGCCTCCACCCCCAGTTCGCCGGCGGTCGGCAGCGGCAGATCGCCGACGAGGGCGAACACGATGCTGGCTTCGGACAGTTCCTTCAAGGCATCCTGCGTATATCCGGCGTACTTCAGGTCCGGATATTTCGCCAGACCTTTTTCCAATTCCTCCGCCTGCGCCCGTGCCAGGCGGAGGTTTTCCGACGCGACGTCACGCTCTTCGCGGTGCACGGCGCGGATGGCCAGCGACGCATACCGGATCAGCGTGCGGGATCGCTCGAGCGCCTTGTCGCGGGCCGCGTTCTTTTCGCGCAGCAGCGCGTGCATCTGTTCGCCGATCGAATCCAAGCCTTGCATGGCGTCATCCTTCCTTGGGAGTGTCCGACGGCTTGTCCCCGGTCGGTTTGCGGAACAGCTGCTCCGCCAGTGACGGGCCTTCCGGCAGATGGATCTCGCCGAATTGTTTTTCGAACTTGGCGATGTTTTCCGCCAGCGCGTGCTCGAGCGCCTTGGCGCACAGCGGTGTGAGAACCACGCGTGCGGCCACGCGCGCCTTCGGCATCCCCGGCAGCATCCGCGCGAAATCGATCACGATTTCGGCCGGCGAGTGGGCGATCAGCGCCAGGTTGGAATACACCGGCTCGAGGTTCGCCGGTAATTCAAACGGGATGGGGCGCGGGGCGGGAGCGGGGGGTTTGGTTGGTTCACTCATGCATGCCTCTTTAAAAGAGAGGAGCGGGGCATCGCCCCGCCCGGAGGACCCTAGAAGGGAATTTCCTCTTCGGTTCCCGGCGCCGCAGCGGGGCCGGGCTCGCCGCCCTCGGCAACACCCTCACCGCGCTGGCCGAGGAAGCGCACGGTTTCCGCGTTGATTTCGAAGGACGTGCCCGTCTCGCCGTTCTGGCGCTTGTAGGTCCGCGGTCCGCCGGTCTGCCGGTCGCACACCAGGCGCCCTTCCACCAGTACCTGGCGCCCTTTGGCGAGATATTGCTTGCAGGCTTCGGCCTGTTTGCCCCAGACCGAGATCCGGAACCAGATGGTCTCTTCCACCAGTTGACCGCCGGAATCCGTGTACTTGCGGTTGCTGGCGACCGAAAAGGAAGTTACCGGCTGACCGCCGGGTGTGTAGCGCATTTCGGGATCTTTCCCGAGATTGCCGACCAGGATGACTTTATGAAACATGACTCCTCCCCTTTGGTTGTTTTTCGGCGTCCACGGACGGATGCCGATAAATAGGATTCTACTCTTTTAAAGCGGATTCTCAAAGACGAACCCTGACCGCTGTAAGGGAGCGCAAAACCCTTTTACCGCAAAGAAGCAAAGGGCGCAAAGAATTTCTTGAAATTCGCTATTCTTTTAGTGTCTTTGTGCCTTCGTGGTGTAGTATTATTTCAGATGGTTCCAGCTGGGTTTATGCCAATACTCCCAAAAAGTGGTAATCGGATATTCCCGACGCTTCAATTTCAATCAGGTGCTGGCTAAAGGAAAATTAAAATCCTTTCCATCCTGAAAATCATGCTAAAAATTTTTACCGGAGGAAGCCCATGACCTGCAACGAAATCCTGCGTGAAATGAAACGGCACGCCAATAAGGCGAACGTTGCGGGCATGGCGCAGTTCGGGATCAACCCGAAGGGAACATTGGGGCTTTCCATGCCGTTCCTGCGCGCGCTGGCCAAACGCACCGGGACGGATCATGTTCTGGCGCAGCGGCTGTGGCGGAGCGGGATCCACGAAGCGCGGATCCTTGCCGCGCTCATCGACGATCCGAGGCGGGTGACCCCGGCTCAGATGGAACGCTGGATCAAGGATTTCGATTCGTGGGACGTGTGCGACCAGGTGTGCGGGAACTTGTTCGACCGAACTCCGTACGCGCGGCGCAAGGCCGCCGCCTGGGCCAGAAAAAAACCGGAGTACCAGCGGCGCGCCGGGTTTGCACTGATGGCCGCCCTCGCTTGGCATGATAAGGAAGCGAAGGATCAGGTATTCCTTGGATACCTTCCGGTGATTGCGCGTTATGCTGTCGACGACCGCAACTTCGTAAAGAAGGCGGTCAACTGGGCCTTGCGCAACATCGGCAAGCGCAACCGGGCGCTGAACAAAGCCGCGATCGTCTGCGCCCGCCGAATCGCGAAACAGGATTCGCGCGCCGCGCGCTGGATCGCGAAGGACGCGCTGCGGGAACTGACGGATCCGAAGACCGTGGCACGGATCAAACGGTAAACGCAGGGGCGACCCACCAGGTCGCCCCTAAATATTCGGCCGCAACGGGCGACCCACCGGGTCGCCCCTGCGTGTTCGGCCACAACCGGCAACCCGCCGGGTCGCCCCTGGATATTCGGCCGCAACGGGCGACCCACCGGGTCGCCCCTACAAAACCATTCCCATTATTCCTTTTTTTCCACCGCGGATGCGACCATTGCTATAAAATCCGCCACCGGCATCGCGCCCTTATTTTCCCCGCTGCGCAGGCGCACCGCCACCGCGCCGGCCGCCGCTTCCTTGTCGCCCATCACCAGCATATAGGGGATCTTCTGCATCTGCGCGTCGCGGATCTTGGCGTTCATACGCTCGGCGCGCACATCGCACTTGGCGCGGATCCCCGCCGCCAGCAGCTGCTCTTCAACCTTGCGGGCGTATTCGGTGTGGCGGTCGGC
Organism: Anaerolineales bacterium; assembly: GCA_034430775.1. Classification (GTDB taxonomy): domain Bacteria; phylum Chloroflexota; class Anaerolineae; order Anaerolineales; family RBG-16-64-43; genus JAFGKK01. The sequence goes on along the minus strand of DAOUDU010000258.1, from coordinate 22,347 downwards.
GATCGGGATCAGCATCGCCTGGACGGGTGAAAGCCAGACGGGAAGCGCGCCGCCGTAATGCTCGAGCAGCACGCCGAAGAATCGTTCGAGCGACCCCAGCAGCGCGCGGTGGATCATATACGGCTGCTTCTCTTTGCCGTCCTCGTCGATGTAGGTCATGGTAAAACGCTCGGGCAGGTTGAAGTCGAATTGGATCGTGCTGCATTGCCACTCGCGGCCCAGCGCATCCTGAATCTTCAGGTCGATCTTCGGTCCGTAGAACACGCCGCCACCCTCGTCGACGGCATAGTCGAGCCCGGAACGGTCGAGCGCGCCGCGCAAAGCGTCCATTGCGGCAGTCCACATGGCATCGCTCCCGACCGCCTTCGCCGGGCGCGTAGCCAGGTAGGCGTTGAATTTGGTGAATCCGAACGCGCGCAGGATGTGCAGGCAGAATGTCAGCACACGGTCAATCTCGGCCGGCATTTGGTCCGGCCGGCAAACGATGTGCGCGTCGTCCTGGGTGAATCCGCGCACGCGCATCAACCCGTGCAACACGCCGGCTTTTTCGAAGCGGTACACGCTGCCCCATTCGGCATAACGCAGCGGCAGCTCGCGGTAGGAGCGGATCCCGGATTTGTAGACATGAATGTGGAACGGGCAGTTCATCGGCTTGACGTAATAATCTTCGTTGTCCATCACCATCGGCGCATACATGTTCTCGCGGTAGAAGCCGAGATGCCCGCTCGTTTCCCACAACGCACCGCGCCCAATGTGCGGAGAGTAAACGAAGTCGTATCCGTTCTTGAGGTGCTCGTTCTTGCAGAACTCCTCCACCAGGTGGCGGACCATCGCGCCTTTCGGGTGCCAGAGCGCCAGCCCCGGTCCGATCTCGGGATTGATGGAGAACAGGTCGAGCTCCTTGCCGAGTTTACGGTGGTCGCGCTTCTTGGCTTCCTCCACCTTCCACAGGTATTCTTCCAGCTCTTGGGCCGTGTTCCAGGCCGTGCCGTAAATGCGCTGCAGCATCGGCCGCTTCTCGTCGCCGCGCCAATAGGCGCCCGAGACGTTAAGCAATTTGATCGCATCGGGATTGATCTGCCCGGTCCGTTCGACGTGCGGCCCGCGGCACAGGTCGGTGAACGCATCGCTGGTGTAGGTGGAGATCACCGGCGGCGCGGTGAGCGGATTGCCGTCTTCATCCTCGGTGCCGCGCTCGAGCCCTTCGACCAACTCGATCTTGTACGGCTGATCCGCAAAAAGTTTTTTCGCCTCCGCAGCGGAAAGCTCCCGGCGCGTGAACGGGTGATCGCCGCGGATGATTTCGCGCATCCGTCCTTCAACCTTCTCCAGATCTTCCGGCGTGAGCGCGCGCGGCAGATCGAAGTCGTAATAAAATCCATCATCGATCGCCGGTCCGATGGCGAACTTGGCCTGGCCGGGGAACAGTTCCATTACCGCCTGGGCCATCACGTGCGCGGCGGAATGCCGCACCCGGTAGACTTGGCTTTCTTCGTATTTCTCGGTTTTGCGTATTGGCATGAGCGCCTCCTGCGGTAAATAAAAATCGCCCCATTCCTGGGGCGATTTCAATCGCGATTCCACCCAAATTCCTGCGCGGTATTTTGCGCAGCTCCGGCAGCCGGTAACGGGGCTGGATCGTCCTTCATACTAAGCCTTGCGGCCGTTCCGTTGGAGCGCGCCGGGTGGTTTTCCGGGAGCCGGACCGCGGGCCTTGCACTGATTTCTCCCGCTCGCTTGGATCCGTTCTTCCCGTACTCGTCCCGGCGATCGCTGTCGGGATATGCCTGAGGTGGGCGGTATAGGGCTCGAACCTACGACCTCACGGATGTCAACCGTGTGCTCTAACCAACTGAGCTAACCGCCCGGGCAAGGCCGGATTATATCAGATGCACGGGAAAAACGGCGGGGAGGGGGTGAATCAACCCCTTTCACTCAGGGTATACTCACTTATTAATGAAGCATCCCTCCGCCAAGTGGCTGCTGCTCCTGCTCCCCCTGGTCTGGCTGGCCCCGCTCCTGGGTGATCCCGCGCAGGTCCATTATGCTCCCGGCGCGCAGTATTCCGACCTTGTCGTGGCGCACTGGCCGAGTGCCGAGTTCGTGCGCCGGTCGCTCGTCGTTTTTGGTGAGATCCCGCTTTGGAATCCGCATACGCTCGGCGGGACGCCCTTCGCCGCCGACCCGCTTTCCGGGTTGTTTTACCCGCCGATGTGGCTTGCACTTATCCTTCCGCCGCCGCTGGCTTTTAACATCCTCTTTTTACTGCATCTGGCGTTTGCCGGGTTTGGGGCCTATTGGCTGGCGAAAGAAGAAGGAGCCGGTAAAGCCGGCGGGTGGGCCGGACAAGCCAGCCCGCTACTTGCGGGGATCGCCTTCGGCGGACTGCCGAAATTGGTCGCGCACGTTGCCGCCGGGCACTTAACGCTTGTCCTGGCCGTCTCCTGGACGCCCTGGCTGTTCTTGGCGGCGCGCAAGGCCGCGTGCAGCGGAAGCACCCGCCGCTGGTCGCTGGCTGGAATAATGGCAGGCATTATCTTCCTGGCCGATCCGCGCTGGGCGCTCCCCGCGGCCGCGGCCGTCATCGGATATGCCTTTTTCTGCGGCGGGGGCGCACCGGCGAAACTGCGCCGTGTGAGGATCCTTGATTGGATCAGGCATCTTGCTCTCTTTGGCGCATTCGCCGCGGGTGTGGCCGCGGTGCTCGCGCTGCCGATGGCGGAGTTCGTTTCGCTTTCCACCCGCGCGAATCTCTCCGGTGCGGAAAGCTCCATCCTTTCACTACCATTTTCCTCGCTGGTCGGATTGCTGTTTGCCGGGATCGGTAATTCGATCGAGTGGGTTGTATACCCTGGGGTTGTCGTTCTGGCGCTGGCCCTCGCCTCATTTCTCCGCTCCCCTTCTCCCGATGTACATAGGGAGAAGGGGCCGGGGGATGAGGGGGGGAGTGCGCGGGTGAAGGTGTCGGGAGAAAAGACAGGGAAGAATGGTGAGGCGATCTATTGGTGGATCCTCCTTCTTATCTCGCTTTTCCTTTCACTCGGCTCCAACATCCCAGGCTATAAACAACTCTTGGATGCGGTTCCCGCGGCGGGCCTTCTGCGCGTGCCCCCGCGCTGGATGTTCCTCGCCGGACTGGCGCTGGCCATGCTTGCCGCCCGCGGACTGGCCCGTCTGAATCGAGTGGCGGACGAGCATGGAGTGTATAAGAAAGCAGGCTTTGCATTGGCGGCGGGTGGATTAACCCTGGCCGCGGCCGCGCTGGCGATGAATCTTCCCGCGGCGCTTTGGCAGGACGGATTGATGTGGGGCGCGCTGGGATTGATCCTCTTTGCCGGTTTTTATTCGAAGCGCTGGGGTCTTCCGGCAACCGGCGCGCTGGTTGTTCTGGCGGTGATCGATCTGGCGATAGCGGACACGCGGATGATCGATGCGCATCCGGCCGATCCGGTTTCGGCAGACGCAGCCGCGGTGGCGCAGATTCTTTCGGCGGATGCCGACACCTATCGTGTGTATTCTCCTTCCGCGAGCATCCCGCAGCTTGCCGCCGTGCAATCCGGAGTCCGGTCGTTGGATGGTGTCAGCCCGCTGATCCTCTCCTCGACGGCGGAGATCGTTTCCGCCGCGGCGCGCGTTCCGCTGGAAGGTTATTCCGTGACACTGCCGGCGTTTGCCACGGGGGATCCGCAATCCGACAACCGGGAGGCCTTCCCCGATTTACAACGGCTTGGCTTGCTCAATGTTCGCTACATTGCATCGGCTTACCCGATTCAGAGCGCGATGCTTAGCAGATGTGAACAAATCGGCGGAATTCATCTGTGTAAAAACCTCTTTGCCCAGCCGCGCGCCTGGATGGCGGAAGGACTCGATACTTGGGATCGTCCCATCCCCGGCCGCGAAGCCCGGATCGATATCGACAGCCCGAACCGGATCCGGCTGACCGCCACCGGCCCCGGGATCGTCATCCTCGCCGAAGCCTGGTACCCGGCCTGGCGGGCGGCGGTGGATGGAAAAGCAGCTGAACTGGTGCCGTCCGGCAACTGGTGGCGCGCGGTGGCGATTGGGCCGGGGACGCATACGGTGGAGATGACGTACGATCCGGTGCTTTTCCGGGCCGGGCTGATAATCGTCGCGCTGGCGCTGACGGCCTATGGAGTGATGAGAAAATGGGAAGCGTAACCCGTTCGGAATGGCGCTGGGTATGGATAGTTGCGGTTGTCGCATCGGTGCTGCTGGCACTCCCGTATATAACCGCCTACTCCGCACAGGGTGAAGAGTGGCGCTTCAGCGGATTCCTGTTCGGGGTGGAGGACGGCAACTCCTATATCGCCGATATGCGCCAGGGCGCCGAAGGCGCGTGGCTGTTCCGCATTCCCTATACGACCGAACCGCAGGGCGGTGCCTTGCTCTACCTGCCGTTCCTGCTGCTGGGCAAGCTGGCCGGCGGCGCGGCGATGCACGAACAGCTCGTGGCGCTTTTCCATCTGGCGCGGATCGCGGCCGGGATCGCGATGTTCCTGGCGATCTACCGCTTCCTCGCGGCCTTCTTCGAAAGCGTCGCGCTCCGCCGCTGGGGGCTGATCGCGGCCGCGTTCGGGGGAGGGTTCGGCTGGATCCTGCTTGCCAAAGGCGCGTACCCTCTCGAGTTTACTTCCCCCGAAGCGTTCGGCTTCCTCTCGCTGTTCGGGCTTCCGCATCTGGCCGCGGCCCGCGCGCTGTTATTGCTTTCCCTGGCATGGATGATCTCGCCTTCGGCGGGTGAGAAACCGGCGTGGTTGGGAGTGAAGGTCGGATTGGCGCTGACACTCGGCTGGTTTTTCCAGCCGCTTGTCGTTGTAGTGGGTTGGGCGGTGATCGCCGCATTCACCGCTATGGTGTTTCTCCGGAACCGCATTCGCCGCGGGGCGGCCTCCGTTTCCATGCGCGCTCCGCTTATCCGGGCGCTTGCCGCCGCCGCCGTCACGGTTCCGCTTCTGCTTTATTCCGCGCTCTCCTTCACATTGGATCCGGTTCTGCGGCAATGGGCCGCCCAGAATACGCTGCCGGCGCCGCCGGTCTGGGATTATCTGATCTCCTGGAGCGTGCTGCTCATTCCGGCGCTCGGCGGGGCGTGGCAGACGCGGCGGGAAGATGAACGCTGGCTGCTGCCTGTCGGGTGGATGATCATTATTCCGGTGCTCGCGTATCTGCCGGTGTCGATCCAGCGCCGCTTGGTCGAGGGCTTCTGGATGGCATTGGTTGTGCTTGCGCTTTTATTGGTCGAGAAGAAATTGAAGGATGGGTGGCGGCGGCCGGTCTTTACCCTCGCGACGGGGTTGCTGCTTCCGGCCGCGGTGCTGTTCTGGGGCTGGACGTTCTCGTCCGCGCTCAAACCCGGCGCGCCGGTTTTTCTGCCGCGCCCCGAGGTCCGGGCGCTGCTTTGGCTGGATTCAAACGCCCCGTCGGGCGCGATCCTCCTAAGCCGGTATAGCACGGGGAATGCGGTTCCGGCGTGGACGGGGCTGACCGCGTTTCTCGGACACGGACCCGAGACGCTGCATAATCCGGAAAAGCTCATTCTTGTGGAAACAATCATGGACGGTGAGCGTTCGGATGACGAACGAAGGAATGCGCTCGCACAGAGCGGTGCGGAGTATGTCCTTGTAAGTCCTGAGGAACAAATCCGCTTGGGCGCGGGCGTCCCCGGTTGTGCGCTGGTCTACCGCGAGGATGGATGGGAAGTGTGGAAGGTGATTTGAAGCGTCCGTCCAGCCGGTGTAAAAACAGCCGCCGGCCATTAAAATGACATCCCCGAGCCCGCCCTCGCATAGCGTCCCCACTCGATCTTGGTTTACGAGTGGGGATGGGTGCGGAGCGAGGGTGTTCTTATCGGGGATCCAGAGTTTACGAAAAAGCTGTTTCCGGATTCCCGCCAAAACCACGCGGGAATGACGGTCGTTAACCACAGGAGGTACCTATGCAATACCGCGAACTGGGACGAACAGGCTGGAAAGTATCCTCGGTCAGCTTCGGCGCCTGGGCGATCGGGGGGACGTGGGGGGCGGTGCAGGATTCGGATTCGCTCGCCGCATTGCACCGCGCGCTGGATCTCGGCGTGAATCTCTTCGACACCGCCGATGTTTACGGCGACGGCCGCAGCGAACAGCTGCTGGCGCGGCTGCGGCGCGAGCGGCGCGAGCCCTTTTACATCGCCACCAAAGCCGGACGGCGGCTGGATCCGCACACCGCGGCGGGATACAACCGGGAAAACCTGACCGCCTTCGTCGAGCGCAGTTTGAAGAATCTGGCGGCGGAGGCGATCGACCTGCTGCAGTTGCACTGCCCGCCGACGGAGGTCTATTACCGGCCGGAGGTGTTCGGCGTGCTCGACGATCTGGCGCGCCAGGGAAAGATCCGCCATTACGGGGTGAGCGTGGAGAAGGTCGAGGAAGCGCTTAAGGCGATCGAGTTCCCGAATGTTCAGACGGTCCAGATCATCTTCAACCTATTCCGCCAGCGGCCGGCGGACCTTTTCTTCGGGCAGGCGGAAAAGCGCAAGGTGGGGATTCTGGCCCGGGTGCCGCTTTCCTCCGGGATGCTCACCGGAAAATTCACGGCCAAAAGCGCATTCGAAGCGGACGATCACCGGGCCTTCAACCGCAAGGGCGAGGCTTTCGACCGCGGGGAAACCTTCTCGGGTGTGGACTATGCATTGGGACTGGAAACGGTCGAACGGCTGCGGCCGCTCGTACCGGAAGGGATGACACTGGCCCAGTTTGCGCTGCGCTGGATTCTGATGTTTCCGGCGGTCACATGCGCGATACCCGGCGGGAAGCGACCGGCGCAGGTGGAGGAGAACGCCGCCGCGGCCGGTCTGCCGCCGCTGCCGCCCGAGGTGATGGCGAAAATCCAATCCCTGTACAACGAGAACATCAAACCGCAGGTGCACGCCTATTGGTAGAAATTGTTTTGAAGGCGGTTTTTACTTATAGGAATCCATCTGCAGTGAATCCTCACAGGCATTAAGAAGAAAACCCCCGGTCCGAATGGGCCGGGGGTTCAATCCCTCAATCGGTTTTAAAATTCACTCCACCGGCGTCAGATCCTTTTCCCCCAGCACGGCATTCAATAGCGATAAATCATAGATCCCATCCAGAACAGGCGCAGCTTTCAGGAACCCCGCTTCGTACGCGGATTGCGCCGAAGTGTACAGCGAAGCCGAGATGGGATCCCACGTCACCGTCATCCGTCCCCATGCCATGGAAAGCACTTCCGCGGGGAGTTTCTTGCCGGTCAGTTTTTCGATCTCGACATTGAGGAGTTCCTGGGCTTCGGCCGGGTGGTCCAGTTCCCATTCTGTAATTTCGACATGCGCGTGGATCCACGCCTTGACCATGTCCGGGTGCTGCTCAAGGAATTTGGTATTAACAATGATATGGGCGGTGACAAATTCGCCGTTTGTCTCCGGCCACAGGTCGCGTTCATCCAGGAACACTTCGCCGCCGCCTTCCACCACCAGCCGGCTGGCCCACGGCTCGGGCACCCAGGCGCCGTCTATCTCCCCGAGGCGGAACATATCCAGGATCAGCGGATTGTTGGTCGGAACGACCTCGACGGTTCCGCCCTGTTCGAGGGTTTTCATCCCGTTGTCGAGGATGAACCGGCGCAGCGCCACATCCTGGGTGTTGCCAAGCTGCGGCGAGGCGATCTTCTTTCCGGCCAGATCGGCGGCGGTCTGGATACTCGCCGCGGTACGGACGATGAACGCCGCGCCGCCGCTGGTTGCGCCGCAGACGATTCGCAAGGCTTTGCCTTCGGATTTAATAAACCCGTTGATGGCGGGATTGGGACCGATGTAGGTCAGGTCGATTTGCCCGGCGAAAATGGCTTCGATGGCGGAAGGCCCGGCGTTGAATTGGGTGGCTTGAATTTCGACCGACTCTCCCAGCGCGGTTTGAAAATCCCCGCGCGCCATCCCGATCAGCGCCTGGGAATGGGTGATGTTCGGAAAATATCCGACCCGCATAACGGGTTTTCCGGGTGCGGCGCCGGTGGAAGCTTGACACCCCGACAGCAGGAAGGCCACCCCCGACAAACAGAGCGTGAAATATTTTTGGTTGTTCATGCTTCTCTCCCTGTCCGCCAAACCGGTGCTGCGCGGTGGGCGCTATTGTATATTCGATTGCTTTTACGTCAACAGCTGAGCCATAATTATGTATTTGGATTCCCCCCATTGTACTCCGGCCCTCAGAGGCGGGGGTCGGAAGAACCGCGTATGGCACCGGTGGAGTAACCGTTTTTATACGATCCCGTCTGCGGGTTTCGATGAGCTTCGGGAATTTTCCGGCGTCCTTAAGCTTTTTCGAGATCAATCCAATCGATGACCTGCGCATCCTCCGGGAGCGTAATGCGGAACGGCGCCCACTCGCCGGCCTTGACCGCGAAGGTGCCTTCGGAAGTTGTGTAGAGGAGGATCGTCCCATCGGGATTCCAAATAGGCAGGTCGCCGGAGCCGATGTGATGCTCCTCGCTTCCATCGGGCCGCATCACCCAAAGGGAAATCTTGCCGTCTTCGACGAGTTCGCCCTGGTTCACAACCGCCAGCCATTTCCCACCGGGGCTCCAGGCCAGATGGTACGGGCCGATTCCGCTCCCGCCGATGTCAGAATATTGATGGAGTTCGGAGATCGTCAGCAAATCAAGATCCAGGATTCCGACCGCGTTGTTTTTATCCTGAGCCGTCGGTATGCCGATCAGTTGCCAGGCTATCCGTCGGCTGTCGGGCGACCAGGCCGGATTAACGGCCACATGAAATCCGGTATACGATTTTGGGAAGATCGGCATCTTCCCCGCGCTGAAATTGTAAACCCACGGCTGGCCGGCGCGGTCGTAGGCGATCGATTGGCCATCGGGTGAAAGCGCCGCCGGCGAGGAGGATTCGACTTCCTCATCCAGAAGGAGAACATTGGTCCCGTCGGGTTTCATGGATGCCAGGTATCCGGCATTAGGCCCCGGATTGTCGGCCAGTTGGTAGTGAAATACGATCAGATCGGGATGCGCAGGCCACCACTGATAATACCTCTCAAGGCGGTTGTTGGTCTTGGTCAGGTTGCGCGTCTTGCCGGTTGCGAGCTCCAGAATCCATATATCGTCGTTGATGGAATATAAAACTTGGCTGCGGTCGGGAGAAAGCGCCGGTTCCGGCTTATCGCCGAGTTGGGTGCTCTGTCCATTTGCTTCAACCAGGAAGGGTCCCACCATCCCCTTGTCCGGAACCGGCGCGGTATACACCAGGCCCGGCATCGGATCCGCCAGCGCGGGGGTCGGGCTGACCGCGGGACCGACCACATCGGTCCCGCCGATCGATGCGGTGGGCGTATTTATCGATGTCGGAAGGGATTCGGTGACAAGGGCCCTTCCTTCGTCGGGAGTCGGCGTGGATCCGCAGGCAGAAAGCGCGGCAGCCAACAACAGAAAACCGCATACTGTGTTGAACCGTTTGGACATGATATCCTCCCAAAAGATGCGTGTTGGCTACCACTGGGGAAGAAGGCGCCTCCCTCCGCGGCGGAGGGATAATGAGGATTATACAGCCCTCACAGTGTGTTCGGTCAAGTACTATTCGGCCAGCCACTTGCTTGCCTGTTGGAAACAGTGTATACACGCCCTCATGGCCGAGCGCAGTCTCCTATTCCGCATGAAAAAGCTGATATCGGGAATCGATCCGGTGTACGCCATCCTGGCCGGCGCGCTGATCCTGCTCTTTGCACCGGTCCTAACCGGGATGCAAACGATCTTCTGGGGGCTTCCCCTGCTTCAATTTTATCCCTGGCACGAATTCGCAAAACAGACGGTCTTTGACGGTTTTCTTCCATTGTGGAATCCGATGTTGGGAATGGGGGCGCCGCTCCTGGCCAACGCGCAATCGGCGCTGCTCTATCCGCCGAATTGGATTCTGCTTGTCGTTCCGGTCGATTACGGCCAGGGCCTCTTGATGGTGGCGCACCTGCTGTGGGCCGGGATCGGGATGGCCAAACTCGTCCGCAGCCTCGGGATCGGCCGTCTGGGGCAGGCCGTGGGCGCCCTGGCGTTCATGCTTTCGGGGTATCTGGCGGCGCGGGCATGGTTTCTCACCATCAACGCCTCGATCGCCTGGCTGCCGTGGATTATTTTAGCCGGGGAGAATGCCGGCCGGCAAAAGCGCGGCCTCTTCTCCGCTCCGCTGGCGTTTGCGCTTTGCCTGCAATGGCTGGCAGGGCACTGGCAGACCGCCTGGTATACCTGGTTGATCCTCGCCGGTTGGATGGCGATGCGGACCTTTGGGACGCGTCCATTCTGGAAACAAGCCGCCTATTCGGGAGCGCGTCTGCTCAGCGCGAGTCTTTTCGCCGCGCTCCTCGGCGCGGCGCAATTCTTCCCGACTGTCGGCTACTGGCTGCACTCGCAGCGTTCGGCCGGGGTGGATCCGGAAGCGGCGCTGGCGTATTCCTTTTGGCCGTGGCGGTTGCTCACGCTGATCGCGCCGGACTTTTTCGGCAATCCCGCCCGCGGCGACTATTGGGGGTATGCCAATTATTGGGAGGACGCGGTATACATCGGCCTCCTGCCGTTGGGGCTGGCGGCATGGGCGGCGGTGCGTGGTTTGCGCCGGAAAAGCTTGGCCGGATTCCCGTACGGGTACCTGCTGACGCTGTTGCCGGTGAGCCTGGTCCTTGCCCTGGGGACGAATACGCCGGTTTTCCCATTCTTCTTCGAACACGTGCCGACCTTTGATTTTTTTCAGGCGCCGACGCGGATCATGATCCTCTTTGTCTTCGCCCTATGCCTGTTGGCGGCGGCGGGCTCCGAGGAGTGGATGCGGGCGGCCGGGGAATCCTGGGAAGGTTCGGCCCGCTTCGGGGTGGCGGCGGCGGGAGTGGCGCTGGCCGGGATCGGCGCCGGTTTCATCCCATACATCAATCCTTCGTTTTCCCGTTCGATCGCGGCGGCAGGCGGGATCGGGTTGCTTATTGCCGGCTTGGGCTTCCTTAAATATGCGTCGCAATACCGGCCGCTGGCCGTCCGTCTCTTCCCCGCGGCGGCAGCCGTGCTGGTCGCGTGCGATTTGGTGTTTGCCGTACGGGGCCTGGTGCCCGCGGCTTCCCCGGATCTCTACCGCTTGGAAAATCCGGCGGCCGCGGAGCTGGCCGACGGCTTGGACGGCCGGCGCATCTATATGCCGGAGGCTGTCCGATACCGGTTGATGTATGAGCAGGCCTTCGTGTTCCGGACGTTTCGGGGACTTTCGGATTGGATGGATATCCGGCGCTGGGAGCTGCCGAATGTCGGCGTGCTCGACGGCATCCCTTCCGCGAACAATTTCGATTCCTTCGTCTTCGCGCGATACGCCAGACTGATGGAAGGGCTGGAGACGCTCCCGGCCGCGCCGCGCGAAAGGATTCTCCGGATGATGAATGTCGGCGCCGAATGGGAATGGGCGGAGGGTGCCGCATCCCCTTCCCTGCGCTACCTGCCGGGCGCTTCGGTCGGCGCCTGGGGAGTGTGCCGCGCGGAATGGATGATCAGCCCTGAGGACGCATGGCAGGCGGTGATGGATCCGGTGTTCGACCCCGCCCGCACAGTGATTCTCGAACTCGGAGGGGGAACCGAAGGGGGGGAGTGCATCTCTCCGCCAGTGGTCTCCCCGGCCGCGGGCGGCAATCCGAACGCGGTCCGGATCGAGGCGGTGTTTCCGGAAGACGGGTATCTCATCCTGGCTGAGTTGAACGACTACGGATGGGAGGCATTCCTCGATGGGGAGCGCGTCCCCGTCCTGCAGGCGGATTACGCCTTCCGGGCGGTGCGTGTGCCTGCGGGAAAGCATATTGTGGAATTCACCTATACGCCGCTCGCATTCTGGGGCGGGGCGCTGGTTTCCGGGGCAGCTTTCCTGGCCGTGCTGGCGGCCGGACTTTTTAAAGGGTTGGGTCTTTTTAAGCGGCGAGAAAAGATAGCGCCGCCAGAGGGCCATACCGGATGAAATGCAGCCGGTGCGGTTTGGAATCCGATATTCCGGGAGCCTTTCTGGTCAGGAAACAATGGGCCGGGCTGGTGACCCGCGTCTATTGCCCGGGCTGTCAGGAAAAACTTTTTATCCGTGAGCATTTGTTTTCGGTCGTCTTGATTGCGCTCATCATCGCCGTATTGGATTCGGTCATCTTCCACCGGGGACTGCTGAAAGTCGCCGCCGATATGCTGTTCCTGGTGTTGATAAATTATGCCGTGATTGCGGCGCACGAACTGGCGCATGCCGCCGCCGGAAAAGCGCTCGGGGTCCGCGTGTTCAAGGTGATTGTCGGGAAAGGGAGGATTTGCTTCTCGCGGCGTCTTTTCGGGATGGATTGGGAGCTGCACTTCTGGCCGTTCGGCGGCGGGACGATAATGGCTTCCCCGCCGCAGCCGGGAGGCCGGGCGCGGCTTTTTGGGGCGGTGCTGGCGGGCCCTGCCATGCATGGGGTATTAATCGTCGCGGCGTCCATTCTCCAAATGCTGCTGCTGGTCCTCCAAGGATGGTTCGGGCTCCATCCCGTGGATTGGCTGCACTGGACGAACATATTCCTCTTTTTTAATCTGGTTCTGCTGATCCAGAATCTTCTTCCGATGAAATCCGGCTCGGGATTCGGGCGGATCGGCTCAGACGGATTTCAAATGCTTCATTTGCTGTTTCAAAAGCCGGAAGCGGAAACCAACCGTCACCTGGCGTACTACCTGCTGGAGGCCATGGATGCTGCGGGGCGTTATGATACCGACGCCGCCCTGCGCTGGATCGAACAGGGGCTGGCGTTGCAGACGAACCAACCGTCCCTGCGAATCTTGAAAGGCAATATACTCCTCCAACAGAAACGGTTTGCAGAGGCGCGCGCGGTTTATACGGCGCTGCTTTCCTCCGAAGAGGTCAAGGAACCGCTTCTAAAGCATTTGCTCTACAACAACATTGCCTATACCGACCTTCTGCTCCGGGGTCCGGATATGCTGATCGAAGCCGACCGCTACTCCTCTGAGGCGTTTCGGCAACTCGGATGGGAACCCGCGATCATCGGCACCCGCGGGGCGGTGCTGGTGGAGATGGGCCGCCTGGAGGAGGGGATCCTTCTGCTCAAGGACGCGATGGCGCGGCATCCGGATGACCTCGGCAAAGCGTCCGACACGTACCATCTGGCTGTCGCCGAAAAGCGTCGCGGGAATGCAGCGGAAAGCCGGCGGTATCTTGAGCTGACCCGCAAGTATGACCCAAAATTTTACCTACTGGATGCGCCGGGACAGGAAACACCGGCGGCGTAAATATCGTCCGCTCAAGTAAAAATTCCCGTTAACAGCTGTTTGTTCTGGTGGAAAACGTTCATTGTTTTTATTATTTTGATGTGTTAACAAAAACGTAGCGGCGACCCTTGTGGTCGCCCGCATATCGCCATAAACGCAAGGGCGGCCCAGCAGGCCGCTCTTATGTCATCATAAATGGATGGGCGGCCCATCGGACCGCCCTCATATCGCCATGAACGTAAGGGTGACCCATTGGGTCGCCCTTACAATAAAATCCGTGCCATTCGTGGTTTTTAAAACCGCGTCACCGCCCCGCAATACGTGCAATGGATTTCCGTCTGCCCGCGCAGGATGGGGGCTTTGATCATGCCGCCGCAGGAGGAGCATTTGGTCGGCGCGTTGCGCAGCCTTTGTTTCTCCTCCTCCGAGATCGGCGCGACCCGGCTTTTTTCAATTTCGCCGCTCTTCACCCGTCCGATGGCGGCCTGCCACTGGTTGCAATCCTGGCCGTCGATGTGGAAGTGGGCTTTCCGAACCGGGGCGGCCGAGGTGAATTCGAAATCCAGATGGTCCTCGTGCCCCATCAGACCCTTCTTGCTGGCTGTCACTTCGGTCATGTCCGTCAGCGGCACGACCAGCATGGCCTCCTGCACCTTCTCCTTCTCGGTGGTGATGAACAGCACCTTTTTGGTCGCCACATCCTCTTTGCGTTCAAACGCCATGCGCTGATCGGTCAGATAGAGGATTCCCTTCGGGTCATCCTTCCCGTCGCGGTCCCACTTGGCTTTCACCGCCAAGACTCCGGTCTCGGCCGCCAGCCATTCGACCTTCGCCGCCGCTGACTGATCGATCATCCAGCCGATCTGCGTCAGATGACTCTCCAGTGTGCCGAGGTCGGAGGCCATCCTGTCGAACATGCCGGATACCGCCTTCTCGGCGGCCTCGGCGGCACTCTTCAACGTCTCCAGTGTTTGCTCCACCGGCGGCAGCACCGTTTTTGCGGCGGCGGGACCCGTGGCGCGCGCGGCGGCCTGGGCCACATCGGCTTCGGCTTGCGCCACGCGGACTTTCAATCCGGCTGTCTCGCGCACGATCGCCTGCATCACGCCCGGCTTGAGCTCCGCCCAGCGTTTCCGGTAATCCAGGCATTTGGGTTCGAGGTCTTTTTCCCACGCATAACCGCGTTCGCGGACCGTGCGGGCCTGGTCGAGCACCCGGTTGGCCTGCGTCTCCACGTCCTCGGCCTGATCGCGGACGGAAGTGAGCAGCGCCTTCTCCTGCACTTCCTTGAGCGTGTCTTTAAGGGTGTCCACCCGGCGGCGGACTTCTTCCATCGGATCGGGAGCGGCGGATTTGGTCATAAGGCCTCCATTACCCCGAGTATATCGGATTTTCCGGAAAAGAAGGCCGCGATGGCGACCAACATTTCACTTTCCGGGCCGTAAAATTCCCGGAAGCACGTTTGCCGGGCCGGATTTTCCACTATATACTCTTTGACAATTGCATTGCGCAGGAACCCGGAGTGACCGCCATGTCCGATGATATTCCGCCATCCATCCTGCCCTCCCAGCCGCCGCCCGCCGGACCGCCCCCGTCACCAAAGTCGTGGCCGCCCTTCTTGGGGATGCTTTCCATCCTGACAACGGTTTTTCCGGTTCTTTTCTTCTGCATCTACTGCCTGGTAATTTATTCGATCATCGGCGGGAGCGGATATGATCCGGACCGCGTGACGGATGCGGAGGTGTTGAATCTGGGCGTGGGAATGATTGCCCTGCTTTGCGGCACATTCATCGTTTCCATCGTTGGCATGGTTATCGGCCTGGGCGCGCTGTTCGGAAAAACCGCGAATAAAATTCTGGGAATCATCGGGCTGGTCTTGAATGGTCTCGTGATCCTCGCCATGCTCTGCGGATTTGTTATTTTATTGGCTTAGCCGTCGGCGGAGATAGGCGCGGGAACCAAGCGGAATTTTTTACGGCTGCCGATGACTCTTGAGCAGCTGCCTGTATCCTTGCCGGCACGCCTAAAAAAAGCCGCGATCGTCGATCGCGGCTTTTTTTTTAGGCGTGCGGATGCAGGGAAAAACGCCGAATGCGGCTGCGGCTGTTTCGGCGGCGACTTGCCTTTTCTCCATACCGCCGGATTATTCCTGCTCCCCGATCTTCGAGCGCAAGTACGCCTCGATGAACGCGTCGATATCGCCGCCAAGGACCGCATTGGTGTTGCCGGTCTCGTATTCGGTACGGTGATCCTTCACCATCTGGTAGGGGTGCAGCACGTAGGAGCGGATTTGGCTGCCCCACTCGGCTTTGATGTGCTCACCTTTGATCGCCGCCAGTTCCTTTTCCTGCGTCTCGCGCTGGATGACCAGCAGTTTGGAGCGCAGGACGCGCATCGCATTTTCGCGGTTCTGGGTCTGCGAGCGTTCGTTCTGGCAGGTGACGACGGTTCCGGATGGGAGGTGGGTGATGCGGATGGCGGTCTCGTTCTTCTGCACATTCTGCCCGCCGGCGCCGGAGGAACGGTAGGTTTCAATTTTCAGGTCTGTGGCGGGAATCTCGATCCCTTCCGATTGCTCGATCTGCGGGTAGACCTCTACCAGCGCAAAGGACGTATGCCGGCGGTTGGCGGAATCGAACGGGGAGAGCCGCACCAGCCGGTGTACTCCCCGCTCCGCCTTGAGGTAGCCGTAAACGTTCGTGCCCTTGATCGAAAGGGTTACGCTCTTAATCCCGGCTTCTTCCCCCGGCATCCGGTCCAGGATTTCGGTCGGGTACCCGTGGCGCTCGGTCCAGCGCAGGAACATCCGCTCGAGCATCTCCGCCCAATCCTGGCTGTCGGTTCCGCCGGCTCCGGCGTGGATCGAGAGGAAGGCATCGGCGTCGTCGTACGGCCCGGACAGCAACGCGGCCAGGTCCATTTGCGCCACTTCGGCTTCGATCGCAGAGGTTTCCTTTTCCAATTCGGCGCGCAGCGAATCGTCGCCGAGGGACGCCAGCTCGAGCGCGTCGTGTACGCGCCGCTCGAGCCCGCGCCATGCGATGATATCGTCCCGCACCCGGGTAAGCTCCCGCATCAGTTTTTTCGCGTTGTCGGGCGAATTCCAGAGGTTCGGATCCGCAGATTGGGCTTCCAATTGCGTCAGGCGTTTTTCCCTGGATGGGAGGTCAAAGACTCTCCAGAAGGTGGCGGAGTTTCTCGCTGGCGGTGGTCAGGCGTTGCGCTATTTCTTCAAAGACGGACATGGCGGTTTCCTTTGAATACGGATTATAAACGGAAATCACTGCAGGGTGTCATTCCGAGGGGCTTTACCGCAGGTCATTCCGAGGGGTTTTACCGTAGGTCATTCCGAGGGGTCTTCAGACCCCGAGGAATCGCGTTCTTTCCGGCGGAAGAAATGACGGGATTTTCAGGATTTCAGGATGGGAGAACCCAATCCTGTCCCGCTTGGACATCCTGTCCGTAGAGGTACACCATTCACTCGTCCAGGGTTTTTCCGGACCCGGATATCAGGTTCCGCGAATAATCGGATTCGCAAATCCGATTTTTGTCATGGATAATACATTTAAGTATGCTATTGCGGGAGAAGACGTACCGGGAAAGGATCTCTCCATGACGTCACAGACCCATTCCGTTCGACGAACCGACATCCTCGCGCTGGCCGGCGGCATCGCATTCAGCCTCGCGTTTACGGCTCTGATCTGGTGGATCGGCCGGTACCTTGCCGGCATCCCGCACCTGCCGGACGAAGGCGCCTCCTGGTACTACTGGAAGCTGCCGTCTCCCGCGTTTTGGAGCCGCGCCACCGCTTGGGGGTTGTACCTCGCACACCAGGTTACATTATGGGGTTTGATTTACTACGCCCAGACGCGCGTAAAGAAGTACACCACCGGCCTGCACCCGGTGAATGTCGCCGCGCTGGGGATCAACGCGTTGTTCATCTACCTGCATCTCCTGCAGACCCAGGTCTGGTATGACGGCTTGGCGCAGGATGTGTCGATCTTCACCTCGCAGGGGTCGGTGATTGTCATGCTGGTGTGGATCCTGCTGATGGAGAATTCGCGGCGCGGGCTGTTCTTCGGACGAAAAGCGCCGATTGGGAAAAGCATCGTCCAGGCGGCGCGGAAATATCACGGCTATCTCTTTGCCTGGGCGGCCGTCTATACCTTCTGGTATCACCCGATGGAAAATACCTGGAGCCACCTGATCGGGTTCCTCTATATGTTCCTGCTGCTCCTGCAGGGCAGCCTGTTCTTCACCCGCATTCACATCAACCGCTGGTGGACCGTGACGCAGGAGGTGGCGGTGCTGATCCACGGCACGATCGTCGCGCTGCTGCAGGGCAACAACCTGTGGCCGATGTTTGCGTTCGGCTTCGGTGGAATCTTCGTCATCACACAGATGCACGGGTTGGGACTCTCACTGCGGATGCGCGGGGCGATCCTGGCGGTGTATGCGGCGCTGGTGGTATGGGTCTACAGCGGGCGCGGGCTGGCCAAGCTCAACGAGATAATCCGCATTCCGCTGATCGAATACCTGGCGGTATTCGTTTTGGCGCTCTTGATCGGCGCGGCGTTATGGATCGCGCGGCGTGTCCGGCCGGCGGCCGCCGTTACGGCGGGGGAATAAATTAGACAGGATATACAGGATTTGATCAGGATTTACTGAATTTGTGTAAAATAACCTGTCAATCCTGAAAAAAAACCTGTCCATCCTGTCTATTGATTTTCGAGTGCAGGGTCACAGCGGCGCATGCGCACAAAATGCCCGCACCTCGTCCCCGTGCGTGCGCAGTAAACGGCGCAAGCTGATCCAATGCCGCCGGGGCATGGTGAACCCTGTCGTAACGAGCCGCTCCATGAACGCGCCGTTGGGATACGTATATGGTTGTACGGGATCGACTTGAGGCTGGTATCCATAACTATCTCCGCAGTGCAACAGCCATTCCTTATCCGTGCGCACGGCGACGGCGCAATGCCCGCGCGTGTGCCCGGTGAATGGAATCATCACAAACTCCGCCTCGCCGATCCGGATGGGCGGCGCGCACTCGAATGCGAACCAACGGCCGCCCGAAAGCGTGTGCGCTTGCCAGTGCGGCCCGTGCGCCCGATGCTCCGGCCGGTAGGCGAACCATTCCATAAAGGAGCGCGGGTGCATGCAGGCATTAAGCTCAGAATCGGCAAGGTGGATTGTGGCATCGGGAAAATCGGGCAACCCGCCGGCGTGATCCAGGTGCATATGGGTGAGGAAGATGTGCTTCACGTCCGCCGGAATAAATCCCATCCGGGCGATTTGCCTCGCGGCCGTTTCCTCCGGGTCGCGCATAAATCCGCAAAAATCCATGAAGAACCGAACGGCGGGGCCGGGTTCCAGGAAATCCCGCAGTCCCCAGCCGGTATCGACCAACACCAAACCCGCGCCGGTTTCCACCAGCAGGCAATGGATTCCGCCGTCGCCGCGCGCGAAAAACCCGCCGGTGCCGTCTTTCCGGGGCATTCCGTAGGGGCGCATCGTGCCGCAATTGAGGTGGCGGATGTTCAGACCGCTCTCCTTACCATATTTTGGTTTTTGGAAGGATATAGACTTACCACGGATTACACGGAAGAAAAACGGATTACACTGAAAATCTTTTAACTATTATTTTCGGTGTAATCCGTTTATTTATCCGTGACATCCGTGTACAAAACCGAACCTTGTCCCTTCGTGACGTATGTCAAGAAGGCGCCAGAATGCCGTCCAGAAACGCCTCCGGATCGAACGGTGCCAGGTCTTCGGCCTGCTCTCCCAATCCGACGAACACAATCGGCAGGCCCAACTCGCTGCGGATTCGGAAGACAAAGCCGCCCTTGGCCGATCCGTCGAGCTTGGTTAGGATCACGCCATCCGCGGCAACCGCTTCACGGAAGGCCGCCGCCTGGGAGAGTGCATTCTGGCCGGTGGTGGCGTCCAGCACCAGCCAGGTATGGTGCGGCGCGCCGGGCACGACCTTTCCGAGCACCCGGCGTACTTTTTTCAACTCTTCCATCAGGTTGTAGCTGGTATGCTGCCGGCCGGCCGTATCGACAATCAGCAGATCCATATTCCGGGATAGCGCGGCCTGCGCCGCATCATGGGCGACCGCGCCCGGATCGGAGCCCGGTGCGCCGGAGACCACCTCCACCCCCAGGCGGCCGGCCCACACCGCGAGTTGGTCGGAAGCCGCCGCGCGGAACGTATCCGCCGCCGCCAGCAGCACCCGTTGGCCTTCGCGCTGAAAGCGGTGTGCGAGTTTGGCGATGCTGGTCGTCTTGCCGGATCCGTTCACGCCCGCCACCAACAGGATCGACGGCCTCTCCACGAACGCAACCGGCGCGGCGTGTCCAAGCTGCGCGCCGAGAAATTCCCGCAGTGCGCGGTCCAACTCTGCCCGGTGGATGATCCCTTCGGCGGACGATTTTTGCTGGAGCAGCGTGATGATCTGTTGAGTCAGCTGCGGCCCGAGATCCGCCTGGAGCAGCAGGCTTTCCATCTCCTCCCAGACGGCGGGGGTGAGTTCGGATGCCCCGAGCAGCGCGGATAGCCGGCCGAACACCGAGCGACGGGTGCGGTCAAGTGCCTGTTTCCATGAATTATTCCCATTCATGGACAGGATTATACCTTTGGAGTTTTCTTCCCCTCTCCCGACATGAGTCGGGAGAGGGGGCAGGAGTGAGGGGGAACCGGCCTGGGATGAGGGGGAAGAATCGCCGGGCGGATTCCGGAAGGGATCTTCGATTTGCTCCGCCGGGCGTCAGGGGGTCACTGTCAGGAGCTGTTTCACCTGCCGCGGATGCTGTGCGATAAACCGCAATTCATCGGCGACGAGCGGCTTTTGTTTCAGCACGTTGGCGTAGCGCACGAGTTCCAGGATTTCCCGGGCTTCATCGTCGCTTTGGAATTCGATTTCCATCTTCTCGTAGACGTTGCGGAATCCCTTGATCCCGCTATACTCGCCCATGCAGATCTGGCGGCCGGTTTCAACGATTTCCGGCTCGCCCCGTCCGAGTTCCTCGAAGTGATACAACTCGTAGTTGCGCTCGTCTTTTAATACGCCGTCGGCATGGATCCCGGAAGCGTGCGCGAAGGCGTTATCGCCGACCCCCGGCTGGTTGATCGGGATCGGCACGCCGAAGGCGTAGGACGCGTATTTGGCGAGCCGCCAGATGTTGGTGAGATGGAGGCCGCCTTGCAGTGTGTAGTTCTCGGCGAATCCGGCCGATTTACTCACAGCCAGGATGACCGAGAGCAAATCGGCGTTCCCCGCCCGTTCGCCGATGCCGTTTACACAAGTATTAATGTAAGCGTCCACGCCGCTGTCGACCGCGCCTTTGGCGCCGGCCAGGGAGCAGGCCACGGCCATCCCCAAGTCGTTGTGGCAGTGCAGTTCGATCGGCATGCCCGTCTCGGCGGCAAGCTGTTTGACCCGTTCGTAGATCGAAAAGGGGTTGTCGTAACCGAGGGTGTCGCAGTAACGCAGCCGGTCGGCCCCGTTTTCCTTCGCAGCGCGGCCGAAGCGAACCAGAAACGGCATATCGGTCCGCGAGGCGTCTTCCGCATTCACACCGACGATCCCGGCGCCAAGCTCCCGGGCCCGCCGCAGGGCGTCTTCCATTTCGTGCAGCACGTCCTCGCGGGTCTTCCGGCCCTGGAACTTTCCAAGCGTCATCTGTTCGGACGTGGAGATCGAGAGGTTAATATCCCGGATGCGGGTGAGCCGGAAGGCCAATTCCACATCCGAGACGACGGCGCGCAACCATCCGGAAAGAATGATCGGTTTCAGCACGCCCGCCCCGGCCAGTTCCATGTTGGCGTTAAGGTAATTACTCTCATGGCGGGTGGTGGGGAAGCCGCATTCACTCTGGAAGACGCCCAGCGCGTTCAGGTAGAAATTCATCATCGTTTTTTCGAGTTTGGCCAGGCCGAGCTTTGCCGTTTGCACCCCGTCGCGGTTGGTTACGTCGATCAGGTAGATGGTTTGTGCCATGGATCGCTCCTCTAAGGAACCCGCTGGGTTAAAAGGATCTTGAACATCTCTCCGGCTTCGCGCAGGAGCCTGGAGCGCGCCGAGTGCGATCCAGCGCCTGCGGCCAGGAAGGATTCCCATTCATCGGGAAGATTATACCTGTGCTTGATCCCCCTCTCCCATTGTGAGATGGGAGAGGGGGCAGGGGCAGGGGATGAGGGGCGTGTTACAATTTCCCGCATGAAGAAAAACATTAATATGAACACTTCGGGCAATTGGCCGATCCGGCAGGTCATCCTGGGGTTTGTCCTTTTCGCCTCCGGAATCGCGGTGGGCTACACCGCGCGGGATCTCCCCGCACTCACCGGAAGTTTTGGCGGCGCCGCGGCCGGCGCCAGCGCCAAGGATGATCCCTCCTGGGGGCCGGCGGATGCCAAGGTGACGATCGTTGAATTTGCGGATTTCGAATGTTCGTATTGCCGCCAATGGTATGCGACTGTCTACGAACAGCTGTATGCCAACTACAGCAGCAAGGTGCGCTTCGTCTACCGGGATTTTCCGCTTTCCTTCCATCCCAATGCCCAACCGGCCGCGATTGCCGCGAATTGTGCGAATGCCCAGGGCAAGTATTGGGATTATTTCCGGTTGCTGTTCGGGGATCCTCGCGGGCTCGGCAGCGCGATGTATCAGACCTATGCCCAGGAGGTCGGCATGGACCTCTCCGCGTTTAATTCCTGTATCGCCAACAACAAATACGCCGGCGAGATCGATCTCGACATGAAAGATGCCCAGCGCCTGGGCGTAAACGGCGTGCCGGCCTTCTTCATCAACGCCCGGTATATCTCCGGGATGCAGCCGTATGAGACGTTCCGGGCCGCGATTGAGGCGGAGTTGAACAAGTAGGAAGAACCACGGATTTCACGGAGTATAAATTGAAAAACCCGTGAAATCCTTTTTTTAATTAATCAGCGAAAAAGAATTATGACTGACCACCGAATTGCGATAATCGATTGCTTAATCCCTGAGAGTAACTCGGATCCCATCCGCCGCGCGCTTGGGTAGGCGGGATGCAGCCGCATCGGCTGTTG
>DAOUDU010000257.1:0-2951 GCA_034430775.1 Anaerolineales bacterium | reverse complement strand
GTTTCCCCGTCGGCTGCTGGATGGTTTTTCCCTCGCCGGTTTTTATGGCTTGACCTTTGTCGGAGACGGGCTTTCCTTCCTGCGGCTCGGCGGCGGTCGCGTTTTCACCTGCTGCCGGAGCCGAGTCCCCGCTCTTCTGTCCGCCGGCGGATTCCCGGCTCAGGGGGTCGTTGATGATTTTTCCCTGCCGGATGGGGATGGAAAGGTCCTTGCCGGCGGTGCCCGCCGTCTTGGCCGGCGCGGCGGCCGCGGCCTCCGGGCCGGGCAGGGGGATCGGGGTGGCCGGCGGTCCTTTGGGACCGTCGGAGGCCGTCACCTGGCCGAGGTCGCCGCGCACCGCCGGCAGGCTGCCCTTGACGCTGCCGTCCCCGGGTTGCGCGATCATCTGGGGCGCGGCGGTGATTTCATGGACCGCCGATGCCGAGTCGACCGCGGCCGTCAGGTTGGCCTGGATCGTTTCGGCGCTTTGGTAATCCTTGCCGCTTTCAACGACGGCTGCGGGTTCGGTCGAGGCGTCGTCGAGGGCCTGCTGTTCGCTGCTGCGGGGGGCGCCGCTTTCCAAATCCTTGGAGGCGTTCTGTAACTCGTCCATTGTCGTGTCCTTTCAGGTTTTTTTTATGATTCATTTTTCGAAAACCGTTTCCGGTGGGAGCCGACGGCTCCCACCGGCTGGTTATTCGGATTCAGGAATTCGACTTCTCGGCCTTATCGGCTTGGTCCAAAATGTTGGGCGTGTAGTAGTCCGGGTTGTCGGGGTCGTTGGGGCGGCCGGCGCTGCCGAACAGCCCGCCGTACCAGTGGCCCTCGTCCCATTCGGTGCCGGGCTCGCCGCTGGTGCCGCCGCCGCTGACGGTCTTGCCGCCGACGGAGACCAGCGGTGTGTAGTGGCCGCTTTCGACGTCCTTCCCGCCGATCGTCTGCGGCTTGGGATGCATACCCTTCGCGGCCCCACCTGTGTAGG
Source organism: Anaerolineales bacterium (assembly GCA_034430775.1). GTDB lineage: Bacteria > Chloroflexota > Anaerolineae > Anaerolineales > RBG-16-64-43 > JAFGKK01. The sequence goes on along the minus strand of DAOUDU010000257.1, from coordinate 1,990 downwards.
GCACCGGATTTCCTGCGTCCACGGAATTCCATCTGAACGCCCCCCACTTTTTCGTCACGGGAAAATAGCAGATTTCCCACTTGTTGCCGAATTCATCCACGGTATGGCCGCAGACGATGGCGGTTTTTCCCTCCGATTTCAATTTGTCCGATTCATTTTTTATCGTCGATTCCAGGTTTTCGTCCCCTTTTTTCGATCCGTTGCTGTCCGCGTTCTTGGGATGATGCGCTGTTTTATGGAGGTTCTTCAGCGCAGGATCGGTGGGGCTGGTTTTGGGTTTTACGGTGCTCGAGCCCACCATCCCCGGCCCGTAGCCTTGGACCGGGGGACCGCCGCCCGACGTGCCGGGCTTGAGGAACCCCGGCATGATGTCCTTCCCGAACGAAGGCACTTTCGTGCTGTGGGTGTTGTCGACGGCGCCGGGGCCGTACCCCTTGATTTTGCTGCTGTGGACGGCCTTCTGCGAACCGGCGTTTTCGATCATGCCGTTGGCGCCCATGCCGATCAGATCCCGGGCGTCCTTGGCCAGTTCGGGGATGATCCGCTCCGGGCCGGGGATCTTCGCGGCGCCGACGTTGCCTGGGCCGAGGTTCCCCGTCGGCTGCTGGATGGTTTTTCCCTCGCCGGTTTTCGAAGTTTGGGTCTTATCGGCGGCGGGCTTTCCTTCCTGCGGCTCGGCGGTGGTCGCATTTTCAGACGGCGGTGCCGAGTCTCCACTCTTCTGTCCGCCGGTGGAATCCTGGCTCAGGGGATCGTGGATGATTTTTCCCTGCTGGATAGGGATGGAGAGGTCCTTACCGGCGATGCCCGCCGTCTTGCCCGGCCCGGCGGCCGCGGTCTCCGGACCGGGCAGGGGGATCGGGGTGGCCGGCTTGCCCTTGGGTCCCTCGGAGGCCGTCGCCTGGCCGAGGTCGCCATGCACCGCCGGCAGGCTGCCCCTGACGCTCTTCTCCTCGGGCCGGCTGATCTTCGCGGATTCTGCGCCCTCGACTGCGGCCGTCAGGGAGGTCTGGATCGTTTCGGCGTTTTGATAATCCTTGCCGGTTTCGACGACGGCCGCGGGTTCGATCGAGGCGTCGTCGAGGGCTTGCTGTTTGCTGCTGCGGGCAGCGCCGCTTTCCAGTTCTTTAGGGGTATTCCGGATTTCATCCATTATCGTATCCATTCTCTATGGTAGGAAGCCGACGGATAGAGCAACCGTCATGCCCAAGGTTGTGGACGGACACTTAGGCATGACAGTCTGGCATTAAGAAGACGACTTCTTGGCCTTGACGGCCTGATCGAGCACGTTGGGCGTGTAGTAGTCCGGGTTGTTGGGGTCGTTGGGCCGGTCGCCGCCGGCGAACAGTCCGCCGTACCAGTGGCCCTCGTCCCATTCGGTGCCGGGCTCGCCGCTCACGCCGCCGCCGCTGACGGTCTTGCCGCCGATGGTAACCAGCGGCGTTAAATGCCCGCTCTCGACATCCAGTCCACCGACTTTCTGCGGTTGGGGCTGCATGCCGTGCGTGGCTCCGCCGGTGTAGGGAATGGGCGAACCCCCATCAATAGTATTCCATTTAGGGCCCATTTTAGCCATGACGAGGTCTTCGGCGGTCCAGGCGATGATCCAATTGCCGTCTTTTGAGCGGATGAGAAAGATGCCTTCTCCGCCCGACCGAAAACTTCCTTGTGCAAACCCAAGCAGATCTTCGGTTGTATTTTTTCCGGATTCATTGGTTTTTTTATTGACGTTTGTTTTACTTCCATCACCCGTAGCGTCAAACCAACCTTTTACGGTTGTCTTTCCCTTGTTGGATTCCGTCCCCTTATCGCCGGTCTTCCCCTTTTCACCGGCCTTGCCTTTTGTATTGGCTTTCGATTTTCCCGCCGGAGCGCCCACCATTCCCGGCCCGTAGCCGTGGACAGGGGGACCGCCGCCGGACGTACCGGGCTTGAGGAACCCCGGCATGAGGTCGTTCCCGAACGAAGGCACTTTCGTGCTGTGGGTGTT
>DAOUDU010000256.1:0-3350 GCA_034430775.1 Anaerolineales bacterium | reverse complement strand
GGCTGCTGGAGTATTGGAAGAATCCCGAACGCGACCATCCGCTGTTCTTCTGCCAGATCGAGGCGCTGGAGACGGTCATCTACATCACCGAGGTTGCCGGTAAATACGGGGATCAATGGATCGAGAACCAGCTCCGTGCCGCAAACGAGAGCAGCAATCCACTGCTAAGCCGGATTGCGCTAAAGATGGCCACCGGAAGCGGCAAGACGGTCGTCATGGCGATGATGATCGCCTGGCATACGTTGAACAAGACCGCCAGTCCGCAGGATGCGCACTTCTCGGATGCGTTCCTAATTGTCACGCCCGGGATTACCATCCGCGATCGCCTGCGCGTCCTGCTCCCGAACGACCCGAACAATTACTACCGCGAGCACGACATCGTCCCGCCGGATATGACAGCGGACCTTGGCAGGGCCAAGATCGTGATCACGAACTTCCAGGGGCTGATGCTTCGCGAACGGATACAGGCCGGCAAGGTTACCCGTGGAATTCTCCGGCAAGGGAAAGAAAATCCCTTCCAGGAGACTCCCGGCCAGATGGTGCGCCGGGTGTGCCGCGAGCTGGGCAACAAGAAAAACATCATTGTCATCAACGACGAGGCGCATCATTGTTACCGGCGAAGGCCGGAGCCTGAAGTGGAAGAGAAACTTGTCGGGGATGACCGACGCGAAGCCAAGAAGCGCGATGAGGAAGCCCGGGTTTGGATTTCCGGGCTGGAGGCGATAAAGAAAAAGATCGGCGTTCGCGCGATTTACGACCTCTCCGCGACGCCGTTTTTCCTGAAAGGTTCTGGTTATAACGAAGGTACTTTGTTCCCATGGGTGGTTTCGGATTTCTCGCTGATCGACGCGATCGAATCCGGGATCGTCAAGGTGCCGCGGGTGCCGGTAGCCGACGACAGCATGGCGCACGATCAACCCACTTATCGGCACATCTGGCCGTTGATCCGGGATCATTTGCCGAAGAAAGGGCGCGGTAAAGAAAAACAGGAGGGCGAACCGAAAATACCCGCGGAGTTGGAAGGCGCCCTGCGGAGCCTGTATGGCAACTACGAAAAGTATTACCGGCTGTGGGAGGGCAACGCACAGGCGCGCGAACGCGACCTGACACCGCCGGTTTTCATTATCGTGTGCAACAACACCAACGTCTCCAACCTGGTCTACAAATTCATCTCCGGCTGGGAAAAGCAGGTTGCGAAGGATAAAACCGTGCTCGTGCCCGGCAAGCTGGAGCTGTTCAATAACGTCGACGGCAGCCTTTGGAGGCCGCGCCCGAACACGATCCTCATCGATAGCGAGCAGTTGGAATCCGGCGAGGGGATGAGCGCCGAGTACAAGAAGATCGCCGCGCAGGAGATCGAGGAGTTCAAGGAAGAATACCGCCTTCGGTTCCCGGGAAGGAGCGCCGAGGCGCTGACCGACGAGGACCTGTTGCGCGAGGTGATGAACACGGTCGGCAAACCGGGCCGGCTGGGCGAACATGTGCGCTGTGTGGTTTCCGTTTCCATGCTGACCGAGGGGTGGGATGCCACAACCGTAACCCACATTCTGGGCGTGAGAGCGTTCGGAACCCAACTACTATGCGAGCAGGTCGTCGGCCGCGGGCTGCGGCGGATGTCGTATGGCCTGCAGAAGCACACGCTGACCGTTGACGGCGCAACGGTTGAGTTCACGGGGTATGCGCCCGAATACGCCGAGGTGTACGGCGTGCCGTTCTCCTTCATCCCCTGCGCCGGCGCGACTCCCAACCCGCACCCCGGACCGGCTCCCACGCGCGTCCGCGCGCTGGAGGACCGGATCGCCTGCGAGATCACCTTCCCGCGCGTGATCGGCTACCGCTGCGAGATACCCTCCGAACGGCTGGAGGCCAAGTTTACGCCGGATTCCCTGATGGCGCTGACCACCGCCGATGTTCCCACCAAAACCGAGGTGCAATCGATCATCGGCGAGCACGAGATGCATACGATCTACGGATTGCGCGACCGCCGCGAGCAGGAGATCGATTTCTACATTGCCAAACTGCTGCTGGAAGAGCATTTGCTGGACGATGAAGGCGCGCGAAAGCCGTGGCTCTTCCCCCAGCTGATCCCGATCGTCCGCCGCTGGCGGGCTGAATGCCTGACGCTGAAGGACGATACCTTTCCGCAGATGCTGTTGATGTCTCAGCCGGCGCATACCGCCGCGGATAAGATTTACCGCGCGATCGCCGCGGCGCCCGGCGTGGAAAGAATCCTCAAGCCGATCCTGCGGCCGTACGACACGACCGGCTCGACGCGTTATGTGGATTTCGACACCATCCGCCCGGTCTACCCGACCGACCCGGCCAAGTGCCACATCTCGCATGTGGTTGCGGATACGGATTCTTGGGAGCAGAAAATGGCGGAGTCGCTGGAGGAGATGGAGGAAGTCCGGTATTACGTGAAGAACCAGGGACTGGGCTTCCTCGTCCCCTACGTCCTCGACGGGGTGGAACACAATTACCAGACGGATTTCATCGCCCGGATCGACGACGGGCATGGGGTAGACGACCTGCTGAGCCTGGTCGTTGAGGTGAGCGGCGAGGCGCGGAAAGACAAGGCTGCCAAGACCGCGACGATGCGCTCGCTGTGGATCCCGGCTGTCAACAACCACGGCGGCTTCGGGCGATGGGCATTTATTGAAATCACCGATCCATGGGATGCTAAGAATACGATTAGGGCAATGCTCGGAAAGGAAAAAGAGGGGGAAAAAACATGAGAAAGCCAAAGAGTTTTGGCGGGAGTTGGACCAAAGATAAATTGGATCGTATTCGCAGATATATGGTTGAATATACCAAGATATTAAGTAAACGACCTTACCACTTTTCTTATGTGGATGGATTCGCCGGAAGTGGTTATATTGCTAATAAGAAGGCAGAAGTCGGCAAGCAATTACTTTTTCCGGAGATTCTTGAAGAGGAAACCACTTCATTTATCGATGGCTCTGCAAGGATAGCGCTCCAAGTAACGCCGGAATTTTCAGAATATATATTTATCGAAATTGAAAAGGGTGGCTGCAAAAGTCTTGAATCTCTTCGACAGGAATTTCCTGAAAAATCAGAAAAAATTACAATTATTCATGGAGACGCAAATACATACCTTCAGAGGTTATGCAAGGATCGGGATTGGAAGAAGGAAAGGTGTTTAGTGTTTTTAGATCCATGTGGAATGACAATTGACTGGAATACATTCGTTGCTCTTGCGTCCACGGGAGCAACAGATGTTTGGATTCTATTTCCTATTGGGATGGGCGTTAACAGAATGTTAAAGAAGGACGGCATTATTCCTGAATGTTGGGAAAAGAGCCTAGATAATTTCTTTGGGACACATGATT
>DAOUDU010000255.1:0-58063 GCA_034430775.1 Anaerolineales bacterium | reverse complement strand
GTGCCTGTATCGCGCTCAGGTGCGGATAGTAGTAGTAGTGGTCGTGGGCCCCGGAAGGGACGGGAGAACAGCAATTGTTCGATACATAAATAGACTCCCGGAAATTTCTTAGAGTGATTATACCAAATATATTTTAATGCAAGCATTTTCCATACGAAAAGCTATTGCACTATTTGTGAAAAATGCTACAATTCGGCCTCGAATACCGTGTGATCATCCGGCAAGGAGGTATTTCATGGGGTCCGTTCCCGTTACCGCATCCATGTTGTGTTCGATGCCGATCTTTTCCGATCTCACCGATCAGCATTTGGGAGTTATCGCCGCGATCACTGCGATCCAGCCTTTTTCGGAAGGCCAGGAGCTTTTTCACGAAGGCGACGCGCGCGGTTTTCTGTATATCGTATTGGAGGGCCGCGTGGCGCTGGAAATGCACATCCCCAACCGCGGCCGTCTGCGGATCCTGACCGTAGAGCCCCAGGAAGTCCTGGGATGGTCGAGCGTTTTGGAAGTTACCTCGAAACGGACGGTGACCGCGTGTGCCGTCTGCTCCGGTAAAATCCTCGCCATCGACGCCGCCAAACTCCATCAGGCATGCGAGAAGGACCCCGTCCTGGGGTATGCCGTCATGCACCATGTTGCCAATGTGATTGCCGGCCGCCTGCTCGCCACGCGTTTGCAGCTTTTAGATATGTTTTCTCAACCGTCCTCGGAGGCACCTCATGGCTGAAATGCAACTGCACGTCGGCTCCACCGCCGCGCTCCCGAAAGCGCAGTTCGACACTATCCTGGCGCGGTTGCGCGAGAAGGGTTGGCAGACCGTCGGTCCCCAAATCCGCGACGATGCGGTGGTGTACGCCCCGGTGACGACCTTGGCGGACATGCCGCAGGGTTTTACCAGTGAAGAAAACACCGGCCAATACCGCGTTGTAAAAAGCGGCAATGCCCGCTATTTCGACATCACACCCGGCGCGCAATCTTGGAAGCAGTTTTTCTTCCCGCCGCGGTTGTCGCTTTTTACAGCGCGCAAGAACGGCGATTGGAAAATGCGGAATGTTTCCGAGCCCTCCCCGCGCATCGCGATGATCGGCGTTCGCCCGTGCGAAATCGCCGCGATTAACGTTCAGGACTTGGCTTTTCTGCGAGAAGATTTCACCGATCCGGTATACCGTAACCGGCGGAAGAACGCCTTTATTGTCGCCGTAAACTGCCTTCATCCGGGCGGGACGTGCTTTTGCGACTCGATGGGAACCGGCCCGAAGGCCGCCGGAAATTTCGATCTCGCGTTGACTGAATTGGACGATGTTTTCATTTTGGAAGTCGGTTCCGAGTCGGGCAAGGACATCCTAAGCGGTTTGACCCTTCAACCGGCGGATGCTTCCCTTCTGCAGAAAGCCGAACAAGGCCTGGCCGCGGCCAGGGAAAAAATGGGCCGCCGGATGGATATCCGCGACCTTCCGGATCTGATCCTAAAAAACCTGGATCATCCCGAATGGGCGGCGGTTGCCAAACGCTGCATGTCCTGCGCCTCCTGCACGCTCGTCTGCCCGACCTGTTTCTGCTGGGATACCCAGGACCATACCAGCCTTAGTGGAAACGAAACCGAACGCGAGCGGGTCTGGGATTCCTGCTTCAATCCCGGATACTCCTACCAGGCCGGCGGGAATACGCGTCCGAATACGCGATCGCGGTACCGCCAATGGCTTTCCCACAAACTCGGAACGTGGAAGGAACAGTACGGCGTTCTGGGATGCGTCGGCTGCGGCCGCTGCATCACCTGGTGCCCGGTTAAGATCGATATCACCGAAGAGATCGCCGCGCTGCGGAAGGAGGCTCGTTCATGACCACGCCTATTGCAACCCATCGGCCGGCTGCCGCGTCGGCTGAAGAATTGCTCGCGCCCAGTCTGGCCGAGGTCGCTGAATTCCAGCCGGAAATCGAGAACATCGCCACCATTTGGCTGCGCTTTAAGGATCCCGCCCTGCGCAAGTCCTATACCTTCCAGCCCGGCCAGTTCAACATGCTCTATCTGCCAGGATACGGTGAAGCGGCGATCTCGATTTGTTCCGATCTGAAAAATCTTGACCGGATTGGGCACACCGTGCGGTATACCGGCAATGTCACCCGCGCCATCAGCCGCCTGAAGATCGGGGACACGGTCGGCGTACGCGGCCCGTTTGGGACTCACTGGCCGATCGAGCAGCTGGAGGGCAAGGACATCATCCTCGCCGCCGGCGGAATCGGCCTACCGCCCTTGCGCCCCGTCATCAACCACATCATCCAAAACCGCGCGAAATACGGGAAGGTGATCCTCCTGTACGGCGCCCGCTCTCCCGCGGACCTGCTGTATACCCCCCAGTTCGAGGAATGGCGCAAGGCGGATATCGACGTTCAGGTTACCGTCGACCGCGCGGACGACACCTGGAAAGGCCAGGTAGGCGTGGTGTCGATGCTCTTTTACCACTTCCGATTAAACGCGGCCAATACCGCCGTGATGACCTGCGGGCCGGAGATTATGATCCGCTTCGTGGTGTTCGAAGCGCTGGCCCGGCGGGTGCCTCTCGATCGGATCTTCGTCTCGCTGGAGCGCAATATGAAGTGCGGACAAGGTTCCTGCGGCCACTGCCAGATTGGTCCATTTTTCATTTGCAAAGACGGTCCGGTGTTCCCGTTTTCCGCCCTGGAACCCTACTTCAGCGTGGAGGAATTCTAATGCCAGCCCCCTGCAAAACTACCGTAGCCGTTTTTAAATTCTCCTCCTGCGATGGATGCCAGTTGCAGCTTCTGAATATGGAAGATGAACTCTTGGCTTTGGCGACCGAGGTGGATATTGCGAATTTCCTGGAAGCCCGCCGGCGGGTTCTGCCCGGCCCGTACGACGTCGTCCTGGTCGAGGGATCGGTAAGCACGCCGCACGAGGCCGAATTAATCAAACAGATCCGCGGTCAGGCGAAGCTCCTGATCGCCATCGGCGCCTGTGCCACCGTCGGCGGTATCCAGGCCCTCCGCAACCGGGCCGACGTGGACGAATATGCCCGCGAGGTGTATCCGCATCCGGAATATCTGCACTACCTATCCAAAGCCACCCCGATTTCGGAGCATGTGCCGGTGGACATGGAACTATACGGGTGCCCCGTCAGCCGCGCGGAAGTTCTGGAAGCCATCACGGCACTCCTTCACAACCGCAAACCGAACCTGCCCCAGCACTCCGTCTGCCTCGAGTGTAAACGCAAGGGCATCGTATGCGTGATGGTCGCGAAAAATATGCTCTGCCTCGGGCCCGCCACCCGCTCCGGATGCGGCGCGCTGTGCCCCTCCTGCGGCCGCGGCTGCTACGGATGCTTTGGCCCGCAACCGGGCATGGATGTGAACACCCTCACCCCAACCCTGCGGGCGATGGAAAAAGATCCACGCGAAACCTTCCGGCTGCTCAGCCACGTTTCCGGATTTGCCCCTGCATTTGCTAAAGCGGCGGAATCGATCCTCGCCGAGGAGAAAAAGAAATGAGCGCGACCAAAACTACGGAAATCCGATCCATCGAAGTTCCTGCCCTTGCCCGCGTTGAAGGCGAAGGGGGACTTTACATCGGCGTGAAAGACGGGAAAATCACCGAAATTAAAGTGAACATTTACGAACCCCCGCGCTTCTTCGAAGGCTTCCTACGCGGGCGTTCGCTCTTTGAAGTCCCTGACATCACCGCCCGGATCTGCGGCATTTGCCCGGTGGCTTACCAGATGAGCTCGGCCAACGCGCTCGAAGCCTCCCAGGGTATCACCATCTCGCCGTCTATCCGTGCCTTGCGGCGGCTGCTGTATCACGCCGAATGGATCGAGAGCCACGCACTGCACATTTACATGCTGCAAGCCCCCGACCTGCTTGGACAGGAAAGCGTGATCAGCCTGGCGGCCGTAGCGCCGGAGGTCGTGATTAAAGCTCTGCGGATGAAGAAAGTCGGTAATTCCCTTTTGCGCGTCATCGGCGGACGGTCAGTCCACCCCGTCTCCACGACCGTGGGCGGGTTCTACCGCTGGCCGGAGAAAGACGCCTTACAGGCGCTTCTTCCCGAATTGGAATGGTCCGCCGCCGCGGCAGTGGAGGAAGTGCGTTGGGCGGCCGGTCTGGCGTATCCGGAATTCGAAATCGGCACCGAATATGTTGCCATTCGCCGGTCCGATGAATACGGCATGCTGGACGGCCGGGTCGTCTCTTCATCCGGCGTCGATATCCCGGTCACGGAGTATGCGCAACACTTCCTGGAGGAGCAGGTCGCGCACTGCAACTCGCTCCACAGCCGGACCAAGGAAGGCGGAAGCTACATGGTTGGACCGCTTTCACGGTTTAACCTCAACCACAGTCAATTGGGAGAAACATCCCAGTCTCTGATGAAGGAATTAAAGGTTCACTTCCCGATCCGCAATCCCTTTAAGGCGCTGCTGGCCCGGTCGTTCGAACTGGTCGACGCATACGAAGATGCCATCCGTTTGATAAGAGAGTATAATCCGCAGGGACCCAGCCGGATCATCTTTGAACCGCATGCCGGCGAAGGATGCGGCGTATCCGAGGCGCCGCGTGGGTTGCTGTTTCACAAATACACCGTCGGCGCCGATGGGATGATCCAAAAGGCGCGGATCGTTCCGCCGACATCCCAGAACTATGCCCAGATGGAGGCGGATTTGTGGAAGTTCGCGCCCACCGTCATGACCAAACCGCACGACGAAGCCACCCTGGCGTGCGAGCATCTGATTCGTTCGTACGATCCATGCATTTCCTGTTCCGTGCATTTCGTCCGCTGGGAGAATAAGGACGCTGCATAAAATGTTTCGTACGGGCCGCGCGCTGCTTGCCGCAGGGATTTTCTTCCTTCTGACGAACTCACCCGTCAAGGCTCAGGCGACGTCGGTCAAAGCCGTACTTTTTTACGACCCCGAAGTCGGCGCCTGTGAAACATTGATTAACGAGACCCTGCCCCCGCTGATCCTTCAGCACAACAGCGGTTTGTTGATCTTCACAGTTGATGTCACGAATCCCGAGGGCGGCGCGCTGTACGAGTCCGCCCTCGCTTCATTATCCATCCCGGCTGGTCTGCAGGGGGTGCCCCTTTTGGTGGTGGAGAATGTATATCTCTCCGGGCTGACGTCCATTCAGGCCCAATTTCCCGGCATGATCGAACTCAAGCTGGCCGAGGGTGGGACAAATTGGCCCGACTTACCGGGTTTGCAGGACACCCTGCAGAATGCGGGATTTACACGGATTCCGATGAATTCCTGGGAAAAGTTCCTCAACGGCCAGCCGGCGAATTCGCTGGCCATTCTGGTGCTTGCGTTCCTTTTCCTGTCGCTGGTTTTTTCAATCCTGATCACTTTCCGCCCAGCCCCAAAATTCATGAACGCCGTTCCCGCATGGGTCTTTCCCGTTCTGTTATTGATCGGTTTGGTCGTCGCATCCTACCTTACCTACACCGAACTCACGCAATCTGAAGTCTTTTGCGGCAGCATCAGCCGCTGTACGGAGGTACAGGACAGCCGGTATTCCAAGATTCTGGGGCTGATCAGTATCGGCGAGTTTGGAATCTTTGGGTATCTGCTGATCGGCCTGTCCTGGATCGTACATCGCACGACCCACGGAAATTCCAAGGCAATCGCCGCGATTGCCATGTTCGGTTTCGCCGTCTTTGGCGTCAGCTTCTCGATCTACCTCACCTTCCTTGAACCGTTTGTCATCGGCGCGACGTGCCTGTGGTGCCTGACTTCCGCAACGATTATGGGGTTGATCCTTCCCCTGACCACCGGACCCGTCGGTGCCACGATCCAGCCATACACCCCAGCCGGTTCAAGCCCCGCACCCGGCGGATGATTCTTGCCGTCATTGGAATGGGCCAATCCCTTCGCGGCGACGACGGGATCGGGCCGGAAGCTGTCCGGCGCTGGACGGCTGATTTTCCACAGACCGCTAAAGATTCTCAAATCCAAATTCTGCTCCTCGAAACGCCGGGTTTGGCGCTTCTGGAAGACCTTGTGTCGGCGGATGCCGCGATCCTGGTGGATGCGGTTTCCACCGGCCGGCCCGCCGGCGATGTCTGCATCTTCGATCCCATTCCAAACACCGGCTTATCGGCTGCGCAAAAGACCGCCCACGGCTTCGGCGTCGCGGAGACGATTTCGGTTGCGCGAAAGACCGGCGCGCGGCTTCCGCAGCGGTTGATCCTGATCGGAGTTGAGGGAAACCGGTATGGTTTGGGTGAAGGGTTAAGCGACCCGGTTCGTGCCGCAATACCATTGGTGGCGGAGACGATCCAGGAGATGGCTCTAAAATTATTATCCGCAAAGAGCACAAATAATTACTAATTATTGTCTTCGTGTAGAAGATTATTCTCTCGGCGGGAGTTTTTTCTGCCAGTCGAATAATTTTGCCAGCGCTTCCATGGGGGTCATCGAGGAAAGATCCAACGATTGCAGTTCCTTCCACAGGGGATCGAGATCCGTGAACAACTGCAACTGCCGGGGGGATTCTTGCGATGCGTTCTGGGCGGTCCCCTGCTCGAACTCCTTAAGAATTTCCTCCGCCCGGGCGATTGTCGGCCTTGGCATTCCCGCCAGTTGGGCAACATGGATTCCATACGACCGGTCCGCGCCGCCCGGGACAATGCGGTGCAGGAATACGACCTTGCCGCCTTCCTCAGCGACCGATACGTTGTAATTCCGGACCCCGGGAAGAAGATCCGCAAGACGAATTAATTCGTGATAATGGGTCGCGAAGAGCGTCCGAGCCCGCAGGCGCGGGTGATGGTGAATGAATTCAATCACCGCCCAGGCAATCGCCACCCCGTCGTAGGTCGACGTGCCGCGGCCGACTTCGTCAAAGATCAGAAGGCTGCGCGGCGTGGCGTGGTGCAGGATATTGGCCGTTTCGACCATCTCCACCATGAAGGTGGATTGTCCGGCATGAATTTCATCCCGCGCGCCGATCCGGGTGAAGATCCGGTCAACCAGCCCGATTCGGGCCGAGCGCGCCGGCACGAACGATCCTATCTGCGCCATCAGGCACAGCAGGCCTGTCTGTCGCAGATAAGTCGATTTCCCGCTCATATTCGGTCCGGTAATGATGCGGATGATTTCCCCCTGCTCCAGGCACACATCATTCGGCACGAACCGCTCGTCCTCCAAAAACCGCTCGACGACCGGATGCCGGCCTTCGCGGATATCCAGCGCCGCATCCTCCGTCACCTCCGGGCGGTTGTAATCGTTTTTCGCGGCCGCTTCGGCCAGCGCGGCGCAGCCGTCCAATTCGGCAAGCACGCGTGCCGCCCGCATCAGCTCAGCACGGTTCACGTTTGCGCGCGCGCATACTTCCCGGAACAAACGGGCTTCGATCTCGCGGATCCGATCCTCAGCGTGCAACACGCGCGTTTCATATTCCTTCATCTCCGGGGTTATGTAGCGCTCGGCATTGACCAGGGTTTGTTTGCGGATGTACTCCGCCGGCACCGATTTGGCCTGGCCGCGGGAGACTTCGATGTAGTACCCGAAAATTTTGTTGTACCCAACCTTCAGCGTCTTAATCCCGGTCCGCTGCTTTTCCGTGGTTTCCAGATTGGCAATCCATTCACGGGATTCCCGCGCGCCTTCGACCACCCGGTCCAATTCCTCGCTGTACCCGGGGCGGATGACGCCGCTGTGAGAAAGCGTTGCCGGCGGGTCATCCGGAATGGCTTGTTGCAGCAGTGAAAGAATCTCAGGGAACACTTCGGGGCGTTTAAGCGTATTCCCGCCGCCGGCCGGCATCCCGTCAAGCACTTCCAATACGCCCGGCAGGGCCGCGAGGGAATCCCTCAACGCGGTCAGGTCCCGCGGCAGGGCGTTGCCCGAACCAATCCGGTTCACCAGTCGTTCGATATCATTCAAGGCGCGCAACGCTTCGCGGAAAGCCGCTCTCGCCAACCCGGCATCATAGAAGGCCTGTACACTGGATTGGCGTTCGCGGATCTTCGCAAGATCCAGCAGCGGCTGCTGAATCCACTGCCGCATGGCCCTGCCCCCCATCGGCGTCACAGTTTGATCCAGTACGCCCAGCAGCGATCCCTGCACTTCACCGGTGCGCAGTGTCTCGGTTAATTCCAGGCCTCGGCGGGTTGCCGGATCCAGGATCATGAAATCCGAAAGCGAATACGTTGCCAGTTCCCGGATCCATTGCAGCGCTTCCGGCTGGGTCTCCTGTAGGTATTGCACCAGCACACCCGCCGCACATACCGCAGCCGATTGGCGTGCGAGGCCAAAGCCTTCCAGCGATGCGGCTTCGAAATGTTGCAGCAGAACCTGCTCACAGCGTCCCGGTTCAAAGCGCCATGCGGGCCATACCGTCCGGGTGCCGGATCCGTCCGCGCCACCACCCGCGCCCTCCGAGACGATCACTTCCGCCGGCCCCAGCCGGATAAGCTCCGCCCGGAGGGCAGCGGGAACGTCTTCCGATTCAAACTCTGCTGCCCTAAATTCACCGGTGGTGATATCGGTGAAGGATACGGCGCCGCGTCTTCCCTGCACAACGGCGCAGGCCAGATAATTGTTGCGTTTCGGGGATAGCATCCCCGGCTCCATGATCGTCCCCGGGGTGATAACCCGGGTTACCTGGCGGGGCATCAATCCCTTGACCGCCTCCCCCACCTGTTCACAAATTGCCACATGGTACCCGCGTTGGATCAGCCGGGAGATATATGATTCCGCAGCATGGTACGGGATGCCCGCCATCGGTACGCGGGCTCCTTTGGCCACATTTCGGGAGGTCAGCACGATTTCGAGTTCCCGCGATGCGGTTTCCGCATCCGCGTCAAATGTCTCGTAGAAATCTCCCAGACGGAAGAACAGCAGTGCGTGGGGATACTTCTTCTTGACGTCCAGATATTGTCTTCGAATGGGTGTCAGATCGTCATCCATTATCCATCCCAACCCAAGCCTTTCTTCCGACGGTCCGGGGGCGGCCGGCCTGCGGGCGATTATATCCGGCGTAGACTGGGATGGGCGGCATACACCGCAATCGACAACAGTAACCCCAGCCCGGCCGAGAGTGCCAATCCGGTGACAGGCCCCAGCACCTGGGCTGCCGTTCCCGCCTGTAACGCGCCGATTGGCACCGCCCCGAAGAATGCCAACAGATAGATGCTCATGATCCGTCCCCGCAAGTTATCCTCTACGAGGGTTTGAATAATCGAGTTAATGGAGATGTTCTGGACCACCAGGCCGAAACCTGTAAGCACCAGAAGAAGCAGTGACAACGCATAGGAACCCGAAAAAGAGAAAGCCAGGAGTGAAAACGGGAAGATGAGGCTGCCAAGCATTAACCGATCGGACCGCTTCTCCAGATATGCGCGGGAGGCCATAAAAAGCGCACCCAGCACGGCACCGATTCCGACTGCGGCATTCAGCAGCCCAAGCGCGGTTTCACCCTGGTGCAGGACTTCCACGGCAAATGCCGGCAGCAGGGTCGAAAAGGAGAAAGTAAATATACCGGTGATTATCGTGATCAGGATCAACGGCAGGATGACCGGGTGGCCAAAGGCATAGCGAACGCCGTCACGGACCTGGCGAATCGGCTCCTCGCCGGCAACCTGAACCGCCGGCGGGATGCGCATAAGTAATAACCCGGCCAGGACAGCGAGAAAAGAGGCCCCGTTCACACCAAAACACCATACTGCACCCCACGCCGCCAGTATCAAGCCGGCAGCCGCAGGGCCGATCACCCGCGCCAGGTTGAACATAGTCGCGTTCAGGGCGATCGCATTGGGCAGATCTCCGCGCTCTTCGATGATCTCAATCGTAAAGGCCTGTCGTGCGGGTGCATCCACCGAGTTCACCACCCCCAGCAGCGCAGCCATCACGAACACATGCCAGACCTCCAACCGGCCGGCCGCCAGAAGGGTCATCAGCAGGAAGGCCAGAACCATGGAAGCCGTCTGTGTGTACAATAGGATAGACCGGCGCGGGACCCTGTCCGCCAGTACTCCTGCCGGAAGCATCAGGAAGAAGGTCGGGAGACTGCCGGCAAAAGCCACCGCTCCCAGCAGGAACTTTGAACCGGTCATCTCGTAGACCACCCATTGTTGGGCGACCATCTGCATCCAGGTACCAATCAACGAAACCGATTGACCGGCAAACCAAAGCCTGTAGTTGGGATGACGCAGTGCCCTCGCAACGGATAACGCGGGGAAATGTCCCCGCCTTTTAGGTGTCATTCACGTACCTTTTATGCTTTTTTTCGGCCGGGATTTTCCACTTCGCGTATGCTTTCGGAGTATAATCGATTTCATAGCCATAATTTGTCCGGATCGGCATCGTAGGCCTGTTTTTTGCACGGTTAGACGGGTAATGCCGTATCTGGATTCTGGATATTGAGCTGGCTGGCCGGGGTGGAATGGATTCAAACCGGATGTGATCCATTCGATCCCCAATCCGGTATCATGTTCAGGAAGGTGAGTGGTCGGTGTATAACTACACTCCCATTAACGATTTCACCGCCCAATCCGAAGAAAAGCCCCTCCGGATTCTTTACATCGAGGACTATCCGGATAACCGGTTGTTAATCCGGCGGGTCTTAATGGCTGAAGGGTATGACGTACTCGAAGCCGGTGACGCCCAACAGGCGTTGAAGCTGGCCCTTTCCGATCCCCCGGATCTGATCCTGATGGATATCAATCTTCCGGAAGTGGACGGATACACACTCACGGCAAGGATCCGCGCCACCCCCCGGCTTGCCCACATCCCGGTTGTGGCCCTGACGGCCAATGTCATGAAGGGCGACCGCGAACGCGTGCTGGAAGCGGGGTGTGATGGCTATATTCAAAAGCCGGTGGATATCGATCAACTACCCTGGCAAATTTCCAAGTACCTGCGCAAGTCCCGAGGAACATAGACTTATGGAAACCCGGCCCGATCCCTCCCCTGCACCCGTTCCCACTCCTGATCCGGCGGAATCCCGGAAGAAGAAGCTCGTCAACCCGAAGGAGGCCACCATCCTTGTCGTGGAAGACAACGTTTCCAATTTCGTCCTTATGGCGCGCATGCTGGCTTATCTGGGGATCCATTGCGAGTGGAAGACATCCGGGTACGAAGTCGTCGAATACGCCCACACGCTTCCGCGGGTGGACCTGATCCTGATGGACATCCGCTTGCCGTATGAAGACGGATATGAAGCTCTGGGAAAAATCCGCACTTCCCTTTACAAGGATATTCCCGTCATCGCCGTAACCGCCAACGCCAGCCAGGACGAGTTGAACCGGGCGCGCGCATCCGGGTTTGACGGTTTCGTTGGTAAACCATTGGATCCCGATAGATTCCCGGACCAGATCCGTCGTATGCTGCAGGGCGAACCGGTCTGGGAATATTCATAATAAGGGAGCGTTCCCTTTAGGAGCACCCGGGTATGGCTGAGCAATCTGCAATTCGGTCGAACCCATTAAGGACCCTTCTGGCCCCGCGGAATATGGCGTTGGCCTTCGTCGGCATCCTGTTGCCGGTACTTATTCTGCCCGCCATTCTAGGATGGATCGGTTATACCCAATCGCGCGACAGCATCAAGCAATCCGCCGGTGCCAGTCTGGTCGTGCAATTCGAAGGGGTCAGCGCGAAAACCCGGATTTGGCAATCGGATGGGTATGAAAGGATCCAGGCAATCTGCCGGAATGATGCCGTGGTTCAGGCGGCTTCCAAACTGGAATCCACGGACAGTTCCAAAACGGCGTTCTTCAACACCATTTATCTCTACGAGCCCGAGGGGAGGATGTTCTCCAATTTCGTGGTCGTCGATCCCGCCACGAGCAAGATCGTGGCATCCACCAATGCCGCCTGGGATGGCTTGGCGCTGGTGGGCACCAGCGCGATAAACCCCACCCCCGATTGGACCCTTCCCTTCTCCTATCTTCAGGTCAATCATTCCATATTCAGTACCTCCACATTCGCCGTCCTGACCGCCGCCCCCCTGCAATCATCTGCGCATAAATCGGATTTGGTACTGATCGGCCTCCTTCAGAATAGTGAGTTGTACTCCATCCTGTCTGTGCCCTTGAACAATGCCAGGGCGGATTCCATTCTCATTACCTTCCACGATTCCTCCTATGTCCGCACCAATCCCGAAGCGGGCACCTTTACAGTCCTGCAATTCGTACTGGCGAGCAATCAGATCCCTTTAACTGCCGGCGCCGTATCTGAATACACGGGGATCCTCGACCAGCCGGTGATCGGGTATACCCAGAACCTCTCTATTTTCACTCTCATCGGCGATACAGAATCGCAATCCTCGCAGACCAAAATCCTGATCGAACGGAAGCAGTCGGCCGTCTATTCCAGCCTTGCGCCGATATCGACCGTCCTGACAATGATCGGTGTGGCCATCGCCCTGGCCTTAATGTTGGCCACCTTCCAGGCGGTATTCTTCATCATCCGCCCGACTCGCCGGATCGCCTCGGCGGTAAGTCATCTGGCCGCGGGGCATGCCGAAGAACAAATCCCTATGTATGGAACCTCGGAATTTGCTTCGCTGGCCACCTCGCTCAACCGCCTTTCCGGTTCCTTGCGCGACGCCTCCACGCTGGTCGGTTCCGACGGTCAAACATCCACCCGCAAGATCGTGATCTCGGCCGAACTGGTCCAGGCGCTTTCAGCGGCGGCCACAGTAGAGGATACGCTTCGGACCGTGGTGACCCTGGTCCGGGACCGGTTGGGTTCCGATTTCGCTTCAGTCTACTTGGTAGACGACGCCGGTCAGTTCGCGGTGATCCGCGAAGCGACCGGTGCCGCCGGTGAGAAACTCAAAGAGGCGGTCAACCGCTTCCCGCTGGGTTCTTATTCGATCATCGGATCGGTGGCGCAATCCGGACGTGCGCATCAGGCACCCAACGTGTCCGAAGATCCTATGTACATCCGGAACGATTTGCTGCCCGACACCCGTTCGGAAGCTGCCTTGCCGATCCGGGTCAACAAGCGAACGATCGGCGTCCTGGACGTCCATTCCAACACCTTGAACGGGTTCAACCCCCAGGATATGGAGTTACTACAATCCATTGCCGATCAGACCGGCGCCGCCATTCAGAATGCCCAAATGGTGGAAAACGCGCGCTTCAGCACGGAAGTCACCCAACAACTGTTCCGCGTCAGCCGTCTTGTCTCCTTGGCCGCATCTCCGGAAGAAATCTATAAAGCCGTTATCGACGGCATGAAAGGCACCCCGTATGTGGTGACCATCCTCCAAGCGGGTGCCACTTCCATGCCCATCACCGGCTTCTACGATCCGGTGAATCCGGATGCCGCCCAGGCGCCGGTGCCGGAAATCGCGGAAGACCCGGAGACGGTTTCACGCCTGGTTCCCTCCAACACCCCGCTTATCGTAAAAGTGGAAGCCGGCATTGTCCGCCTCCCAGGCAACATCCGCCAATATTTGGATACCCTCGGCTGCCATGCGGCGGCCATCCTCCCGCTGCGCCAGGGTGAACTCCTGCTGGGCGCGCTGCTCCTGGCTTCGCGCGATGAAAATGCGATCACCCCCGCCAGTATCCGGCCGCTGACCCCCATCACAGAATCCATCCTTGCGGCGATGGAGCGGCTCGAGCTGCTGCAAACGACCCAGGGT
The DNA here is from genome assembly GCA_034430775.1 of Anaerolineales bacterium. Lineage (GTDB taxonomy): Bacteria > Chloroflexota > Anaerolineae > Anaerolineales > RBG-16-64-43 > JAFGKK01. Next base: position 44,455 of record DAOUDU010000255.1, on the reverse strand, counting down.
CGGCTTTCCGAACTCGCCACGTTGAACCGGATCAGCCAATCCATATCCCAGGCCACGGATCTGCAGGGATTGTTCGAGACCGTTCACGAACAGACCCGTAATGCTCTGGGCGATGTGGACATCGTGATCACGATGTACGACAGCAACCGTAATCTGCTGTCTTTCCCCTACGCCTACATCCGCGGCGAGACCGTCAACCTCGACACGATCGCCATGGGCGACAGTCTGTATTCGCTGGTCATCCGCAACGCCCAGCCGCTGTTGCTGGAAGAGAACGTCGAGGAGCGGGCCGCCGCCCTTGGCGTCAACCTGCCCGGCATCATCCCGCAGGCCTGGGTGGAAAAGCAGTTATCCAGCGGTGTGCGCCTCTCGGGCGTGGTGCCGCAATCCTGGCTGGGTGTCCCGCTGATCACGGCCGGCCAGGTGGTCGGAGCGCTGATCCTGTTGGATACGGAGCACAGCAACCGATTCAAGGACAACGACCTGCGGCTGCTTTCCACGATCGCCACCCAGATTGCTTCGACCATCCGCACCTCCTCCCTGCTCCAGGAATCCGAACGGAAAGCGGTTCAGCTGCAGACGGCGGCCGAGATCGCCCGCGAAACCATCGGCCTCCTGGATTTGGACCAGCTGCTTTCCCACTCCATCAACCTGATCCGCGACCGTTTCGGGTTCTACCATTCCTCGGTTTTCCTTCTGGACGAAGAACGGAAATTTGCTGTGCTGCGCGAATCCACCGGGGAAGCCGGGCGGCAAATGAAGGCCCGCGAACATAAACTCGGTGTCGGATCGCAATCCATCGTCGGGTGGGTCACGGAAAACGCCCGCCCGCGTGTGGCCGACGATGTCACCGCCGACCCGATGCACAAACCCAACCCGCTGCTCCCGGCCACACGCGCCGAACTTGGCATCCCGCTCCGCATCGGCGAGACGGTCATCGGCGCGCTGGATGTGCAGTCCACAACGCCGTATGCGTTCACTCCCGACGACATCACCATCCTTCAGGTTATCGCCGACCAGATCGCCATCGCGGTTGAAAACGCGCGGTTGTTCTCGACGACGCGCGAATACCTCGCCCGCCACCGCTCGCTGTACCAGATAACGACTGCCGCCGCGTCCTCCACCTCGCTGGATAACGCCCTCTTCAGCGCCGCGCAGGGCTTGCGCGTCACCATGAACGGTGCGCGGGTATCCCTGTTCCTTATCTCCCCGGAAAAGGACATGCTGATAGTCCATGCCCATTCCGGATTCAACTCGCGCGAGATCGAATCGATGCGTGTACCCATTGGCCAGGGCGTGCAGGGTTGGGTGGCCAGCAACAAGCAGCCGTCGCTGGTAGCCAGCACCGCGGCCGACTCGCGCTACCTGATGATCGACCCGGACATTCAATCGGAATTGTGCGTGCCGTTGATTCACCGCGATGAACTGCTCGGCGTGCTGGACATCCAAAGCCCGCATATCTCGGCGTTTTCCGAAGATGATGTGCAGCTGCTGGGTACGGTCGCCGGGTCCCTCGCGGCAATCATGTCCTCAACCGTCTTGTACGAACAGGTGACCCAGGAACGGGAACGCCTGCGCCACCTTTACGAGGAAGCGATCGGAATGGCCGGCCCGCCATCCGGTGACATGGAGAGCCTGATGCGTTCCGCGCTGGAACGGGTTCGCAGCGTTTCGGGAGCAGATTGCGTCTCGATCGCCTTCCCGTCCGGCAAGGACGAGGTCAAGATCGAGATGTGTACCTGCGAGCCGCACCTTAAGCACATCACCGGGCTTATCGCACATTACGGCCAAGATGTGCTCGGTGAAGCGCTCTCGACCAACCAAACGGTCAAATACACACCCGCCTCGACCGGAACCCTTTCGCGTTCTCTGGCCCAGGCGGGGATTAAAACCGCGCTGGCGCTCCCCCTGCAATGGACCGGACGAACGATCGGCGGGCTGCTGCTCTCGCGGATGTCTTCCGAGCGTGCCTTCTCCACCGAGGAAGTGCAATTAGCCAATCTGCTCGCGTTGCAGGTCGCGGCCAATATCGAAAGCGCTCGGCTCTTCGATCAAACCCGCCGTCAGGCGGAACGCGAACACCTTTTGTTTGAAATCACCAGCCGCATCCGCCGCTCGGTGGATATGCAGGGCATTCTCACTACCACCGCAAGCGAACTCAGCCGCGCGCTCGGCGCAAAACGCGCCAGCATTAAAATCGGCTTGGCGGACACCACCGGCCCTGAAGACGGGAATGGCGATGGTCAGGAAGGTCCGCCGTGATGACGGCGCTTGTGTTTCCATTTATATTTCGGGATCGTAGGTTGACGCATTCCCATTGCGGTCCGCCGGTCGGGAACCTCCGCCTCCGGCTGAAGACCGCTGGATAAGGGATTAAAGGGCAAAGCCATGCTGGATCGGATCACCCGCTTTTTTCCTCCTGTTTCCAAGAACCCGGATGAAGCCCGGCAGGAGAACCTTTTCTACCTGGTGATCATCGGCCTTGCGCTAACCGGCGCGCTGTTCGCCCTGGTCAGCGGGATCATCGCGCTTGCCAGCGGCGGCCCGTGGGTGGGCGTGATCGCCGGGATCATCGTCCAGCCGGTGTATTTGACCGCCATTTTCCTCGCGCGCCGCGGCCAGGTCCGCCTGGCGACATACTTCCCGGTGGTCAGCATCTTCCTGGTGATGGTTTATGCGTCGATCGCGCTTGGACTGGGCCACGCCATTTACATCGGTTACGCCATGTCCACCCTGACCGCAGCGATCCTCATCAGCACCCGGAGCGGTATCTTTTTTGCCTTTCTCAGCATGGTAGCGCATCTGGTCGTCGGCCTGCTGCAGCAGGCCGGGACTCTTACGGTCCCCGAAGGATACGCACCGCTCGGCACCATCTGGCCCGATGCGGTCGGTCTGGGGCTGGGCTTGGCGGTTCTCATCAGCATTTCCGCCATCTACAACCGGGAGATGCGCGTCTCGCTGCAGATGGAGAAGCAACTGGCCGAAGCGCTGCAAAACGAGCATCAGGAACTCATCCGCCGGATTGCTGAAAATAAAACGCTGCTCGATCAGCGGATCATCCAGCTCCGGACCCTGGCAGAAACCTCGATGGCGGCCGGTGCCGAACAGAAACCGCTGATCCTTCTGCAATCGGTGATGGAAGTCCTGCAGCAGCGTATGAATTTATCTTCGGCGTTGATTTTCCTGCTGGAAGAACCCGGGCCATCGCTCGTCCTGCGGGCCGGATCCACGCCTGAGGCGCAACGGTTAATCGGCCGGGGATACCGCCTGCCGGAAGAATCGACCTCCCTGGTCAAGCAAGCCGCCGACAATAAGCGCATCTTTTCCGAAGGCGACCGCCCGCTGGAGAAGGACAATTCGCTCTCCACAGGCCGCTCGGAATTGGTCATCCCGCTTCTGATTGGCGACCGGAGCCTGGGTGTGCTGGATGTCCAATCCGAAACGGTCAACGCCTTCGACGACTCAGACATCCTGACCCTGCGCGGTATTTCTCAAACACTGGCCCACGGCCTGGAGATGGCCCGGCTCAACACTCAATCCCAGTCGGACCGTGAAGAAGTCCGCGCGTTGAACCGGCGCTACATGTCGGAAGCTTGGAAGGACATGGATCAGTCGTCGACGGATCTCTCGCTTTCCGTGGAGAGCAACGCAACCGACGGCGAGGAAATCATCACCCTGCTTGCGCCGTCTTCGGAGACGGCGGTCGTTCCCAGCAGCATCGCGCGCAGCGCGGACGGTTCCCAAATTACCGCACCGCTAATCCTGCGCGAACAGGTGATCGGCGCGCTTACCCTGGATACCGGGGATAAGGAAATTACCCAGGACGATCTGACCTTCATCGAAGCCGTCACAACCCAGGCGGCGTTGGCCCTCGAAAACGCGCGCCTGTACTCCGAGCTGACCCAGCGCGCCTCCTATCTGCAGACCGCAAACGAAATCGCGCGCGACGCCAGCACAACCCTCGACCTCGATCTGCTGTTGCGCCGCGTGGTCGAACTCATCCGGGAGCGGTTCGGCTTCTCGCACGCCGCGGTATACCTGATGGACGAGCAGGATCAAGCCGCCGCCGCCTTCGCCGCCTCCGGTCAGGCCGGCGCGGAACTGGTTGCCCGGCGCGCGTTTTATACCGCGGATTCTCATTCGGTGGTCGGCCATGTACTGGCCACCGGAGTGCTCTATGCCGCCAACAATCTGGAAAAAGATTCGAACTACCAGGCGGACCCGCTGCTCTCCGACACGAAGTCGGAACTGGGCATTCCGCTGATCGTCGCCGGGCGGATCATTGGCGTCCTGGATATCCATTCCGCCAAATCCAATTCCTTCGGCGCGGATGAAATCGCGATCCTGCAAACGCTCTCCGGACAGCTGGCGGTTGCCGTGCAAAATGCCCGCTTGTTCAGTCAGGTATCTCAGCGTGCGGAACGCGAACGGAAAGTGGTCGAAATTACGAGCCGCATCCGGTCCTCCAACGACATCTCCTCCATTTTGCAGACGGCCGTCGGCGAGCTCCGGCGTGCGCTCGGTATCTCGAGCGGCACCGTTATGGTGGGGCCGGTCCGGCCCTCGAAAGCCGATAAACCCAAGGAACCCGCCGGCTCGAGTCCATCCTGACGGTACACCCTCCCATCCCTCCCCCATTTCACCTAAAATGCGAAATGGGGGAGGGATGGGAGGGTGAAGGAGCGGGCGCGAATCACGGCAGCGGACAAATGATTGACAGGAAGACAGGATCCGGACTATGACAACCATCGTCGCCATCGCCAATGAAAAAGGCGGAGTCGCCAAAACCACCTCAACCCTTTCCATTGGCGCTGCACTCGTCGAGAGCGGCCAGGAAATTCTGCTGGTGGATCTGGACCCGCAGGCCAACCTGACCCTCGCGCTGGGCATACAGCCGTCGCAAATCCGCCGGTCGGTGGCCGATCTCCTGCTCGGCAACACGCCGATCTTGAGTGTCTCGCGCGAAACCTCCGTCCCCGGCCTGGATCTGATTCCCGCTTCCGGAGAGATGCTGCTGGTCGAACGGTTCCTGTACGTCCGCCAAAACTACGAACATCTGCTGCGCAAGGCGCTGGCGAAGGCCAGCATGTACAGCATGGTGCTCCTGGACTGTCCGCCCAGCTTGGGCGCTTTGACCATCAACGCCCTGACCGCATCGAACCTGCTGATCATTCCCACCCAGTGCGAGTTTTTCTCCGCGCATTCGCTCCGCGAGATGCTGGACCTGATTCGCAACATCCGCCAACGGTCCAATCCGACGCTGCGTTACCGGGTGATGATTACCATGCTCGGCAAGACACGAGTCCATCGGGCGCTGCAGGAACAAATCCGTTCCGCGTTCGGTACCGCGGTCTTTGCGACCGCCATTGAGAACGACACCAAACTACGCGAATGCCCGGTGGTCGGAAAACCGATTACCGAGTATGCCCCCGAAAGCCGGGCTGCGCAGCAATACCGCGCCCTGGCTCAGGAGTTGGATGATTATGTCCATCAAGCGATCGCTTAATAAGCTTGAGACCCTGTTTTCCGGAGTCTCGGAACCCGAAATCCCATCTGAGCCCGTGCGGAAAGCGCGCCGGAAGAGGGAACCCTCCGCCGCGCCCAGCGGCTGGGTGTGGGAGTTCGACGCCGAAGGCACCAGCCTGTGGTGTTCGGATGAGATCTTCCCGCTCCTGGGGCTGCGGGCCTCACAAACCAAAGGACGCCCGTTGGAAGACTGCGGACTACTTCCGGAATCCGCCCAGAAATTGCGGGCGTCCATCGACTCGGGCGAGCCGATTGACAACCTGTTCCTGACCGCGGCTCACCGTAACGGATCGATGATTCTGCTTCTGATGAATGCGCTGCCGCGGATGGACGACGCCGGCCAGCCCGCAACCTACCGGGCCGTCGTTCAAGTCCTGCAATCCCCCGCAGTCGTGCCCACAACGAGGCGCAGCCGCAAAGCGCGTGAACCGGAGGCGCCGGCACCAGCCGTGAAGCGGACTACCCGTCGGGCGGCTGTTGCGACCGCGCATGTTCCGGCGGAACCGGCGCCGCAAGCCGCTCCTTCCACAGCGAAACGGCGGACCAGCGCGGTCAAGAAAGCCTCCACCCTGTCCGCCGCGGGTCCCAATTTATTGCAGGCCATTCCCGGAGCGCAGAAAGCGAAACTACGTCGCAAGACAGCAAAAGCCGTTGCTGCGGAAGCGCCCGAGTTGGCGCAATCCAAATCCGAATTACAAGCGGAAACGGTCGTTCCCGCCCCTTCGAAGAGACGAAGCCGTAAACCGGCGGCCGCTCTTGCCGAACGCGCTTCGAAACGCCGGGTCCTCAAACCGGCTTTGGAATTTCCCGAGATCGAGGAAGTTCCGGAAGCCATTGCTCCGAAGAAACGAACACCCAAACCTGCTGCGGAACCGTCCACCCCGTCGGCAGCTCATACTGCCAGGAAACGCGTCGCCAAATCCGTCGCGCCCAGTCTCCCTGGTATCACAACACCGCCGACAGCGCCGAAAAAACGACGCAAAAAAGCGGTCGCCGCCGCGATAGCCCCCGCCGAGCAAAAAACTCCTGAATCCGCCGCGGTGAAAAAACAGATCACCAAACCGTTCGCCACAACCGCCGGCACGCCGGTATCGGAAACTCCGGCGGAAGTTCCGCTCAAGAAGCGCCTCACCAAACCGCTGGAGCCGACCGAATCACCCCCGATTAAGAAAACGCCCGCGGGAGCCGCACCGAAGAAGCGGATAACCCGGCCGATCACGGCCGAAGAGGACGAGCCTGCCGCCATCCCGGTAAAGAAAAAACCCACCAAACCGCTTCACGAAAAGCGCTCGGTTCCAAGCATTTCGAGCCTGCTTGAATCCGGAGCGGTCGCACCCGACACACATATGCGCAGGCCGTCGTTGGAAGAACTCCTGCCGACGATCGCGCCTTCCTTGAAGAAACCCTCGGAACCGGACCAGGCTGTTCCACCGGCGGCTACTATAGTTGAACCGCCCTTACCCAAGGCTGAATCGTCTTCCGGGCCGGCAATCGTCGAACCGCTGGAAGCCTTTGCAGCCCCGCCCGCCGAACCGGAAGCCGTTATACCGGCAGAATCGATCCCGTCGGCACCTTCCGTCAATCCGTTTATCCCGGAGGAGAAAACCATCCCCGATACGCCGGATAAGGAGCCTGAACTTCCTGCGTTCCTCCCGCCGGCTTCCGATTCAGAAACGGCGGCACCCGTTCCGGAAGGAAAACCCGAGCCGGCGATTTTCGAGAAACCGGTCGAACCGATGGCGCCGAAGGCACCGGAACCCGCTCCCGAGAACTTATGGGCCACACCGATGATGGCGGCCGCGACACCCCCCGCGGAAACAGCTGATGTGCCGGCGACAGCGGAGGCTCCCATCAAGGAACCGCCGCCGGCAGTTCCGGTAATTCAGCCACCCGCCACCATCCCGATTCCGACTCCCGCACAGCCCCCGGCTGCGGATAGCATCCAGCCGCCTGCATCGGACACCAAACCCGAATCCGCGATCCTTGCCGCGGCGATGCAAATCCCTCCAGTGCCGCCCGCGCCGCCAGTGAAGAAATCCGGGCCGTTGCCTCCCTTCAAGGGAACCGGTCCGTTATCCTTGCGCAGCCTGGCGGCTAAATCCCAGACTTCCGATCCGTTCTCCATCCAACCGGTTCTTTATCACGATGACCTGGGCGGGATGCAACGCCTGGAATCGTACAATACACCGGAGACTCAAAAAGCGCTGACCAGCGGCGAACTCGTCGTCTCCCAGCCGGGCGGTGACGGGCAAACAGACCTAAATTCGGTGATGGCCGTCCCCATCCGGCTTCAGGATCAGGTCCTGGGCGTGCTTGAGTTCCGTGATGAAGAAGGCAAACGTTTCTGGACCGATGAGGACCGGATGTTGGCGGAGGAAATCACCGATCAGCTGGCGCTCGCGCTGGAGAACGCGCGACTGTTCCATCAGGCCGCCGCCCGTACGCAGGAGCTTGCGCTGGTCAACCGCGTTGTATCTTCCGTCGCCGGCTCCCTGGACCTGCTCACCAGCCTGGATACGATTGCTTCGGAGCTTGCCCGCGCATTATCGCTCGGACATGCCAGCATATCCCTTTTAAGTGAAGATAAATCCACACTGACCCTGGTAAGCGACCAGCCCGGACGCATGGATCGCTCCAGTCCGACGATTTTTGTCTCCTTGAAGGATGCGCCCATTCTGCAGAAAGCGATCGTGGAGCGCGGCCCGACGATCTTCACCGGCGTCAGTGAGAACCCGCTGCGTCCGCTCCTTCCGGGTGAAAAGCACGAACACCGAACCCGGACTCTCGTGCTCCTGCCGCTGGTCGCCGAAGGCAACACGATCGGTCTGGTCGGCATGCACCTCCTGGAAGAGGGGCGCAGCTTTGCCGCTGACGAATTGCGCCTTTCCGAAACGATCGTATCCCAGGCGTCGACGGCCATTCAGAATGCCCGCCTGCATAACCAGACGGAACAGGCCCTGCATGAAGCGGTCAACCTGTTCCAAACCTCGCAGCGTCTGCAGAAGGCCAGCGGCGAGGAACAACTGATGCAGGAAGCGCTCGACTCGTGCCGGACCGCCGTCGCCTTGAACAGCATCTCGATTCAGATCTTCGGCGAGGAAACCGGGCAGACCTACGTAGAGCAGGTTGCCCATTTGGCCGATGCGGATCAGCCTTCGGTGGAAGACGGGACACGGTTCCCCGGCGTACTATACCCGTTCTTCGACTTGCTGCAGAGCGGGCAAACCGTGGTGAGCAACCATGCCGAGGATGACGACCGGCTTTCGGGGATGGTGCGGCCCATTTTAGCCGATCTCGCGATCTCATCGATGGTCGCCGTACCATTGCGCGTCCGCGGAGAGAACATCGGTATTCTCCAGGCCGTTCGCCGGGTGGCCAATCCGTTCTCGCACAGTGAGGTTCGGTTCCTCGAGACGGTCGGCGCCCAGCTATCGGTCGCGCTCGACAACTACCGCCTGCTCAACCAAGCCCAGCGCCGCGCCCAGCAGCTGGAGATCGCGGCCGAAGTCAGCCGGCTGGCCACCTCGACTCTGGAAACCGGCACCCTGCTTTCCCGCGCGGTGAACCTCCTGCGCGAACGGTTCGGTTTTTATCACACCGCTATCTACCTGCTCGACGAACAGGGCAAGTACGCCGTCGTGCGCGAGGCCACCGGCCAGCCCGGCGTACAAATGAAGGAAGCCAAGCATAGCATCGCCGTCGGATCGAAGACGATCGTCGGACAGGTGACGGAGAGCGGAGAACCGTACGCCGCCCAAGATTCTTCCAAAGATCCCTATTACCGCGCGTATCCCGCACTGCCGGATACCAAGACCCAGCTTGCCTTGCCGCTGAAGATCGGCGACCGGATGCTGGGCGCAATGGACATCCATGTCGCGCGGACAAACGCCTTCCTTCCGGCAGACATCGCCGTACTGCAATCTCTGGCAGACCAGGTTGCTGTCGCGCTTGACAATGCCCGATCCTACGAAGTGGAGCGCGAAGCCCTTAAAGAAATGCGCGAAGCGGATCGTTTGAAGACCCAATTCCTGGCCAATATGAGCCATGAGTTGCGGACCCCGCTGAACTCGATCATCGGCTTCTCACGCGTCATCCTGAAGGGAATCGACGGTCCGATCACCGATCTTCAGAATCAGGACCTCACCGCCATTCATAACGCCGGGCAGCACTTGCTTGGTCTGATCAATGACATTCTCGATATTTCCCGGATCGATGCAGGCAAGATGGAATTGGCGTTCGAAGAAGTGGAAATGCGAAACCTGATCCAAAGCGTGGCTTCGACCGCGCTGGGCCTGATCAAGGACAAGCCGATCCGCCTCTCGCAATTCATTCCGGACGATATGCCGCTGGCACGGGCGGATCCGATCCGCGCCCGCCAGGTGCTCTTGAATTTACTTTCCAACGCCGCGAAATTCACCGAGAGCGGCAGCATTGTCATCGAGGCGAAACTGCAAACCAATCCGGATAATTATCCGGAGATAGTCGTCAGCGTCTCCGACACCGGTTCGGGCATTCCCGCCGACCATTTCCCGAAGTTGTTCGAAGCCTTCTCGCAAGTAGATGCCTCTCCCACCCGCCGCACCGGCGGCACAGGGCTGGGCCTCTCGATCTGCAAGCGCCTGGTGGAGATGCACGGCGGCCGGATCTGGGTGGACAGCATCCTCGGCAAGGGATCAACCTTCTACTTCACCCTGCCCGCATTGCAACCGAAGGTCGCGCCCGCTGCGGATTCAACCCCGACAGCCGTCAACCGAAAGAATGTCATGGTTGTGGAAAACGAAGCCGGTGTAGTCCAGTTATACCGGCGCTACCTGGAACCCCGCGGCTATACGATCGTCGAACTGTCAGACGGCGCGCGCGCGGTTCCGATGGCGCGCGAACTGAGACCGTATGCCATCCTGCTGGACGTCAACATGCCTTCGCCGGACGGGTGGCAGGTGCTGGCGCAACTGAAATCGGATCCCGTCACGCGCCCGCTGCCGGTAATCCTGTGCACCATTACCGAGGACCGCGGGCGCGGCCTCAGCCTGGGCGCCGCCGATTACCTGGTGAAACCCATCCTCGAGACGGATCTGGTGGCTTCGCTGGAAAAGCTTGAAAAACCCGATCGCAAGGCTTACAACGTACTGGTCATCGAAGATAATCCCGAGGAAGCCCAGATTGTGCAGCGCATTTTAGAGAAGTTAAGCGGATTCTCTATCCGGATGGTCGCGGAAGGAAATACCGGGGTGGAACGCGCGGAAAGCGATCAACCCCAGCTGATCCTCCTCGATTTGCAGCTGCCCGGATCGACTGGATTTGATGTTCTGGCCGCCCTGTGCGCGAATCCGAAGACCAAGAACATTCCGATCATTGTGCTTTCCGCGGCGGATATAAGCCCGGAGCAGGTGGAAAGCATCTCCGGCCAGGTCCAGGCAATCCTGCGAAAGGAACAGTTCTCCGAGCATGACCTGCTGGAAAGCATCGCCCGCGCGTTAAAACTTTACGAGCATAAGGGCATACCGGGTACATCACCGCTATCCATGGAAAGTAAAACATCAACCTCGCCCTTGAGTACGGACCGGAAGAGTTCCACGTCTCCACTTCCTGTGGGAAAAAAGAGCTCTACCACGCCGCTTCCAACCGATACGACCGCTTAACTCCCCGCCCCGGGGTCCGTGAACGGGCTTGGGCAACGCCGAGCCCGTTCACGGACCCCGAAGACGGGAAAACCTTAAGGATGAGTATTCATGGCCGCGCATTTCGTGGTGGAGTGTATTGACTGCGGTACCCTATCCCCCTATTCCCCCCGGATTCCGTTATGCCCCAAATGCCAATCCGCCTGGCGCCAGGCCCGGTACGACTATAAAACGCTTGCCAAGACATTCGTCCTCTCCCTGCGGGAAAGGCCGTTCCACCTCTGGCGCTACCTGGATCTGCTCCCGATTTCCAATGCCGCCAATATCGTCACCCTGGGTGAAGGCGGAACGCCCCTGCATCATGCACCCAACCTGGGATTGATGCTCGGACTGCCGAACCTGTTCATCAAGGACGAACGGCAGGGACCAACGGCCTCTTTTAAGGACCGCCAGGCCGCCCTCACGGTGGCAGCCCTAAAAGAAGCCGGCATCCAGGAAGCCGTCGTCGCGTCCACAGGCAACGTCGCCATCTCCTACTCGGCGTATTGCGCACGGGCCGGGATTAAACTCTGGGCATTCCTCACCAGCATGGTTCCCGCCGCAAAAATGCAGGAAGTGGCCATCTACGGCACGCAGGTGATCAAGGTAACGGGGACCTACGACCACACCAAACAGGTGGCCGCGGAATTCGCCAAACGGAAGGGGATCTTCATCGATCAGGGAACCCGCAGCATCACACCGGTCGAGGCGATGAAGACTGTCGCCTTCGAGCTGGCCGAGCAATTAACTCCGCTGTTGGGTTCCACGCAGACGGGTACCGGAAAGTTGAAATCTTCGCCGTGGCGTTGCCCGGACTGGTACATCCAGGCTGTCAGCGGCGGTATGGGCCCGATGGGTGTTCTCAAAGGTTTCGAGGAACTGCAGCTGCTCGGCCTTGTTTCCCGGATGCCCGGGATCGCCGCCATCCAGGTGGAAGGATGCGCTCCAATGACCTCAGCCTGGAAACGCGGGAAGGATCAACCGGACGTGGTGACATCGCCGATTACCAACATCTCCACGCTCTCCACCGGCGATCCGGGCCGCACGTACCAACTGCTGCGCCAACAGCTTACCAAGCCGGATTCACGCGCGGCGTTCGAAACGGTCTCGGACGAGGAAGCTTTCCGGGCGACCCACATCGTGGCGAAGATGGAGGGTATCTCGCTCGAACCCGCCGCCGCTGTGGCCTTCGCCGGGTTGTTCAAACTCGTCCGTCAGGGGACGATCCACCCGGATGACATCGTGGTGGTCAACGCCTCCGGTCACACGCTGCCGATCGACCGCGACATCCTGGGCGAAGGATGGGAAACGGAAGTCTCTCTGCCGGGGACGACCGAGATTGAAATGCCGCGCGAGGGACTCCTTGCCGCGCTAAGCCGTTTGGACTTCCGGCTGCGTAAAGTCGTCATCGTGGACGATGACCCGAATTCCGTCCGCCTGATGCGCCGGATTCTGCAGGCCCGCGGCGGTTTTGAGATTTCCGAGATTTCGGAAAGCCCGAAGGCACTTGAATTCATCCGGTTACAGCATCCGGACCTGGTGATCATGGATTTGATGATGCCGGATCTGGACGGATTCGGACTGCTGGAACTCTTGAAGAAGGATCCCGCTCTGGCAGCCATTCCGGTAGTCGTCGTGACCGCCAAGATGCTGGTGCCCGAAGAGCGGCGCCGGTTGAAAGGCCATATCCAACGGTTATTGCAAAAGGGGACTTTCCTCGACGACGAACTGTTTTCCGAGATCAACAAGGCGCTGGAATAGTGGCCGCACGATGCGATCCGCAGCCGGGCGTATACGGATTGGGAACTCCGGGATGAACCGCAACTGGAACACCCGAAACACCGGACTCCTCGCGGCGCTTTCCTCCGCCTTCTTTTTGGGAATCTCTCCCACGCTTGGCAAGATGGCCTTCGCCGGCGGATTCCTTCCGGTGGAGGTCGTTGGATTGCGCGCCCTCGGCGCCGCACTGCTCCTCTTCCTGATTATTTTCTTCAGCAAGCGTTCTCTGCTTCAGATCTACCCGATGGGGCTGATCGGCTGCCTGCTGGCGGGATGGATCAACGCCCTGGGTGCGTTGTTTTATTACAGCGCCATCACCCGGATCGATACCGGATTGGGCGCCATCATCTACTCGCTCTATCCCGGATTTGTCGCGTTATTCCTGCTGCTCGACGGGTATGCCCCCTCGCGCCTCAGCCTCGTCCGTCTGGCCATCGCCATTCCGGCGATTGTCCTGATCACCTCCACCGGCGATCATCAAGTAGATCTGATCGGGATCCTCCTGATGATCGCCGCCTCCGCGTTGTATGCGCTCCACCTGCCGATAAACCAGCGCGTTCTGTATGAAGTTCCGGCGCCGACGGTGACCTTCTATACTCTTGTAGCCTCCGCGGCCGTGCTGCTGCCGATGCTGCTTTTTAATTCTTCCTACGGCACGCCGCATCCGGAAATCTCCTGGCTGGCGCTCGGCGGGATGACGCTGGCCATCTTCTTCTCACGGTTGACTCTGTTCCTCGGCGTGAAACACATCGGCGGATTGCAAACCTCTCTGCTCGGGCTGGGCGAAATGCTGGTGACGATCCTATTCGGAATCCTCCTGCTCGGCGAGCAGCTCAGCCTGGCCCAATGGCTGGGAGGGGGGTTAATGGCGATGAGTGTCCTACTGGGCATGGGGGAACCGCCCATCCCCACCCGCCTGGCTCCGGGCGCCGGCTGGCTTGCCTGGCTGCATCCCAAATCTCCGGAGGAACTTGTACGCGAGGCACTTGCCTCCGGAACGCTTCCGCCGCTTCCCCCGGCGGCGCCGCCCGCCGCTGATTCTACTTCTCCTGCAATGACATCCGTCCCCCCCCAAAAAAAAGAAAAATAAACCATCGCGCAGTACCAAGGATCGCGCCTCCCAGGAACAACGCAGCTTGCATCATCCCGTAAAGCGGAAAAATCCACTTAGCATTAATAGCATCCCCGTAAGCCAACCGTCCGGGATATGCAAAGCGCATGTGCTATACTTGCGGCGCGTTGGGGATATAGGTTTTGATGCAAATACATGATCCCCGCTCATCATCCAGCCATCGGAATCACCGCATTGCGCATTTTCCGCAACCTTCCCGGGTTAAATTCCACATTACGGGGCGGAACGCTCGGTCCGTGAGGTGATGCATGGTTCGCCATTTTCTCGATCTGACGGAATATTCAGCGGAGGAAATCCAGCGCCTGCTGCGACTGGCGCAGCGCCTTAAACAGGAATGGTCCGCGGGTGGAAACAAGCCGATCCTGAAGGGTAAGATCCTGGGGATGGTCTTTCAGAAACCCAGCCTGCGTACCCGGGTTTCCTTCGACATGGGCATGCGTCAACTCGGCGGGGACGCGCTGTATATCTCCCCAAACGAGGTCGGGCTCGGGCAGCGCGAATCGGTCGCCGATGTCAGCCGGGTGCTTTCGCGCTATGTGGATGCGATCATGGCGCGCGTCTTTTCCCATGAGCAGGTCCTGGAACTGGCACGGTATTCGCGGGTGCCGGTGATCAACGGCCTTTCGGATAACGTGCATCCCTGCCAGGCGATGGCCGACATGCTGACTCTGATCGAGCACTTTACCGATATGCGCGGGCGCAAAGTGGCGTTCATCGGCGACGGCAACAACACAGCGGTTTCCCTGATGCGAATTTGCACGAAGCTGGGCGTGGAGTTTGCGATCGCTTCGCCGGACGGTTACACCCTTCCGGACACCGCCGTTGCCGCCGCCCGCAAAGATGCGGAAGCCGCCGGCAGCCGGATCGTCCTCGTAAAAGAACCTACGCAGGCGGCGCAGGATGCGGATGCCCTGTACACCGACGCCTGGGTCAGCATGGGCCAGGAAGAAGAGACTCTGCAGCGCGAAAAAGCATTTGCCGGGTATCAGATTAACGCCGCCTTGCTGCGGAAAGCCAAACCGCATGCCGTCGTACTGCACTGCTTGCCCGCGCATCGCGGGAAGGAAATCACCGACGAGGTCATGGACGGACCACAATCCCTGGTTTTCCCAGAAGCGGAGAACCGCCTGCATGCCCAAAAGGCGATCTTGGCGGATTTGCTGGCACCGGACGCATAACGACATGACCATAAAAAAGATTGTCATGTTGCGCGCAGCAAATCTTCTGCAGCGGGATGTAGAGGCCTTTTACTTTCCCCCGTTTGCGATATCATCCCATGGGAAAATCACAAATACTCATCGCTCGGAGGGCGCGCGCTCAGGGTGACATTTCCGGCATCCATCGATCCCACTATTCAGAATATACGCTCGCCAGCCGCAGGCAGGCACCGCGGCCGAACCGGGAGGAGACGCTTTTGATGCTCAGTGACTGGAAAACGCGCTATCCGCACAAGGTGGTGGATGGCGATCGGGCTGCGGAGATGATTCAGGACGGACATCGCGTGTACTTGAGCGGCAACTGCTCGGTGCCCAAAGTCCTGCTGGCGGCGCTTGTCCGGCGCGCGCCGAAACTCCGAAACGTGGAAATCGACCAGGTGCTTACGGTTTGCCCTGACGATTATGTCTCGCCCGCAATGGACGGTCACCTGCGGGTTAATACGATGTTCATCAGCGAAAACGTCCGCGATGCCGTTAACAACGGCCGTGCGGATTTCACCCCCTGCTTCCTTTCTGAACTGCCGGATTTATACCGCAAAGGCCCGCTCTCCCTGGACGCTATTCTGCTGCATGTCAGCCCGCCGGATTCGCACGGTTTCGTGAGCCTGGGCGTGGAAAGCGGATTGGTTAAAACCCCCGCTTCGTTTGCGCATCTGGTCATGGCCGAGGTCAATGAACAGATGCCGCGCGTGCTCGGCGACACCCTGATGCACATCTCTAAGATAGACTACCTGGTCCCCGTCAACTACGAACTTTCCGAGATCTCGATGGGCGAACCCGACGCGATCAGTTTGAAGATCGCTGAATTCATCGCGCCGCTGATCGATGACGGGGCAACCCTGCAGGCCGGAATCGGGGAGATCCCCAGTGCCGTCCTGCGCCACCTGGGCGATAAACGCGATCTCGGGATCCACACTGAGCTTTTCTCCGATTGCGTGGTGGACCTTTGCGAGGCGGGCGTGATCACCAACGACCGCAAGACGATTCATCGGGGCAAAATCATCGCCGGGTTTCTCATCGGCACCCGCCGGCTGTTTGATTTCGTGGACGACAACCCCTTTGTCGAGCTGCATCCGATCGAGCACGTCAACGATCCCTTCATCATCTCCCGCAACGATAACGTGGTGGCGATCAATTCCGCGATCGAAGTCGATCTAACCGGCCAGGTCTGCGCCGACAGCATCGGGACGAAGTTCTATTCCGGTGTGGGCGGGCAATTGGATTTTATCTACGGCGCCTCGCGCTCCAAGGGAGGGCGTTCGATCATCGCCCTGCCCTCGACCAACATCCGCCGGGACGGCTCCCGGATCAGCAAGATCGTCCCTATCCTCGCGCCGGGCGCGGGAGTCACCACCACCCGCAGCCATGTAAACACGGTCGTCACCGAATTCGGCGCGGCGCATCTCTACGGACGCAATATCCGCCAGCGGTCACGGGCGCTGATCGACATCGCGCATCCCGATTTCCGCGAGCAACTCGCGCGGAGAGCGCACGAACTGTACCATCTCTGAAAGCAGCACAAGAGGTATTATGGCTGAAGAATTCTCATCATATGGCCGCGCCCGGATCATCGCCACGATTGGTCCGGCTTCCAACAGCGAGGACACGATCCTGCAGATGATCCAGGCGGGCATGGACGTGGCGCGCCTGAATTTTTCCCACGGCTCGCACGAAGATCACGCCCGCAGCATCCGGATTATCCGTGCAGTGGCCGACCGGATGCGCCGGCCGATTGCCATCCTGCAGGATTTGCAGGGGGTAAAAATCCGGACCGGCGCGCTCCGCGATCAACAGGCGGTTCTGCGCGAAGGGCAATCCTTTACGCTCACCGCCCGCGAGGTTCCCGGCGACGAGCAGGAAGTGTCCTTAACCTGGGCTCCGCTGCCGCAAAACGTCCGCGTGGATGATCTGCTTCTCCTGGACGACGGACGAATCCGCCTAAGGGTGGACCGCGTGCGTGACACGGACATTATCACCCGGGTGGAACAGGGCGGAACACTCCTGCCGCATAAGGGGATCAACCTCCCCGGCGTCCGATTATCGGTATCCGCGCTGACGGAAAAAGATAAATTGGATCTGGAATTCGGGCTGACAATGGATGTGGATGCAGTGGCGATCTCCTTTGTGCGCAAACCGGAGGATGTGGTCGAAGTGCGCGAGTTTATCCGCCGGACAGATCCCTCCAAAGCCGGCCTCCCGTTGATCGCGAAATTGGAACGGCGCGAAGCGGTGGAACAGCTGGAGGCGATCCTGGAGACCGCCGACGGGGTGATGGTCGCACGCGGCGACTTGGGCGTGGAGACCTCGCTGCAGGATGTGCCGATAATCCAGAAGGAGATTATCCAATCCGCCAATCAAAAATCGAAGCTTGTGATCACCGCCACCCAGATGCTGGAATCGATGATCGTAAATTCGCAACCCACCCGGGCGGAGGCCTCCGACGTCGCGAACGCGGTGTTCGACGGATCGGACGCGGTCATGCTTTCCGGCGAGACGGCGATCGGCGCCCATCCGGTGGAAACGGTCAAAATGATGGGCACGATCATCCTTGAAGCGGAAGAGCACCTCGATAAATGGGGGCGCTGGAAGGGATTTTTATCCGGGGAACCGAAGGATCATCCCACGGCGCTGGCGCATGTCGCCGCGGAACTGGCAATAGACGTCAAGGTCGCGGCGATCGCCGTCTTCACCCAGCTCGGGCGATCGGCCCGGTTGATGTCGAAAGCCAGGCCCCGCGCACCGATCCTGGCTTTTACACCCAATTTGGCTACCTATCGCCGGCTGTCCATGTACTGGGGGGTCATTCCCACGTTGGTGCCAGAGGCTGAATCCGTGGAAAAGATGGTTGCGCATGTGGAGACGGCGCTGCTGGAATCCGGCCCGATTCATCCCGGTGAGCAGGTCATCCTCGTATCCTCCCTGCCCATGGCGCTTCACGGACCCCCGAATTTCCTGCTGTTGCACACGGTGGGAGGCTAATCGCCCGATTTCCGGAAGCGAAAAAAGCGGGTAGTCTTATCCGGAGAGAACGTCCTGATTCTTTCGGAAATACAGGATTCCCAACCAAACCAACAGGAAGACCGGCAGCGGGAATAATACAACGGGATTTTGAACCGGCTGGGTTCCTTTCCCCAGCGTCATCAGGAATATTGCCCACAACCCGAAAAAGATCCCACCCAGAGTCGCCACCCAAAATAATGTGTTCTTCCCCGAAGATGCCTTCCAGCCCGAAAGCCCGATCGCGATCGGAAGCAGCAACAGGTATTCATTTCCCGGATCGAAGGGAATGCCAAGCATCGGGGCGGCGCTGAGGGTGATCCCCATAAGGATGAGAAATTCCCGGTAAGACCCTCTCCGATTGACAAGCCAGAGCCAAACCAGCCCCGCGAGCAATACCAGGGAGAATATCCACCCCGTAATCCGTCCGGGCTCTCCCAACCACAATCCAAGAACGGCCGCGGGAGTCCCTGGTTCCGTATAGGCGGGGTAATCAAGAATTTCCCGGACATTTAGGATCACCCAATTCGGGACAAACACCATGCATCCCCCGATAAGCGCGGCCAGGGTGCCGCCAAAATACGCGAGCACAGCATACCGTTTCTGAAATAGGCACCAGAGGATTATCCATAAAATCGGGAAGAGCACGACTTGAGGTTTGATGGTGGCAAAAGCCAGGAGGATACCCGCCGGAAGCGGGAATCCTTTTCCCATTAAGAATAATGCTGCGGCCAACAATAGGCTTACAAGAACAACGGGGTTCCCGTTAATCACCGCGCGAAATCCGAAATATCCAAAGAGGGAAAATATAATCCAGACCATTATCTTCCCGCGCTGATCTTCCCAGCCTGCCATGGCGGCCGCCAGCACGGCAAATGCGATCGTACCCACTTCCAAAACGGTCATCCAGATCGCGCGCGCCGTCGTGAAATCCAAAAGGCCGAACAGGCCGAAAAATATCATCGAATACAGGGGGTAGGCGAACCGGGAGAGGTCTTCTCCCCGGCCCGGATCCGCCGTATGCCCATAGATCCAATGTTGTGTTTCGAGAGCCACCCTGTCATCGTAAGGCTGGATGCCTTTCAAGGCAAAGCGGGCACCCATCCAACGGGCGAGGAAATCGTTTCCGCCGGGATTGTTTTCGGCAAATTGATAATTCACCCTGGTCAGGACTACCAGGCAAATTCCGGCAGTGACGAGAATTGCCGCCCACAAAACAGCTGATTGCAGGGATTGACGATTGATTCGTGCGGATTTCATTCGACCCCCGGCTTAATCACGCCTATTTATTATTGCTGGAAGCAGCCGGATGGCTTGCCCCGATTTTGCACCCGGCCAAAAGATTAATTTTCCGTCCACCGGCAGGATTCGATCATTTTTCACCGCCGGTATATCCGGCATAATCGATCGAATCGCCGCGGCATCCGCATCGGAAAAGGGGAATGGATCCCCCGCGAGCAAAATGATCTCGGGGGCAACGGCGATAACTTCCTCCGGTGTGACGACAGGGTAGAATCCGGAGGTCTGCTCTTCAAAAGCGGTTTCCGCTCCGCATAAAGAAAGCAAATCACCAGGGTAAGACCCGCGGCCGACCGCTTCCCAGGATTCCGGATTATCCGCGGATCCCCGGCGTGATCGCGGGCAAAAAACGCGCAGGGATTTTTCCGGCAGGGAACCGGCCATCCAATCCACGGAACGATCCAGCCAGACAACGCTTTGCAGCGCTGCCTCCGAGGGGAACATCAGCACCAGATCCCGCAGATCCGCAATCGCCTGGCGGACCGTTTTCGGCGAGGATACCCACAACGGCAGCCCGGCCTGCCTCCACTCCATGATCTGATTCGGTGTATTCTCTTCCCCGGCGGCCAGGACCCGATCCGGATGCAATCCGGAAACGACCGCAGAGCGGACGCATTCCGGCCGGCCCACCCGTATCACATCCGCCATGCCATCCGGCAGCGGGCACAGATCCGTTGCGCCCACGATGTATCGCCCCAAGCCAAGCGCAAGCAGGCTGTCGGTTATCGACGGGGCAACGGAAACAACCCGCTGTGGGGGGAATCCCGGTCCGGCGGCGGGGTTCATGCCTTCCACCACTCTTTAAAGGTGATGGTCGGCTTTCCCTCACCCCAAATTTCCCGCTCTGCACCCGGCCCCAATGCGATAGCCATCCCGTCGGGAACCCCGAGGCGGAACAAGTCCTTCCGATTAAGCGATACAGGAATAAGTTTTCCTTCCGAAAAATGGGTTTGGATAACAGCCCCGGGGATCCATCTCAGGCCCGGCGCTCCGGATTGTCCGCCTCCAACGACGAACTGCTCACCCAGCGATTCCGCGGCTGCACCTTCGGCGACAATCACCACCCCGGCATCCAGCGCGGCAAGGAGAAATTCATCGGCATCGGTCTGCCCGATGCTGCCGGTGTACGTTTCGGCATCCGCAAGATCAGGGAGCAATACCAGCGCGGCTTCGGAGAGTGCGTCTTCGAGGGCATCCGAGGATTCACAATCGACTCTGCGGCCTTCCCAACCGGAAGCATCCATCCATTCATCCAGCGCGATTTCCGCGCGGGGAAGATCGCGGGGTGAGGGTACAACCGCCGCGAGAATCCCCGCATGCTCCACCAGTGCGAGTACCCGCTGGATGAGTTCCTCCCGTGTGCGTCCTCCGGAAAGGATCAGCCATCCGGAACCAGGGGGTCGGCGGAATAATTGGGATAATACCGAAGGCATAAAATCTCTGCTGGCGGAAAGGGATGGGTGTCGCCGGCTTACGCTTACTTGTGTTGGCGGCCGGCGTTGCCGCCGCGGCCGCTTCTACCGTTTGATCCGCTATTCCCGTTCTCCCGCTTCGGAGTGTCCTTCTGCGGCGGCTGGGGGGAGTTGTCTTCGACGGGTTGAATTTCTTCGCGGCGGAATTCGGCTGTTCCCATTTCGTCGTTTAAATCCACGAGCACGCCATCCCGGAGCGGGAACACCTCCACCACACGGCCAATCCCGCGCGGAGTTTGAACCCGCTTACCGCGTTTGGGAAGATTCTTGCGGGCTTCCGCATATTGATCGTACTCGTAGATCAGGCAGCAACGGAGGCGGCCGCAGATCCCGGTAATCTCTCCCGGATTAAGGGAGATTCCCTGCGCTTTGGCCATCTTGATCGAAATTGGGTTGAATTCACCGAGAAACTGCGCACAACAGCGTTGTGCGAGACCGCAGGCGCCCAATCCGCTGAGCAGCCGGGCGACGTCACGGGGTCCCACCTGGCGGAATTCTATTTGCTGCCGGGTGAAGCGGTGCGCCAAATCGTTCCGCAGCGGTTTGAGATCCACTTTCTCGTCGCTTTCGGTCGAGAAAATGACGGTCAGGTGCGATCCGTCGTATCCGAATTCCACGGCAAAGAAACGCACGCCGGGAAAATTATGCTTGCGGGCGCATTCGCGAACGATGACGAGGGTTTCCTCTTCGCGTTCCTTCCATGCCTGTTGCATGAGGAGATCCTGCGCTGAAGCGGGCCGGTCGATCATGCGCCGGTCTCCCTCCCCGGCGCGGGGATTGCATACAAAGCACGCAACCCGCCCGATTTGTTTGCCCCGTGCGGTAGTCACGACGACGTAATCACCCGGATGGATTGAATCAGCGTGGGTGCCGGCGTCGAAATGGTAGACCTTTCCGAGTTTTTGAAACCGTACGCCGATAATGGCGGACATTTTACGAAGGCCTTTCTAGGTTTACGTCAGGGATGATTATACCTTGTGATGCCGGAAACCCGGTTTTTCTCCGAATAATGGGGGATTGCCGTCCCCGCCGGGTAGTCCTGTTCATCGGATATAATTGCACGGTTGACATTTTCCAATACATCATCGGAGAG
This sequence comes from Anaerolineales bacterium, assembly GCA_034430775.1. GTDB lineage: Bacteria > Chloroflexota > Anaerolineae > Anaerolineales > RBG-16-64-43 > JAFGKK01. Next base: position 22,283 of record DAOUDU010000255.1, on the reverse strand, counting down.
CATATGCCGCGTCCATCCAAACGAACCGCCAAAAGACAAAAAAGTGGTGCATCCTCCCGCAGCAGCCGGACAAGCAAATCCATTCGCACGGCGTGGATGGCGGTCCTGATTCTCGTCGGCATTATCGCAATCGGTTTCCTGGTCGTTCAAGTCGCCGGAGAGTTTGCGCCCTGGCGGCTTGCGGATGAAATCTCGCTTGATCAGGCCCGCAAGCAAATCGGCAGCGGCGCGATCGTACTCGACGTCCGCACCTACGAAGAATTCGTCGGCGGGCACATCGAGAAGAGTCTCTTCATGCCGCTTGAGGAACTTTCCTCACTGATGGCGGCGCTGCCGCGCGACCGGCTGATCATCACCGTCTGCCGGACCGGGTTGCGCAGCATTCAAGCCAGGCGCATCCTCCAGGAAGCAGGATTCAGCCGGGTGACCAGTCTTAAGGGCGGAATGGAAGCCTGGATTTCCGCCGGGTTCCCGGTGGTTTACGGTGAACCGGTTCGTAATAACTAGGGCTTTTAGGGATATAACTAATGAAGAACCGCGTGGCATTAAGAATCGCAATCCCCATGAGCTGCACATCAAACCCCGCTTTCTGCCTCGGCTTTATATATTGAAAGCGGGCCAAACAGCGGGGTATTCATCATCCCGCGAAAGCGGGATGATTACTCCGCAAGCAGACTTTGGTGAGGTGTTCATCCTTCGGCTTGCGTGTTTTTTACTAAGCAAGCGATTCCTGTAGCGTCATAAAACGCAAAATCTCTCTCTTACCTTATACGCCAGGTGCGGCCATGCATCGCCATTCCACCCTCCTTGTGATCTCTATCGGGTTTACTTATAATTGGCGGCAGGATCCACCATGGAATCGTGTCAGAGACCTCGAGAGGGTGAAAGATGCCTGCATCTGAAAAACCCAAAAGCTCCCCCCAAAATGAAAAGTTGCACATCGAGGTACACGCCGCCCTGCGGGCATTGATCCATCCGCACTCCAAGACCGATTTTCACCGTTTACAGATCTGCATCCCGCACCTGCTTCCGGCGGACACGGTCATCTCCGCAGACGGCGTCCGCTCACTCTTCGACCAGGCGCTTGAAAAGCTGAAACCGGCGTATCCGGAAATGCACACTCTCCTGCGGGAACGGTTCTGGGAAGGCCGGACGATGCAGGAGCTTTCTCTTAACCAGGGTCGGTCTTCCAGCGGGCTGTATGCTATACAATCCCAGGCGCTGCGCCAACTCGCCAAGACGCTTTCCGAGATGGAGGAGGAAGCGGAAAACCACCGCGCCGAAGCGGTGAATTACCGCTGCCGGAATCTTCCCCCCTGCCCGTTCCAGCGGCTGTTCGGATTTGAAGATTCGCTTGTGCAAATCGAAAAATGGCTGAACAACCCGCAAGGTCCGCAAATCATCAGCATCGAAGGTCTAGGCGGACTGGGAAAAACCGCGCTGGCGCACGCCGCCGTGCGGGAAGCGCTGGCATCTGGTCCTTGGGCGGATCTGGCATGGGTTTCCGCCGTGGACCGGCCTTTCTACCTCTGGGAAGCGCCCGATACGCCCCCGCCGTTAAACCCGGACCGGATCATCGAGCAGATCGCTATGCAGCTGGACCTGCCGGAGGAAACGCTTAACCTGCCATCGTCAGCGCTGCGGAATGCGGTAAAGACGACGCTCTCCACCAAACCTTACCTCGTTGTCCTTGAGGATCTGGAGCCGGAGCACCGCCCGAAGGATTTCCTGCCCAACCTGATCACACCGACCGGCCCCACCCGGTTCATTCTCACCAGCCGCCAGCGGCTGCCGATGCTTCCCGGTTGCGCCAACCTTTTCCTGCGCGAACTCTCGCGGGATGCGTGCTTTGCCATCATGCGATATGAGGCGCAGGAACGCAAACTCCAGATTTCCGAAGCGGAAATGGACCGCGCGTATGCGATGGTCGGTGGAAACCCGATGGCGCTCAAGCTCATCGTCGGCCAGGCGGCCAGTCTGCCGTTGCACCGTGTTTTGGAGAACCTTCTCCCCGCCACCAAAGGAACGCCGGCCGGCAACATTCTCCAGCAGATATACCGTCATTCCTGGAAACTGCTGCTGCCCACGTCGCGCCAGGTTCTCTTCGCCATGGAGCGGTTTTCCCCGAACGGGACAAGCTACGAAGACCTGCAGACCGCGACCGACCTATCCTCCAAGGAACTGGATGCGGCACTCCGACAGCTGGTGACGCATTCCCTGGTGGTGTACAACCCGGCGCCGGTGGATCAATACATCATCCATCGTCTGACGTATCTCTTCCTCTGGACTTTGCAGCGCGGGGGCGTGATCAGCCTGATCGACACCAAACCGGCCGTGCCGCCGGAAAGGCTGAGCGGGGCGAAATCGCCAAAAAAATAAAAGCCCTTCCCCACCGGAAAAATTTCTGTTGATGCCGGTTGAGCAGGCCGCGATAATTCCTCAAGCCGCCCCGTATTCAGCATGGGTCAGGCGGGACGTGGCGCGACTCCCTCTTTTTCACCGCCCTGGAGTGCAATCACACTAATCCGGGCGGCGGTTTTTTGCGCGATCTCCTTCAGGACTGCGGAAACAGGCGACTCGGACGAAGAGAGGACAACCGGTTTTCCGTCGTCACCACCGATGCGCACGTTCGGATCCATCGGGATCTCGCCCAAGAAGGGAACGCCTGCCTGTTCGGCCAGCTCCCGGCCTCCTCCGCGCCCGAAAAAATCGACCGGTGTCCCATCCGGCCCGGTCCAATAACTCATATTTTCGATCACCCCGATAATGGGCACGTCCATCATCTTGAACATTTCGAGGCCGCGCAGCGCATCTTCCCTGGCCACCTTTTGCGGAAGCGTAACAATGATGCCGCCGGTGAGGTGAACCAGCTGGCCGAGGCTGATCTGTACGTCGCCCGTCCCGGGAGGCAGATCGACAATAAGGTAATCCAATTCCCCCCATTCGACATCGGTCAGCAACTGCCGGATGGCGGAATGGAGCATCGGCCCGCGCCAGACAAGCGGCCGGCCGGGATCCACCATGAACCCGATGGAGATTACTTTCACTCCGTAGGCGACAGCCGGAAAAATTTTATTCTCCTGCGGCGCAGGGAGTTCATGGACTCCCATCATGGTGGGGATATTCGGCCCATAGATATCCGCGTCCAGCAACCCGACGGAGCATCCGCTTTGGGCGAGGCTGACGGCCAGATTGACCGCGATGGTGCTTTTCCCAACGCCTCCTTTTCCGGAAGCCACCGCAATCACATTACGCGCGGCAACCGCCACCGGGCCGGATGGAATCGCCCCCGGTACGGATGCGTCCATCCGGATCTGGACTTCACGCACGCCGGGGACGGATTCCACCGCCGCCCGGGCGTCGGCCGCGATCTGTTCGCGCAATGGACACGCGGGAGTGGTCAATACCAGCGCGAACGACACGCGGCCGTCCTCCACCTTCAGATCGCGGATCATCTTTAAGCTGATTAGATCCCTGTGCAGTTCGGGGTCTTCGACCCGGCTGAGCGCTTGGCGAAGGGCTTCGATCGTAGGTCCGCCCGCCGAGGATTTTCTATTAGCCATGGATGGGTTCACCGACCTTCCTTCCGTACGGGATGTTTTTCCTGGTACGCATTAATTTCCTTGCGCGCTTTTTCATACAAACGGATCAATTCCTGGTCGTTCCCCCGGTAGCGGAGGATCGCCTGGCGTGCGCAAGCGGTGCATCCGCGTAATGCGCGGAACGAATCCGCCTGGCAATTCAGACATCCGCTGAGGCGGATCATCATCAACCCGAATGCCAGCGCATCGGTATCATCCTCCTCCAATTCCTCAATCCTTGCCACCAGCCGCTTCCACGCCACACCGCGCAGGTCCGCCAACGAGGGAACCACACGCATGGGGAAGAGCATTTCCGCGTCTTCGTGATACATCAGGCATCCCCTGTCCGGCGCGCCTGCCGCTGCGCTCGCTCGGCTTCCTCCCGCATGAACGCCGCAGGATGGATGGCCGCATGATAAGCAACCGGCTTTTCCAGTTTCTCCAGATTGTACACGTGCCCGGACCTGTTGCGGGACGCCAATTCGTACTCCCGATCCATCCGAATGGCGTCGAACGGGCAATATTCCGCGCAATAACCGCAATTCATACACCGGTCAATATCGATGTGAAATGCCGCCGGGGCGGCGGTCGGCTTCCCCGAAGCGGCATCGCGGGCGCGGACAATCCATATGCATTGCGACGGGCATACCCGGGCACAAATCCCGCAGGCGGTGCAGCGCAGGTTGCGCGCTCCGTCCGCTGTTTCGGTATACACCAGGAAGGGAATCATTCGGAACGCCTCCGGGACAGGCAGCTTTTCTTCCGGATATTGGATTGTAAAAATCCCGCGCGTGTCCTTGCGCCGCCGTAACGCGATGCCCTCCGGAGTGAAATAGCGCCGGCCCCACCCGCGCAGGTCCTCCCAGTAGGACTCCACGAAGTGGCGCAGCGTTATGCCCAATCCTTTGAGGATGCCTATTCCAAACATGTCGGAAAACCAATTCTTTCACCGCAAAGACGCAAAGGACGCGAAGTTTTTATTAATTTTCCCTTTGCGACCTTCGCGCCTTTGCGGTGAGATTTCAATGTTGCACTCATCGGTCCGTCTCTCCCAGGATAATGTCAAGGCTCCCGAGGACCGCGACGACGTCGGCCACTTTACCCCCGCGGCACATCTCCTCCATGGCCGTAAGGTTGATAAACGACGGCGCGCGGACATGGTACCTCCAGGGATTGGGCCGGCCATTGGAGACCACATAGAACCCCAATTCGCCTTTTGGCCCTTCCACGCGGCCGTACGCCTCTCCCGGCGGCACGCGCGGCTGGTATTGCGGCTTTCCGGTCAGAATAGGCCCTCCGGGAAGGCCGCGTAGTGCCTGGCTAACTATGCGAAGGCTCTGGCGGATCTCATCCATCCGGACGAGGTAGCGATCATAGACGTCACATCCGCTGCGGCAAGCCACATCCCAATCGAACCGGTCGTACATCGAATACGGCTCCGCCCGGCGCACATCGTAGGGAACCCCCGACGCCCGCAGCACGGGGCCGGCGGCGGAAAGCGCCAATGCCCTTCCGCGCGGGAGGATTCCCACCCCAACGCAGCGTCCTTTGACGATCTCATTTCCCGTCAGGTAGGCTTCCAGTTGATCCACTTTTCCGGGAAGCCGGTCTTCCACCAGTCCACGGATCGCTTCAATCGTTTCGGGATCGATATCGCGCGCCAAGCCGCCGAAACGGAAAAAGTTGCACATCATCCGCGAACCGGTGACCGCCTCGAAGATGTCGAGCACGAGTTCCCGTTCTTCGATCGCATACAACGCCGGCGTAAAGAACGCCCCCAGGTCGTTGAGCAGAAAACCGATCGACCACAAGTGGCTGACGACGCGGGTCAGCTCGGCCAGGATAATCCTCAGGTATTCAGCGCGCTCCGGTGGTCGGATATCCATCAGGGCTTCCACCGCGAGGACGTAGCCGAAGTTGTTGCTCAACGCGGTGATGTAATCCAGCCGGTCGGTAAAAGGGATGTTGCCGGAGAAGGTGTTGCGCTCGCCGATTTTCTCATGGCACCGGTGCAGGTAACCCATGACCGGTTTAAGGTTGACCACATTCTCGCCGTCCAGCAGCGCGGCGATCCGGAAGACGCCGTGGGTGGAGGGGTGCTGCGGTCCCAGATTGACCGTCAGGAGCTCCGTCTCCAACCCCGCCGAATGCCCTCCGGAATCCTGCTCCAGCGCTGCATACAATGCCAGGTCTTCGTCCGCTTCCCCACCGCCGGATTCAAACGCCTGCGCGGGACGGGTGAACGCCTCATCCGGCGGTCCATCCGGCCGGCCTTCCGGCCAGCGGACGGCGAACGGTTTGGTTTCTTCCTCGAACAGCGGCTCGCGCCAATCCTTGCGAAGGGGATGACCCGCAAACCCTTCCCACAACAGGATCCGGCGCAGATCGGGATGCCCGTCGAAACGAATCCCGAACAGATCCCAGATTTCCCGTTCCTGGAATTCGGCACCCGGGTAAATTGATGTCAGGCTGGGCAGGATCGGATTGTCACGCGGCACACGGGATTTAAGGACTTCCCCCGTCCCGCCGGCGGTTCGATAAAGATGATATACAACTTCGAATAGACTTTCCCGAAGATAATCGACGCCGGTGACCGATGAGAGATACTCAAAATGCTCCTCGTCGCGTAACGTTTTGGCGACGTCCGGCAGGAGGCCCGAATCGACGATCCAACCGGAATAGCCCTTCCGTTCATCGCGGACAATGCCCTCCGGGAACCGCTCGCCGAGATTCACGCCCCCCGATCCTCCGTCCTTTCGGGATCTTTCGGCCGGGGAGAAATAATCAGATCCGGCCCAAGCGTGGGAACCGGAATTTCTCGTACGCCCTTGCGGTACCACGGCGAGGTCCGCCATGACTGGCCGGAAATCACCTTTTGCAATTCCATCAACCCGTTGAGAAGCGCCTGAGGCGTGGGCGGGCAACCCGGAATGTAAACATCCACCGGCAGCACCTGATCAATCCCCGGAACCACGTTGTATCCTTCACGAAACGGACCGCCGCCCGATGCGCACGCGCCCATCGCGATGACGTACTTCGGTTCGGCCATCTGGTCGTACAGGCGGACGATCGTCGGGGTCATTTTCTTTGTGACGGTCCCGGCGATGATCAGCAGATCGCTCTGGCGCGGGCTGGGCCGCATAATCTCCATCCCGAACCGTGATTTATCGAATCGACTGGCCTGGGTACAGATCATTTCGATCGCGCAGCAGGCGAGTCCGAACATAAGCGGCCAGACTGAGTTGCGCCTGCCCCAGTTGTATATCCGGTCGAGGCTGGTAACGGCGACACGCCCGATCAAATTATCGGGAAGTTGGATTTGCGGATCGTGCAGTGGCTCGTCTGACATGTAGTGGGAAAAATCACCGTGAATAGAACGTGCGTTCCTTGTTGCACTCTGCTTCCCAGAATAAAACTCTACGCGAAAGAAGCGGCTGTAAATCCAGTTTTTTACGCAAGGAAAGGTTCCGGACAGCCCTTGGACGCGATTATACCTCTCAAAAGGGCTATTTTTAGAATGCTGCAATTCTTCCAGTTTACAGGGATAGAGGGATTATTTCCTGGAATCAAATCTCCCCGGTCGGTTTGCCGTTATCGAACTCGGGCTCGCCCTCGACCGGAGCGGTCCAAGTACTGCCTGTTTTATAGGCATCCACATTGCTTTTATCCACGACGATCGAAGGCGTAACCAGTATATAAGGTACCATTCGATCGTCGAGAAGCACCTTTTTCATTTGGCGGATGATGGTGGCGCCCATCAGCGCCGGATACACGCCCAAGGTGGCTGTTAATCCGCCGCCTTCGATCAGATCGAGCGTGACCGGATTACCGTCAATCCCGATGCACCAAATATCAGCATTAACGGTGCGACCCAGCTTTTTGGCTGCGATGCACGCTCCAATTGCCATTTCGTCCGAATTCCCATAAAAAAGATCGATCTCGGAATGCTGCTGCAATGCAGCCGTAGCCACTTCGACCGCCTTGGTTCGATCCCACTCGGCGGTTTGTTTCCCGATGATCTCGATCTGCGGGCAATACTGTGCTATTCCCCACTCATACCCCTGGGTCCTGCGATTGGCGTGAAAGCCCGGGATCCCCATCAGGATGTATACCTTTCCGTCCGCGATCCCGTTTTGTTCGAAGAGGCTGCAGGTGTAGCGCGCGAGTTGAACCGCGCCACCCCACTGGTCATACCCGATGAACTCCTTGACAACGCCATCATCCAGCGGGGTGATGGTATTCTGCATAAAAACGGGGATGCCGTGTTTATTGGCGCTTTTTACCGCGGTGACAATCGCCTTCACGTCTATCGGATTGATGGCGATGGCGGAAATACCTTTCTGCAATTCCTGCTCAACCACTGCCACTTGTCCGGAAAAATCGTCTTCTTTCTCCGCGGCCACAGCGTCCACCGCCCACCCCAGGAGTTCCGCCTCGCGGACGGCGCCTTCCTTAATCGCTACATGGAACGGACTCCCGAATCCGGGCGGGACAATGGCGACGCGGATTTTCTGCGTGGAGGGATCCCCTCCCCCTTCCCACAATAAGGCGATCAACGCGGCGATCAAGATAAAACCCGCTGGACCCAGACCCCAGCGAAGGAGTGTCTTCTTTTTCATCATCCGCTCCCTGACCCCTGAAACCATAAGACGGAAACCTCGCCGGCCGGAAACCGGACACATCGAACCGGGGGAACACACACGGCCGATAAAATTTTACCATTGCCGACGCGACAAAAAGCCCCCGCCGGAACGGCGAGGGCTTTTCCTTCGACTGACTGTTCTGAAACACCGCAAATTACGCTAGCGAATTCCCTGTTCGATGAGCGGAGCAATCAAGTCGATGTTATCGGGGCGGACCGTGCCGACGCCGGTGTCGATGTGCAAACCCGGAATCAGGTAGTTCTTTGTCAACCAGATTTGCTGGACCGGGTAGTACCCCTGCAGGTAAAGCACCTGGTCGAAACTGGCGCTAATCCAGCCGCCCTTGATGCCGTCGATCGTAGCCGGCGAGAGATCGATGCCGCCGGTGATGATGTCACCGGGTTTCATGCCGGCCTGCTCGAGCACCTTCGGCAGGATCGCGGTGATGTTACCGTGCTGGGTTCCGATCGCCTTGAGATTGGGGTGAGCCGCGATGTACGCCGTCAGGACCGGGATCGCCAGCGAGGCGTCCTTGTCCACATCGTCGGTCATATCGAGTTTTTCGACCTTTAGCCCCGCCTCGGTGAGTGCATCAAACACACCCTGAGAACTCACACTTCTTCCTTCCTGGTGCCAGATGTCATACACCAGGGCTTCATCGCCGGCCTTTAGACCCGCCGCGACCATCGCTAAACCGGTCAAATAGCCACCGGCATGAAGGTCGGCGCCTGCGTATCCGAATCCCATAGGCTGATACTTCTTCTCGATATTGGGAAGCGGGTTATTACCGCTGGTTACGATGATGCCCATACCATTGGCCTGCTCGACGAGCGGTGCCATTGCGGCTTCGCCCGGATGCCCCATGATCGCAATGCCATCCGGCTTGGCGGCAATGGCTTCCTTGAACTGATCTATCATCTTCTGGGAATCCCAACCCGAGTATTGCTCGATCAGCTTGATTCCCAGCGCTTTGGCGGCGGCTTTGGCGCCGTTGGTCCGCGCCAGCGTGGATGCATCACCCGGATTCCCGCCCATTTGCATATAGACGACGATCTCTTCCCCGCCGGTTTCCGCGGGGGCTGGAACCTGGACTTCGACCGTTTCTTTTTCTGTGACGATCCTCGTGACCTCCACCGGATTGGCGGTTGCCGGTTGGCAGGCCGAGAGAACGAGGGTGGTCAGTAGCAGGACGGCCATTAGGTGAACGAAACGCTTCATGGTTTTCCTCCTTTTGGGGATTGAAAAGGTTCTTTCGCAAGTGACACGCGATGGTCCACGGATTGTGCAAATACTTTGTGCGCACCTCCTTCTCCGATAGATTTGCGTCGGGGAGAGATTAATTCTCTTCCGAAACGTCCGTTTTCTTTCCCGAAACGGCGGATAGCACCCGGGTCGGAATGATCCACCGCCTGATCCGCGCGGATATCGGTCCGATGCGTCCATCCCCGATGAGCACGTTAATCACAACCGCGGCGATGATGATCACCCCCATCACGGATTGAACCCAGTAGCTCGTAATCCCGGTGGCGACCACGCCGGCTTGCAGCGACCCGATGATATATGCCCCAAAAAATGTGCCGACGATGCTACCCCGCCCGCCCGAGATCAGCGTTCCGCCAATGAAGACCGCGGCCATCGTCCACAGCAGGAATCCCTGCCCCTGATTGGGGAAGAAGACGTTTATCTCGATGGTTAGCAATAAGCCGCCGAAAGCCGCGATGACTCCCATCGCCGTGAACAGTATGATCTTGGTCGATTCCACGTTGATCCCCATCACCCGTGCCACATTCGGGTTGTCGCCGATGAACATGATCGCTTCGCCGAACGTGTGCCGGTTCAGAATGAACCACAGGAGGACGGCCAGCCCGGCCGCCCAGAGGGCCTGGGCCGGGATGATCCCGGCGATCCGGCCGGTGAAGAGTTCATGCGCCGCGGTATCCTCCACCGCCGCGATATCGAGCTGCAGCCCGTTGGCGATCAGGATCGTTATCCCGTACCAGAAGAACTGCGCGGCCAGGGTGGCCATGATGGACGGGACTCCGACTTTCGCGATCAGAAGCCCATTGGTGTATCCCACCAGTGCGCCGGCGCCGAGCGCCAGGACTATCCCCAGCCATGGAGCCCAGGGAACATGGACGTTCTTGAACACCCAGGCGAATACAAATCCCGATAGAGCGACCACGGCGGGAAAACTGAGATCGATCTCGCCCGCGGTGATCACCAGCGTGAGGCCCAGCGCAAGGACCAGCCACGGCGGCACCGTTTGCAGGAACGACATGTAAATCAGCGGGTGGGTGAAGACGGTGGGGGCCGTGATCACGAAGGCGGCATAGAGGAGGAGCAGCACCCCGACTACCGGGAGCCCTTCTATTTTTCCCAGGAAGGACCAAAGGGATCTTCGTGATTTCATGACGCCACCTCGTCCATCCGGCCGTGGGCATACTCCAGCATGAAGTCATCCAGCGCCTTGAGGGAGATTTCCTGCTTGGGCTTTTCCGCCACGATCCTCCCGCGATCCATGATTACGAACCGGTCCGATATTTCATAAACATCGGCGAGGTTGTGAGAGATATAGATGCTCGCTTTTCCGGCCGCCTTGATTTTATGTACAAAGTTCAGCACTTTGCGCACTTCCTTCAGCGAGAGGGCGACGGTGGGCTCATCGAGGATGATTAGTTCGGCTTCGAAGTGCATGGCTCTCCCGATCGCCACCCCCTGACGCTCGCCGCCGGAAAGCTTGAGTACGTTCGAATCCACCGTAATGCCCGCTCCCCGGAAACCAATCGTCTTTACCATGATTTCGTTTGCGATTTCTTTTTCCTTCTTAACATTGATGAAACCGAGCGGATAGCAGATCTCGCGTCCGATGAAGAAATTCCGCCACAGCGGCTGCTTCTCTCCCAGCGATTTATCCTGGTAGACTGTTTCGATTCCCAGCGCGTGGGCGCCTTTGACGTTGTAGGAGTCGAAATCCACCTTCCTCCCGGCGATTGTCAATTCGCCGGAGGTTGGTGGAAACACGCCGGTGAGGATTTTCACCATAGTCGATTTTCCGGCTCCGTTATCGCCGATCAATCCGACGATCTCGTTCCGTCCGACCGTCAGGTTGATGTCTTTAAGCGCACATACCAGGCCGAAATATTTTTCAATGTGAATCATCTCCAGAGCGTTGGGGCTGGAAACGGATTCTTCGTAGGGGGCGATGCGGGCCGCCTCCGATATGGGGTTGGGAGTAGGCGGATCGGATCGGGATCTTGTCATTAGTTCCTCATGACGTGATGGGATGAGACTGTGTAGAAAGACATACCGGGTGGATCGTTTGCCTTTCGGCCGGGACCATGGTGCCGGTTTTTATGTTTCGGAAGGTCTGTTCCCATGCTAGCAAACAGACTCTACATGGGACAATGGGTTCAGTGCATACTTGATGCAGTCTGAATGCAGAGTGAGTGCAACTATTCAGAGAAATGTGAGGATTTCCAGGTTAAGAGTGCAAGCAGGGTGCAAAACGCGGTTTTTACTTTATTAAGAGGCTTTTACGGCTGTACCGTACTACCGTACCGGATGATGGCTCCGGACCAGGTTATCCACCAGGGCTTCGATCGCGCCTTTGAGGTCATAAAAATATTGCCGGCGGCTCATGTGCAATTCCCGCGCGATGGAATCCACCTGGCGTTCTTCCACGTACGTCAATTGCAATATGCGGTAGCCGCGTTTGGAACGCGAGAAATCCCGACTGTCCGGCGCCGGCGGCCGCAATCCATCGATGGCGGTCAGGAGAATATGCCGCAGTTCCTCGCCCCGGTTCGGAAGTGCGGGATCCGATGATCCGCCGCCGGCGAGGATCGCCCACTCGCCCAGTTCGCAGCGGCCCAGGTAATGGTCATCCCACATGTGCCGCAGCGCGTCGCGGGTCTGGCGCATCAGCCAGCCGCTTTCGAGCAGCCAGGCGTCTTCCAGCATCGGCGCATTGGCGGCCGCCACTTCCTCAAGGATCCCGATCGCCTCGTCGCGGAACGCATCCGGTACGGGGCTTTGGACCTCGAGGACGCCGACCAGCCGCTTGTTCTGGATCAGCGGAAGCGCCACGGCGCACTGGGAATCCATCCCCATGGGAATGACCCCCGCCCGGCGGCCGATATCCGGGACGTACACCGGCCGCCGCGTCTCCTTGGCCTCCTGGAGGATGTTGCCCCGCCCGGTATGCGCCCGGCGCTCCGGGACGGCCGCCGACGGGTCGTTGCACGGCGGCGTTTGCGGCACCAGTTCGCCCGTATCGCGATCGGCCAGGTAAATCCGGCAGTACGCGAACCCCACCCGTTCCTCGACCGTCTGGGCCAGCCGGGTGAGCATCTCATTCAAATAGCGGCCGCTGAGTATCGACGCACTGACCTCCGGTTTGGATACGGCCTGGCGGGCGCGGCGGCGTTCGACATCCACCAGCACCGCCAGCACGATGATCGCGCCGGTGATGGCATCCTTCCACCACGGCAGCGCATTGAGCATGATCATACCGTTGGGGATGACGGTGATGATCAGGACACCGATGAAGGTGCCCCACACGCCGCCCACCCCGCCTCCCAGGCTCACCCCGCCGATGATCGACGCGGCTATGGAATACAGCTCGTAACTCCCGCCGTTGGTGGTGGCGGCACCGTCGATGTAGGCGATCAGAATCATGCCCGCCAGGCCGGCCAGCAGACCGCATGCGGCGTAGACCAGCATCTTATGACGATCCACCTTTACACCCGAGAGCCGGGCGGCGGTTTCGTTTCCGCCAATGGCATAACAGTAGCGCCCGAATTTCGTGTTCCGCAGGATGTACCACGCCGCGAGGAAGACGGCGAACATAATCATCGCCGGCACCGGGATGATCCACACGTACCCGTCGGAGATCCACTTAAAATCGTCGGGCAGGGAATGGGTTGGCCAACCATAGGCGATCGCCTGGGATACTCCGTGCAATCCGACCATCGTGCCGAGCGTGACGATAAAGGGCGGCATGCGACGGTTTGCGATCAACCAGCCCTGGGCGGCCCCGATCAGCGTTCCTACCAATAGCCCGAAGAGGATGGCCAGCCATGAGAGCGGACCGGTCAGGGCGGGAATGGGCCCCAGCCCGTATTTCATCAGGCTGGCGGCGATCATTCCGGAGAGCGCAACGACCGAACTGACGGAAAGATCGATTCCGCCCGTCAGGAGCACCAGAGTCTGCCCGACCGCGACGATGCCGATCGTGGACGCCATCGTCGCGATCAACAACAGGTTGCCGACCTGCCGGAAAGCGGGCGAGAGTGCGGAAAAGGTCACCAGCAGAACCAGCAGCCCGATCAGGGCGCCGATCTGGTCCGTTTGCCATCCGGATGGGAAAATCCTCCCGCCGGTCCTGCGTCTGAAAATCCCCTTCCCGATCGACGGGCCGGCTTTCATTCCGTTCCTCCCCCGCTGGCGAGTCGCAGAATCTCGCGCTGCGAAGCGCTCGCCCGTGGTAAATCGGCGACGACCGAGCCGCGGCGCATGACCAGGATCCTATCGCACATGCCAAGGATTTCGTTCAGGTCGGCGCTGACCAGGATAATCGCCGTTCCGCGCCGGGCCAGATCTACCATCAGCCGGTAAATCTCCACCCGCGCGCCGACGTCGACGCCGCGGGTGGGTTCGTCGAAGATGAGGACCCGTGCGCGGGCCGCCAGCCATTTGGAGAGCACCAGTTTCTGCTGCGTGCCGCCGGAAAGCGTCTGCGCCGACTGGGTAAGCGTCTCATTCCGGATGCCGAGTTCTCCGGCATAATATGCCGCGATGTCGACCTCCCGCGAATGATCGATCCACGGACCCGGCCAGGCGTTTTCCAGCGCGACCAGCGTCATATTGTGCTGCGCCTGCATTGGCAGCACCAATCCCTGCTCCAGTCGATCCTCCGGCAACAGGCCGATCCCGTGGGTGATCCCGTCATCCGGCGAGCGGATCGTCACCGGCTGACCGTCGATGAAAATGGAACCGCTCTCCGCCGGATCCGCGCCGAACAGCGCGCGGGAAAGCGCCGTTCCACCCGCCCCGATGAGACCGCTGACCCCCAGAACTTCTCCCGCGTAAAGGGAAAAGGAGACATCCGCCAGAGAGTCGGACCGGTATAATCTTTCAACGCGCAGGACTTCCGGGCCGGTGGGTACCGGCGACTTGTAAAATTTTCCCGGCAGATAGCGTCCGACGATCCACAAGATGAGGTCCTCCAGCGAAGCTTCGGCAAGCGGCACCGTCGTGATTTTCCGGCCGTCCCGCAATACCGTCGCGCGGTCGCCGAGCTGAAGGACTTCCTCCAGGCGGTGGCTGATATAGAGGACCGTCACTCCCTGCGCGTGCAGTGTGCGGAGTATGCCGAAAAGGTCGGCGACCTCCCGCGCGGAAAGCGCGGCCGTGGGTTCATCCATGATGATCATTTCGGCCGAAAGGTGCAGCGCGCGGGCCACTTCGATCATCCGTTGTTCGGCCGCGGACAGTTCGTCAATGCGGGCCAGGGGATCGATCGGCAGGTTCAGGCGGTCGAGGAGGGCATTCGCCCCTGCGATTATTTTTTCCTTGTCAATGATTGGAAGCCCCGAGGGCAGATGGGGTTCGCTGCCGAGGAAGATGTTTTCCGCAACCGTCAGATGCTGCACCAGATGGGATTCCTGGTATATAACGCTGATGCCCGCTTTTTGTGAATCCGACGGATTCTGAAAGACGACCGGGGCGCCATTAAACGCGATGGTCCCCGTGTCGGGAGGGAAAACACCGGTAAGAATTTTAATAAGGGTGGATTTTCCGGCGCCGTTTTCCCCCAGCAGCATGTGGGTTTCCCCGCGGCGGATATCCAGGTTGATATCCACCAGCGCCTTGACGCCCGGGAAGGCTTTGCTAATGCCGCGCAGTTCCAGGAGAATATCCGGGGAGGCCATGTTGAAATTGTACTGCGCCTTCCCCCTGTAGGATGAGCACCGGTGCAATGCGAGTGCAATGAGTTTGCGGACGGGGGGAATCCCACATCGAATCCAGTTTTTATATGGGAAGGGTTCCGAATCGGCGGTGTCGGAAGCGGGTTTCAATGGACTTGTTTTGCATTTACGGTTTCCCATCCACTGGATTTCCGCTAAAATCACGCGGGAATTACAGAATGCTGTCATGCCTGCGGGATCGCAACAGTCATCCATTCTATCTTTGACAGTTGGGCTGGAGATCGCCGTGGATCCCTGCCAGGACCACACAAGGATGACGGTCAGAAGCCTTTAGCGCGGAGATGACAATCACTCAGACTAGACCGCACTGGTTGTGACACTACTCCAGCGCCTTCCGCAGCGCAAAGCACACTGTATCCACTTCGTCTTCGGTCATCACCCCTGAGAACGGCAGCGCAAGGTTTTGATCGCCCAGCCGCTCGGTCACGGGGAAATCGCCCGGCTGATATCCGAATCGCTCGCGGTAGAAAGATTGCAGGTGTATTGGAGAGAAGTATTTGCGGGAAGGTATTTGTTCCTGCGCTAGGCGTTCGATCACCGCATCCCTGCTCGCCGGCGGAAGAATACGGATGATGTATACAAACCAGGACGGTTTGGTTGTGAACGGGGCTGTTTGAGTCGGCCGGACCAGATCCAAATCACGGAGCCGCTCCGCATACCATGCGGCGACGCGTTTTCTTTTTTCCAGAAGTTCCGGCAGCCGCCGGGCCTGTGCCAGACCGAATGCGGCACTCATTTCATCCAGCCGGTAGTTGTATCCAAGACGGTCGTGTTCCAGCCATAACCCGCCCGGCTTTCGACCCTGGTTCCGCAATGAGCGGATCTGGGTGATCCACTCTTCGTTATTGGTCACAACCACGCCGCCCTCGCCGGTTGTCATCTGCTTATTGGGATAAAACGCCATCACGCCAATATCGCCCAAAGAACCCGCCGGTCTGCCTTTATATTGCGCACCGACTGTCTCACACGCATCCTCAATGATCACCATATGGTGTCTATGCGCAATATCTCTTAATTGATCATAATCCGCCGTCTGAAAAAAAACGTTTGCCGGGAGTATCCCTTTAATCGAGCGCGGCTTTGCCTTTTGGGTTGTAATGTTCCTTGGCAAATAACGTTCCTCCGCCTTGCCGCCGCGGACGATTGCCTCCACCGCTTCTTCGACCCTCAACCAATCCAGGTTACCGGTCTGATCATCCACGTCGGCAAAAATGGGTATAGCGCGTTCGTAGAGAAGGCAGTTTGACGACGCCACGAATGAAAAAGGCGTCGTGACGACCAGATCTCCCTCGCCGATTCCCGCCGCAATCACCGACAGATGCAGTCCGGCGGTTCCGGACGACACCCCCGCCGCAAATTCCGTCCCGGCGATCCGCGCCATTTCCTGCTCGAACGCCTGGATCTGCCCGCCCATGCTTAAATCGGTCGAATGCAAAACCTGCATGACGGCGTCGATTTCCGCCTGGCTGATATCCGGAGAAGACATGCGAATCGGTTTTTGGGTCAAGGATATTACCTCCAATACTGGATGGCGGCAATTTTATCAGGTAATGGCGTCTACTTCCGGCATCTTCTGGATAAAAAGGAATTATAAAAATTGAACGGGTTTTTATATGATTTTCAGGATTATAGTTTACTATTACCTTGGATAATCTGTGTTTCCGGTTATATACTTCCAACTATTACCCTTTGAGAAACTTTCGAAACCGCTCGATTGTAAGCGGCGCAGATCCCTCGTAATGATTGTTGATATTTACGTATATTTCGTTCTTGCTGCCCGCTAGATCCTTGATGATCCCGGCGATATCGGCCAATTCCTTTTCGCGCGGAGTGACGATCCGGTTCCACGTTTTCTTGGTTTCCTTCTCAATCTCCTCGCGCCCGGTGCCATGCAGCCGGATGATCACGGTCCCAAACCGCCGGATGCGCTGTTCCAGCTTGGCCCACAGATCCACAATCGAAGGCATCCAGTATCCCTGCAGCAGTACCAGATCCCATTCCTGGTCGAGCAGGAAATCCATAAACCGTTCGTTCAGATAATTGCCATTCCTTATTTCAACCGCGCAGGAATGCCGGCCGGTCAGCGCTTTTCGGAATTTCGTCATTTGGTTTTCGAATGCCTGCTGTGACGCCATTTTCCAGCGGTTGAGGTATTCAAATTGAAAGATTAGGGGGCCCAGTGTTTTTTTCAGCGGCGCAAGGCTCTCCAGGAACTCGGCCGTCAGGTCGGCGGATAAGAAAAATTTATTGGCGTCGCCGGGCGGTCCTTTTTCCTTTGTGTAATGATGAGTCAGGGTGATGCTGTTGGGGGCTTTTACGGTAAAGCGGAAGTCCGCCGGCACCGACTGTCGGTAGGCTTCGACCACGGCCGGTTCGGGAAGTTTCGGCTTCCCCTTCGGAAACAGCGACCAGAACCATTGGTCGATCTCCACGGTTGAATATTTTCCCGCGTATTCCTGAAGATAATCGGCGGGGTTTTCCGAATAGACCAGGCCTGTCCACGACGGATATTTCCAGGAACAGGTTCCGATCCGGATATTTTTCATGTCGGCCTCCTGCCCGCCCCGGTTGTGCGGCTCGGTTAATAAATTTTCGTTTCTCTCTCCTCGCCCGTGCGGCCGATTTCGTAAACGAAGAGTCCATGGCGCGTATCGATCACGGCCGGCGTCCAGCCACTCATCGAAAAAGTATGCGAGACCACTTTTACCCCCGGCCGGAGTGATGTTGCGAGAGTCTCCTTCAATCTTTGATTTGTTCCCTGCAAGAGACACAGGGTAACGACATCCGCCCCGGCTACCGGAAACCGCCGCAAATCCCCCAAGCGGACTTCCGCCTTTCCGCGTAAACCCAGCAGGCGTATCCAAAGGTTGGCGATCATCCAGCGGAACGGATCGATTTCCACCCCGATCGCTTTGGCTTTGTATTTTCGGGCGGCCAGGATCACAATCCTTCCGTCGCCTGCCCCCAGATCTATAACCGTTTGGCCGGGTTTGGTCTCGGCGAGTTCCAGCATCCGGTTGATCACCCGTAATGGACCCGGGATCCATGGCGCGCCCCAGATAACCGGCAGGTATACCCAAAGGATCAGGATCAGGGACGCGATGAACACACCCTGCATGACGACGACCCAATGGGATACGATGAAGGTAATTTCAGCATTCATCCGGCTTCCTCAGTCTCCGATTTAATCGAACACCGCATCCAGTTCTTTGAGCGTGCTGATCTCGCGGTCCGGCGCATCCTCCGCCGCGGCCGGTTCCTCGCTGGCGTGCAATCCCTCCGCGCGCCGGATTCGGATGGTTCGCAGACCGGCCGCGCGCGCGCCGCGGAAATCTTTTTGCGGATTATCGCCGATATAGGCGGCTTCGCCTCCCGCGATGGAAAGCATCCCCAGGATGCGGTCGAATGGTTTCCGGCTGGGTTTCCAGTCCGCCCGGTCATCCTCACCGAGAATGACAACCGCCGAGATCCAGCGATCCAATCCCAGCACGCGGATCTTGGCTTCCTGCGCCGCCCGCCGCCCTTCCGTCACCAACCCGAGGCGGTATCGCGGTTTCAATGTTTCCAGGACTTCTTCCGTTTCCGGGAAGGCGGTTATTTGTGGTTCGTGTTCACGGAAGATTTTCACCATTTCCGGAAGAAGCGATTCCGACAAACCCTGTTCCGAAAGCCACCATTGGAAAGCGTCGCCACGGAAGCCGCCGTCGAAAAGCGCTTGCAGCTGCGCCCGTACGATCACCTGCGAAAGCTTCAACCGCTGCTCGGCCCATTCACCAACCGCGCGGTATCCGCTGCGGACGTAATCCCGCTCGGGATACAAGGTGTCGTCAAGATCGAAAATCACTGCTTTGAGCATATCTTCCCGCTTGGGTGATCCTCTCCCCGCCCCCTATGGTCCCCCCATTCCAAATGGAATGGGGGGACGTGATCTTGGGGGGAGAGTTCAATGTTTTGCTCGTCTTTGCGAACCTGGCCGGGAAAACGCCCCGGATAGGAAAACTGTTCGGGGCTACTTGTCCGGTTCTATCTCCTCAACGAAAAACGATTCATCATAACGCGTCAGATAGAGATCTCGTTGGTACTCACCCATCGGCGGGATTCTTACCTTTATCCCCGCTGCTTCGGCCAAGTACCATTTGGGTGAGTTAGCGCCCGCCGCAATCCCGAGCGGGCAGCCGCCGCCGAAGCGCGCGTTGATCTCCGTGAAGAAGGGTTTCCCATCCCGCAGGATGCACTGTACGGTGACCGGACCCGCGGCGCGGATGCCCTTGGCCGCGGCTATGCCATGATGCGCGATCGTCTCATCCCACACGGTGACACCCTTCGCCACCTCGCCGGCGCGGATCTCGATCCGGCGCCGGGATACGACCGCCCACACCTCGCCCTGCGCATTGCAGATCACGTCGCTTGTGATTTCCGGTCCGGGCAGACATTCCTGGATGATGGGATCCTCCACATAGGCCAGAAAGAACTCCAACTGGCGTTCGTCCTCCACCCGGAATGCCCCCTGCCCGGCGCTTCCCCGGCGCGGCTTGATGAATAAAGGAAAAACGGGGTGCTCTTTCCGCAGATCGTCGGGAAGCCATGAGCGCGCGGCCGGTATGCCAAGCGACCGGTACAACTGATGCGTTTTCCATTTATCGCGCGCCGTATCCGCCCCGTTCGCATCCGGGGTCATTACCTTCGCCCCGAGGGATTCAAAATCGCGCGCATGGGCGGCCAGGATTGGGATATCCGGGTCGATCAGCGGAAACACCAATTTTACGCGGGTCCGTTTGACTATCTCAAGCAGCGCGGGAATATATCCCTGATCCATGAAGGGCGGGACTTCGAAGGTCGTATCGGCGGCCTGGAAAGACGGCGCCAAAGGATTGATATCCGTGACGATAATCTTGCCTTTAAGGCGAAGCGCGCGGTAGGCGCCCTTAAACGCGCGCAGGAGTTCCACGCGCCTTCCGGCGCTGGTGAAGAGCACATTCACTTCACGGGGTTTATTTTTTAACGCCGATGGCAAAGTAGCCTCCGGGAATGCGATCCGATTGCTTTCCTCGGGCGAGGAATCCGTCCCACCAAACCAGTGGAAAGAAAATGACCGATGCCAGCGCCTTGGCCGGCAGGTAGAGCGCGGGCAACATACGCGCCGGGAGCGCCGCGAAAAATTCGACCGTAATCCGGTACATCCCGGTTCCGGCTCCGACCGCGGGTTCAAGGCGTCGGCATTCCAGTCCGGCCTGTTCAAGCAACCGCTGCATCCCGGCCCGCGAAAAGCGCCAATAATCCTCCGGGCCGGGATGGTAGCCTATAACGAACGGCGCCTGCAGGTAAAGCGTTCCCCCCGCGCGCAGGACGCGCGCCATCTCGCGCACCGCCCGGAAGGGGTCGGGGACGTGCTCGACCATCTCCTGCGAGATGATGAGTGCGAATTGTCCGTCCGGAAACGGAAGCGCCAGTGTATCGCCGAGGACGTCGACCGCCCCGGTGTACATAAGATCGAAATTCACCAGCCGCGGCCCGAGCCGCGTATCGCCGCAGCCCAGGTTGAGTCCGCGTCCGTCGCCCAAGTCCGCCAGAAGCGATCCCATCGCCTTCCGCACCGCGGGAGACGCGTTGTGGGCCGCCCAAAACGACCGTATGAACCATTGGCGCAGGCCTATGGTCATGACGCCCCCGCGGGCTTCACCGGATTGGATTCAAGCATCTCCCGCATCAGTTGTTCCATCCCCCGCGCCTGCTCCTCCCGGCTGAAATCGCGTTCCACAACGGAACGCCCGCGGCCTCCCATCTTCCGCGCCACGGAAGGATCGTCCGCCAGGCTGCGAACGGCCTCCGCCAGCGCCTGAGCGTCGCCGGGCGGAACCGCCACGCCGGCGTGCGCCTGCTCCACAACGTCCCGGATCACCCCGTCGATCGCTAGCACCACCGGTCGACCGGCGGCCATGTAATCAAAAACCTTATTGGGAAAGGTTGTGCCGTACAACGGGATCGGTTTGAGAATGGCGATTCCACAATCACTCGCCGCAAGCACTTCTGGCATATCGTGCTTGGCCACCGGCGGGAGGAAGAGGACGTTTTCCAGATTCCGCTCGCCGGCCTGCAATACCAAATGTGGTTTTTCCTTGCCGTCGCCAACCAGGAGGAAACAAATGCGCGGATCTTTCCTCAGAAGTTCGGCCGCCTCCAGCAGAACGGGCAAATCGTTCGAGATCCCGTGCGCGCCGGCATACAGGGCGATGAATTTTTTCCCCAATCCGTGCCGGGCGCGGAAAGCCGCTCCTTTCGCGGCCGGGTCGAACATCGCCGGATCGACTCCGTTGCGGATCAGGACAATCTTCTCTTTTTTCGCCCCGCGGCTTTCCAAGTGGCCGAAAAAGCCGGGCGAGTTGACGACCAGACGGTCCGCACGGCGGTATAGGAAATTTTCCAGCAGGAGCGCGAGCCGGATCAGGATTGGGTTCTTCAGGATGCCGAGTTGTATCGCGAACGCCGGCCATAAATCCCGAATTTCAAAGAGGAATTTTACCCGTTTCATCCGGGCGATCAGCCAGGCGGTGAACACCTGCGGCAGCGGCGGCGACGTCCCCCACACCAGGTCGATTTTCGGCTGCGCCAATCCCATAAAAAACGAGGACAGCATAAAGGAAAAAAAACCAATCGTGCGCCAGAAGAAGGACCGGTTGACGCTTCCCCACACCCGGCAGCGTATGATCTCCAAACCCGGTTCGAGGATCTCCCGATCGGACTCGGTCACCCGTAAACCGGACTGGTAGGAATATGGGCTGGCAAGAATGGTCACCGTATGACCGGAGTGCACGAGCTGGTGCGCCATTTCATAATGGCGCGTCCCGCCCGGATCGTCCGGCCGCACGAAAACCTGGTGGATGAGAAGAATATGCATGAAAACGAGCGTTTCCGCCGTGAGATTTTATTGTACCCCGGTTGACGTGAATTTTAAAAATCAATCCGGCCGAACCCGGCGGGATTGATTTCGATCCAGCAAATCCGCCCTGTACCCCGGGAATATCCAAACTGGTGAAGATGCGCTCCCCGTTGCCCCCGATCCGGGAAGCGCA
>DAOUDU010000254.1:0-1830 GCA_034430775.1 Anaerolineales bacterium | reverse complement strand
AAAAATACTGGTTCCGCAAAATTGGTATTACCTGTTGATCCGTCTGGAAGAAACAGGAAGGGTTACGATGAAATTATGGGATAAAGAACAACCCGGGAATAATGCCGAGTTTCATCAGATCCTTGATTCCAGCTGGACGGCGCATCGTTGGGGAACCTTATTTCAAGTATATGACGGGACGATCCAAATCGACCGGTATTGGGAGGCCGCCTTTGTCGGCGAGGAATAGCTCACCGGGCGGTTCAATGCCGCCGCTTGTGGAATTGCATCTGCATCTGGAGGGTGCGATTCCCCTGCCGGCCTTGTGGGAATTGATCTGCAAATACGGCGGCGATCCGGCCGTTCCCGATCCGGCGGCGCTAACGCGCCGGTTCATGTACAAGGATTTTCCGCACTTCATTCAAACTTGGATCTGGAAAAACGGCTTCCTGCGTGAGTACGAAGATTTTGCTTTTATCGCCGAGCGGGTCGCGCGGGATTTGCTGCAACAAAACATCCTCTACGCCGAAGCGCATTATTCGCCCTCCGGATTTTTCGAACAGGGATTGGATATAGGCGAGATCACACGGGCTGTACGGTCCGGATTGGACCGTGTGAAGGGGGTTGAGATTGCGCTGATCGCCGACCTGATCCGGGATCTGGGGCCGGAAAGCGCGGCCCGGACGCTGCAGGCCGTAAAGGAAGTGAGCGGATACGGCGTGATCGGAGTCGGGTTGGGCGGATCGGAACAGTCCTTCCCGCCGGAATTGTTCACCGCGGTGTACGCGGACGCGCGGCGGCTGGGGTTCCACACCACAGCGCATGCCGGGGAAGCGGCCGGCGCGGCAAGCATCTGGAGAGCCGTGCGCAAGCTGGGGGTGGAACGGATCGGTCACGGGACGCGGGCCGAGGAAGACCGGGCACTGATGGATTATCTGGCGGAGAAACAAGTGCCCATCGAAATGTGTCCGCTCTCGAACGTCCGCACGGGGGTGGTTGCCCGCATCGAAGAACACCCTGTCCGGAGATATTTCGACCGCGGGTTGCTGGTCACTGTCAGCACCGACGACCCGAAAATGTTCGATAATTCAATTGCCGAAGAATACCGGATGCTGGAAACCGTATTCGGATTCACGCCGGCGGAGATTTGCCGCGTGATGACCAATTCCGTGACAGCCTCCTGGATGGACCCGGAGAAAAAAGCGCGTTGGTTTTCCTCCCTCCAAACGGATTCCATTCCCGGCGTAGTATAGTTGCGGCAGGAGAATTGGCATGACCGCTTCTTCCCCGATCCGAATCCTTATCGCCGATGACCACCGTATTGTCCGTGAGGGCTTGCGCTTGATCCTCGAGAGCCAGGAGGAATTCGCGTTCCTCGGGGAAGCCGCCGACGGTGAAGAGGCCGTCCGGCTGGCCGAAGAACTTCATCCGGACGTTATTTTGATGGATCTACGCATGCCGGGGATGGACGGCATCACCGCGATTAAAAAAATCCGCGGACGGGACCCGCAGGCGGCGATCGTCATCCTGACCACCTATAACGAAGACGACCTGATGGTCCGCGGGTTGCGGGCCGGGGCGCGCGGTTTCCTGCTTAAAGATACCGACCGCGGGACCCTGTTCCGCGCGATCCGGTCCGCCGCGCGCGGGGAAGCCCTCCTGCTGCCGGAAGTGATCGCGAAGGTGCTTGCGCGCACGGCGGAAGAAACGCCGGAATCTGCGGGACAGGGAACGGGTGCGGATGGTCCGGACGGAAAGGCCGGTACGAAAGGAGGACTGTCCGAACGGGAATTGGAAGTGCTGGCTTCGGTGGCCGACGGCCGGCGAAGCAAGGAAATCGCCGTCCTGCTT
>DAOUDU010000253.1:0-1923 GCA_034430775.1 Anaerolineales bacterium | reverse complement strand
CCGCGGCGAGGTAGCCGCCCGCATCGCCACCCCCTGTCCCGATCTCGACGCGCAGTGAGAGGGAGGGATCCGGACCAAGGTCGATCACCCAGTCCGCGCAGCGGATAAGATCCAGGTTGTGCTCGATGACGACGACCGTGTTCCCGGCGTCGACCAGGCGTTGGAGCAGCGCGACGAGCCGAGCGGTATCCGCGGCATGCAGTCCGGTCGTCGGTTCGTCAAGCAGGTAGAGCGTGCGGCCGCCGGCGCGCTTCCCGAGCTCCTTGGCCAGCTTGATCCGCTGGGCCTCGCCGCCCGACAGCGTGCTCGCATTCTGGCCCAGCGGCAAATAGCCCAGTCCCACTTCCATCATCAGCGCCAGCCGCGAAGCCGCGTCGGAGACGCCGCGGAACACATCGCCGACCTCTTCGATCGTCATGTGCAGGATCTCGGATATGTTGAATCCGTTATAGCGCACCGCGAGGACATCGGGTTGGAAGCGTTGGCCGTGACACACGGGGCAGCGCACTTCGGCGGGAGGCAGGAGCTGCATCGGCACCAGAAGGATGCCGGCACCCTCGCAGCGCTCGCAGCGGCCGCCCGGAACATTGAAGGAAAAGTGTCGGGGTGAGAATTTCTTCCTGCGCGCCTCCGGCTGGGCGGCGAATGCCTCCCGGATCGGGGTGAACGTGTCGGTATAGGTGCCGGCGTTGGAGCGGGTGGAGCGCCCGATCGGGCTTTGATCGACGGTGATGATCTTATCCAGGTGCTCCCAGCCGTCGATCGCATCATGCGCTCCGGGGATTTCATCGGAGCCGAAGAACTTCCGGCGCGCCGCGCGGTCGAGGATGTCGAACAGCAGGGTCGATTTCCCCGAACCCGAGGGGCCGGTGACGGCCACGAACAGCCCAAGCGGCAGCGATACGGTGAGGTTTTTCAGGTTGTGTTCGCGCGCGCCGCGGATGACCAGTGCCTTCCCGTTCGGCGCGCGGCGCATCTGTTTGGGCATGGATATCTTTCCGGAAAGGTACCGGCCGGTGACGGTATCGGCGGCGGCCAGGGTATCGGGTCTTCCGGCGGCGACCACTCGGCCGCCGTGCATCCCCGCGCCCGGTCCGATCTCAACGACGTAGTCCGCTTCGCGGATCATCTCCAGGTCATGCTCGATCACCAGGACCGTGTTGCCCAGGTCGCGCAGCTTGCGCAAGACTCCGATCAGGCGCCCTGTGTCGCGCGGATGCAGCCCGATGGTGGGCTCGTCGAGGACGTACAGCACGCCGGTCAGGCCGGAACCGAGCAGCGCCGCCAGCCGCAGCCGCTGGGCTTCGCCGGCCGAGACCGAAGGCGATGAGCGCTCGAGGGTCAGGTAACCGACCCCGACCTCAACCACCCGGCGGACCCGCTCGCGCAGATCGTCGACGACCGGCGCCAGCACCGGCCCGGCTTCGGGCGGGAGGGTCCGGCTGATCTCATCGAGCCATGCGGAAAGTTCGCTGATCGGTATCCGCGCGGCCTCGATGATGGTTTTGCCCTCGACCGTCACCCTCCGGCTTTCCGGCTTCAGGCGCGATCCGCCGCATTCCGGGCAGGTTTGCCGGACCAGGAACTTTTCGACCTTTTCCCGGTAGGCTTCATCCTGGATGTGGGCGGCATGCCGGCGCAGCAGGTTGGTGGCCACGCCCTCGAACTGCCCCTGGGCGTTGGTCTTGGCCGGTTTTACGCTCGGATAATGGCGCCGGAACCGTTGGTCCTCCACGCCGTAGAACAGCAGATCGCGCGCGGCGGAATTCCATTTGCGTATCGGATCGTCGAGGTTGAGTGCAAATCCGTAATACTTTGCGGCGGCGCGCAATTTCTTTGAGTAATGCGTGACGTACCATTCCTCCCAGCCCGTGATCGCGCCTTCGGCGATGGTCTTCGTCTCGTCGACCAGTTTGGAAAGGT
>DAOUDU010000252.1:0-2511 GCA_034430775.1 Anaerolineales bacterium | reverse complement strand
GCACATCCCGCAGTTTCCAGCCGCTGCCGGGGATCACGCCGATTCCGCGCCAGGCGCGGTCGCATTCGGTGAAGGCGCGCCCGATCGCGTCCTGCGCCGGCGCATTTCCCTCGCGCGTCACCAGCCGGGCGTAGGCGTTCTCCACTTCGTGCCGCCCGGCTTCGAGCTGCCGCGCCGCGCCCAGCAACCCGTGCAGCAGATCCACCGGTTCGAACCCGGTGACGACCATCGGCGTGCGGAATTTGGCGGCCAGCGGTTCGTATTCCCGGAATCCCATCACCGTGCATACGTGCCCGGCGGCCAGAAAAGCCTGCACGCGGTTGGCCGGCGCGGAGAGGATCGCCTCGATCGCGGGCGGGACCCGGACGTGGGAAACCAGCATCGAAAAATTCTTCAATCCGCGTTCGCGGGCCTGCAGGACCGCCATCGCGTTCGGCGGCGCGGTGGTCTCGAACCCGATCGCGAAGAACACAACCTGCTTTTCCGGATTGGCCTCGGCGATCGCCAGCGCATCGAGCGGGGAATAGACCACCCGCACGTCGCCGCCTTTGGCGCGCACGCCGAACAGATCCTGTTCCGAGCCCGGCACGCGCAGCATGTCGCCGAAGGAGGTGAAGATCACTTCCGGCCGCGAGGCGATCGCCACCGCGCGGTCGATCTGCTCGAGCGGGGTGACGCACACCGGGCAGCCCGGCCCGTGGACCAGCTCGATCTGGGGCGGCAGCATCGCGTCCAGCCCGTGGCGCAGGAAGGAATGCGTCTGGCCGCCGCAGATCTCCATGATCGTCCACGGCTTGGTCACCGTGCGGCGGATCTCCGCGAGCAGGCTGGCGGTGGTTTTCGGATCGCGGTCTTCGTCGAGGTATTTCATATTCACCACTGACCTAACCCTCTCACCCCGCCTTCGCCTCGAAAAATCACCGAGGCTCTGGCACCCTCCCCTCGCGTCGCTCGGGGACAGGCTTCTCCCCCTTCCCCATACGGGGAAGGGGGAGAGGGGATGGGGGAGAGGAGGTTAGGATAGTTCTCCTAGTTCCCTGAACAGCCTCAGCGTTTCCTCGGCTTCGTCGGGAGAAAGCACGTTCAGCGCGAACCCGGCATGGACGAGCACGTAATCGCCCGGTTTGGCCTCCGGGACGTAGGCCAGGCAGGCTTCCTTTACCACGCCGCCGTAATCGATGCGGCCCATGACCAGCGAGCCGCTTTCATGCGTATCCAGTATTTTTCCGGGAATTCCCAGGCACATTCAAACCTCCTTCGCGGCGGCCACCATGGCCTGACCAAGCGCCAATCCCCCGTCGTTGGCCGGGACGCAGCGATGAGTGTAAACCTCAAACCCGGCTTCCCGCAAGGCGTCTGTGGCAAGCGCCAGAAGCAAGGCGTTCTGCCAGACACCGCCGGAAAGCACGACCCCGCGGATTCCGCGGGTGGAGCGCACCGATTGCGCCGATTTCAGCGCGATCGTGCGCACGGTGTTGTGGAACCGGGCGCCGATGGAGGCGGCGGATTCACCCGCGCGCACATCGCGGATCACCGCCGCCAGCAGGTCCCGGACGCGGATGGATTCCCCGTCGAGGGTGAAGGGATATTCGCCCTCCGCGCCGATTCCGGCGCGCGCGAGTTCCTCGAGTTCGATCGCCCCCTGGGCTTCGTAGTCGATCTTGGTGCAGATTCCCGCAAGCGCGGCGACGGCGTCGAACAATCGGCCGAAGCTTGAAACCGGCGGCGCGTTCAGGCCGCGGGCCGCCTGCGTGCGCACCGTCTCCACCTCCCGCGGATCAAGGGTTTTCAGGAACGGCAGATCCTCGACCGCGAGATCGAGCGCGGCGGCGAACCCGACCGCGGTCCGCCACGGGCGGCGGATCGCGGCGTCGCCCCCCGCAAGGGGAAGGTATTCCAGGTGGAGCAGGCGTTCGTAATCCCGGTAAGTCGCGACCAGGATTTCCGCGCCCCAGATCGCGCCGTCCGCGCCGTAGCCGGTGCCGTCGAAGGCGAGTGCGATGACCGGTTCCGCCCCCGTCAGCCCGTTATCGGCCATGCAGGCGGCCGCGTGCGCGTGATGGTGCTGGACCGCAACACGCTTGCGCCCGCCGGCGTGCTCGCATGCCCAGCGCGTGCCAAGGTACCCGGGGTGCATATCGTGGGCGATGATCTCAGGCGTCGTATGGAACAGCCGCCGGTAGCGATCGGCCGATTCTTCGAAGGCGGCCAGCGTTTCCGCGTTTTCCATATCGCCGATGTGCGGGCTGAGGAAGGCGTACCGCCCGCGCGCAAGGCAGAAGGTGTTTTTCAATTCCCCGCCGACGGCCAGGACTGGCGGCGCATCGAAGGGCAATACGACCGGCGCCGGCGCATAGCCGCGCGACCGGCGTAATGGTTGGGCTTGTAGGGGCGATCCATGGATCGCCCTCGATCCTGCGGCAAATATCCGCACGACCGAATCATCGCAGCGTTGAATGATTTCCCGGTCGTGCAACAAAAACGCATCCGCCAGCGGCCCCAGCCGTGCGA
>DAOUDU010000251.1:0-16081 GCA_034430775.1 Anaerolineales bacterium | reverse complement strand
GATGACGGCAATCGACGAACTGGCGCAGATTGCGAAGGAAGTCTCGGAATGCACGAAGTGCGGCCTGCACTCCTCGCGCAAGAACGCGGTCCCCGGCGAGGGTCCGGCGGATTCCTCGCTGCTTTTTATCGGCGAGGGGCCCGGGTTCCATGAAAACGAACAGGGGCGCCCGTTCGTCGGCGCGGCCGGTAAGTTCCTTGGGGAACTCCTGACGAGTATCCACCTGAGCCGCGAACAGGTCTTCATCTGCAACGTGGTCAAGTGCCGGCCGCCGGGCAACCGCGACCCGCAGCCGGACGAGATCGAAGCCTGCTGCGCGTACCTGGACCGGCAGATCGCCGCCATCCAACCCAAGGTGATTGTCACCCTGGGCCGGTTTTCGATGGCCCGCTACTTCGGCGCCTCGAAGATCTCCTCCGTCCACGGCCAGGCCCGCCACGTCGACGGCCGGCTGGTGGTGGCGATGTTTCATCCCGCCGCCGCGCTGCATCAGCCAAACCTCCGGCAATCGATCGAGGACGATTTCCACAAACTGCCGGGGTTGATAGAACAGGCGCGCAAGCAAGCCCCCTCCGGGCCCACCCCGCCCCCGGATGCCACGCAGATGTCGATGTTCTGATGCGGCGGATTTTAAAAGGCGTACGCCGAAACATTGAAGAAACTCGATTGCACCGAAAAAATTGATAAGAAATTCAGTGTAATCGGCTCTTCTTGGTGTTTCGTTGTACAAATTATTCCCGTTATTTCCCGGAGGATGGTTGATGGTGTTAGTGTTTCTTGAATGGATCGGAGTTCTGCTTGCGTATTGGCTGCCCGGCGCGGCGCTGGCGAGCCTATTCGAGTGGCGCGGTTTCGGACGCCTCGCGCGATGGCTTGCGCCGTTTGCGTTATCGATTGTCGTCACACCCGTCCTGCTGGTTCTCCCCACCTTATTCACCGCGTATCGACCGGGCCTGTGGACTCTGGCGATCTTCTCCGCGGCGCTGTTCCTGGCGGGCGGGCTGCTGGCGCGCCTTAAGAAGCGTCCGGTACTTGGGCTTCGCAATCGTGTAAACAAACCGCCATCGAAAAGGGAAACGATCCTTGGCGCGGCCTTCGTCCTCCTGGTGACGGGAATGGCAATGCTCCCGCGTCTTCACATGCTCCTTTACGGCGGGGAGATCGGCACGGCCAATCTCTCCGATACCTACTGGCATATCGCCGAGACGACCGCAATCGCCCGCGGCGGAATCCCCCCGCACCATTTTCTCTTCCCGGATCTCCCGCTGCTCTATTACTACTGGTCGTGGATCTATCCGGCGGTCCTCGGAGATTTGCCGTCGCTGGGGGGATCGCTCCTGCGCCTTTTGAATGTGCATACCGCGGTTAACCTGCTGGTTTTCCTCGGCGTGCTGTATGCCTTCCTGCGGTTGAATCTCCATTCTCCGAAAACCCGCTGGTTCGCGCTGGTGTTCCTCACGCTGGCGGGCGGATTCGATTTTTTCACCGGTCCGAGCCTGCTTTCGCACGAGTGGTGGCAGAACTATTCCCCGGCGCTTGTCTCGAAAGTCCAGATTCCGGCGCTCCTCACGAATTTCATCACCGAACCCCAGCATATGGCCGGAGCGACGGCTTTCCTTTTACTTCTACTCCTCTGGCGGAATGTACGCGGGAACCTGCTAATCCGTGGAATGCTGGCGGTTGTGGCCGCGGCATTTATGTTCGGAACCAGCGTGTTTGTCTTCCTCTCAACCGCCGTCGCCGTGCTTGTCTGGGCGTTTTTCCACCGCCGGGTGCTCCTTCGACGGCGCGCAATGCTTCCCGTACTGGGGCTGGCGATGCTTTTCCTGCTGCTCACCGGATCGCAAATCGCGCTTTCGCTTTCCCAGGGCAGCACCGTGCGCTGGGGGGAGTTCCGCGCGGTCATTTTTGAGGCAGGGACGGGAACTTCGTATGCGCGCAGCGTCATCATCGATCAGATCCTCACGCTGTTGGCGTTTCCGCTCGTTTCGGGAATACTGCTGTTGATCGAAATCGGGCTGCCGTTCGCGTTGTACGCTGCCTGGTTCTTCCGGCGTTTAGGGCGCCGTCTGACGGGCTGGCAGGGCCTTCTTGCCTGGTACCCCGCGCTTTATATTCCGGTAGCCTTCCTTCTTCAACATACCAATTTCGCGCTGCGTGGGATGATCCCGGTCCAGATTGTGATCGTCCTCGCCGCGGCCGCAGCGCTCGAGGGCATCGACCGACGGTCCTGGTCGCGTGTCCAAAAGGCGGCGCTGAACTACGGTTTTGTGCTGCTGGCGGCGGCGCAGGTGCTTTCGGCCGCCGAGGAATGGTGGGGCTTTGCACGCCGGGGGCTGGGAGCGGCCCTGCGTCTCGAAGAGGGATTTATCGCGTTGCCGATCCCCACCGACCGCGCATTCGCCGACGGGGATACGCATTTCATTCCGCCGATGCCCGGGCTGTCTCAAAACCTGCAATATATTTACTGGGTGAACGCCAACCTTCCCGCCGATGCTCTCTTCGTCGAGATCGGGTTGCCGGAGGATTCCAACCGCCAACACCTGCTGGAACGGATGCGGTTCGTGGACCCGGCGGAATTGGAGAAAGTTTTGCATTCCGAACGCGATCTCAACATCGTCGACCCGCAGGCGCTCGCGGCATGGTGGCGGGGATTGGGCGGAGGATCGGTCCTGGACAAGGTGCTGCGGACGGAATACGTCCTGCGGTATCATGTGCCGGTGTACGTTATCGTCCATGAAGGGGTTTTTCCGGACCTCGGGGAACCGGTATACAGCGATGACTTTGTAACGATTTATCTTCTGTCCGCCGGACAGTAGAAATTCGGAGAAGCAAAACGTGGCACCGAAAAAAGCGCTTATTACAGGGATCACCGGTCAGGACGGCTCGTACCTCGCGGAATTACTGATCCGGAAGGGATACGAAGTGCACGGCCTGATCCGCCGCGCCAGCACCTTCAACACCGACCGGATCGACCATCTGTATCAGGACCCGCACGTCAACAACGTGAAGCTTTTCCTGCATTACGGCGATCTTTCGGATTCGACCAACCTGTGGAAACTGCTTCATCACCTGAAGCCGGACGAGATCTACAACCTGGGTGCGCAGAGCCACGTGAAGGTGAGTTTCGATATGCCGGAGTACACCGGCGACATCACCGGGATCGGGACTGTCCGCCTGCTGGATGCGATCCACGAGATGGGTCTGCCGTGCCGCTTCTACCAGGCTTCGAGCAGCGAGATGTACGGGAAGGTACAGGAAATTCCCCAGAAGGAAACGACGCCCTTTCATCCGCGCAGCCCGTATGCCTGCGCCAAGGTCTACGCCTTCTGGATGACCGTAAATTACCGCGAAGCGTACGGGATGTTTGCCTGCAACGGCATCCTTTTCAACCACGAGAGCCCGCGGCGTGGGGAAACCTTCGTCACCAAAAAGATCACCAAGGCGATTGCGTACATCGAAGCCGGCTTGCAGAAAAAAATATTCCTGGGGAACCTCGATTCCAGCCGGGACTGGGGTTATGCGCCGGAGTACGTCGAAGCGATGTGGAAAATGCTGCAACAGGACACGCCCGATGATTTCGTCATCGCCACCGGTGAAACACATACCGTGCGAGAATTCCTCAGCGAAGCGTTCGCCTATGCCGGCCTGGATCCAGACCAATTCGTCGAGACCGATCCGCGTTACTTCCGGCCCAGCGAGGTGGATTACCTGATCGGAGATTCCTCCAAGGCGAAGAAAAAAATCGGTTGGGCCCCCCAGACGTCCTTCCGCGAACTGGTGCGGATCATGGTCGACGCCGACCGCGAAACTCTCCGCCGCAAGATGGCGGGCGGCAAGGACGTGGCCAAGTGAACCACGGCATGGCAGACCGATCCGTTGGCTGGAGAACGCCCCCCCGAGTTCTCAGGCCATATCCGGCGGGGCATCCTTTATCCCGCGAAAGCGGGATAAACCTTCCATGACGCAGGGTGTCGCGCTCTTCCTGGCGTTCCTCGTCGTTCTGTGCTTTCCCTCCGCCAACCTGCAGCTATTTGACGGGCTTCCCATCAGCCGGTTACCCGAATTCGCAATGCTGGTGCTGGCGGTCCCCTTTTTGGTGTTTCGGGAACTGCGCGTCCGGCAGTCGGACCACTGGAAGCGGTGGAAAATCCGCCCGGTGTGGCTTTGGACTATCCTCGCGGCCGTTTGCATTATAAAAATCGCGCTTATTGCGTCGGGGGAACATTCCGGATTCGCAGCCTGCTACCGCTCAACCGCCGAGCCGACCGCCATAACCCACGAGGACCTTCCGTACCGCGTCTGCGAGCGCTCGTACGAGAATCTATTTGACCGGTTTTCAGCGACTCGCCTGGATGAAACGATTTGGTTTGGCCAGGACGGTTGGAATCTCGTTTTCCTTAACACCAACCGTTACGACTATTTCGAATGGGAGCCGGGAAACATTCCCCGGGCGCGGATCCCGATCGAAGCGCACTGGAACGGGTATCCGGATATTGCTCCGGGGAATCCGGTCCGTATCGAATATGCCGGCGAAGGGAGCGTCGTCTGGGGCGATGTCCGCATCGATCTGCCTCCGGCGTATGGGGAGACGGCTGTCGTGGAAATCGACCCGCCGTCGGCGGCATCTCCGCTGGCAATCGATTTTTCCTTCGATGACGGATCGCGCAGCGGGCAGGATAAGGACGCCTGGGGGCCAAGGGCGTCCATTAAAGTCAGCGTGATCGAAAATGGGAAAGCGGCGCCGTTATCCGCGCGCGGCACCGCACTCTGGCGGATATTCGCGTTGTTGGCGGACGGATTGATCGTCCTTTGGGCCGTTGCGTACGTGCCCGCACTGTGGCAATCCCTGCGGCGGGACCTGATCGGGCTGGTCGCGTTTTCCGCAGGGATCGGATTGTTCAGTTTCATCCCGGCGTCGCCCGTCGTCCGGGGGATCGGATTGACGTTCGTGCTGGCGGCGATTCTCGCTGCACATCTGATCGGTCGGCCCTTCCGGGGGATCAGCCTGTATTTCATCGCCGCCGCCGCCGGATTCGCCATCCTGCGGGTATGGTCCTCCGGCGCCGGGCAGGTGCTGTTGCGCTCGGCCGGAAACGACCCGTTATCGTACGAATCCCAGGCCTATTCCATCCTGGCCACCGCCTCCCTGCGCGGCGGTGAATCGGTCTTCGCCTACATCCCGGCCTATCGCTATGTAAAATTCCTTGAGCATGCCCTGTTCGGCGACGGGAACATGCTGTATGCGGCCGTCCAATTGTCCGCTTTCTTCGGAGGTGTGTTCGGCCTGTTTCACGGAACGGATGCCCGGACGTTCCCGAAGCTCCGCAGATTCCTGGTAGCCGGATTGGGGTGCGGTTTAATCCTCCTGGGTGGATATTATGTATCCGCCATAATCCGTGAGGGATTATCGGAATACGACACGTGGATTTTACTGCTGTGGGCATTACCGGCGATGTATGCCGCCGCCACCCCGGGCGCCATACTGGCGGGCGCGGCGGCGATGAGTGCGGCGTATACGATCCGTCCCAATCAGATAACCGGAATCCTGTGGATCTTTCTATTAACAGCACTGGGATCCTGGAAGAAATACAGGAAGACAATTCTCCGGGCCGGAGTTCTGGCGCTGGGAATAGCCTTGCTCCCGCTGGCGCATAACTTGTATTTCGGAGGGCAATGGGAGCCTGCGGCCACCAGCGGGGGGATGTCGGTGAACCTGGTTTTGCTCCCCGCTACCTGGCAGGCGTTTCTGCGTGGCGATCCCGCCGCCGTCGCGATGGTACGGGAGCAGATGGGGATGCTCTTCCTCATCTCGGATGCGCCGCGTTCGATGTGGCCGACCCTCGCGGTGATGGCGGTCTTTTGCCTGTCCTGGATGGGGGTAACGGGGTATTCCATCATCCGCAGAAAATGGGCTGATCTCCCCTGGTTGGCACTTCCCTGCTTCTTTCTGGCGATCCATTTGGTCTACGGAGTAAGCACGTATTATCCCCGCCACATCGTTATTGGATATCTCGGCATGGCGATAGTTTCGATATTGATCTTGAATCACGGTCAGCTGGACTTACCCGCTACGGCAGGCGGTGCGGTAGAATTGCCTCGAAAATAAGCGAACGGGAGAATCCCCATGGATTGGAAAAACACACGCTTTTTGGTCACCGGCGGCGCCGGCTTCCTCGGATCGTTCGTGATGGAGCAACTTCGGGCGAAAGGGGCCGAACAGATCACGGCTCCGACGATCGAAGAGGTCAACCTGACGGATTCGCTTTCCGTCCGCCGCCTCATGGCGGAAATCAAGCCCGGGGTCATCATCCACCTGGCGGCGCGGGTGGCCGGGATTGGCGCCAATCAAAAATACCCGGCGGAGTTTTTTTATGAAAACCTGATGATGGGAACCAACATCATCCACGAGGCGTACAAGGCGGATGTGAAAAAGGTGGTCGCCATCGGAACCGTCTGTTCCTATCCCAAGGAACCGAAAAGCATTCCGTTCAAGGAAGACGAATTGTGGGACGGATACCCGGAAGAGACAAATGCGGCCTACGGCCTTTCTAAAAAAATGCTCATGGTGCAGGCGCGGGCCTATCGGCAGCAATATGGCTTCAATACCGTCGTGCTATTACCGGTCAACCTCTACGGTCCGCGGGATAATTTCAACCTGGAGACTTCGCATGTGATCCCGGCCTTCATTATTAAATGCCTCGACGCGAAGGAAGGCCGCAAACCGGAAGTCGTTATGTGGGGGGATGGCAGTCCGACCCGCGAGTTCCTTTATATCGAGGATGCCGCCCGCGGAATCCTGATGGCGGCCGAGCGATACAACGAAGACCTGCCGGTGAATTTGGGATCCGGGCAGGAAATCCGCATCAGGGATTTGATCGACAAAATGGCGAAGCTCCTCGGGTACACCGGGAAGATCACATGGGATACGAGCAAACCGAACGGGCAGCCGCGCCGCCTGCTCGATGTTTCCCGGGCGAAGGAGAAATTCGGATTCGCGGCGGAAGTATCCTTCGATGACGGCCTGCGCCGGACGATCGATTGGTATCTCGCCCAACGTGGCAAACGGAACAGCGTGTGATGGAAGCAAAGCGCGCGCAACCCGTGGCGGTCACCCGCGTCCGCGCCCGCACCGGGTGGGAAGCGCTCAACCTTCGCGAAATGTGGGATCGCCGCGAACTGCTGTGGTTCCTGGCCTGGCGGGATGTCCGGGTCCGGTACAAACAAACCATACTCGGAGTCGGTTGGGCGATCCTTCAGCCGCTGATGCAAATGGTGGTTTTCTCGGTCGTGTTCGGAGAATGGCTGAAGGTCCCGACCGACAACAACATCCCCTACCCGGTTTTTTCCTCAACCGCCCTGGTTCCCTGGGCGCTGTTCGGCTCGGTTCTCGCGGGGACAGCCACCAGCCTGACGGCCAATGCGGGTATTCTCAATAAGGTATATTTTCCGCGCCTGCTGATCCCGCTGGCCGGCGCCGCCGCACGGTTGGTGGATTTCGGCGTGGCGTTTGCGATCCTTTTAGGAATGATTCTTGTGTTCGGCATCCACCTTTCGCCCGCCATCGTCCTGCTCCCGCTCTTCCTGCTGCTGCTCCTGGTGACCGCGCTGGGGTTCGGGCTGTGGCTCGGCGCGATCAACGTCTACATCCGCGATATCCAGATGCTCGTTCCGTTTCTGATCCAACTTTGGCAGTATGCGTCGCCGGTAATTTATTCCGCCCAGTCGATCCCGCCCGCATGGAGAATGGTGTATGCGCTCAACCCGATGGCCGGCGTGCTTAACGGATTTCGCTGGTGCCTTTTGGGAACCGTCCCACCCGGTCCGGAAATCTGGCCTTCGATCATTGTGGCGATTCTGGTTTTTCTTACCGGCATGATGATGTTCCTGCGGGTGCAGCGCACCATGGTGGATATCCTGTGAGCGGCGCGCCGTCGGCCATTTCGATCCACGGATTGGGCAAGCGCTACCGGATCGGATCCTACCTGCCGACGGGCGGCACACTGCGCGGCTGGATCGGCGACCGCCTGAGTGTGAAGGCCCGGCCGGAGGCGCGCGTCCGGGAAGGCGCGAAATACATCTGGGCGCTCAAGGATCTCACACTCGACGTGCCGGCCGGCTCGGTGATCGGGATCATCGGCCGCAACGGGGTGGGGAAGAGCACGCTGTTGAAGATCCTCTCGCGCATCACCGACCCGACGGAGGGATCCGCCGAACTGTACGGCAAGGTTGCCTCGCTTCTGGAAGTGGGGACGGGCTTTCACGGCGAATTGACCGGGCGGGAAAATATCTACCTCAACGGGGCGATTTCCGGGATGACGCGCGCCGAGGTGGACCGCCGCTTCGACGAGATCGTCGCTTTCTCCGAGCTCGAGCAGTTCCTCGATACGCCGGTCAAACGCTATTCGAGCGGGATGTACGTCCGGCTGGGATTCGCCGTCGCGGCCCACCTTGACCCCGACATCCTTCTGGTCGATGAAGTCCTGGCGGTGGGCGACCTCTCGTTCCAGCGCCGGTGCCTGAACCGGATGAACGACGTCGCCCAGACCGGACGCACCGTTATTTTCGTCAGCCACCAAATGACCGCCATCCGCCGCTTGTGCAACCGGACGATCTGGCTGGAAGCCGGGCGGATCAAGGACTTCGGCCCGACGGGAGAAGTGGTTGCGCGGTATGAAAGCGAATCGCTCGGGGGCGCGTCACCCGGCGGCGCCGGATCGCACGAGGGTGTGACCTATAAGGCCCGCTACCTGTCCTGGGCACGGGATGGTGTTCCGGCGGAGGAAGCACACACCATTTCGGAACTCGCGCCGGTCGCTTTCCGGCTCGTCCTGGACGTGCGCGAAAGCATCCCCGCCGGCTACGGCGGAATCGAAATATTCGATCCGGAGGGCAAGCTGATCTGGTCCGGCGCCTCTTACGACGGCGGCCGCGGCGATCTGGCGCTCGCGCCGGGCCGGCACGCGTTGATCTATTCCCTGCCGATGCTGCCGCTGAAACCCGGCGCCTATAAATTGCACGCGTCGATTTATGAACGCGAGGGACGCAAGCTCCTCGATGATTGGTGGGCCAGCCCCGAATTGATCGTTTCACTGCCGCCCTCCTCGCATCCGGACGACGAATGGCAGGGAATCCTCAACCTGCCGTGCGGTTTGCGCGTCGAACGGGAATAACCATGCGTATCGGTTCGGTATCCCGCCGCGTGCGCCCGTTTCTGCGGACGGTCCGGATGGCTTTTCGCGGCCGGGCGGTGATCCTCCTGTATCACCGGGTCGCCGCGCCCCCGATCGATCCGTTGCGGTTGTGCACCTCGCCCGCGCATTTCGCCGAGCACCTTGCCGTCATCCAAAAGGGCTACACGCCATTGACCCTGGTGGACCTCTCGGCGGCGCACGCCGCCGGACGAATCCCCAACCGCGCAGTCGTTATCACTTTCGATGATGGCTATGCGGATAACCTCCACACGGCCGCACCGCTCCTTCGCCGCGCCGGCCAGCGGGCGACGGTTTTTGTCGCTGGTGCCTGCTGGGAGGGCAAGCCGTTCTTCTATGACGAGCTGGAGGAAATCCTTCTGCTGGCGCCGCGGCTCCCAAAAAGGCTACGCATTAAAATCAACGGTGCCGCGCATGAATGGGAGCTGGGAGATTGGGCGCGGCGGCCGAAAACCCCGGACGCGTCTTACTGGGGGTGGAACATGGAAAGCGCGGCGGATCCCACACCGCGCCATCGCTGCTTTCGCGAGTTGTTCGGCCTGCTGCGAGGCGCTTCGCCCGCCACCCGCAGCCGCACGATCTCGGCGCTCCGAAAAACGGCCGCGATCGGCGCGGCGAAGCCCGGCGCGCGGCGGTTGATGACCCGGGAGGAGATCCGGCGCGCGGCGAAGGAAGGGACGCTGGAACTCGGCGCCCACACGCACAGCCATCCGGCGTTGAACCGGATGGCGCCGGAGGATCAACGGGAAGAAATCCTCTCCGGAAAACGGATGCTGGAATCGGCGGCAGGGGTGCCGGTGCGCGCCTTTGCCTATCCGTACGGTTCCCCGTGGGATGCAAGCCTCACGACCGTGCGCCTGGTCCGCGAGGCCGGTTTTTCCACGGCCTGCGCCAACACCCCCGCGCCGGTCGATTCGGAAAGCGACCTTTTCTGGCTGCCGCGCTGCCTGGTGCGGGATTGGGACGGCGCGGAATTTGCCCGGCGGCTGCGGACATTTTTCCTACCGCGGGCGGATATTCCGCCCCAGGGATAAGCGATGCGGATGCCTGGTGTTTTTCGAGAGCGCATTCAACGCGACCCCGCCGCCGCGGCGGCCGCCGTGCTTGCCCTGCTGGTGTTCCTGGCGGTCGCGGTCTACGCGTTCGGGTCAGATATCCGCGAGCCGGCCTGCAACAGACTGCAGGATGATTCCTATTATTACCTGCAGCCGGCCTGGAATTTCTCCCGCAGCGGGATCTTCACGTTCGACGGCGAGCATCCCACCTATGGATTCCAGCCGCTGTGGATGATCGTGCTGGCCGTGCTGGCCCGGCTTTCTCCGGATAAAATTTTCTTCCTGCGCGCGGGCGTGGCGCTGGGCGGGTTGTTCTTCTGCCTGACGGGCTGGATGCTTTTCCGTCTGGCACGAGGATGGACGGGCGGGTGGCGAGCAATGGTCGCGCCGGTATTGTGGACTGCGAATATCTCCCTCCTGGGGGTGTACATCACCGGAAAAGAGAATGCGCTGTATGCGTTCCTGCTGGTGTTCTCCTGCATCCGCATCTTCCGCAGGATGACGGCTCCCGGGAAAGGGGCCTGGCTGGATGGAATCCTCCTCGGATTGCTGGTCCTCAGCCGGATCAACGCATTAATCCCTGCGGTGCTCCTGTTGGCGGTATTGGGAATTTGGGGCGCGGGATCGCGCGCCGAGCGCGCCCGCCGGATGCTATCCGCGGGCGCGGGAATGCTCACGGTCCTTGTTGTCTGGTGCGCTTATGCCCAGGTTTCCTTCGGCGCGATTTTCCCCAACAGCGGCACGGCCAAACTGTTCGGCGTGAACGCGGCGCTCGCGGTCTTCGTCGAAAACCATCTGCCGTTTATTCCAAAAGCCTGGGTCGAAGCGCTCGTCCCGCAAGCGGAACGTGTGCTGCTGGCGCGGCCGGATCTGCTCTTCCTGCCATCGAAGGATCTTGGATTCTCCTACTTGGCCGGGCTGCTGCCTGAACTGGCCTACGGATCGTGGGCGGGATTCTTCTCGTTCCTCGGGCCGATGGATTTCCGGGTCAAGCTCCTGACGCTGGCGGCGATCGGGATCGGGGCGGTGGGCTGGGTTTTGCTACAATTGCGTTCCTCGGTGCGGGCGGCGGTGGTCGTGGGTGTACTCCTGCTTTCTGCAGCGGGCAACTCGTTCATTAATTGGCTGTATATGCCGGAATACCTGTTGTGGGGGATCTGGTATACCGTCCCGGAAACGCTGGCGCTCATATTGGCGGCCGCGTGCCTGCTGGATTGGCTGCTGGGAACTATCACCCGGCTGAAAGCGTCCGTCGGAAAAATCTTACGCGCGGCGACCGCGGTAGCAGGTACGGTTTTGGCGGCGGCCGGGCTTGCCCTGGTATGGGTCCGGCTGGCGCCGGGTGAGTACACCATTGCACCGGACGGCACCCAGCAGGAAGCCTACGACGCGGCTACCTGGATGAACGAGAACCTCCCGCAGGGCGCGCGGGTCGGCTCTTTCAGCGCCGGGTTGCTCGGGTACTTCGGACGGACCTACCGGGTGATCAATCTCGACGGGCTGGCCAACACGCCGCAGTTCGCCTCCCATGAATTGGTCGGGCATCTGCTGTTTGTGCGCGGGCTCGCAGGCGTTGATCCGCTACGCGCGTATCTGACGCGGGAACATATCACCTTCCTGGCCAACGTCGATACGGTCGAGCGGATCGGGCGCGGCGGGTATCTTGGATTGGCGGACCCCGGCGGCGGCGTGCTGTTGTATCAGGGTGGGCATCCGATATTCTGGGGGCCGGCCGATCCGGAGCGCAGGATGATTGTCGTGCGATTGGATGAGGCATGAAGCAGGAAGAGATCTTTCGCGAAAAGAATATCTCCCAGGTGCGCGATTATTGGAATGCGCGCCCTTGCAATATCCGCCACTCACCGCAGGCGGTCGGCACGCGGGAATATTTCGACGAAGTGGAAGCGCGGAAATATTTGGTCGAGCCGCACATTCCCGCTTTCGCCGAGTTTCCGCGCTGGGCCGGAAAACGCGTGCTCGAGATCGGCTGCGGAATCGGGACCGATACCATTAACTTCGCGCGCGCCGGGGCCCGGGTGACGGCGGTCGACCTCTCGGAGACGTCGCTTGAACTGGCGCGGCACCGGGCGGATGTCTTCGGTTTGACCGATAAAATAACCTTCCTCGCCGCCGACGCCGAGCGGCTTTCCGATGCGGTACCGCCCGAACCGTTCGACCTGATCTATTCCTTCGGCGTGATCCATCACACCCCGCATCCGGAAAACGTCATTCGGGAGGTACGTGAGCATTTCATCCATCCCGGAAGCGAACTCAAGGTCATGGTCTACCACCGCCATTCCTGGAAGGTGCTGTGGATCCTGCTGGCCGAAGGAAAAGGCGCCTTCTGGAAGCTGGACGAACTGATCGCGCGGAATTCGGAGGCGCAGACCGGTTGTCCGGTGACGTACACCTTCACTCCGGCCAGCGTGCGCCAATTATTGCAGGGCTTT
The DNA here is from genome assembly GCA_034430775.1 of Anaerolineales bacterium. Taxonomy (GTDB): domain Bacteria; phylum Chloroflexota; class Anaerolineae; order Anaerolineales; family RBG-16-64-43; genus JAFGKK01. Next base: position 3,364 of record DAOUDU010000251.1, on the reverse strand, counting down.
CAAACGACGTCGGTGTTCGTCGATCACATCTTCCCGTACCGGATCCTGGATTACGTGAAATTCCGGTACGTACAGAACTGGTATTTCCGCATCCTGCCGGATCCCGTCTTCCGCGGATTGGAACGGCGGTATGGCTGGCACCTGTGCGTTACCGCGCGGCCGGAGCCGGCATGATCACGCTGTTCGCGATCCCCAAGCCAATGGAGGGCGAGTTCGAACGTCTCCAGGAAAACGCGATCGGGTCCTGGATTCGGCTCGGCTTCGGAGTCGAGATCCTGCTTTTCGGCGGTGAGCGCGGCGTGGATAGCTTCGCGCGCCGGATGGGGCTGGACCATACAGCCGAAATTTTACGAACCGAGTTCGGCACGCCGCGGGTGGACGATCTGTTCGCGCAAGCGGAAGCGCTTGCCACCCAGCCCTTGATCGGCTACGTCAACGCCGATGTCATCCTGGGCCGGAATTTCCTGGATGCGGTCCGCGTGCTAACTGCCATCGCGCGCCCGTTCCTGGCGGTGGGGCGGCGCTGGGATCTGGAGGTGGCCGGGGCGATCGATTATTCCGATCCCGGCTGGGAGGAAAAACTACGCTCCCGGGTGGACGCGGGTGGAACACTGCATTCGGAGACCGGGATCGATTACTTTATCTACCGGCGCGGTCTGTGGGGCAAAATTCCTCCCTTCGCCATCGGCCGCACGATGTGGGATAACTGGCTCATCCTCCGCGCGCGCAAGCGCGGCGCGATGGTGATTGACGCGACGCAAAGCATCTGGGCGGTGCACCAAAATCATGGGTACGATCATCACCCGCAGGGCGCGGAAGGTGTGTGGAAAGGGCCGGAAGCGGAGCGCAACGAGCGCTTGGCCGGCGGATCCTACCGGTTGTTTACTATCCTGGACGCCACCCACAACCTGGTTGACGGCCGGATCGAGCGGTTCACCGACGCCCCGCACCGGCAACGGGAGCGCTTCATGCTTCCGGCGCTTTCAGCGCCAGCCGCCTGGGCCGAGACCGCGGGGAAGCGCATCACCCGCACCACCGGATCCCTTCGGGCGAGATTCGCGCGGTTGAGGGGAAAAAAATCCTGAAAAGGAGAAGGTATGGCGAAAGGTAAAGGAATACCGCAAAAAGTGGCTGTGATCGGCTTGGGGAAACTCGGTTCCCCGATGGCGGCAGGCGTTTCGGCCCGTGGGGTCGCCGTCATCGGCGCGGATCTGGATTCGACCAAGGTGGAAAAAATCAACCGCGGCGAAGCCCCGGTCAACGAAACCGGCCTGGCGGAGTACATCCGCCGCGGCCGGGACTGGCTCCGTGCGACGACCGACCTTGAAGCCGCAACGATCGAATCGGAGATCGTATTCATTATCGTCCCCACCCCGAGCGAGCCGCAAGGCGGTTTCTCGATCCGTCATGTGCTCTCGGCCTGCGAGGCGATCGGCTGCGGGCTGAAAAAGAAAAAAGCCTTCACCGTGGTGGTGATCACCTCGACGGTGATGCCGGGCTCGACCGAAGGGCCGATCCGCGAGTGCCTGGAAAAACATTCGGGGAAGAAAGCCGGGAAGGATTTCGGCCTGTGCTACAGCCCGGAGTTCATCGCGCTTGGCAGCGTGATCCACGATTTTCTCAACCCGGATTTCATCCTGTGCGGAGAATCGGATGCGCGTTCGGGCGAGATCCTGGATGCGTTCTATCAGACGGTCTGCGAAAACGAGCCGTACATCGCGCACATGAATTTCGTCAACGCCGAACTTTCGAAGCTGGCGGTCAACACGTTTGTCACCACCAAGATCACCTACGCCAACATGCTGGCGCACATTTGCGAGCGTCTCCCCGGCGGCGATGTGGACAAGGTGACAGCCGCGATCGGGCACGACACCCGCATCGGTGTGAAATACCTCAAGGGCGCAACCGGATACGGCGGCCCCTGCTTCCCGCGCGACAACCTGGCAATGGGCGCGCTTGCGCGCGGATTGGAAGTGCAGGCCGCGCTGGCGGAGACCACCGACCACCAAAACCGGGCCGAAGCGATCCGCTTGGCAGACCTGGTCAACCGGCATGCCAAGCCCGGCGCGAAGATCGGCATCCTCGGCCTTTCCTATAAACCGGATACCGAGGTGATCGAGGAATCACAAGCGATCCTCCTGGCCCGGGAGTTGCTGGATGGCGGGCGGGACTTGCTGGTGTACGACCCGATGGCGATGGAAAGCGCGCGCGTGGTTCTGGGAGATGCGCCGCAATACTGCGGAAGCGCCGAGGATTGCGTCCGCCAATCGGATATCGTCGTCATCGCAGTTCCCTGGGAGGAATTCTCGCGCATTCCCGAAAGCGTTTTTTTCGAACGGCGGATTGTTCTGATCGACGCCTGGCGTATAGCGCCGGATGGGTGGCGGAAAGCCACGCAATACGTCCCCGTCGGAGTAAACACTTCCGAAATAATAGGTTAACCTGCCGCCATGATCACCCTGTTCACCACAACAAAACCCTTTCAAAATGCGGTCGAGACTACCCAAAGGAACACTATCGCCTGTTGGCGGCGGCTGGAGCCTTCCTGCGAAGTACTTCTTATCGGCGAGGAAAAGGGAAGCGCCTCGGTCGCCAGGGAGTACGGCGCCCGGTTGATCCCGGAAGTCGAGAGGAGTGAATTTGGAACGCCGTTGCTCCGGTCGATGTTCTCGGTGGCGGAAGCCAATGCCACCTTCCCGATCCTGCTATATGCCAATGCGGATATCCTTTTTACCAACCGGTTGATCCGCGCAGCGCGATCGCTGACGGACCGGCGTAAACCCTACATGATGTTCGGCCGCCGGTGGGATACGCAACTCTGCGAGCCGTTCGACTTCGCCGGTCCGGATTGGGAAAATCGCTTGGAGGAGTTTGCCCGCTCGCATGGAAAGCCGGCGGTAAAATCAGCCTTGGATTATTTTATGTTTCCCAAAGGAGCTTGGGGCGGGAAACAGGGGCTTGCGGAATTTCCTTCGATTGTGATCGGCCGTCCGGCTTGGGATAATTGGATTGTATTCTGGTGCCTCGCGCGCCGGATGGATGCGATCAACAGCTCCGATTACATATTCGCGATCCACCAGAATCACGATTATGCGCATCACACCGGCGGGCAGCAGGGCGTGTATGCGGGCGAGGAGGCCAGGCGCAATTTTAAACTGGCCAGTTACGAACGCTATCTCTACGGAACGCCGGATGCCACGCACCGGATACGGCCGGATGGAAGAATTGTGCGCGCCTTCTCCGCGGATATCCTGCGCCGCCGATTGAAAACATTTCCGGATTTATTGAAGGTGCGGATTTTCGGAAGAAAGCGCTGGAAACCGTCGTAACTCCAATACGGTCAGGCGAAGGAAAAATGCCCATG
>DAOUDU010000250.1:0-4272 GCA_034430775.1 Anaerolineales bacterium | reverse complement strand
CCAGGAATCCACCCAATGTCCGAATCGGGTCTGTCCGGAAGGCCTGGAATGCAAGTTGGTAAACATAGGAGTATTGACGGGAATAGTCCATCGTCAGTATTTCAGGGTGATCAATTCCTGCCTGCAACCATCCCTTATTACCCACCACCAGTCCATACAGGCTGTAGGAAAAATTCCCGTAGGCCATGCCGCCGGAATTGGCAATCATCCGGCGCAGGATGGCATCCAGCAGAAATCCGATCAGAATCGCCCCGCATCCGCCGAAAAAGAAGCGCAGCGAAATGCGGGAGTTTCCGCGAAAATACCAGGATCCCCACAGGACAAGCATCGGTAGGACCAGAAACGCCCCCGCCCGGGCATTCAATGCCATGGTGAGCAGGAAAATACCAACCCAGACAATTTCCTTCTTTGAACTGCCGGCTCCCCGCCATAAAACAGCCAGCGCAAGAGCGCCTAGTGCAATGCCGAGGTTCTCGGTCATGGCCAGGCCGATATAGGAGCAATAGAAAAGGAATAAAACCGCCAGTGTCGCCAACCCGGCCAGAGTCCCATGGCTTCGCCGGAGTTCGCGCGCCAGCAGGAAACAGGCCAGCGCGGCGGCCGCGCCGAAAACCGCCAGCGCAACGGCGAGGTTCCCATTAACGAGGCCAAGCACGGCCGCCAAGGTGCCTGGAAAAAGCGGACGCCGTTCGGAGAATGCAGACATTAAACCGCCCTCAAGCAGGCGGTTGGCATCCATGTAATAATTGCTTGCGTCGCTGAAGGGTAGCAATCCGCTAATCGTCGAACCGTTGCTGTATCCACTGTTCCACAACCCCGATAACGGCAGGGCAAAGAACATAAGCGTGATCGCCAGGCTTACCAGGTCCTCCCACCAACCCGAACGCCGGAAAACCGGATAGAGCAGGACGGCAAAGGGTAGTAGGAAAGCGACCCCCGTGCGCGCCTCCAGGCCGATCCTGCCGGGGATATCGCTTGCCAGGACGGCGGCATACGCCAGGAAGGGCAATGCAAGAGTTGCCGCGCGCAACAGATACCCGGTCCAAAGGGTGGAGCGCGAGACGGTCTGCAGTAAAGAGGAGCATTCTTCAATGGCTTTCCCAAGGGCAGGGGCCTTACGGATAGCCGTGAACGGCGCTTGCCGGATGGAGCTTAAGAGTTTAGCGCTCCAGCCCGTCTGCCGTACCATCAGAACCGAAAACGTCAATGTGCCGATCGCGGCGACGAACACCATCTGCCGTGTTTGCAGGTAGAGCGATGACGGCAGGATTAAGACGGCCAGCAGGGATACGGAAACCGCGATCGACCCAATCATCAACCCGGTTGAAAGCTTCCCATTCCGTGAGAGTTGTTGGCCCCATTCGTCCTCCGTCCAGATGAGTCCGGCAAGCGCCAGAGCCATCAGGATCAGTCCGGTCAAGGTTGAGTCCAGCGGAAAGGGTTTCCCGTTTGTTGCCGGCAGCAGCTCGGTCACAACCAAAGCCAGGATGAATAAGAAGATGGACGCAAAGGTCAGTTTATTCCCGTGTATCCGCTCGATCATCCAGAAAAGAAATAACCCGCAGGCGAGCAGGACGGCCAGGGCCATCGCGTAATAGATGGCACGAGCGCTGGAGTCACCGATCGGCAGCGGAAAATAGATCTCATAGACTCTTCCATTGGTGCGCGGGTCGCTGTTATCCAAGGAGGAAAAATAGATGGTGTCATCTGCGAAAGAATAGCGCCCCATCCCTGTTTGACGGATGGAGTCGTATGGAGCGTTCGCGGATCCGGGAAGCTGCTTTCCGTCCTCGAGCAACCGGGCATGCGTAGGGTGTTGACCGGAGCTTAGCTCAGGGTGGCCGGAGGCAGCGATATACGCAAACCCGGAATCATGGCTTATGCCGGAAACCGGCGCTTTTGACCAGAGCAGGATGATCGCCCCGCTCCGGTGGAAATGGACGGCCAGGGAAAGGCCGACCAACGCTGCGGCGATGGCGCATATAAAAACCAGCAATGCACTCGCCATCCGGTTGCGGAAAAATGCGCGTGGTCGGCTGGCTTCCTTTTTCTTGCACTCCGCTTTATCCATGGAAAATCCTTCTTCTCCACTCCGTCGGCTTTTCATCCCGACAGGATCGCGCTCAAGACCTGTTCGTACTTCCCGATGATCATTTCTTTCTCATGATGCTCACGGACGTAATCCTGCGCCTTTCGGCCGAGGCTGTCGTAGAGGGCGTTATCCACCATCAACAGGCGGATATTCTCTTTCAGCTTCTCGAAATTATCCCCGCAGGCCAACCCGCTGCCGTGCTGTGAGAGCATACCCCCCGGATCGACCAGCATGGAAATCGTAGGCACGCCGTATTTAGCCGCCTGGAGAAAAGTATTCGGAAAGCCTTCGAAGGCGGAGGTGTTCAGGTGCAGACGCGCATTGGCGAAATAACCCTCGATCTGTTCGAAGGGCACTCTTTCCATCAGAGTTACATTCGGCAGCTTCCTGGCGGCTTCCAGGCATTGCGCGTGTGTTTCGGGCACCGATACATTCATGATTAAGACAAAGGAATACTCAGGCAACTGGCGGGCCAGTTCGAGCACAAGGGAAGGGCGTTTAACGCGTTCATCGGATTTCCCCACCCAGAGGACGGTATGGGCAGCCGGATTGGGCGGGAATTGCAGGGTGAGGTCGATCGGGTTCTTGACGATGATTCCGTCGCGGCCATAACCGGTTCTTAACATTTCTGCCTGACGTTCGTTCTGGACAAAATGAACATCCGCGTTTTCGATGGCATAGGTCTTGAGCGCAAATGGCACGCTGTAAATATCCAACCGATCCGGATGCAGCTTGTACTCAGGGTAGAAATCCATATCCGACCCGGCCAGGAAGGCGTATTTCCTGCCATGCTGACGGGTATAAAATGCCACTTCACCGGAGAATTGTGAATTTCCCGGCACCATGTAGATATCGGCATCCACCTCGTTATAGACGGAAATCATTTCAGGCATGATGAGATAAGGTCCCACCTGACCGGAAGGTTCGCTCCCCTCCGAGAATATTTTCGATCTATTCGCCATGGGGCTTCCCAGGCGCCGGGCCAATCTGCTGAAAGAATTACGTGTGGCGGGCAGCCGGCCTTCCTTTTTAACCGGAGGGACGATTCCCCATATCGCGCGACCAACCCAGGAATACAGGGTCACACCATCGCGTTTTTCGATGTGCGGTTGGCCGTGGTCGCCGACGATGATATTTACTTGGAAGCGGCCCCGCTTGGCGAGTTCCCTGGCGATCAAAGCCACCCGAACTTCCCAACCCCCGAAATGCGTCTGGTTCCCGGGATTGAAAAGCGGGTAGTTCCATGGGCTGGTGATGCACAGTTTGGGAAGATTCTTTTTCCCCATGATTTTCTTAACCGCCGGCATCCGAATTTCTTTCCACGCAAAAAAGTCCGCTTAATTGGCGGAATTCGTCGATTGGCATATTCCAGTAACTGGATCCATGGGCATCCCGCAATCGCGGGATAAATTCTTCGAGATAAGACTCTTCGTTGATGCAGGACGGCACGAAATTCTGTATCCTAAATCCAACCTTTGTAAACAACTCCGCATATTCTCCGGGACGGTGCCGATTTCCGCGTTCACCATGACGCGCCAGGAATTCCTTGGAGAAGGCCATATCGTCCATTAATAGGAACTCGAGCGGACGGGTGAAATCGTTATGATCCCGGAAATCCACCTGATGATATCCCGCGGCTCCCGGTTTCGAAACCCGCGCCATTTGGATAAACGCGAGAGCCGGTTCCGCGAGATGCTCCAAGACCGCATTCGAGAGAATGATGTCGATACTTGCATCCGGGATGCCGGCCAGCCGCTCCAAGGGAGTGGAATAGCATCGGATGCTTTGCGGATCGTACCCGCCGTATTTCAAAATTCGGTCGAGGGGAGCCGGGTCGGCCTGGGGAAGATACTCCCGCAGCCAGTCGCGAAGCAGCGCATAGAATTTCGGGTGGTAATCCGCGTCCCAGGGAGCCAGGTACGGATCGGCGACTGAAACCCGGGCGCCCAGGCAGGCCATCAGCAGGGTGCTGCCGAAATTGATACCCGGGCCGATTTCCAGCACCGCTTTACCCGGCAGGCCGGCATCATTCTGTGGAAACCAGCGGATAAAATTTTGGCCGATCTGCGCCGCGTATTCGACATCTTGCCGCAAACTCAGCGGGGTGTTGTCACGCTTCCGGAAATTTACCGGTTGCGATTCTCTTTGCGCGGGAATCGGGCAAACCCTCCGCGCCCATT
>DAOUDU010000249.1:0-5361 GCA_034430775.1 Anaerolineales bacterium | reverse complement strand
TTCCAGCGGGTCCTTTTGCTCCGCCTGGTACCGGCGGTAGACAAGCCAACCCAGCAGCAGACCGCCAAGAGACACCAGGAAGGAAACCATGAGCGCCGCGTAGCTGAAGGGAGTCTTCTCCGGCGCCGCAAGTATGCAGCAAATCGGCTGGCGCGTCTCCATCAGATTCGCCACGGCCGCGGAGGAAAGCGGCTGAGCCGCTGGATGCAGTAATCGTTCGATTCCATTGGGGATCACTCCGCCGAGGATCGGGAAGTTATCCGGGATGCCCGCCCACCCCGCGGTGACGGCGAATACGGCCAGCACCGCGATCGGCGCAAGCATCCAGCGCGAAGGTTCGGCGGCATGCGCGGCCGCCGCGCTACGCGGCCGGCCAAGGAAGACGAGTGCGATCTGTCGCGCGGTGTAGAAAGCCGTAAGGAGTGCGGCGGCCGCCAGGACAATAAAGACCGCCGTGGAAGTATTCCACGCGGCGGCAAGAATCTCGTCCTTGGACCAGAACCCGGCGGTGAGCAGCGGGAACCCGGCCAGGGAAAGCCCGCCGGCGAGGAATGCGGCGAAGGTCACCGGCATGCGGCCCGCCAGCCCGCCCATTACGCGCATATCCTGCGTGTCCGTTTCCCGCCCTTCGTGCATCGCCCCATGGTCGACGCCGTGGATGACCGATCCCGCGCCGAGAAAGAGCAGCCCCTTGAAGAAGGCATGCATCGCCAGGTGGAAGGCCGCCGCGGTGTAGGCGCCGATCCCGGCGGCCGCCACCATATACCCAAGCTGCGAGATGGTCGAGTATGCCAGGACGCGTTTGATGTCGGTTTGGGCGAGGGCGATCGCGGCGGCCAGCAGTGCGGTGAACGCGCCCACAAAGGCGGCCGCATCCGTCGCGGGCGCTCCGGCGGCGGAAAGCAGCGGCGCCGTCCGCAGCAGCAAATACACGCCGGCCGAGACCATTGTCGCGGCGTGGATCAGTGCGGAAACCGGTGTGGGACCTTCCATCGCATCCGGAAGCCAAATGTGAAGCGGCCATTGCGCGCTCTTGCCGATCGTTCCCGCCAGGAGCAGCAGCGCGGCGAGCCCGGCCGCGCTCAGCCCGGGAACGCCGGAAGTCGCGGCGGCCATCCGCGCGAGGTTTTCCGGGTCGAGGATCTCCCGCAGGGAGAGTGACCGGCTGAACTGCCAGCACAGCGCAAGCCCGAGCAGCATCAGCACGTCGCCGATTCGCGTGACCAGGAACGCCTTCACCGCCGCGCGGCGCGCGCGTTCGCGCGCGAACCAGAACCCGATCAGCAGGTACGAGCACAGCCCCATCACCTCCCAGCCGATGAAGAGCGTGGCCAGGTTGTCGGAAAGGACCAGCAGCAGCATCCCGAACGCGAACAGCGAGATGAAGGCGAAGAAGCGGGTGTAGAGCGGTTCGACCGAGGGCACCCGGCGCGCATCGCCGCCGGCGGTCGAGCCGTGCGGCGGAAGGCCGGGAACATCCTGTCGGCCTTCCGGAGCGCCGAAGTTGTGGTACCCGATGCTGTAAATGAAGATGGCAAACAGCGTTACCGCGACGAAACACAGCGTCAGGACGGTCAGCCCGTCCACCCAAACCCCGATCCGGATCGCGCCGGAGCCGTCCGCCGCGCCCGGGATCCAAGGGATCGATTCCGCAATCGGGTTCCCGGCAAGATCGGCCGTGCGCAAAGCACCGGCTGCCACGATCAGCGCCCCGCAGACTGAAAGCGCAAGCATCCCCACGGCCACGGCCGTGCTGAGCGCGCGATGCCTGCGGGTAAAAAGCAGGATCACGGCGAAAGCCGCAAGCGGTGGAAGCGGGATCAGGAACGCGATCGTGGCAAGCATTTGGGCCGACCCCCGACCCGTCGGGGGTGGTTCATCCTCTCATCAAATCCGTCTCTTCCGGCAGAACGGTATTACGTAAGCGGTAGACCGATATGATCAGCGCCAGGCCAACGGCGGTCTCGGCCGCCGCGACGGCCAGCAGCACCGCGGCGAACACCTGCCCGTTCATTTGCGCCGGCGCCAAATACCTCCAGAAGGCGAGCAGGTTCACGTTGACCGCGTTGAGCATTAGCTCGATGCCCATCACAATCGCCACCGCGTTGCGCCGGGCAAGCGCGCCGTACAAGCCGATTCCGAACAGGGCGGCGGCGAACAGGAGGTACCAGCTCAGTGGGATCATATCGGTGGAAATTTCTCCTATGGACGGTCATCCCGAAGGGCTTTCAAGCCCTGAGGGATCGGCGACTCGTTATTACCTGTGACCGTCGCTTTTTCCCTTTGGTGCCGATCCCTCGGGTCCCAAGGGACCCTCGGGATGACATACTACAACTGTCATTCAGAGCCCGCTTCCCCATACTCTGTCATCCCGAGCCTGCTTCCCCATACTCTGTCATCCCGAGCCCGCTTCCCTATACTCTGTCATCCCGAGGCCGCTTCAGCGGCCGAGGGATCGGCGACTCTTTATCATGCGTCCTATCCACAATCCATGCGTTACCGATTCCTCGGGGTCTGAAGACCCCTCGGAATGACTTGCTGCGAACGGCTTACTCCGGCCGCTTCTTCGATCCCGCTCCGCCGGCAACGAGCACCGCGCCGATCAGCGCCGACAGCAGCAAAACGGAGACCGCCTCGAAGGGCACCAAAAATTGTTGCGGGTCGACGAGCGCGCTTCCAAGCGCCAGGATCGGATCGGCAGCGGGAAGTGCGGGAGGCGATAGGTGGAAGAAAACATAGCGCGACAGCCCCCATACCATCCCGGCGACGATCACGGCCGCCAGCAGCGCCGCCGCCGGCCAATAGCGATGGGTTTGCGGAACGCTCTCCTGCTGGCCGCGGCGGGTGAGCATCACCACCAACACGATCAATGTGGCGATCGCGCCGACGTAGACCGCGACCTGCGCCGCAACAAAAAGCGATGCCTCAAGCATCGCAAACAGCGCCGCCACCGCGAACAGGCACCCGATCAGGGCGAAAGCGGAACGCACCAAATTCCGCATCGTCACCGATGCGAGCGCCAGCCCCAGTCCGATGACGGCAAAAACAAGGAAGAGGATCCGGTCGATGGTCATTCGGCCGCTCCCCTTCCCTCCCCCGTTTCCGATTTCATCGGAAACGGGGGAGGATTGAGGAGAGGGCGAGGCCGGCTGAGCAAGACAATCACGCCGGCAGCCACCAGCACGTTCACACCCAGCAGCGCGCCGTTTCTGATCCAGATTGTTGAATCGGCAAGCGCCCGGTTAACCATGACCAGCACCCCGATCAACACGATCATGGCCGGGGTCAGGACCTTCCAGCAGAAATCCAGCATCTGATCGATCCGGATCCGCGGCAGCGTGGCGCGCGCCCAGACCAGAAGGAAATATCCGGCAAAGGATTTTGCGGCGAAGTACAGCGCGCCCAGCGTGGGGAACGATGCCGCCCCGGGTCCCTGCCAGCCGCCGAGGAACAACACGGCCAGCAGCGCGCCGATCGTGAAGGCGTGCAGGAATTCGGCCGCGAAAAACATGCCAAAGCGGATGCCGGAATATTCCACATGAAAGCCGGCGACGATTTCCGATTCGGCCTCGAGCAGCTCGAATGGCGCGCGGGCCACCTCGGCCAGCGACGCAATCAGGAACACCAGCGCCGCCAGCGGCGCCGCGGCGCCGAACCAAAACCCGTTTTGGGCGGCGACGATCCCCGGCAGGCTCATCGTGCCGCTGAGCAGGACCGGCACCAGCATCGCCAGCATCGCCGGCACCCCGTAGGAAACCAGTTGCGCCACCGTGCGGAACGCGCCCAGCAGCGCAAATTTATTGTCGGAGGACCACCCGGCCATGAGAATTCCGAGCGTGGAAAGCGTGCCCGTCGCCACGAGATACAGCACCCCCACGTTCAGGTCCACGCCGTACGCGGTGGCGGCAATCGGGATCACCGCCCATAACCCGACCACACCGATCACCGCCAGGACCGGCGCCAGATGGAAGAGGATCCGGTCGGCGCGCGGCGGCACCAGATCCTCCTTGAGGACCAGCTTGAGCATGTCGGCGAGAGTCTGGAACAACCCGTACGGGCCGACCCGGTTGGGACCGATCCGGTCCTGCATGCGGGCGACGGCCTTGCGTTCGAACCAGATCAGGAAAACGACGAGGAGCAATCCCGAGAGGCCGAGCAGAAACGCACGGAGGACGGCGAAAATCCAGACCACGGCCCCGGCCGGGATCCCAATTCCCGCCAGGATGCCGCTAAGCCAATCGGAGACTGCAGTGAAGAGATCGCCCATGGGACCGCCGGCCTACCGCCAGGAAAGGCTTCCCTTGCGCCAGACGTACACCAGGCCCGCGCCAAGAAGGAACAGGAAGCACACGCCTTCCACCGCGGCATACAGGGGGAATTGCCCGTAGGCCACCGCCCACGGGAAGAGGAAGACCGCTTCGATGTCGAAGATCAGGAACACCAGCGCGTAGAGGTAATAAGAGGCGCGGAACTGGATCCGCGACGGTCCGCGGGTCCGGATCCCGCATTCATACGTTTCACCTTTCACCGGTCCGGGTTTGTGGGGCCCAAGCAGCACGCCAGTCAATATCGGGACGACGGGAAAAAATATTGCGAGGAAGAAGAAAATACCGACGAAGGCCCAATTGGAAATCATTATCGATCAATCCGGGAGGAAGTGGCCGGTATGGTAGCAGTAGTGGGGGGAAAAGTCAAAAGGAAGCACGGCCCTTTGCGGAATATCGGCGGGGAAAGCCGATATAATGGAAAGGGAATCAGCAATTCGGCAAAGTCATTCCGAAGGTCTTATTAGCCGAGCCTGCCCCGAGCGATAGCGAGGGGAGGAATCGGCGGCGAATGGAAAACGGATGGGCGCGCGCGATAAAGAGTTACCGATTCCTCGTCGCCCCTTCAGGGCTCCTCGGAATGACACGCCAAGGGACAGTACGTCATTCCGAAGGGCTTTTTCGCCGAGCCTGCCCCGAGCGAAAGCGAGGGGAGGATTCGGTTGCGGATGGAAATGGGATATGAACGCGTGATAAAGAGTCACCGATCCCTCGCGGCCTGAAGGCCGCTCGGGATGACACTGCACGAGCCGCTCGGGACGACACTGCACGAGCCGTTCGGGATGACCGAATGTAGAGGAACGGCCTCGGGATGACATTGCTTAGGGCTGCGTCCGCAGTTCGTCATTCCGAGGGGCTTTCAAGCCGAGCCTGCCCCGAGCGAAGCGAGGGGAGGAATCGGTTCCAAACGGAGGAAAAGTTCATGCAAACCAATCCGACCAATCCAACCAACAGATCACCCTGGTGGGCGTTGGGCGGGACCGCTTTCGGGTTCCTGCTGCCCTTCGTGGGTTTTGGCTGCATCGCCGCCGTGTGC
>DAOUDU010000248.1:0-211753 GCA_034430775.1 Anaerolineales bacterium | reverse complement strand
CCCATCAAGATCAGAAAGGCGCCGGTTCCGGCGGCGGTTTTCATCAGCTGGTTCACCTGCGAAAGGATTTCGGAGACGCTTTCCGCCAGCGTGGTCATATCGTGGTTGAGGGCGCGTTTGCTGAGTTCGGTCGAGGTGCTGGCGAGGGTGCGCATCTCCCGCGAAAATCCTCGGGTGATCAGGATCAGGATTCCGGCCAGCAAACACAGCAGGCCGGAGCCCAAGAGGATCAGGATGATGCCGACTTGCAGGTCAGGTTGAGTGATGTATTGAACGATCATGTTCGCCTCCAGACAGGAAAGACTGGAGGAGGTATGTGCAAATTGCGTGCCAGAGGGAAAAAAACTGTATGTTTACGGCATGGGGTGAAAAAAACGTATCATTAATGGAACAACGCCAAGGCGCAAAGCCGCCAGTACAATGGATAAATTCTTTTTACCATAAGACAGTTGCGGCTTTCCGCCAGACTCTCTTGAGCCTTAGGCAGCGCTTCTCCGCCCCTGGATTTTGGCGGAATTTTTCTTCGCCTGCTCTTCTTTTTCCTGTAGATAATTGGTGTAATTGCCGGTAAATTCCGTGATCCGGCCATCCGCCAGCTCGAAAATCCGGTTTACCACATTATCCAGAAAATACCGGTCGTGGGAGACGATCAGCAGCGTTCCGTCGAATTCCTCGAGCGCTTCTTCCAGCTGTTCGGCGGATTGGAGATCCAGGTGGTTGGTCGGTTCGTCGAGGAGGAGGAAGTTGGCGCCCTGAAGCATCAGGCGGGCCATTTGGACTCTCGCTTTCTCACCGCCGGAAAGGTTGCCCACCTTTTTCTCAGCATCATCCGAGGTGAAGAGGAAGCGGCCCAGCAGTCCGTAGAGCGCGCGATTGGTTAGCGCCGCATGGCGGGTGATCTCGTCCGCCAGAGAATTGTCCATGTCCAGGGATTGGTGTTCCTGGTCATAATACCCGAGCGTATTCGAAGGCCCGAGCACTATTTCGCCCGCCGTCAACTTCTCCTCGCCCAGGATGCAGCGCAGTAAAACGGTCTTGCCCGAGCCGTTGGCGCCGATGACCCCCACCCGTTCCCCGTTCCAGATCGTACAATCGATCCCGCGCAGGACGCGATTGCCGTCGAAGGATTTCTCCGCACGGCGGATATCGAGTGTGCGGTTGGAGCCGCGGCGGGACGCCGTCAGGTTCAGGCCGATGGCCTTGCGGTAGCCAATCGGCTTGTCGACCTTATCCATCTTATCCAGGCGCTTTTGCATCGAGCGGCCGCGCTTGACAAGTTTTTCGTTTTGCCCGGCGCCCCATCCCAACAGGCGCTGAATGGCGAATTCCATCCGCCGGATTTCCCGCTGCTGGATCTTGTACTGCCGTTCCTGCAGCAGATATTTCTGGTGCTTATCAAATGCGTATTCGGAGTAGTTGCCGGGAAAATGGGTTATCCGCGCGTCCGCCAATTCGGCAATCTCTTCGGCGACGATGTCGAGCAGATAGCGGTCGTGGGAGACGATCACCACCGCGCCCGGGTAGCCGGAAATCAGTTCTTCCAGGAATCGTTTTCCCTGCATGTCCAGGTGGTTATCCGGCTCGTCCAGGAGCAGCAGGTCGGGTTGTTCCAGAAGCAGTTTGGCCAGTCCGACCAGTTTCTTTTGACCGCCGGAAAGCGCCCGGAGCGGGAGGGGAAAATCCTCCTCGCTGAAGCCCAACCCGCGCAGCGTGGAACGCACGCGGCTTTCGAAATTTAATCCGCCCTTTTCTTCGAATTGCTCAAGCAGCTTTTCATGACGGGAGGCAAGCCGCTCCAGCTTTTTGGGATCGCCGTAATTTATAGGATCGCCCATTTGCGTGGTGACGCGGTCCAGTTCCAATTCCAGGTTAGCCAGGGTGGGGGAGGAATCGCGGGCTTCCTCGATAACGGACCGGTCGAGATCAAAAGTCACTTCCTGTGGGAGAAATCCAATCCGGATACCGCGCGCGATATGGACGGCTCCGGAATCCGGTTCCAGCCGGCGCGCGAACATCCGCAGCAGGGTGGATTTCCCGGCGCCGTTCGGACCGATCAGGCCGATTCGGGCGTCGTGGAAAATCTCCCAACTGAAGTTTTCAACGATGGTTTGCGCCCCGAAGAACAGGGAAACTTTGTCGAGGCGCGCGATGGTGCCAATCATGATGGGGCCGCTCCTGACGCAAAAAAGACTGGAGGAATCTATCATGGGGAATGAGATTCGGAAAGGGGAGGAGGAAAAATCGAAACGCAAAGGAGCAGAGGCGCAATGCTACAAGAAATATTTCTTTCGTAAATTGCGTCTTTGCGCCCTAGCGTCTTTGCGATTATTATTTTTTGATCCCCCAAGCCGCTGGAAGGGCTGTAAGGAAGATCGCCGGAATTGAAACGGCAAAGAAGAAAAACACGTCTCTCCAGGTCATGCCGCCTACGGGAACGAGGAACAGCGTCAGGGTCACCCAATACAAAAGAAAATGCAATAGGGTGAATTTACCGGTTTTGACCAGCCCGTGGCCGTTCAGAAGCGGCTCGGCGATCTGATACGCGGAACCGTCACCCCGCAGGTTACGGCGAGGGGGATCCAAAAAACCATATGAAACCAGATTTCCTGTGAACCGGGGTCCAGAATTTCCAGCCCAGAACTCCGATGACCGGCATGATCACCATTCCGGCCAAGGACGGCCGCCAATGGAATTTTTGAGTTGGGATGATGATCCTTTCCGGTATACCCATGCGATGGACGACGACGCCCAACAACCATCCGTTGATGAGAAAATTAACCAGATCGCATACAGCCGTAAGCGTTTGTTCGATTTTATACGGCGAAAACGGGTCGGCGCTCCCGGCGGGATCGAACGCCGAAAAATTGACGATGTTCCCGAAGTAAATTCCCAAACCAATCATAAGGCCGTACAGGAACGCTTTGGAGGCGGTGGATTTTCCGGGAAGATACGGGCGGAAGAGGTGGAAACCGAAGGCGAAGAGAAAGCCCGTAAGAAAGAACAAACTTGCTCCACCGAGGATCAGTTCCGGGGTAGGGGGATCACCGAGTCCCAGGAGTGTCCTTTTGGCGACAACCTGCAGTAATACCCCGAAAATTGGAAAACTGATCCCCAAAAGCACACAGGATAATAGAATCCTTCGGTTGAGTAGAGAACCAATGCGCGTGCGCAACATAAAGCCTCCGGGAGAATATGGAATAGTGATTTTTATACAATGAAGACGATTGTGCCATTCAATTGTGAATAATCAATTAAGCGGGTGCTGATAAATAATGGATAAACTCGGTGCCTTTGTACCTTTGTAGTGGTTATGTCTCCCTATCGATACCGTACGAGCGGACATTGCGTTAGAATGCCATCCAATACGAAACAGGAGTGGGAACCATGCGGACATACCGTCTTGCGATAATCGGCTTCGGGAACGTCGGGCAGGGGCTGGCACAGATCCTCGACGAGCGGGGCGATGAACTCCGCGGACAATTCGGGGTGGATGTGCGAATCACGGCGGTCAGCGATCTCCTGCTGGGGAGCGTGTACAACCCGGCGGGATTCTCACCGCGCACTCTGCTTGCGGCGGTAAAGCGGGATAGAACCCTACAACGCGTGGAAGCCCCCCTGCGCGGGTGGGATTCGATCCGCACGATCCGCGGGACGGAATCGGATGTCGTGGTCGAGCTCAGCCCGACCGACCTGCAGACGGGGGAACCGGCCAACAGCCATATCCGTGCCGCCCTGGAATCCGGGAAACACGCCATCACGACCAATAAAGGGCCGGTGGCGCTCCAGTACCGGGCGCTTTCGGAACTCGCCGCCCGGCATGGCGTGGAACTCGGCGTGGAAGGCACGGTGATGAGTGGAACGCCCGCACTCCGCCTGGGGACGGAATTGCTTTCCGGAGCGGGCGTTGAAAAAGTCCAGGGGATCGTCAACGGAACGACCAATTACATCCTGACACAGATGCAGGACGGACAGCCGTATGCCGAAGCGTTGGCGGAAGCACAGGCCAAGGGGTACGCCGAGGCCGACCCGACCGGAGATGTGGAGGGATACGATGCCGCGGGAAAGCTTGTCATCCTGGCGAATGTCCTGATGCATGCGCCGATCGGCATGGAGGATGTCGCGCGGGAAGGCATCACCCGCCTGAAGAAGGAAGATATCTGCGAAGCGGAGGAAGCGGGTGACGTCTGGAAACTGATCGCCTCTTTGGAAAGCACGGCGGAGGGTGTGGCCGCGCGTGTCCGCCCGGAAAGAATCCCGCGCACGCACCCGCTGGCTTCCGTCCGCGGAGCGACCAATGCGATCACCTTCACCACCCGCTGGCTGGGCGAGGTCACGGTGATCGGACCCGGTGCCGGACGGCTGGAAACCGGTTACGCCATTTTGAGCGATCTTCTGGCCATCGACCGGCATAAGGCATGACCTGCTCCAAGCGCGCCGCCGAACCCCCCGTCTTCTCCATCGGTACAATCCCCGTCCGCGGCGACCTGGTCCTCGCGCCGATGGATGGCTTCACCGACTGGCCCTTCCGCGTGATCTGCCGCGAACTCGGATCGGCGATGGTGTACACCGAGTTCGTTAACGTCGATGAAATCGCCCATTCCCGCCGTGCGGAGAGTGCGGCAAGACTCAAGTTGAAATATTCGGAAATGGAACGTCCGGTGGCTTTCCAGATCTACGGGCATGTGGACGAACGGCTGGTGGAAATTGCGCGCGTCCTGCAGGACCTGGGTCCGGATATCATCGATCTCAACCTTGGCTGCGCGATCCGAAAAATCGCCGAACGCGGCGCGGGGGCGGGGATGCTGAAGGATCCGGCGCGGCTCGGGCGGCTGTTTGCCGCGCTCTCGGTCGCCTTGAGAATCCCGGTCACGGCAAAAATCCGGCTGGGATGGGATGACCGCAGCCGCAATTACCTCGAGGTGGCCAAAGCACTCGAAGACAACGGTTGCGCGTTAATCGCCGTGCACGCGCGGACCAAGGAACAGGCGCTCTCCGGCCCGGTCGACTGGTCCGCGATCGCGGAGATTAAAGCCCGTGCGCGAATTCCCATACTGGGAAACGGCAATGTGCGCACCCCCGGTGATATGGATGCGATTAAGCGGGAGACGCATTGCGACGGGGTCATGATCGGCCGCGCGGCCATAGGCCACCCATGGATATTTTCACGGCGCGAAAAGGAAAGTATCCCGCTTGCGGAAAGCATCGCCATGGCCCGCCGCCACCTGGGGATGATGATCGAATTGTACGGTCCCGAATACGGCTGCCTTATCTTCCGGAAGCATGCCGTGCGGTATGTGCATCATTTAACCAGCGTGGGGAAGCTGCGCTCGCGGCTTGTATTGTGTTCGAATGTCGCGGAGTATGAATCATTGTTTGCGGAAGCGATGGAAATATCCAAACAATCCTAAATCAAATTGAAATAATGATGTAATACCACCAAGACACCAAGACACGAAAGATGTTTGCGGAATCCCTATTGCCTTAGCGTCTTTGTGTCTTGGTGGTAAAAAAGAGTATTTCTTTACGTGCGTCTGTGTCGCAGTGCCACCCGAGCCCCGGGCAGGATTATCAGCCCTCCGACCAGAAGCAAATATGGCTAGAAAATCATCCGGAAGTGGAATCGAGAAGCTCGAGAATGACTCCCAACTCCTTTTCGGCGTCGGAATAAACGTAGCTTCCTCCTTCGAACACACCGCTCTGGATCGGGGGTATGCCGTGCGCGGACAGATCGTCGGCCGCCGCTTTTGTCGATTTCACGGTGAAGGCGATGTGGTGAACGCCGTCGCCGTGTTTGTCGAGGAATTCCTTCCACGTGCTGGGGCCGCCGATCGGCTCGATGATCTCTATGGAGACCTGCCCCATATTGAAGAAGATCAGCTTGGCTCTCGCCTGGGTTGGATTACCCCGAAACTGGGTGCGGGCTTTTTCATAGCCGTCGGTGAGAATCGGTTCGCCGGGCTTCAGGCCGGTGATTTCGGATATTTTCCGGGCGACCCGGTCGGCGTCTTTTGCAACGAATCCAATTTGGCATAGTACGGCATCGTGAAGCGGGACAATCGCGTTCGTTGTCATGGGCGTCTCCTTTTTCGTTGCTTATATGGCTTTCTGATATACCCGATAGCGGCGAAGGTATTTGGCGCCGAGGTTATCCAGCGCGTTGTTCATCGGGTAGTTGTCTTCCAGAACGTAATTGATCTCCATCCGAACATCCTGATCCGCCACGGTCTCATACAGTTTCCGGTACATGAGGGCATCTACGGCTTTTCCGTGATATTCCGGCAACACCCCCAGCGCCCACATGCGGTACTGCCGGAGGCGCGGCAGACCGAACAGCAGTTTCAACCACCCGAAGGGGAGTAACCGACCGTTCAAACCCTTCAGGAGCGTATTGACGTCCGGCAGCGCTATGGCAAATCCGATGGCTTGGCCTTGCGCATCTTCAGCAAAAAGGACGAGCTTGGGGTTAATCACCGGCTTCATATCGCGCGCAATCGCCTTTCCTTCATCTTCGGTCACCGGGTAGAACCCCCAATTATTGGCTATCGATCTATTCGCAAGACGGACAAATGTTGCCACCTCATTTTCGAGATTTCGCATATCTACCGATCGAACGGTTACTTTCAACCGTTCCTGAATCCGGGTGGTTAAGCGAAGATATTTTTCAGGGATTTTATAACCCTCTTTTGAGTCAACGTAATACACGAGCAAATCCTTTACCTTGGTCAGCCCGAAGTGGGTCAAGTACGCATTGTATGCCGGCGGATTGTACGGCGCCATGATGACGGGGGATGGGGTGAATCCATCCACGACCAATCCCCATTCCTGTGAGGCGAAGGACCATGGTCCGCGCATCGCTTTCATACCGCGTACGGAAAGCCAATCCTGCGCTGCGGCAAGCAGCAATCGGCCGGCGGCTTCGTCGGCAATGCATTCAAACGATCCAAACAAGCCGATCGGTTCCTTCCACCACTCAACGGCCAACCGGTCGATAAAAGCGGAAATCCGGCCGACAACTTCCGGACCATCCAGCAGGAGGAACAGGGCGTATTCACAATGGTCGAGCATCGGATTGCGTTTCGGATCGAACTGGTTCCATTGATCGCTGCGGAGCGGAGGCACCCAGATGGGATCACGGCGGTATAACCGGTACGGCAATTCGATAAAATCGGAAAGGTCCTTTTTGGTCCGAACGGGACGGATGTCCACAAGAATCCTCCATGAGGGTTTTCAGCCGGAAAATATTGAATGCGGATATTATAAGCGGATCGGGTGCTTGGAATAAGCAGGGCGGCGAAAACAAGGATTCTTCGCGAAAAGCACGTAAGGAAAACCGGAAGGACGCATAGGCCAAAAAAACCTGTGCGTCCTTCTGCGCTTCATCGTGCGTTTCGGAGAAAGGATTTATGCGGCTTTGAGCATACGCCGGATGCTGAGCGCCAATTGCACCGCCAGCCGTGTGTCAGGATTTTCCAGATCCAGCTGCGAAACCGCCGCCAACCGGTCCATGCGGTAGGTAAGCGTATTGCGATGGATAAAAAGCGCCTCGGCGGTTTGTGAGAGATTTCCGTGATGGGCAAAGAATTCTTCCAGGGTGGCGAGCATTTCATCCGTGTTTTCGTGATTGAGGATCGGGCCGAGTGTCTCCTGGACGAACGCTTTCAGGTCGGGATGATCTTCGAACTGCAGCAGCAGCCGATATACGGACAGGTCCATATAGAACAGGGGCTTGCGTTCGCCCAGCCGGCGCGCCATATCGAGCGCCTGGCCGGCCTGGCGGAACGAAAGCTGCCATACCCCAAGTTCTCCCGCGGGGGTTCCGATCCCGCACCGCACCACGGATTCGGGAAACTCTTTCGACGCCAACTCGATCACCCTCTGGGCCAGGGAGATCGCTGCGGCCGGACGGACCGCTTCGCGCGGACTCTCACAAAAAGCAATCACCTCCCCGCTGAGCGAGGAAACGATCACCGGTGCTCCGGAATGGGCAACCTCGCCGTTTACCAGCGTCTCCAGCCGGCGGAGAGTCGGCGAAGGCCCATCCCATGCGAAACGCACTGCCGTGTGCTGCTGCGCCAAGTCCAGCCCCATATTCTGGGCCCAGAGATGGGCGTCGCGCGCGGAAAGATTCTGGTGCAGGAGCGCGGACAGCAAGTCGCCGTGCAGGCGCTTCTCAGTTTCACGCACCGCCTTGGCGCGCGCCATTTCAATCGCACACACCAGAGCGCCTTGTTCCACCACCAGTTGGTCGGTCTGATCCATCTCACCCTGCATTCCCACCACCGTGAGGTATCCGCGCGCCACGTCGCCGACGACGATCGGGACGATCATGCGTTCCAACCCGCCGGGCAGAGGCTCCGAAGAAGCGGCCGGCGCTTCGTCCGCCTGGCGCCGGTCGCGCAGGGTTTCCGGGAGAGTCGAAAATTCGGAAAGCTGCGTCAGCAGATCGTTCCAAATCGAGCGCAAGTCCGGGCTCGGGCTGGAAGCCAGCGGTGAAAGGCGTTTATCCTGAATCAGGATCCCGTGCTGGGTCATTTCCCGCATCGCCCCCGCCAGACCGGCCAACCCATCGCCCCGGGCGGCGATTTGAGTCAGGCGGGTCTGAATGTTGGCGCCGCGTTCAATGCGGATGGATCTTTGCGCCATCAGTGCCCGAAGCAGGAGTTGATGGGTCGCGCGCATTTGTGCTTCCGGGGCTAATCCGGGATCCGGCGCAATTAAAAAATGAAGGACCGGCTTGCCGGCCAGCCGATCGCCGTCGAACGGCGTTCCGCCGACTATTCCAATCGCAGATGAGTCGCCGGAGAGTGCGGTTTCCATCTGCTCAGCGGTGGATTCATCGCCGGTCAGCAGGAGAAAATCACCGTGTTTGCCGTTTGCCGCTCCAAGCGCAATCCAGGTGATAAGTACGGAGGATGCGGTCTCTTCTCCGGATATCCATCTAAATGAGTCCGACGGAATCAGATCCAGCAATGTTTGGAGCGGGACAGGTGAGTTGAAGATCATTTTTATCCTAATATTAGGACTTTTATTATCCTAATTATTTTTTGCTGCAGTGTATTTTGTGCATATTGTACAATGAAATTGGGTAAATATTATGAATCATGCTTATAGACAGCGATTTTATCTTGGTTTAGAATTACCCAAGAAATAAAATCCTATGATGTCGAATATACTCCTCGTGGTTGTTATTGCGATCCTGGTTCTCGTCCTTGGCGGGAGCCATAATTACGCACGGGCAGCCCTTGGAGAGGCATCGTAAAGAGACTGAAAGTAAAAAGAAAAGTGTACGGAAACCCGGGCTGCCCAGCAAGGCAGCCCTTTTTTATGCCCGATCCGGGCGGAAGGAGAACCGATGCGATCCGATGTGATGAAAAAGGGATATGAGAAGGCGCCGCACAGGGCGTTGTTACGTGCCGTGGGTGTGGCGGAGGGTGATTTCAACAAACCCTTTATTGCGGTGGTGAATTCCTACACCGATATCGTTCCCGGACATGTGCACCTGCAATCGTTCGGGCGGCGGGTAAAGGAGGCCATCCGCAAGGCGGGCGGCGTGCCCTTCGAGTTCAATACGATCGCCGTCGGCGACGGGATCGCTATGGGGCACGCCGGGATGAAGTTCAGCCTTCCCTCGCGCGAGCTGATTGCCGACTGCGTCGAGACGATGATTATGGCCCATCCTTTCGACGGAATGGTGTGCATTCCCAATTGCGACAAAATCGTCCCGGGGATGGTGATGGCCGCCTTGCGGGTGAACATCCCGGCGATATTCGTATCCGGCGGACCGATGCGCACCGGCCGCACGCCTGAAGGCGAGGCGGTGGATCTGATCTCGGTTTTCGAAGGTATCGGATCCTTTAAAGCCGGTGGCATTACCGAGAAGAGGCTTAAGGTACTCGAGCGGTATGCTTGCCCGTCGTGCGGTTCCTGCTCCGGGTTGTTTACCGCCAATTCGATGAACTGCCTGCTGGAAGTGCTCGGGTTGGCGTTCCCGTATAACGGGACGGCGCTGGCCAAATCCGCAGAACGCAACGCGCTGGCCGATAGAGCCGGGGCGCAGATTCTCAAACTCATCAAGCAAAATATCCTCCCGCGAGATCTGGTGACGTCCGAGGCGGTGGATGACGCCTTCGCGCTGGATATGGCGATGGGCGGCAGCACCAACACGGTTTTGCACACGCTGGCCTTCTGCGACGAGGCGGCGATCGAATATCCCATCGCGCGCATCAATCAGCTCGCGGAAAAAATCCCGCACTTGACCAAAATCAGCCCCTCCGGGCCGTGGCACATCGCGGACCTGCATAAGGCGGGCGGGATCCCGGCGATTTTGCACGAGGTGGCAAGCAAGGAGGATTCCCTGCTGCATCTGGACCGTCCGACCGTGACGGGTAAAACGCTGCGCGAAAACATCCGCCATGCCGTCGTAAAAAACGAGAAGGTGATCCGCCCGGTGGAAGATCCGCATTCGCAGACCGGGGGACTCGCGATCCTGTTCGGCAACCTGGCGCCGGACGGAGCCGTGATCAAGGCCGCGGGCGTAACGGCCGCGATGCGCCAGCACACCGGCCCGGCCCGGATTTACGAAAGCCAGGAGGAGGCGTTAACCGGCATTCTCGCCGGGGAGGTTCAATCCGGCGAGGTGGTGGTCATCCGCTATGAAGGGCCGCGCGGCGGACCCGGGATGCAGGAGATGCTTTCGCCGACATCGGCGATCATGGGGATGGGTCTGGGCGAAAGCGTAGCGCTCATCACCGACGGACGGTTTTCCGGCGGTACGCGCGGCGCCTGCATCGGGCATGTATCTCCGGAAGCGGCCGCCCGCGGCCCCATCGCTGCGCTCAAGCCCGGCGATATGGTCGAAATTGACGTCGACCGGAGGACGATCCACGTCCACCTGAGCGACGAAGAGATCCGCGCAAGGATCGCCGCACTGCACCCGTTCCAATCCCGTGTGGAAAGCCGCTGGCTGCGCCGCTATTCCCGGTTCGTTACCAGCGCCAGCCAGGGTGCGGTTCTGAAAGAGTAACCCCCCTCCCATCCTTTCCACATCTCCGCCCCAACTCCTCCCCCGTTTACTGGCGTATGTCAGGAGAAGGGGGAGGGGAAGGGGGTGAGGGAAGGCGAGAGGAGCGGGGAACAAGGAGAAGCGAGATGAAAAAGACAGGTGCCGAAGTTCTGTGGGAATCCGTAATCCGGGAGGGTGTGGATGTGTTGTTTGGCATTCCGGGTGGAGCGGTCATCCCGGCGTTTGATGCCATGCTCAATTACCCCAAACTGCATTTCGTCCTCGCCCGACATGAAGAGGGTGCGGCGATAATGGCCGATGGGTACGCACGCGCCTCAGGAAAGGTCGGGGTGGCCATCGCCACTTCCGGCCCGGGCGCGACCAATCTGGTCACCGGGATCCACATCGCCTCCATGGATTCTTCGCCGGTCGTGTTCATCACCGGCCAGGTGGCGAGTAACCTGCTCGGATCGGATGCGTTCCAGGAAGTAGATATGACCGGCATCACCCTGCCGATCACCAAGCATAACTTTCTGATCACCTCACCGGACGAGGTGGCGGAAACGGTTCGCGATGCATTCTACATCGCCCGCAGCGGGCGCCCGGGGCCGGTGTTGATCGATTTCTGCAAGGACGCCCAGATCGCCAAAACGGAAAAGTTCGATCCGCCGGAGATGCGCCTGCTCGGATATCACCCGCCGCAGCATGCCGCCCCCGAAAAATTGGGACGCGCGGCGGAACTGATCCGCAATGCCAAGAAACCGGTGATCTTCGCCGGGCACGGCGTGGAGATCTCCGGGGCGTCAAAAGAAGTCCAGAAGTTCGCCGAGCGGACCAACATCCCGGTGGCCATGACCCTCTTAAGTCTCGGTGCGATCCCATCCTCCCATCCACTCTCGCTGGGGATGATGGGCATGCACGGTGAAGCTTTCTGCAACCTGGCCATCCAGGAATCCGATCTGATCATTGCGCTGGGCATGCGCTTCGACGACCGGGTGACCGGCAACTTGCGAACCTATGCGCCCAACGCGGCGAAAATCCACATCGATATCGATCCGACCGAAATCAACAAAATCGTGATGGCGGACGTATCGTTGGTGGGCGATGCGAAAACCGTTTTGGCGGATCTCGATCCGCAGATCCCCAACGCGCGTCATGATGACTGGCTGAACCAGATCACCGAATGGCGGAAGGAAACCGACCAGCGCGACATCATGGGGCAGCCGGGGACCAACGGCAAACTGCACGTGCCGCAGATCATCAGTGATATCTGGAAGGTTACCAAGGGCGAAGCGCTGATGGTGACGGACGTCGGCCAGCATCAGATGTGGACCGCGCAGTATTACCAGCCGGAGCAGCCCAACAGCTTCCTTACCTCCGGCGGAGCCGGCAGCATGGGGTTTGGCTTGCCGGCCGCGATCGGCGCCAAGTTCGCCAAACCCGACCGCGAGGTGTGGGCGGTCATCGGCGACGGCGGGTTCCAGATGACCCAGGCGGAACTTTCCACCGCAGTCCAGGAAAACATCGAGATTAAGATCGCCATTATGAACAATCACTTCCTGGGCATGGTCCGTCAGTGGCAGGAGTTCTTCTTCGAGAAGCGCTACTCGGCGGTGCAATTGCAGAATCCGGATTTTGGGAAGATCGCCGAAGCGCATGGAATCCCGACTCGCAAAGTCATGAAATCCAGCGAGATCCATTCCGCGGTCGAATTCGCACGCAAAACGCCCGGCCCGGTCTTGCTCGACTTCCATGTGGAGCAGGAGGAGGCCGTGTACCCGATGGTCCCAACCGGCGCGGACCTGCACCAGATGATCCGACGTCCGGCTCCGGAAGGAAAGGAATAGGGAGGCCCCGATGCAACATACACTGATCGCACTGGTGGAAAACCGGCCCGGCGTGTTGAACCGGGTGGCATCGCTCTTCCGCCGCAGGAACTTTAACATCGAAAGCCTGGCTGTCGGCCGCACCGAAAATCCGGAAATCTCCCGCATGACCATCGTCATCGAGGGCGAACCGGTCGAAACAGCCCGGATCGAAGCCAATCTGGTCAAGCTGGTGAACATCATTGATGTCCAGGATGTCACCGGTCAGCCGGCCATTGCCCGCGATTTGGCGCTGATCAAGGTTAAGGCCCAGACCAGCCAACGGGCCGAAATCACGGCTCTGGCGGAGATCTTCCGCGCCCGGGTCGTCGACGTGGCGCCGGAGAGTTTGATCCTGGAAATCACCGGCACCGAGGATAAGATCGAAAGCTTGAACGAACTGCTGCGCCCGTTCGGCATCGTCGAGATGGTGCGCGCCGGCCAGGTGGCCATGCTGCGCGGCGGCGCTACCGGAGTCAGGCATACGCCCGGCATGGAAGCCAAGCCGGCCTAGCGGCGGTCAGCCCATCAATCCTTTTCCCGCAACGGCGGGGATCACATTCATCGAAAAGGAGACATGAACATGGCAAAGATCAATTTCGGCGGAGTGGTGGAACAAGTTGTGATGCGCGACGAGTTCCCGCTCAGCAAAGCCAAGCAGGCGCTGCGCAACGAAACGATAGCGGTTCTGGGTTACGGTGTGCAGGGGCCGGCCCAGGCAATGAACATGAAGGACAACGGGATCAACGTCATCATCGGCCAGGCCAAGGAAGACAAGTTCTATTGGGATAAAGCGGTCAAGGACGGCTGGGTGCCCGGCAAGACACTCTTCACGATCGAGGAAGCCGTTCAGCGCGGGACGATTATCCAATACCTGGTTTCCGATGCGGCGCAGAAGATCCTCTGGCCGAAGGTGAAGGCGAATCTCAAGAAGGGCGATGCACTGTATTTTTCGCACGGCTTCTCGATCGTGTACAAGGAACAGACGGGTGTTGTGCCGCCGGATTACGTCGATGTGATCATGGTGGCGCCGAAAGGATCCGGGGCGAGCGTCCGTACAAATTTCCTGGCCGGATCGGGGATCAACAGCTCCTTCGCGGTCTTTCAGGATGCGACCGGACGCGCGCAGGAACGGACCCTGGCACTCGGGATCGCGATCGGCTCCGGCTACCTGTTTCCGACCACGTTTGCCAAGGAAGTCCATTCCGACCTGACCGGCGAGCGCGGTGTGCTGATGGGCGCCCTGGCCGGGATCATGGAAGCGCAATACAACCTGTTGCGCAAGCATGGCCATTCCCCGTCGGAGGCCTTCAACGAAACGGTCGAAGAGCTGACCCAGAGTCTGATCCGCCTGGTCGATAAGAACGGCATGGACTGGATGTATGCCAACTGCTCAACGACCGCCCAGCGCGGCGCGCTGGATTGGCGTCACCAGTTCCGCAAGGCGGTTGAGCCGGTATTCGACTGGCTTTATGAAAGCGTCATCTCGGGCGAACAGACCCGGATCGTACTCGAAGCCAACAGCGCCAAGGACTACCGCAAGAAATTGGACGCGGAACTCAAAGCGATGCGCGAATCCGAAATGTGGCGGGCCGGCGCCGCAGTGCGCTCTTTGCGGCCGGAAAACTGGAAGAAGAAGTAAAAAAGCGGACGTATATGTCATTGCGAGGAGCCCGGGAGCATATGTTTTTCATGCTCCCGGGCGACGAAGCAATCCTCCTCTTCTTGTGAGAAGAAGATTATTTCGCTCCCGTAACCTGTCCCAAGCGCAGCGAAGGGGTCGCTCACAATGACATGTTGTACCTGTTTCGAATAACTGTGCAGTACGGGCATGGAGCCAGAGCGATAGGCGATATAGAGGAGTAAGCATGGATAACTATGTGAGGATTTTTGATACGACACTGCGCGACGGCGAGCAATCCCCCGGCGCTAGCTTATCCTCCGGTGAGAAGGTGGAAATCGCCCGCGCCCTTGCCCGTATGGGTATCGACGTCATCGAGGCGGGCTTCCCGGCGGCTTCCCCGGACGACTTGGAAGCCGTCCGCCGGATCGCGATCGAAGTCGGCAACAGCCCGCAGGCGCGGAATGAGGATTCCAATGCCGAGCACACCAAGACGCAGCGGCAGCCGCCGATAATCTGCGGTCTGGCGCGCACAACCAAATCCGACATCGATGCGGCCTGGGAGGCGGTGCGCCATGCAGCGCGTCCGCGGATCCATACATTCATCGCCACCTCGCCGATCCACATGCAATACAAGCTGAAGATGGAACCCGAGCAAGTCGTCCGGCGCGTTCGAGAAATGGTCACGTACGCCCGGTCCTTTTGCGAGGATGTGGAATTTTCGCCTGAAGATGCGGGCCGCAGCGAGCCGGAGTTCCTATATACCGTCCTCGCGCTGGCCATCGAATGCGGTGCCACCACGTTGAACATCCCCGACACGGTCGGGTATACCGATCCGGAAGAGTGGGGCAAACTGATTGCGGGGATTATCAAGAACACCAAGGGGATCGAGCGGGCAATCGTATCCATGCATTGCCACAACGACCTGGGCATGGCCACCGCCAACACGTTGGCCGGGTTGAAGGCCGGCGCGCGCCAGGTGGAAGGAACGATCAACGGGATCGGGGAACGGGCCGGCAACGCATCAATCGAGGAAGTGGTTATGGCGCTGCACACCCGGCGCAGCCTGTACAACCTGACAACCGGAATCGACACCACCCAGATCGCGCGCGTCAGCCATATGGTTTCCACGTATACCGGCATACCGGTCCAGCCCAATAAGGCCATCGTCGGGGCGAATGCCTTCGCGCATGAAGCGGGGATTCATCAGGACGGGATGCTAAAGCATCACACCACGTACGAGATCATGCAGCCAGAGATGATCGGCTTATCGCAATCCAACTTGGTAATGGGGAAACACTCCGGCCGGCATGCGCTGCGCGTGCGGCTGAGTGAACTGGGGCACGAACTGTCCACCGAGGAACTCGATCGGGCCTTCGAACGCTTCAAGGAATTGGCCGACAAAAAAAAGACCATTACCGACGCCGATCTGGAAGCGCTGGTCGCGGATCAGATCTATCAGGCGCGGGAAATTTTCGCCCTGGATGGGCTGCAGGTGGCGTGCGGAACAATGGGGATGCCCACCGCAACGGTCAGACTGCGCTGCCCCGACGGCACGCTTCAGGTCCAGGCGTCAACCGGCACCGGGCCGGTGGATGCGGCCTATAAAGCGATCGACGGGATCATCCAGGCGCCCAACTCACTCGAGGAATTCTCCATCCGCGCCATCACCGAAGGAATCGACGCGATCGGCGAGGTGACCGTGCGTTTGGAATCCAAGGATGAAGCACTCGCGCCGCGGGAGACAGCGCAGAACGGACGGAAAAAATTACGCTCCTTCGGCGGGCACGGTGCGGATACCGATATTATCGTTGCCAGCGCCAAGGCCTACCTCAGCGCGATCAACAAACTGCTGATCGCATCCGGCCGGGCGCCGGCGGCCGCGCCAAAAAGTCAGGCCAAGCCATGATGCAGCTTCAGCGGGTGAAGGATCACTTCGACGAGGATGCATCGGATTACGACAACCACATCGTCAAATTCGTCCCCTATTACCGGGAACAAAACGAGATGATGATGGAGCTGCTGCCCTTCGAAGGATCCGACCGGGTGTGTGGATTGGATCTCGGCGCGGGCACCGGCGTGCTGGCGGAGGGAATCCTGCACCGCTACCCGCTGGCAGAAGTCAGCGTATTCGACCTGTCGGAAAACATGCTGGCCGCCGCGCGGGAGCGGTTGAAAAAATACGAAAACCGGATCACGTATATGAAGGGGGATTTTGCTAAAGATGATTTCGGGACCGGGTACGACCTGGTCCTTTCCGGGCTGTCGATCCACCATCTGCCGAATCCGCACAAGCAGGCGTTGTTCCGGAGAGTATACCTGGCCCTTAATCCGGGCGGGGTGTTCCTCAACCGAGACGTTATCAAAGGGGCAACCGACCGGTTGGACGAAATCTACATCCGCCTGTGGCGCCAGTATATCCGCTCGATGGGCGAGGATGACGCGGCCTGCATGGAGCGGTATCAAGCTGAAGACATCCCCGCCTGTGTGGAAGATCAGCTGGAATGGTTGCGCCGGGCCGGTTTCGTGGATGTCGGCTGCCACTGGCAGCGGACCAATTATGCGATCTATGGCGGGCATAAATATACGGCGGGAAAAGAGACATGAGCGAACCGACAACCGTTTTCGATAAGATCTGGAACAGCCATCTGGTCCGGCAGGAACTTGGCCATCCGTCCGTGCTGTATATCGATCTGCATATGGTGCACGAGGTGACCTCGCCGCAGGCGTTTGCAGATTTACGCGTCCGCGGCTGGAAAGTCCGCCGGCCGGACCGGACATTGGCGACGATGGATCACTCGATACCGACCACGAGTCTGACTCTGGCGGGCGCGGACGACGCCGCCGTCAAACAGCTGCAGCAGCTGGAATCCAACTGCCGCGCGTTCGGCATCCGCTGCCTGAAGATGGATGATCCCGGCCGGGGCATCGTTCACATCATCGGGCCGGAAATGGGGGCAACCCAGCCCGGCATGACGATCGTGTGCGGCGACAGCCACACGGCGACTCACGGCGCGTTCGGTGCGCTGGCTTTCGGGATCGGAACAAGCGAAGTGGAACAAGTCCTTGCCACCCAATGCCTGTTGCAGAACCGCCCGGAACGGACACGGGTGAATTTCCGCGGAAAACTCGGACCGGGCGTGACGGCCAAGGATATGATCCTTGGATTGATCGCGCAGATCGGGGTGGGGGGCGGCACCGGGCAGGTCTTTGAATACGCCGGTCCGGCCGT
Organism: Anaerolineales bacterium; assembly: GCA_034430775.1. Taxonomy (GTDB): domain Bacteria; phylum Chloroflexota; class Anaerolineae; order Anaerolineales; family RBG-16-64-43; genus JAFGKK01. The sequence continues at coordinate 194,033 of DAOUDU010000248.1, read as the reverse complement.
AACCGGGCTCGATATGGAAGGCCGCATGACGCTGTGCAATATGTCGATTGAGGGCGGCGCCCGCGCGGGATTGGTCGCGCCGGACGAAACTACCTTCGCTTTTCTTTACGGCAGAGAACTGGCGCCGAAGGGCGCCGACTGGAATGCGGCTCTCGCACGCTGGCGTAAGCTTGTTTCCGATCCGGGCGCGCCGTTCGACCGCACCGTGGAAATTAATGCATCAGCCCTCCAGCCGATGATCACTTTCGGCACAAATCCCGCGATGGGGATTCCCGTCACGGGAAGGATCCCGGATCCCGCCGCGGAAGCGGATCCGCTTAAGCGGTCAGGGCTGGAAAAGGCGCTGGGGTATATGCAGTTCACTCCCGGAGAGGCGATGATCGGCAAGAAGGTGAACGTGGTCTTCATCGGCTCGTGCACCAATGGCCGGATCTCGGACCTGCGGGCGGCGGCAAAAATATTCCGCGGTCGAAAAGTCGCGCCGGGGGTACGGGTGCTGGTCGTCCCGGGTTCCGAGAAGGTGCGCCGGAACGCGGAAGCCGAAGGGTTGGACCGGATCTTCCGCGAGAGCGGCGCCGAATGGCGATTCTCCGGATGCAGTATGTGCATCGCCATGAACGGCGACCACCTGCAACCCGGCCAGTACGCGGTCAGCACCAGCAACCGCAACTTCGAAGGCCGACAGGGAAAAGGCGGACGGACAATGCTCGCCAGCCCCATCACGGCGGCCGCCGCCGCGGTCACGGGCGCTGTCGCCGATCCGCGGACGATGCTTACGGAGAGTGACTAGTGGAACCGATACGGACCATTACCTCGAAGATCATCCCGCTGCTGGTTAACAATGTGGATACCGACCAGATCATCCCGGCCCGTTACCTTAAGGTGACCGACAAGGCCGGATTGGCCGAAGGGTTGTTCTCCAACTGGCGCTACCTCCCGGACGGGAAACCGAATCCGGAATTTGCGATGAACAAACCGGAATACCAAGGGGCGAGTATCCTTCTGGCGGGAGATAATTTCGGCTGCGGCTCCTCACGCGAACATGCCCCCTGGGCGCTGCGCTCGGGCGGTATCCGGGCCGTCATCAGCACATCGTTTGCGGATATCTTCCGCAGCAACGCGCTCAAGAACGGAATCTTGCCGGTGGTCGTGGAGGAATCGATCCATAAAAGCCTGGCCGATCTGGTCGAAGAAGCCCCGGCGGCGCCGGTCACCATCGACCTGGAGAATCAGAAGGTCCTCCTGCCGGGTGGTGTGGAAGCCGCGTTTACGGTGGATTCGTTTTCGAAAACATGCCTTGTGAAAGGGATGGACGAATTGGATTACCTGGCGGGGTTTCTGCCGCAGATCCAGGCCTTCGAAGACCGCCATGACCTGGAGTTCGCCGCGGCCGGAAAGGGATCCTGATGGTTGAAATATACGATACCACCCTGCGCGATGGGGCCCAACGGGAGGGGATATCCTTCACGTGCGATGACAAGCTCAAGATCGCCCATAAGCTGGATGCGCTGGGCGTGGCCTACATCGAAGGCGGCTGGCCGGGGTCGAATGCCAAGGATCTCGAATTCTTCGAGAAAGCAAAGGCTATCCGATGGAAGACGGCCCGTATCGCCGCTTTCGGTTCGACCTGCCGGGCGGGAAGCAAACCGGAACACGATGAGAATATCCAGGCCTTGCTGAAGGCCGGCACGCCGGTCTGCACCGTCGTCGGAAAATCCTGGACCCTGCATGTTGCCGAGGTCCTGCGGACCTCGCGCGAGAACAATCTGCGAATGATCGAAGACAGCCTGGGCTACCTGAAATCCAAGGGCAAACAGGTCATCTTCGATGCCGAACATTTCTTCGACGGCTTTAAGGCGGATCCCGCCTATGCCTTGGAGACGCTGCGGGCCGCACAACGGGGCGGCGCCGAGGTTTTGGTCCTTTGCGAGACCAACGGCGGGGTGATGCCCTGGGAGGTTGAGGAAATCTTCCGCGCCGTCCGCGGCGATATCGGCGGCCGGCTGGGGATCCACACCCATAACGACAGTGAATGCGGTGTAGCCAATTCCCTCGTGGCGGTCCGGGAAGGCGCGGTGCATGTCCAGGGGACGATCAACGGGTACGGTGAGCGGTGCGGAAACGCCAACCTGTGCTCGATCATCCCGGATATCGAATTAAAACTGGGCCAACCCTGCCTTCCGAAGGGCCGGCTTAAGTATTTGTTCGAAACGGCCCATTTCGTGGCCGAGATCGCAAATCTTTCACCGGACGAGCACCTCCCCTTTGTCGGCAAATCCGCCTTCGCGCACAAGGGCGGGATTCATGTTGCGGCCATGCGCCGAAACGCGCTTTCTTACCAGCACATCAATCCGGCCCAAGTGGGCAACGAAATGCGGGTGGTAGTCAGCGAGCTTTCCGGGAAGGGCAATCTGCAGAATAAAATCGAGCAGTTCCGGTTGCAGGTCGACGAGAAGGCCGTCGGCAAGGTGCTGAAGGAGATAAAGGAATTGGAAGCCAGGGGCTTCTCTTTCGAAACCGCCGAAGCTTCGGTGGCGATGATGCTCAAGCGGCACCATCCGCGCTATAAACCGCCGTTTGAGTTGGTCGATTTCTTCTGCGTGGTGGAACACCGCCAGGGAAGGGGCCTGCTGTCGGAGGCGAATGTCAAGATCCGGGTCGGCAACGAAATCATGCACACCGCCGCCGAAGGCAACGGTCCGGTAAACGCATTGGACCGCGCGCTGCGCAAAGCGCTGCAGCCGCGCTATCCGCAGATCAAACTCTTCGAGTTGGTCGATTACAAAGTGCGCATCCTGGATTCCACGAGCGGGACGGCCGCCATCGTCCGGGTGCTGATCGACACCCAATGCGACGGCCGTCGCTGGAGTACGGTCGGCGCGAGTGAAAACATCATCGAAGCTTCCTGGCGCGCCCTGACGGACGCGATCGAATTTGGGTTGACGACGAAATAACCCCCTCCTCAATCCTCCCCCGTTTATCGCGGAACGAGTAACGGGGAAGGGGAGAGGGCCATCCATTTTTCAAGGAGACTCTTCATGGCAGGCAAATCGTATCGCATCGGTGTGATCGGCGGAGACGGCACGGGGCCGGAGGTTATCCGCGAAGGCCAAAAGGTCCTGGAGGCGGCTTCGAAAAAATTCGGTTTCGGGATCAACTGGATCGATTACGATCTGGGCGGGGAACGCTACAAGCGCACCGGTGAAATACTCCCCGACAGCGTAGTCGCGGAACTCCGCAAGCTGGATGTGATCTATCTGGGTGCGATCGGCCATCCGGATGTGAAGCCGGGCATCCTGGAAAAAGGACTGCTGTTGCGCCTGCGGTTCGAATTGGACCAGTACATCAATCTGCGGCCGGTCAAACTGTATCCGAATGTGGATACGCCGCTGAAGGATAAAACCCCCGCCGACATCGATTTCCTGGTCGTGCGCGAGAACACGGAAGGCCTGTATACCGGGGCGGGTGGAGTCCTGCGCAAGGGCACCCCGAACGAGGTGGCGGTCCAGGAATCGATCAATACGCGGATGGGCGTCGAGCGCTGTATCCGCTACGCCTTCGAAGCCTGCCGGAAGCGCGCCAAACGCAACAAGCTGACGTTGTGCGGAAAAACCAACGTCCTGACGTTCGCCTTTGACCTGTGGGAGCGGACTTTCTATGAAGTGGCGAAGGAATATCCCGGAGTCCAGACCGATTATGCGCACGTGGATGCGACGACGATGTGGATGGTAAAAAATCCGGATTGGTTCGACGTGATCGTAACGGATAACATGTTCGGCGATATCATCACCGATCTGGGAGCGATGATCCAGGGCGGGATGGGTATCGCCGCCGGAGGAAACATCAATCCGGAGGGAGTCTCGATGTTCGAACCGATCGGCGGTTCGGCGCCTAAATACACCGGCAAGAATGTGATCAACCCGATGGCGGCGATCTGTGCCGGGGGAATGCTCCTGGATGCGGTTGGGGAAAGCGCCGCGGCGAATGCGGTCGAACAGGCGGTGATCAAAGCGCTTTCCGGTGGGAAAATCAAGAGTCTCGCAGCGGGAAAGATGGGCCTCTCGACGACGGAGACCGGCGATCTGATCGCCGGGCTGGTGTAGGCGGATGGCTCGCGCTGTTATCGTTCTCCTTCCCGGTGACGGAATAGGCCCCGAAGTGCTTGCGGAAGCCGTGCGCGTCCTCGAGCAGGCCGCGGGCATGGGTGGGCATACGCTGGAATTTCGGGAACGGTTGATGGGCGGTTGTTCCATTGACCGGTACGGGGTTGCGCTGACGGACGAGGTCCTTGCCGACTGCCGGGCGGCGGATGCCGTGTTGATGGGAGCGGTGGGCGGCCCGAAATGGGACGATCCGCGCGCTGCGGTCCGTCCGGAACAGGGACTGCTTGCCTTGCGGCAAGGGTTGGAGGTGTTTGCCAATCTGCGGCCGGTCAAAGTCCGTTCTTCCCTGCAGGATGTCTCTCCGATTAAACCGGACCGCATCGCAGGGGTGGATTTCATGGTGGTGCGGGAGCTTACCGGCGGGTTGTACTTCGGGCTGCCGAAAGAACGCGGGAGAACCGCAGACGGCCATGAGCGCGCCGTGGATACGCTGGAATATTCCGATTTCGAAGTCCGGCGGGTGGTGGAATTCGCCTTCAAACTGGCGGCTGGCCGCCACCGCAAAGTCACATCGGTGGATAAGGCGAATGTTCTGGAGTCGTCCCGCCTGTGGCGGCAGGTGACAGCCGAGGTAGGCAGGCAGCATCCCGAGATCGCTCTGGATCATATCCTGGTGGATACGGCGGCGATGCGCATCATCACGGCTCCGCAGGATTTCGATGTGATCGTCACCGATAATATGTTTGGTGACATACTCACCGACGAAGCATCCGTTCTGGCAGGCTCGATGGGGATGCTGCCTTCGGCGTCGCTGGGTTCTGACGGGCCGGGGCTGTATGAGCCCATTCACGGCTCGGCACCGGATATCACCGGAAAAGGGATCGCCAATCCCATTGCGGCGATCCTGAGCGGGGCGATGCTGTTCCGGTATTCGCTGGACTGGGAGAAGGAAGCCGGCGCGATCGAGCGTGCGGTGGATCGGGTGCTGGATGCCGGCAACCGGACTGCGGATCTTCGACCGGTTGGAAAACCGGCGCTCGGCACAAAAGCCATGACGGATTGCGTGTTGAGGGAGTTGGACTAAATCCTTTTCCGATAAAATCTCACCGCTAAGACGCCAAGGACGCAAAGGAAGTAGGTATTATTTCTTTGTGCGCCGTGCGGCTTGGCGTTGAGATTATTTTTACGATGGATTTTGGCAATCGTGTACGATTTCATTGATCCGGTCCGGGTTTCCGAGCACGCCGACAATATCCCCGGACTGGATCGTTTCAAAACTGGAGGGGTGCCACTCCAGCCCGCCTTTCCGTTTCAGCAGCACGGTACTGATATGGTAGCGCTGCTCAAGATTGTCCAGGGTCTTCCCCCTGGCATCCGCGCAATCCAGAAATTCCACCGTCGCGAAGGACAGCGGATTCCCTTCAACCATGATCGGCGGTGAGATATTGGCTCCCGCCGCGGCGGCGGCAAAAACCGGTGACGCCATCCCGGTGGCGCTGATCGCCGTAAATCCGAATTGTTGCTGAAGCGCGGTGGCAAAATCATCGTCAAAGATTCGGATCACGACATGGATCGATGGGTTGATACCGCGCGCCTTGACGGCCATCTGAAGATTCAGACTATCGTTTTGCGTGCACAGAATGATCGCCCGCGCGCGGCGGATGCCGGCTGCTTCCAGCAGGTCTTCCTTGGTCCCGTCGCCGGGAAGCACGGGGATATCCAGCCGCCGGGTGTTGGCGACCAGATCGGCGGTTGGGCTGAGTTCGATCGCCACGACGTCCTGCTCCATTTGGTGAAGCTGGTTGGCAACCCGGAAACCCAGATGCCCCAATCCCACCAGGACGATATGGTTGGCGAACGTGGATGCAACAGCCATTTCCCACTCCTTGCCCCGCGCGCGGCGGTTAAAAAACAGTGTACCAAAATCGGCCAAACCATAAGCCAGGGTCATAATGCCGATCAAGGGCATGAGGAAGAAGAATGCCTGTAATACGGGAGAATGCGGAAACTCCCCCAGGGGTTGCAGGAAGGTTGCGGTCAGGACCAGATACACCCCCTCAACAGGATTGGAAACGGGTTCGCCGAATTTTGCCGAAAGGACATAGTACAGCAGCCCCAAGCCGGTCATCGCCAGGGTAAATAAAAGCAACGGATCCCGAAACTCGCGCAGGAGCAGGGAGGTGTCGCGCAAACTGGCCCGCCACTTTCTGGATATTAATCCCTTTCGTTTATCCCGCATGCCCATCCATCCAGGTTTTCAAAGATGCCAGAGGAATGCTTTTCCTCGGAACCGGCTGCATCCATTCCGCGCCACCGCCTTTATCGGTTCAGCCGGATATTATACATAAATACTTCGCTGGTTCGGGCTGATGGTGCGATGCGCAAATCGATAAGCGGTGATGCAAAGTTAAAATTATTGCCCAGACCATGGGAAAATGCTACAATTCGCAAAAGGAATCAGGCAAGGAGCGTACCGGCAATGGCAAGGGACTTCAGCGAAGTACTGCAGCAGGCAATGGAATTCTATGTCGCCGGCCAACTTGTGGAAGCGAGGGCGCTGCTGCTGGATATTGTCCGCGCCGACCCGCGGTTGGAAGCCGGGTGGATGTTCCTTTCCTATACGCTGGAAGAGCCGGCGCAAAAGGCCGATTGTCTCCGTAAAGTACTGGCAATCAATCCGGAGAATGTCGAAGCGAAAGTCGCTTTGGAGAAGATGCAAGGCGGTCCGGGAACGGGCCCGGTGGAACCCGGTAACGCGTCCGATGACATCGTCGCTCCGGCAGCACGGATTCCCGTAAAACCTTCCACTACTCCGTCCATACCGCCCACGCCGGCGCCCGGCGTCACCGGGGAGATGGCATCGTTTAAAGATACCCCAACCGCTGCCGGTTCGGCTGCGCCGCCCAACGCGCCTTCACCCTCAAATGTGCCGACGGTCGTCCATGCCTCTCCCTTCACTGTCGATATCGATCATGCCAACGATGACCTCTCCGTCATACCCGAAGTGGGACCTCCAGGAATTGGTGCGCAGGCGGCTCAGCTATCACACCCTTTTCCAAATCCAACGCAACAACAACAGGCTGTTCCCGGGCAAAAACCGAAAGCCGCGGCTGTGCCGGCTCAAAAGCCGTCTCCCAACGCCGTAGCGCCATTCGACATTCCACCTCAGCCAGGTGCTACAGGTAAGCCCATTGCACCTGTCCGGAAAACCGGCCAACTGGCCCAGGCCGGCGCACAGCCGGCAGGGGCACCTGTCCGGAAAACCGGCCAACTAGCCCAGGCTGGCGCACAACCGGCAGGAGCGCCTGTCCGAAAAACCGGTCAACTGGCCAAGGCCGGCGCACAACCGGTACGGGCGCCTGTCAGGAAAACCGGCCAACTGGGACCGGCCGGCGCACAGCCAGCAGGTATCCCTCCTGCCAAAAAAAAGCGCGGCACGGGCTGCACCTGCCTTGTGGTGGGGATTATCCTGGTGTTGATCTTGGCCGGCATCGGCGCGGCATTATGGATTACCGGAATCTTACCGGCTTTATTCACGAACGGGACGGATTCCGCAGCATCCATTCCGCCGGTAATTTTGGATACGCCCACACCGTTTGTTTTACCGCCGCGTTTGACGGACACGCCGACCCCAACCTTAACTCGCACGCCTACCATTTCAGCCACCCCGACTCAAACCCAGTCCCCGACCTTGGCCCAACCGGACGCGACGGTTCAGGCGGATATGGATCGGCTGAAAACGGAGGTCGAAGACATCCGGGGATTGAGCATGGAAGGATCTATTCCTGCGTATGTTGTCGACCGGACTCAGGCGGAAAACATTTTGCTAAATGAATATGATCGGATCGGATACCGTGATACGATCCAGAACGATGCCAAAGCCTTGGCAGCGCTCGGGTTCATCAAGCCCACATATGATCTGGCCAAATATGCGCTGACCCGGCTGGCGGATGGTGTGCTGGGGTTCTATATGCCTGCGGATCCGGCGATCTATATCATCGGGAACCGTTTTGCGGGAATGGAGCGTTGGACCTTCACTCACGAGTATGACCATGCGCTGGTGCACAGCCATTATGCGGCGGTCGGAATCATGGAGGACGATCCGATGTGCGCCAACGATTCCCAGCGTTGCGAAGCGATCCGCGCGCTGGTCGAGGGGGATGCCATGCTGGTGATGATGTTTTGGCGGGATCAATACGCCTCGCCCTACGATGAGCGGGATATCGCGCTGTATCCCTATCCGTTCCTGCTGCCGCCGGAACAAAATACCCCGCCGTACGTCACCCCGATGGTGGAATTCTCGTATTACGGTGGATTGGTCTTCGTCGGCACCCTTTGGGAAAAGGGCAATTGGGCGGAAGTCAACAAGGCATATGAAAATCTGCCGGTCAGTACGGAACAAATCCTCCATCCTGAGAAATACCTAAACAGGGAGAAACCGGCGGTGATGAAGATCCCGAATCTGGAATCGGCGCTGGGTTCGGACTGGGCGTTGGTCAAATCGGACAGCCTGGGAGAGTACATGAGTTATCTTCTCCTGGCATACGGTGCGGATAATACCTCGCAAATCCCATCCGATACGGCCGAGACGGCGGCCGCCGGCTGGGGGGGCGATCATTATCTGGTCTTCTCCTCGTCCGACGGAGAGAAATTGCTTCTCGCGGCGGAATGGAACTGGGATACGGATGCGGATGCAACGCAATTCTACGCCGCCATGAAAGAGCATGTGGACAAGCGGTTCCGCGGTGAAACCGCCAGCTCCTCTTCCGGGTTCTGCTGGGCGGTTAACCAGGAAACTACCTGCCTTTACCGTTCAGGAAGGGATATCCTCTGGGTGCTGGGACCTGATTTGGATGTCGTCACCCGTGTCCAGTCGGCGTATGGACATTATTAAATCGGTTTCACCGGAATAACGGAGGCTCGTGAAGGCTTTTATTAAAATTCGAATTTGAAACAAGCCCGGTGGGTTACTCCACCGGGCTTGTTTTGATGAACACAACCTTATTGGTGAAGCGCATTCAACACTCGCTGTAGCCGCAGGCATAGCACTTGCGGCAGCCCTCTTCATTGACCACGGCCGCTTCGCCGCATTGCGGACACAGATCGCCGATTTTCATTTTTATCTGGGCCGGAGAAAGTGATTCGATATCCGTGGGAGGAAGCTTCCCGGTTTTCTCGGCTTCTCCCCCGGGGAGTGCGCCCTCCAAATAATCCGCCAACACATGCGCGACGCCGTCCGGAAGCGAAAGCACGCGATTCGGGCCGAATCCGAGTGGCCGCCCTCCGCCGATCCCCGCCAGCTGGCGCACCACTTCGAGCAGCCGGTCCTTCGGAGGGACGGGGGAACCCAGCCGGAGAATATACGAAATTAAACGGCCAAGCGCTTCCGAAACGGCAGCGGTTTCCGATCCGGCCTTGGCGGTGGCGATAAAAACCTCAAACGGCTGGAACCCGTCGTTTTCGTTCACGGTAACAAATGCCTTACCGAGCGGCGTATCCACTTGGAAGGTTGCCCCGGGGAGCCGGCGCGGACGCGGGCGTTTGGTTTCATACCAAAGCGGTATTGGCTGATCGTTGGAAGGAACCGCGGTTGGGATCATGGTGACAGGGTGGGGGGCGTTTTCCGTCGGGTTGGAAAGAATTGAGACGTCCTGCCCCTTGGTCTTGGCCGTGGCCGCTGTTTCCAGGACGACCTGTTTTCTGGAACCGGTGATGAAAACCGTCAATCCCTTGCACCCCAATTCCCAAGCCAGTTGATACGCACGGGAAACATCCTCTTCGGCGGCATCCGGAGGAAAATTAATGGTCTTCGAGAGGCTGTTATCGACGAATGCTTGCAGGGATGCCTGCAGGCGCACATGCTCTTCAGCCGAAATATCCTGCGATACGACAAACCGGCTGCGAACCGCTTCGGGGATTTCCGCGATGTCTTGGCAGGAACCCCGCTGGATCACCTTTTCCACGGTCTGTTGATAAACGGTCTCGTCGAGTTTCAGGTCCTTCAGCGCCTGATCGAACATGGGTGAGACATACGGCAGCTGAAGATCAGTGCCGTTGTCGTTGACATGGCGGATGTAGGCTAGGGCAAATACCGGCTCGCAGCCGTACCCTTCGCACCCCGCCACGGTGGCAATGGTTCCTGTCGGGGCGATGGTGCATTGGGCTGCGTTGCGCAGGCCGTGGGATTTGATCCCGCGTGTGATTTCCGTCCAATCCACTGCCGGGCGGTGGAAATCCCGTTCGTGCGGCTTTACCGGCTGGGGCGGGGTCCACTTCAGGTCGGATGGATCATACAGGCTGCCGCTGATCACCGGGAAAGGTCCGCGGTCCTTCGCCAGTGCGATGCTGGTCTTCATCGAGTGGAAGCGTATAAATTCCATGACCTGCGAAGCGAACTCCTGGCCTTCCTCCGAACCGTAACGGATACCGGCATGGACCATCAGATCCGCGAGCCCCATCAGGCCTAAACCGATCCGTCGCGCTCGGAACGCCGCCTCCTTGAGTTGTGGGACGGCCGGGACATAGGAGTTCACCGAAACAACATCATCAAGAAATCGGGTGGCGAGGGCGACATCCTTGCGCAGTTTTTCCCAGTCCACCCTGCCGCCCCGCCCAAAATGGCGGGAGAGATTCAGCGACCCCAGACAGCAATTTTCGTATGGACCGAGCCATTGCTCGCCGCATGGATTGGTCGCTTCCAGATCGTACAGGTGGGAGACCGGGTTGGACCGGTTGGCGGTATCGAGGAAAAGCATCCCGGGTTCGCCGTTGTGATGCGCCTGATGGACGATCCTCTCGTATAACTCGCGGGCCCGAACCGTGCGGTAGGTACGGATCGGAACGCCGGCGCGTTCGGCTTGTTCCAACGTTCCGTGGAACTTACGGTACCCCGGTGCGTATACGTCCGGAAAGCGCAGGCTCCATTCACCGTCATGGCGGACCGCTTCCATGAAGGAATCCAGGATACCGACAGAAATATTAAAATTGGTGATTGCGTTTTCCTGGGTCTTGCAGGTAATGAATTCCTCGATGTCCGGATGGTCAATCCGAAGCACGGCCATGTTGGCGCCGCGCCGGGTACCTCCTTGGGCGATTTCGCCGAAGGCTTTGTCGTAAACTCTCAGAAATCCCACCGGGCCGGTGGCCTGGCCGGATGAAGAATTCACCAATGCGCCCTTGGGGCGGATCCGGGAAAAGGAAAAACCATTGCCGCCGCCGGTTTGCTGGATAAGGGCCGCGTTGCGCAGGGTCTGGAAAATTCCGGCTTCCTCACGACCCATGTCGTCGGAAATGGGAAGCACGAAACAAGCGGCCAACTGAGCAAGCGGGGTCCCGGCGCCGGTGAACGTGGGGGAGTTGGGGAAGAAGCGCAGGCCGGCGAGGATTTCATAGAACACTTTGGCTGTCTCGGTTACGTCGCCGCCGTATTCGGCTTCGGCTTGCGCGACATGCAAAGCGACGCGCCAGAACATCTCCTCAACCGTCTCAGCCGGCTTCCCATCAGGTCCGCGCCGGAGGTAGCGTTTCTCCAGGACAATCCGGGCGTTGGGCGAGAGGACTACCGGTTCCAGGGAAGAGCGGCCATTCCCTTTAATTTTGGATTTCTCCGAGACGGGTGCGGAATGGGTCATGCTTTCCTCCTTGAAAGGAATGATGCGGACGAAAAACCGGCGACGGTCGGATTAACCACCTTCGCGCAGCAGGGCGTTGATTTCGTCTCGGATGGAGCGCAGGTCGTCCAACCGAAGATAGACGATCGCATAGCGGATGTACGCGATGTGATCGAGTTCCTTGAGCGCCGAAATCACCATATCCCCGATGACCCGGCTGGAGATTTCCGGTTTGCTCATCTGCTGCAGTGCGGCTTCCACTTCGCCGACGATACGGTCAATCTTGGATGCCGGAACCGGACGCTTGGCGCAGGAGATACGAATGCCGGAAGCCAGCTTCTCGCGGTCGAATTCCTCGCGGGTTCCGTCGTGCTTGATCACCAGCGGAGTTGAGACGATCGGTCGCTCATAAGTTGTGAAACGCTGATGGCAATCCAGACATTCTCTGCGGCGTCGAATCCCTCCCCGCGCGTCATGGGTGGTATCGATTACCTTCGCATCGTCCTTGCCGCAAAAAACACAGCGCATTAGAACATATATTCTACGCCAAAGATGGCGATCCGATCACTTCCATCCCGATATTTTCGGTAGAACTGCATTTTATCATCCTGGATGGCCGGAATCAATAAATCAGTTATCCACAAACCTTAAAGAATTGCGGATAATGGAAATCGGTTCGATTCCGAAATGCGGAGAAAAATGTATTTATGACAAGCAATAAAAAAAAACTTCCGCGAGAGGAATATTCTCTAGGAGTATCGTACTTGAATGTGAATTAATTAACAACCCATGGATTTCTATTATTTTATTCTTGTGATTTGAGGGTTGTTGTGCCGGGGATGGTTTCCCGCTGCTATTGGCAACCGGTTAACTAACCGGCGCGGGTCGGATTCTTCCGGTCCGTTGGTGTCCGGACGCCGGATCCGACCCGCACCGGGCATTACACTTCGGCGTCTACATCCAATATTAAAAAAAACCAGCCATGGAAAACGGTTTCGGAAGGCACCGCGTTGCCATGGCTGGCGTAGTGCAGTTGAAGCTGGTCTATTTCTTGGGTTCCTTTGTTTCCTTGGCGGGAGCAGCAGCAGCCTCTTCCTCTTCGCCCTCTTCCAGTTTCTTGCCCTTATCGATGACTTCCACTTCCGTAGGAACGGCCTCGACAACAGGAGCAACCACTTCCTCTTCCGCCATCTGGGCGGTTACGGTGACCACAGTCTCATCGGTGTCAATCAGGACACGGATCCCCTGCGGGAGGGCAATATCCTTAACGTCGATCGAATCGCCGATCTTCTCAAGCGGGGCCAGATCAATTGTAATACCGTCGACCAGGTCCTTCGGCAGACATTCCACCTCGAGATCGGCAAGCGTTTGCACTAGAATTCCGCTGAAATCGCGGACCGCAGCGGATTCACCCGTCAAGTGGATCGGGACGCGGACGCGGATTGCGCGATCGGTTGGAACCGCATAAAAATCCGCATGCATGATCGTCCGCCGGATCGAATCCCGCTGGATATCGCGCAACAGAACTGAGTAAACCTTCTGGTCGATCGACAGCTTGATCAGGGTTGACCCTGTCAGACTGTTGAGGGTCTGGGCGGCGAGCTTCGTCTCCAGCTCGATCGGGACGGCATCCAAGCCGGGACCATAAATGACGGCGGGAATTTTGCCAGAAGTTCGCAGTGCGAACAAGCCTTTTCCAACCGCGGACCGGGCTTTCCCCTTTAACTCAATGCTGCTCATATTAACCTTCCTGGGAGCGCCTCAAGCCGTTGGCCGGCCACCTTCGCTCCATTTGGATTTTTCCCAACTTCCGCTTGGGAAAGCCGCGCGATTCTACCGGCTTCCAGTATCTACGTCAAGAAAGCCGGGAATTCATGAATAATGGAACGATTTCTATTTTCACCTGGGAAAAGCCGTTGCTTGCTTTGCAGCGTTAAATACCCATCCCGTCGGTACAGCAACCGCCCTTCGAGCAATGAGTATCACCGCTTTTCTGATCCAAAGATATCGCGAGTGGTGGAAAATTTCCCGGCCCGCTTCCGGTTCAAGGGTCGGGAGGAATACGAATCGGGGAGTGAAGCGGGCCGATTATCTCCCGGTGCAACCGTTCCTTGAAAGGTAAGCATTCCCACTCATGAAAGTTAGGAGGGCTGCGGGCCAATGGGCATTTTGCGCTGGAGCGCGACAGTAAATCGTCTGCCCTTTCTATTCCTTGGTAGCAATCCCATTGACGTATCCCGGGGCCTCAGGATAAGCGGTTGAAAATAAATGAAACCGATTGAGACGGTCATTTCATATCGAAATATAATCGGACTATTTATGTCGTAATACTTGATTTATCTCTATTTTTGTGCTATTCTGCCGCATATCCTGGAAAAAGAAATGCACCGGTTTGGAGGTTAGGAAGAATGCTAAGGGAACGAATTGCCGAAGACGTCTCTTTCTTCTCCAGCGACCTGTATGCGCAGGTGTGCGCCGGCGTTATCGGGACGCCCGACGGAGCCATCCTGATTGATACATTGGCTCTGCCGGCCGAAACCCGCGAAATCCGGGATTATGTCGAACAGCGTATGAATACACCGGTCCGGTTTGTGATCAATACCCACCATCACGCCGATCACTGCGGCGGGAATTACTTATTCCCGGACGCGCAAATCATCTCACAGGAGACCTGCCGCACGCTGATGGAGACGCGAGGCCGGAAGGCGCTGGAAGCGGCCAAACAGGAGAACAAGGACTTGGGCGATGTGCAGGTCGTCCTGCCAAACGTGACTTTCCGCGACGGATCACTGTACTTCCTGGTTGGCAAACGGACAATTCGGATCTTCCCGCTGCCGGGCCATACCCCCGATGGTATCGGGGTTTTACTGGAAGAGGAGCGGATCCTTTTTGCCGGTGATGCGATGATGCCGCTGCCGTATTTCAGGGATGGAGATCTTGACACCCTGATTGCCACCCTGAAAACCATCAATGGGATGGGGCTTGAAAACATCGTTCAGGGCCACGGGGATGTCATCCTGCGCGGAGAGATCGACGAGATGATTTCTTCGCACCTGGTGTACTTGGACCGTATCCGCAAGGAAGCGTTAAACGCCGTACGGTGGAACTGGTCGGTGGACGATTTGCGCCAGATACCGATCGAAAAGTGCGGAAAAAGCCGGATCCTCCTGAACGGCCTGGCGCCGGATCTGCATTTCCAAAACCTGGCGGCGGTGTTTCTGACGATCCGGAAACAGGAGGGCGCCACTCCGGAAAAAAGGAAGCCCGCCGGACGATGAAACGCGAAACGAAAGAAAGCCGTACGTGTTAATGATGACACAGGGCAGGTCGGGACACCCGGATAGAAAGCCGGGGAAGGATGAAGCACAGCTCGTTTCTAAGGCGAAATACGACCGCCAAGCGTTCGGCGAATTGTATGAGAGGTATCTGCAGAAGATCTACACCTACCTCTATTATCGAACGGGCAATCACGCCGATGCTGAAGACCTGACCTCGAGGGTTTTTCAGAAAGCCTATGTTCATCTGCCGGGGTATGAGCAGTTGGGACTCCCGTTTTCCGCGTGGTTATACCGGATCGCCCATAATTTGGTTGCCAACTGGTATAGGGACCAGGCCCGCCGGAAGGTAGTAGGGCTGGATGAAGCGGTGAAACATTCCGTGGAGGAGGACCCCGGGTCGTCCGCGGAAAAGACGGATGAGCGGGAACGCCTTTTACAACTAATCCGCAAGCTGCCGGAAGAGAAGCAGCAGGTGATCATCCTTAAATTCGCAGAGGGATATTCCAACGCGGAGATCGGACGGATCCTCGGCCGCTCGGAAGGCGCAATCAAGAGTCTCTACCATCGTACTCTTCTCACTCTAAGAGAAAAGTGTGTACAATGGGAATAGAAGGAATTGAAGGAAAGGAAGTCGGAAAATGATCACGGAAAGGGCCATCGAAGCCAAACTTCGACGCGTGCTTGTTCCTGTCTCACCCCGCAAGGGATACGCGAGCATGTTGAAAACCAGGCTCCTGTCCGGTTCACGGATGCCGGTTGAAATTGAGAAGGCCGGCCGGGTGGGTGAAATCGCCACCCTGACGACACTCGGATTGGGTGTTGTGGCGACGGTAGCCGCGGTTGCGACTATTGGGGGCATGGTTGCGGGTCTGTTCGGCTCCGGCGTGTTGCTTCTCGGAGCGGCGAAACGCGGGATGGGACGGAAGGAAGCCAAGGCGCCAACCATCTGTTGAAAAACGGCCGTGGATAATGGATTCGCGACCGAGGGTGAACCTTGACTCGCGTTTGACGATGGGGTTAATAAAAAGAACCTCCAGGATAGATCAAATTCCCGGAGGTTTTTTATTATGGCGCCGGATCAGGCGACGCGCCAGCGGGGAGTCTCACCGCGTAAAACCGTCAGGATCTCCTCAGAGATGTCCCGGGCGGCTCGTTCCTGCGCCTCGCCCGTCTGGGCGGCGATGTGCGGCGTGCAGACGGTCTTCGGGTGCTTCACCAAGGGAGAATCCACAACCGGTTCGACGGCGAAGACATCCAGCGCCGCACCGGCAATCTGACCGGAATCCAGCGCAGCGAGCAGAGCCGCCTCGTCGATCACGTTTCCGCGTGCCGTGCAGACGATATACGCGCTCCGCTTCATTTTCGCGATCCGCTCGGCGTTTATCAATCCGCGGGTTTCCGGCGTCAACGGAACATGGAGGGTAAGGATATCGGCCCGGGGGAGGAGCGTATCCAATTCCTCCGGCTGGGCACCGCGCTTGATGATCTCATCGGCGGAGATTAGGGGGTCGTATCCCACACAGGTCATCCCAAAACTGGTTGCCCGCGCAACAACATGCGCGCCGATCCGGCCCATGCCGATGACGCCCAGGGTTTTTCCAAAGAGTTCGAAACCTTCCAGCTTTTTCTTCAGCCACTCGCCCCGGCGCAGGCCGGAATCGGCCAGTGGAACCTGGCGGGCCAGCGAAAGCATCAGGGCAAAGGCATGTTCCGCGACGGCGATGCTTGTGGATTGCGGCGCGTTTACCACAACCACGTTCTTCGCCTTGGCCGCCTTGAGGTCGATATTATCGACGCCTACACCCGCCCGCCCGACAACCTTAAGGCTGGATGCTGCGGCAAACACTTCCGCGGTGACTTTCGTCCGCCCGCGCACGATCAATGCGTCGACGGTGGGAACCGCTTTGATCAGATCATCGGCCGTAATATCAGGCTTGTTCTGGACCGTGGCGGCTTTTTCCATAATGGCGATGGCGGACTCCTGCAATCCATCGGTGATCATTATGGTCCAGGAAGGGGTGCTGGCTTTGTTTGTCATTTTAAGCCTCCGGGAAGGGACCGGCGGATTGCCGGAAGGATGTCCGGGTGCAGGATAGGTGTCCTGTAGCCCGGAAGGCGCGCTTTTTACGCGCCGAGATAGATTGTAATAATAATCACAATCTTTGAATTTGTCGAGGGTGACTTGGAAAAAGGGGAAAACCGCCGGAATCAGTTTTTTCGCTTTTCGACGGATCCCGGCTTGACCAAAAGAGCTTCCATAGCTTTGGCGGCACGCCTGATGATTTCCGCTAATTCCTGCTGATCCGGGGTTAGGGGGGTGGTGGGAGGGCGGGAGAGCATCTGTAAAGCCATGAGAATAACGCCGAGGTGCATTCGTAAATCATGCTCGTAGGTCGGGTGGCGGCGCTGGGAGGTCACTTCTCGTCCTCGCGCTGGCGCAGATGCGGGTAGAGAATAACCTCGCGGATGGTGGGCTGGTTTGTAAGGAGCATTGCCAAGCGATCAATCCCCATGCCAAAACCGCCGGTAGGCGGCATTCCGTAGCGCATGGCATCCAGATAATCCTCATCCATGGGATGTCGGTCTTCTTCTTCCTCGGAGTATGCGCGGCCCATTTCCAGGAACCGTTGCTCCTGATCCAGCGGGTCATTCAGTTCCGAGAAGGCGTTGCATAATTCCATTCCGGCAACGAAGCCTTCGAAGCGTTCCACCGTCTGCGGCCGGCCGGGTTTGCTTTTTGCAAGCGGGGATATATCGCGCGGGTAATCGAACAGGAACGTCGGCTGTACGATGTTGGGCTCGACAAAGTGCGAAAGCAGGCTTTCGATCAACTTACCGCGGTGGGTTTCTTCTTTGGGGGAAAGTCCCTTGGCGCGCATCGCGGCCGAGAGGGATTCCGCCGTCAAATGCGAGTCGATGTCGATGCCGCCGATCTCGAGGATCGCATCCCGCAGCGAGAGGCGAGCCCAGGGTGGGGTCAGGTCGAGGGTGTGCCCGCGGAAAGATATCTTCGCGCTTCCGGTGACCTCCTCGGCGACCGTTGATGTCATCTCTTCGGTGAGGGCCATGATCTGCCGGTAATCGGCATAGGCCATGTAAAATTCCAATTGAGTGAATTCGGGATTGTGCTTAAATGAGACGCCTTCGTTTCGAAAATCCCGGCCGATTTCATACACCCGTTCATATCCTCCGACCAGCAGCCGTTTGAGGTAGAGCTCGAACGAGATGCGCAAATAGAGATCCTGGTGCAATTGATGGTGATGGGTCACAAACGGCTTGGCCGCCGCACCGCCGTACACGGCCTGAAGCACCGGTGTTTCGACTTCGAGGAACCCGCGGGAATCCAGAAAGCGCCGCAGCGCGGAGATCATCCGCGCGCGGGTCCGGAATATCTCTCGGACGTCGGCGTTTACGGCCAGGTCGGCGTAGCGTTGGCGGTAGCGTGCTTCCGGATTGTCGAATGCGGAGTGGACGACCCGCTCGCCGTTTTCGACCGTCTCTTTGGAGGCGGGCAGCGGTGTAACCGCCTTGGAAAGCATGGCGATGTGTTCCACCTGCAGCGTGATTTCCCCGGTGCGGGTGCGGAACAGAGTCCCACGGGCCTGCAGGATGTCACCCAGATCAAACAAGCTGCGGAACTGATCCAGAAATTCCTTGCCGAGGATATCCGCTTTGAGGAGCAGCTGGATTTGTCCGTCGCCGTCTTCGATATGGGCGAAAACCGCTTTGCCCATCGCACGGATGGAGCGCAGGCGGCCAGCGAGTGTCGCCGGCGGCGCCGCGCCTTCCGCGGCCTGTTCGAAGGCCTGCCGCGCCTGGACGCTCGTATGAGTCCGCTCGGCGTGCGCCGGATACGGATCCATTCCCGCATCGCGTAAGAGTTGAACCTTCTGCTGGCGGTTCTTTTCGAGTTCGCTTAATTCACGCATGAATTGTCTGAGTGTGGAGGATTATCCGTGCCTGGCTTAACCGAGGGATTGGGTTATTTGACCGAGAGCACACGAAAGGTAAGTATGCCGGCCGGAGCCGTCACCCGGACTTCGTCTCCCGGCTTGCGGCCAAGCAGCGCCTGTCCCAGGGGAGACTGGTTGGAAATACGGCCTTCCTTGGGGTTCGCTTCGGCCGCCCCGACGATAACATAATTTTCGGGAGGATTGTTGGCTTCCTGAATGGCCACCTTGCTTCCCACCCGGACGACATCCTGTGGTCCGCCTTCTTCGATGATGATGGCATTGGAGAGCATCGTCTCCAGGGTGAGTATGCGGCCTTCAACAAACGCCTGTTCGTTCTTGGCGCTCTCGTATTCGGCGTTTTCAATTAACTCTCCGCCTTCCATCGCATCATGCAGGCGCTCGGCGACTTCCGCGCGGCGTTTGGTGCGGAGGAGTTCAAGCTCCTCCTCTAATTTTACATATCCGTCCTTGGTGAGAAAAACAGGCTGATCGCTCATGCGTCATTCCTTCTTCGGCCGACAAGTATAGGGTGGGACAATCCCGCTTGGCCCACCCGTTGCATACAGTTTCCTGTCAGTGGAATTGGCCGAACGACGATTGGATATCCCGAAGGTATGGAGGAACGCGATATCGGGAAAACCGCCGCGCGACGGTAAAAATCATAGCATATTACCCCGGGGTTGACAAGAAAGCGGCCCACGGTGCGGATATTTTTTCGAGGCCGGTTCTGTTTCGACGTCCAATCCTCTAGGGTATACTTGGCCGTATGAAGAAGAAACACCTTCTTGCGAGCGCGCTTTTCCTTGTGATCGGATTGCCGTCGCTGGCGTTTGGCCGTCCGTACCAGGAGGGCGTTTCGGAAGACGTATTGAATATTTTCAACCGCCTGACCATGGAAGAAAAAATCGGCCAGTTATTCATGGTTACCTTCCAAGGCAAAGATCTTACCTCCACGTCCGATATCTACCAATTGATTTCCGGCAGCCATATCGGTGGGATCCTCCTCAAGCGGGAAAACGCCAATTGGCGGAGCGGGGAGGGGGAAGCCGCGGCCGTCCTGGACCTGAGCAACGGATTGCAGCAAATCGAAGCGGACAGCGCAAGCGCGGAGGGAGCCACGACCGGGAAAGAATTTATCCCGTTGTTCCTGGCGATTCCAGAAGGCGGGGACGGGTATCCGACCGCGCAACTGGCGACCGAACTTACCAACATTACTTCGGAGATGAGTATCGGAGCGACCTGGCAGCCGTCGCTCGCCCGGGCGACCGGCAACATCATCGGCCAGGAACTCGCATTGCTTGGGATCAACATGTATTTGGGTCCCTCACTCGACGTGTTGGAAGTTCCCAATCCGGGCACGACCGGCGATCTGGGTGCGCGCACGTTTGGTGGAGACCCCTTCTGGGTCGGGAAAATGGGTCAGGCGTATGTTCTTGGGATTCAGGAAGGCAGTGCCCGCCGGGTGGCGGTGATTGCTACGCATTTTCCCGGAATCGGCGCATCCGATCGCAGCCCGGAGGAGGAAGTCGCCACCATTCGAAAAGCCTTGCAGGATTTGCAGTTGATCGACCTGGCACCTTTCGCCAAGGTGGCGGCATCGGCCCCTGGTGTTCTGGGGATAGCCGACGGGTTCATGGTCTCGCATATCCGCTATCAGGGATTGCAGGGGAACATCCGGACCAGCACGCGCCCCGTCAGCTTGGACCCGCAAGCGCTGAGCCTGGTGATGGCCTTGCCCGAGTTCACCGCCTGGCGGGAAGGCGGCGGTGTTACCGTCAGCAGCTCCCTGGGCGCGCAATCCATGCGGAAGTTTTACGAGGCTACCGGACAAACCTATTCCAACAAGGGTGTGGCTCTGAACGCTTTTCAGGCGGGGAACGATATCCTGCAAATATCCAATTTCGCCAGCTTAGAGGGGCAAACCGAGCTTCAGGCGACGATCGATACTATCAAATATTTCCAACAATCCTATGAGAGAGATAGTGAATTCGCCGGAAAGGTCGACCAGGCGGTGCTTCGGATACTCGCCTTGAAAAAACGGCTTTACCCGAATTTTTCAATTTCATCCGTCCTCAAATACGATGCCGGATTGAAAAATTTAAAATCCGAAACCGGAACGCCGTCCGAAATATGCAAAGCGGGCGCCACCTTAATCAGCCCTAATCCGGTATCCTCCGGCGGAACGGTCATTGAACGGCCCACTTCGGCAGACCGGATTGTGGTCCTGACGGACTCGCGAACGGTTACGCCCTGTCCATCCTGTGCGACCGAATTGGATATCGCGCCGACGGAGTTCGCGGATACGATATTGCGGTTGTACGGTCCCGGAGCTTCCGGAGTGATTGCCCCGACGCGGATTAAATCCTATTCGTTCAAGGATTTGTACGGCTATATGCAGGGAGTGAATCTGCCGGACCTGGAGATCGCGCTGGTAAACTCAACGGTGATCGTGGCCCTGATACAGGCACCCTCCCCCAATACGCCGGAATCCTATGCATTCCAAAAACTGCTTGATGAGCGCGCGGGGCTGATCCGCAATAAAAAGATTTTCGTATTCGCCTTGGGTGCGCCGTATTATCTGGATTCGACCGAGATCAGCAAGGTGACAGCAGCGTATTACGCTCTGTATTCGAAGCATCCCAGCTGCATCGACGTCGGCGCACGGATCCTCCTCGGGGATATTGCGCCTGTGGGCGCGTCTCCCGTCAATATCGAGGGAATCGATTACGATCTGTTGACCGCACTATCTCCCGATCCGGATCAGTTGATAAAAATTTCGGTCGGTCGTTCCGGCGCGCCAACGGCAACCGCAACCCCGACCGGCTCCGCTACGCAAACGCAGACCGCAAACCCGACGCCGATCGGATTCTCGCTTGACGATCAAATTACCTTCACCGCCGGACCGATCCTGGATCATAACCAGCATGTCGTACCCGACGGGACAGATTTAACCTTTCAAATCGATTTTCCCGGAGAAGATATTCCGCGGTTTTTATTGGATGCCAAAATAGTGAACGGTATGGCACAGGCGGATTATGTTCTCAAACGGCAGGGGGTGATGCAGGTATCCGCTTTCAGTGAACCGGCGAAGAATTCGACGATTATCCAGCTGGCGGTCGGTGAGGAACCGGGATTTATCACCGCGCTCGCGCCTACCGACATTCTGGTGCCGACCCCCTCGCCGGCCATTACGCCGTCCGCGACAAACCCGGGGATTCTTACCGGCAACGGCGGTAAAACGCGCGCCGGATGGGATACCCTTTTTCTGATGATCCTGATCCTTGGTGCTTGCGCCGCCGGCATTTTATATCTCACCGGTCTGTTCGGATTGGGCTTATCCCGTTGGCGGATTCTGTTGGGATGCCTTGTCGGCGGTCTGGCGGGATACGATCTGATCGTCCTTGGATTTTACGACGCAAGCGGCCCGACGATATGGGGCGGGCGCTGGTTGAGTGTAATCATCGGTGCGGCCGGTGCCGTCCTGGGGGCTGTACTGGCCTGGGCTTCGATCAAGTGGAAAAACGAAATAGAATCGGGTTTGCGCAGGATATTTCAATAAAAATATCACCGAAGAAAACGAAGCCCGCCTTAGACAACGCCGGCGGGCCTTGTGTTCTTCGTGGAGTCAAGTGAGAATACTGGATAGCACCGCAATAACGAAGAGGGAAATACCGATCACGGCCAACACACGGTCCGGCGGCGATAGCGGAAGAAGCGGCTTGCTTAGTGGTTTTTGATACCGCGCGGCCGGAACCGTTGGTGTGGGGGGAGGATTGTCTCCAAACAGGGCGTTGCGGAAATCTCTGACCGTCGCAGGACGATCGTCCGGATGCAGCGCCATAGCCCACAACACCGTCCGCTCGATTTCCGGCGTCACGCGGGGGTTTTGATGCCGAAGCGGGATCAGGGAATCCGGATCAAGGAACCGTTGCTTTGCTTCGGGGGGGGCCTGGCCCGTGAACAAATGGTACACCGTGCAACCCAAGGCG
Organism: Anaerolineales bacterium; assembly: GCA_034430775.1. Taxonomy (GTDB): domain Bacteria; phylum Chloroflexota; class Anaerolineae; order Anaerolineales; family RBG-16-64-43; genus JAFGKK01. The sequence continues at coordinate 171,100 of DAOUDU010000248.1, read as the reverse complement.
TAGATATCGCTGCGGATGTCCGTGTGCCCCGTATCCCCGCCGTATTGTTCGAGCGGCGTATACACAGCCGTTCCGCGACCCTGCATCACCGTGATCGTCATTTCATCAGGAACCAGCACTTTTACCAATCCAAAGTCGACGAGTTTTACCAGACCGTTTGGTGTCACGCGGATATTTCCGGGTTTTATATCCCGGTGCAAAATAGCGGGCGACTGATTATGCAGATATTCCAGCGCGTCGCACAACTGGGCTGTCCAACCGAGAATGTCCTCCGCATCGAGGAATTTCCCCAGCTGGCGGGTGTCCTCCACCTTGCTGCGAAGGTCCTGGCCCGGGATAAAATCCATGACCAGGTAATCACGATTGCCGGAAGAGAAGAAATCTGATACTTTTGGAAGGTTGGGATGGTCCAGGCGGGCAAGAATACTGGCTTCCCGGTAAAATTGTCCCCGGGCTTCCTGCTGGAGATTTTCCGGCAATCCAGGATCCTGCTCCACTTCCTTGATGGCGCAGTTCCGCCCGGTGAGGCGCTCGTCGGCCGAAAGGTAGATGGCGCCCATCCCGCCGTGTCCGATGACGGACAGCACGCGGTAGCGGTTTTTCAGCAGGTGATTTGCCTGTAATAACTTGGGCATAGGATTGACGGATTTTTCGATCCCCCGGCGGACGATGTCTCTGTGGAAGGGAGGAAATCGAATTCCTTTTGGATTTTCGCCGCAAGGGAGCTGGATGGCAGGCTCCGGCATTATGCGGACAACAAAAAGAATTATAACCTATGGACTCAAAAGCAGAAGCACCCGTTCTGATCGGACAATCCGGCCCGGTTCAGGGCAACCGTTGGATCATTCCTCCGGAGGGCGTCACACTCGGCCGGGATAGCGGTTGCGAAGTCGTTATTGACGACCGGCAGGTGTCGCGCCGCCATGCGAAAGTGGACCGCCGCGCCGGAAAAACATTTATCAGCGATCTCGCCAGTAAAAACGGCACTTGCGTCAACGGCGTGCCGTTAAAAGATGAAGTTGAATTGAAGGACGGCGATCTGGTCCAGATCGCGCTGGCCGCCGGTTTCGTGTATGTCGCATCGGATTCGACGGTCCCGCTTGAGTACGACGGCGCGCCGCCTCGCCAAGGGCGCATCCGGCTGAATCCGGTTGAGCATTCCGTATCGGTGAGCGATTCGCTGTTGGATCCTCCACTTTCGATCCACCAATATCGATTCCTGGAAATGCTCGTTATGCGGAGCGGGGGGCTGGTGACGCGCGAGGACGTCATCGGGACCGTCTGGCCGGGCGAGGAAACGGAAGGGGTCACCGACCAGGCAATCGATGCATTGGTCCGACGCCTGCGCGACCGGTTAAAAGAAGTGGATCCGGACCGGGAATTCATACTTACCATTCGCGGGCACGGCTTCCGCCTGGATGTGAACGCATAGAAGCCCTGGCGATCGACCATGGACGAGAGATAATTTAAAAACGCTTGCGATGGGTTGTGATTCGATGGTTGATCGTCGATGGTCAACCTGTCGGGCTCTGTTGCCGGTGGGAGGAGGGTCGGATCTGGTCAAAGCGTCAAAGGCCGGATATAATGTCCGCTTCCGGGGCGTAGCGCAGCTCGGCTAGCGCACCTGCATGGGGTGCAGGGGGTCGGAGGTTCAAATCCTCTCGCCCCGACTATAAGCGACCAAAAGATCGGTCGCTTTTTTCATCCACCGTTCGCGAAGCGGGTGGCAGAAGCGGAGCCCTTTCCCGGACCTGCTATATAATCGGACCAGCCCATTTTTAAAAAAAGGATCTCACCCGGGAAAACGGACCCAGAAATTACGCCTTCCCAGCTGTCGGAGATGACGATGAAAAAACAAAACCCGGTCAAAGGAACGCGGGATTATTACCCGGCGGACATGGCGTTCCGCAACTGGCTGTATGCCCAAGCGCGGGAGGTTTCGCGCAGGTTCGGGTATCAGGAATTTGAAGCGCCGTTCCTAGAAACGCTTGAGTTGTACGCGGCTAAATCAGGCGAAGAGCTTGTGAAGGAACAGGCGTTTGTCTTCAAGGACCGGGGCGGAGAGGAGATCACCCTGCGGCCGGAGTTGACTCCTTCGCTGGCGCGGATGGTTTCAGCGAGGATCGGCCAATTGACGTTTCCCGTCCGGTGGTGGTCGTTCGGGCCATTCTGGCGCTACGAGCGGCCGCAAAAGGGAAGAACGCGAGAGTTCTTCCAATGGAACCTTGACCTGATCGGGGTCGACAACCCGCAGGCGGATGCCGAAATTGCGGCCGTCATCTGCGAGTTCTTCCGGTCGGTGAACCTGACGGCGCTGGATGTAAAACTTCAGGTGAACAACCGGCGGCTGATGGAAGGGGCGCTTTCGGGACTTGGGATCAGCGATGAAAACCGCGCCGAAGCGTTCCGGTTGATTGATAAAAAGGAAAAAATGACACCGGCCGCATGGGAAGCTTATGCCCGTGAGTCCGGATTACTCGCGGAACAGGTCCGCGGTCTGCAGGCTCTCCTTGGAAACCACGAATTATGGAAACAATCCGGCGAGTTGAGAGAGTTCTTCGCCGCCATGGAGTTGTTCGGCGTGCGGGACTACGTGGAATATAATCCTGCTGTCATCCGCGGGCTGGATTACTACACCGGAACCGTCTTTGAAGCGCGCGACACAGCGGGTGAATTCCGCGCGATTCTGGGCGGCGGCCGGTACGACAACCTTGTGGCGGATGTCGGCGGCGAGCGGCTTCCCGGGGTGGGATTCGCGATGGGGGATTTGATCATCGGATTGGTCCTGAAGAAAACCGGGAAGGAGCCCGCCTTACGGGTCGTACCGGCGGAGGTTCTCGTCACAACATTTTCCGCGGAGGAACGCGACGCCGCGATGAAAATCGCGATGGCGTTGCGGAAGTCCGGGATCGCCGCGGAATGGTATCCCTCGGCGGAACGCTTGCCCAAACAATTGAAGTACGCGGATTCGTTGGGAATACCCTTGGCGGTGATCGCCGGTCCGGATGAAATCCGCGACGGGAAGGCGACCTTAAAAGACCTGACAGCGCGCGATCAGGTAACGGTAGGCATGGACGCACTGGTGCAAGAAATACGAAAGAGGCTTGCCGGAAGACAAGCCGAATGATAGAATTTTACGCTTCACGGCCGCATGGTGGCTGTAGCTCAATCGGCAGAGCGCTGGACTGTGGATCCAGGTGTTGCGGGTTCAATCCCCGTCAGCCACCCCTTTTTTTCTTTGAACAATACACGGAGTACACCGGGAAAAACCGCAAGCGCTTGCATTCGGCGAACTACGAATATATATTTTTTTTGTAGACAAACCATCCAACCCGCAGAATTGTTACTCTGCGGGTTTTTTCTTTTGAATCAATCGTTCGGTTTCCGAAATCCTCGAGAGGTTGGGTTCGGGCGCATAGATCTGTTTGGTGATGACGGGGGTCGAATGCCCAAGCACGGATTGGACGTCCTCCAATTGGGCACCGGCGCGGATGAGCGTCTGGGCGTGCCAGTGGCGGAATGCATGCGGGGAGATGAACTGGGTCGTTTTATACCCATACGCCTGCCGGCCGATCCGGCGGATGATCTCCCAGGCGGTTTTGGGTGAGATTTTAGCGCCATAGCCCCTGATGGAGGTTCGAAAAAACTGGCTTGTTCCAGTGCGTGATTTTCCCGCCCGGCCATGCTGGATGAAAATCCACGGCGAGGCATCGTTGCGCGCCTTGAGATAGTGTTCGATAGCCTCGATGGCGGGTTCGCCGAGCAGGCAATGAGCCAACGAACCGGTTTTTTGCATCTGGAGCGTGAAATACCCTTCGTGGGCTTTGGCGTTTTGAAAATCACTCCGTGAGAAGCGGCAGGCGTCTCCGATGCGAAGGCCCGTAGCGCGCAGGAAATGGACCAGGGCTTTGTCGCGAAGGATCTTCAACAGGGCGAGCCGGTTTTTTTCAGTCGGGAGGGGTTGAGAATCCGCAATGGAGGCCATCTTGTCGCCAAAATCCTCAGGTACACGGCCGACACGCGAAGATCCTGCGAAATCCTTCTTTTTCGACTGAATGCGCATAGCCAATCTCGTTTCTTTTTCATTATCTGTAGAAAAGTTAATCCATCCTTTCATTCTCCAAAAATTAACGGCTCTCCGTAAAGCGCTTTCATATATATTCTGTGTATATTCTGTCAGACCATTACCCACCAGCCAAACACCGAAACGGTTGATAATAGAAGAATCCAAGCTAGAGACTTCCTTCATTAATATGTGAACTTCTTCGGCATAGGAAAGGAACTTATTCAAGGCGGATTTATACGTGCGTTTGGTATTCTTGGACTCCCTGGGAAAATGGAATTCAGTAAAAAAAACATCCACAGCCTGTTTGATTTTCATAAATCTTATTTTAGCCTCTTTATAAGTAATATAATAACCATTAGCTTACATAATAATATCACGGATTATATCTTTTTCAAGTGCAAGCCATAATGCTTTTTGTCTCTGCCCTATCATGGGTGCTATAGAATTCTTCACGTCGTGGAGGTGAGGCAATATTTAATTACAAAAAGGAAAGGATTTTCTAGTCGGCCAATTTTCCTTCGCGAAGGCACTGCCCCACCCCGAGCGCAAGCCGGCGCCAGCCGGAAGCCATAGGATACAGAACTTTCACCGGGTCAATCCCGCTGCCGATAAGGTAAACCATCTTCGAATCAGACATTTCCACAAGCGCATAGTATCGCATGGCCTTTCGGAGATAAATGCATTCCAGTATCTTAAAGCTGGCTTCCGTCCCGAAGGAGGTTGTCACCAGGGAGGTAACCGCTTCGCGGCGTTCGGGAATGGAGGGCACGCCGAGCAGGCCGGTAGCGGAGGTGGAAAGGTCGATCGGTTCATGGGAAGCAAGCCAGGATGCGCCGGCAAATTGCATCACCAGATCCGGAAGCGACATGCCGGCAACCGGGTAATAATGGGGAGATCCAATATCAATGACGAAATAGGGTTCTTCAAGTTCGAATCGAAACACATCCGGTTCGCCCGGCCCCGGGCTGATGCGTCCGACCGGCATCAAGACGAAAGGCCAGGAATCCGTCGCCGGGCGTGTCCCGCCTTCGCTGTCGATTCCAAACTCCGCGATAAGGAATTGATTTAATTTCTGCTTAATGGATGAAATTTCCTCGCCCATTATTCTCCCGCGGCCGGTCCTGTGCCGGCCGATTCCATCTCAGGCCGTAAAATTATCCCAATTATACCTATCCCCGGTCTTGGAAGCGAATGTCGCGGCGCGAGGCAACGGCATGGTTATACCATAACGAATTCCCTTGGAAAAAACCGAATCCCGCTGTACAATGGCACGAGTTTACGCCTGTTTTTCAGCACATCCTTTTCCAGGAGGAGTACGGATATGGCACCGAAGTTAAAAATAGGCATTCTTACCGGCGGCGGTGACGTCCCCGGCCTGAATGTGGCGATCAAGGCAGTGCTCACGCGCGCCCAGGAAAACAATATTGAGGTTGTCGGCTTGCGGCGCGGATGGATGAGCGTATTACGAATCAACCCGGACGATCCGGAATCCATAGCCAAGTATTCCTTCACCCTTTCGCCGGAAACCGTGCGGAAGATCGACCGGACCGGCGGAACATTTCTGCATACCTCGCGTACCAATCCCTCCAACGTAAAACCGGCGGACGTGCCGGAGCATGTCCGCACGGAGGACCGGGTAAACAACGCCAAGGGCACCGTCGATTGCACCAAGCATGCCTTGCGGGTTCTGGAAGCGCTCGGGCTGGAAGCGATCATTCCAATTGGCGGCGACGATACGCTTTCCTTTGCCAGTCGGCTGCATCAGGAGGGTTTTCGCGCTGTCGCCATCCCGAAAACGATGGATAACGACGTCTTTGGAACCGATTATTGCATCGGGTTTTCCACCGCCGTCACCCGGTCGGTGGACGCCATCACCAACTTCCGCACCTCGGTCGGGTCGCACGAACGGCTTGGAGTAGTCGAATTATTCGGGCGGAATTCCGGGGAAACCTCGCTGTTCGCCGCCTACCTCTCGCATGTCGACCGGGCAATTATATCCGAAGTCCCATTTGACCTGGATAAGCTCTGTAAATTGCTGGTGGACGACCGGAATGCCTCCCCCTCGCATTATGCGATTATGACCATTTCCGAAGGGGCGACGGAAGCCGGCGGAGGCATTCATCAGCGCGGGGAAGAGGATGCCTACGGCCACCAGAAACTCGGCGGGATCGGCCATTACACGGCGGAAGAGGTCAAGCGCAGGACCGGCGTAAACATTATGTACCTGCAGCTTGGCTACATCATGCGCTCCGGTGCTCCGGACGCGCTGGACCGGATGGTGGCCAGCTCCTTCGGGAACCTCGCATTGGACCAGGTTGCCATGGGGCACACCGGCCGGATGGTCGCGTTGCAGCAGGGCATCTATACCACCGTTCCACTGGATATGATTGTTCAGGGGAAAAAGCGTGTGGATGTATCGGCCCTTTACGACAAGGAGAACTATCGGCCCCGGGTCAGCGATATGCTCGGCAAGCCGATGTTCCTGTACTAAGAATTCCGCCACCCTGCCCCCGGCGTCTTACTGTCAACGGATTTCAGTGAGGAGAGTGGACCATGAACCGAATAGATGAAATTCTCAGTTGGTATTCCTCCGAAAATCCCGGGGTGCGGACCAACCTGTACCGAATCTTATGCCACGGCAAGCTGGCCGGCACAGGCCGGATTCTTATGTTACCTGCCGACCAGGGGATAGAACACGGGCCCGGACGGTCCTTTAGCAATAATCCGGCCGCCTACGATCCGCGCTACCACATCGAACTGGCGATCGAAGCGGGCTGCAATGCCTATGTGGCTCCGCTGGGGTTCCTGGAGGCTGTGGCGGCGGATTACGCCGGCCAAATACCATGTATCCTGAAACTCAATGGCCGCGATTTGCTGCATAAGGATCCGGACCCCATGATGGCCCAATTCGCGACGGTGGAAGACGCGCAACGCCTGGGCTGTACCGCGGTGGGATTCGGCATTTATCCCGGTACCAACAAACGGCGAATCCTATACGAGCAGTTGCGGGAGGTGGTGCGCCAAGCCAAGAGTGTCGGCCTGCCGGTTATTTGCTGGTCCTATCCGCGCGGCGCCAACATTCCCAAGGAAGCGGAGACGGCGGCGGATATCACCACCTACGCCGCGCATCTCGCCGCCCAGATGGGCGCCCACATTCTCTATCTTAAACTGCCCACCGAACGAATCGAACACGAAGACACTCGCATTCTCTATGAAAAACATGGCGTTAAATTGGGAACGCTTGAGGATCGGATCCGGCATGTAATGCAAGGCGCCTTCCAAAGCCGGCGGATTGTGCTGTTTTCGGGCGGTCCGCGGGGCGATGTCGACATCATCCTTAACGAGGCAATTGCGATTCGCAATGCCGGCGCCGCCGGTCAGATGATCGGCCGCAATGCGTTCCAGCGCTCACGTGAAGCCGCGTTGGATCTCTTCGAGCAATTGATCCGCATATATCGGGGCGCCGACTAATTCCTTCCGAACACGTAAAGCAATAGGCTCGACGGTCATTCTCCGTCGAGCCTATTGCTTTATCCTCTAGTTTTCTCCATGCCAAAATACGAAAAACATTACTGCTATGCGAATATCCGCTAAAAATGCACGTTTGAAGGGTGTATCCTTGCATTATCCAACAAAGGATTGACACGCGCTTCCGCGGTCGTATAATCCGCCTTCGTGCCTATCACCGGCGGGTAGCGAACGGATCGGAAGTAAGTGCTTGCACCACCGCATGATTTCTCCGGCGCCGCTATTACTGAAATCTCTCCAGACAGGCTCACTGGTTACGACATTGGGACAACCAAGGGCGCGGCGCGATCACCAAGTGCGTCCAGGTAAGGAAGATTCGCGATAATTGGTTCAGTCAGCGCACAGATAAAAAGGCGGGGTACATATGGCGGAACAACAGCATTCATCCCGGATCGATAAATCGACGGAATTTCTCCAAAGGGAGTACCACACTCAACAACAATTGTTCGATGCCCAGCCGGGATTGCTCCAGCGTTACTTCGAATCACAAGCGCGGTCGCTGGCGGAGACGCTGTTGCAGAAACCCTCCCAGGTCCGTTTCTCGCTTCCCGATAAAGTTGTGGTTGATTCCAATACCGGCAAGACGGAAAACATCCCAGCGGAGGAACGGGAGCAAATGGCCGGTGGATTGGTCGACCGGCTGACCCGCACCGACTTAACAGTGGTATTGCGGGCGCGCTTCAAGGAACTGGAACAAAAGCCCAGATCGGGAATTGCCGTTGCGGCCGGCGTGCTGCGTTTCGCAACCTGCCGCCACATGATAAGCCAAATGCTTCCCGGCGGCCGATCCGTCAAATACATCGCCCGCGATGATGAAGAGATTCCCTCCGAGCCGGATCCCTCTCTGCCCGACATCGAGTCCGCCATCACCGAATCGACGGATGCCATCGTCGAAGAAGGCGGAGTGGAACAGAACCGCGGCGCACTTCAGGTTCCCTTTGTCCCATACGCGCGCCGGTTCTTCCTGCCCCAGTGGATTGCCTTCGATAAAAACGGCAAGCTTCTGGTGGGCGGCGTGGCCGAAGCGGAAGCCAATATCGCCTCGATGCAGCATTTCCTGCAAGTTCTGCACACGGCGGTTGGCCTGGCGGCGTACTTTGTAGCCGATGGGGAATATCAACGCAAGCGCTACGGCATGCTCGGCCAGCTGGTCAACCAGGGGCGTGCACTGGCTGTTTTTCAAACAGAGGAAATCATCCGGACGATCAAACGGCGGGCCGCCGCCGGGGATATGAACCGCGGCCTCTCGATCTCCCTGCCCTATTTCGACGACCAAAGCCTGCGGATGAAGGATTATCCCTTTGAAGTCATCCCGGCCGGCCGGATCATGTTCGTTCCGGCGTTCGTCGTCCTTGCCGCACAGGAAGAATCCGTAAAGGTCGCCCAGGATACCCGGCTAAGCGGCTCGACCCGCAATCACATCCTTGCCGAATTGTGCACACTGGAAGATGCATTCCAATCGGCGCGAAAGTAAACCGCGGCTTCCATGACACTTCTCGCATAAAAAGATCCATTATGATACCCATTTTGATGTTGATCGTTTTTCTCTTCATCGCCTACCGCCTATCGCCGCGCGAGCGGAAGGAAGATGCGCATGTCCACGGCGCGGGTCAAATCGGCCTGCTGGCGGCGGTGGCACTTTTCGGGGTGGATTATTTCACCTCGTATTACTACGCCACAGGCGAGATGATGAGCGCCCTGCATCCGTATGGCCTGGAGCGGTACGGTTATATTCCGGTAGTCGTCATTGCCTTGGCCAACTTCATTTTTGGCGCCCTGTACATGTACTCGCTGGGTGTTTTTAGAGAAGGCGGCGGTTCGTTTACCGCGGCGATGCGCTATCTGGGCCCCTCGCTCAGCCTGATCGTTGCCGTCGTGCTGATCCAGGATTACATCTTCACCATTGTGGTATCCAGTCTTTCAGGCGTCGATCAGTTGCTGTCGCTCCGGGATGCCACGGGGATCGCGTGGATTTGGCATGTGCTGATCGGGATTGTCATCGTGGCCATTACCTGGTTTATCACGATTCGCGGCCGCGGAGAATCAGCCCAAGTGGTCTTCATCATGCTGGCCACCTTCGTTCTGCTTACCGTTGTTATGACCATGGGCCTGCTGTTCGCTCACTCCAACGGTTACCTTGCGGCTCCGAATCTGGTGGAACAGAAATCCGCATCCCTTCTGGAAGCGATGTACCATATGTTGACCGCCTCGATGAAGGGTCTGGTGGCGCTTACCGGTTTGGAGGCCATGTCGGATGGCATTCAATTTGTGATTGACGAGGATGCGGGGATCGTTCGATGGGGCAAGAAGCAGCTGCCGCGGCTGAAAAGCCTCTGGAATTTCTACAGCGGGAAATCCGGTATCGGCCGGTTTGTGCAGACCTCGTTCCTTTTTTACGGCGGATTGACGACACTTCTCCTAACAACCTTTTCCATCCGTTTTAATGTTTTTGACGGGACCTACGGCCGGAGCTTGGTGGGTAATCTTGCCTTTATCGGGTTCGGTGTTGTCCCCAATGGCACCATTCTCTTTTGGGCGTATCAGATCCTTGCAGTGATCCTTCTGGCTGCGGCATCCATGACGGCCTACCAGGACCTGCAGGCGATGGCCTGGCGGAACGTGGCTATCGGGGAGATTCCAGAGATTGTGGTGTATCGTAATCCGAAGGGAACCTTCACGCGACCGGTCACCGCTGCAGCGATTGTGGCCATCCTGATCCTCTTCCTGGTTCAAGGCCGGGTTTCCTCGGCGGTTCCCTATTATGGTGTCGGTGTATTTCTGCCCATCATGGCGATGGGACTGGCCATCCGCAAGCATATCCTTGAGAATTCCACAGGCCGTCGCCGGAAATGGGGCAGCTTGGCCGCCGGTTTCGCGGCCGCCCTCTCCGCCCTTATCTTCGTCGGACAAATCGTGGGAAAATGGGAGGAAGGCGGATGGGCTGTATTGATCTCCCTTGGAATCCTCATTCTCGTTGCCCATGCGATTCTTCTTTCACCGGTAGGCTACCGACCTCCGGAGCAGATTCATAGGATCATAAGAGAAAAATCGCGCGTCCACGGTCCGATGGGCAATATGGTCGAATGGCAATCCCTGCGGGCTCAGGAATACCGATATAACCTGCTTGTCCTCATCAGTCGATTTGCGGAATTATTCGGCGTCCGCCGTCCCGTGCGATTTGAACGTCCAGTCGCCGCCGGCGATTATGAGAAAGCCGTGTACCGGGATGCCGGTGAAGGCTCATCCTTTCTGGAACAATACCTCGAAAGCAAGCCCCCGCCCGAACCGCGGGTCGGTGGCAAACCCAAGGAAACCGCAGGTCCGGATGACGATGTGTAGCGTCTTTTGGCGCAGATATCTGTTCCTGCGGCAGCCTCACCGGCCGTTGTAGCGGCTTCCTATGCCTTCCACACCCATTCATTCTCTCCGCCCGTCTGACGTTTATACCGCTTTAGAAACCGGCCCGGAGGGCTTATCCGCCGCAGAAGCCGACTCCCGGCTTGCCCTCTACGGAACCAACCACCTGCATGTTATAAAACCCGTCTCCCTCGAATATCAACGCCTGCTTGCCCAACTCTCGCATCCGATGGCGATCCTGTTGCTGGTCGCCGGTTTGGCCGCCGTTATCGGCGGCCGCTGGATTCTGGGAGTTGTCATCTGGGTTGTGGTCCTGGTTAATGCCGCTTTTTCCTTCTGGCAGGAATCGCGCGCAACACGTGCCATCTCCTCGCTTGAGAAATTGCTTCCCGATTATGCGCGGGTGCTTCGCGAGGGATCGGAATCCAGCCTGGCCGCGAAGGAAATTGTTCCGGGCGATATTCTCGTTTTGGCCGAAGGGGATAACATCCCCGCCGATGCGCGTGTGGTGGAGGAATTCGGATTGCGGGTTAATAATGCCCCGCTGACCGGTGAAGCACTGCCGGTCCGGAAATCCGCCGAAGCCTCTGCGCGTCATGAGCTTACAGAAGTGGAGCGGCCGAACCTGGTCTTTGCCGGTACATCGGTCACCTCCGGAACCGCCCGGGCGGTGGTCTACTCCACCGGCTCGCTGACCCAATTCGGCCGCATCGCACGATTGACGCAGGAGACTCCGGTGCGGGCAAGCCGGCTGCAGAAAGAAATGCACCGGATCACGCGCACCTTCACGCTGATGGCACTCGGCATCGGCGCACTATCTTTCGCTTGGGGTGTGATGCAGGAAGGCGTACCCTGGCTCAGCGCTTTTCTGCTGGCGCTTGGGATCATTGTTGCGGTTATTCCGGAAGGCCTCGTTCCCACCCTAACGCTTTCCCTCGCCATCGCCGTCCAGCGCCTGGCGCGTCACGGCGTGCTGGTAAAAAGCCTCGCAAAGATGGAAACGGTCGGAACCACGTCTGTGATATGCACGGATAAAAGCGGGACCCTCACCCAGAACCAGATGACGGTCCGTGAAGTGTGGGCGGGCGATCGCCGCTACCGGATTTCCGGCTCGGGGTATGCGCCGAAGGGAGAATGCATCCCTGCCCCGGCCGGCCCGGCAAAGGAAGACCTCCGGATACTGTTTACCGCCGCTACGCTCTGCAATAACTCCCGGTTGCAGCCCCCCACCCGGGAAAAGCCGAAATGGACTTACCTCGGCGATCAAACCGAGGCGGCGCTGCGCGTCTTGGCATTAAAGGCAGGTGTGGACGATGCGGATGCGGGATCAGCATATCCGCGCATCCATGAGATCCCGTTCGATGCCCGCCGAAAGCGTATGAGTACGATCCACCAGCACAGCGGCGACGAGGTAGCCCTGGTGAAGGGCGCCCCGCGCGAAGTCCTGCATCTGTGCTCGCACATCCGGATCGATGGGGAAGACCGCCCGCTGGACCAGGAACTGCGGATGCGAATTCTGGAGGCCAACGACGGGTACGCCCGCAAAGCCCTGCGGGTGCTCGCGCTCGCCTATCGAATCCTGCCGCCGCGGACGGGCGCCGGATCGGATTATTCTTCCGAATCCGTCGAAAGCAACCTTGTGTTTTTAGGCCTTGCGGCGATGATGGACCCGCCACGTCCGGAAGTGGCCGAGGCGATCGAACACTTTAAAAAAGGCGGCATCCGTTTGGTAATGATCACCGGGGATTACGGGCTGACGGCGGATTCCCTGGCGCGCCGCATCGGCATGCTAACCACGGAAACCCCGCGGATTCTCACCGGCGCGGAACTGGATCAATTGAGCGATGCCCAGTTGCAGGTGCTGCTTCGGGAAGAGGTCATCTTCGCGCGCATGGCTCCGGAGCACAAGCTGCGGCTGGTATCGGCGTTCCAGGATCGGGGGGAAGTGGTAGCGGTGATCGGAGACGGTGTGAACGACGCGCCTGCCCTGCGCAAGGCGGATATCGGCGTGGCGATGGGGATCAGCGGTACGGACGTCGCGCGCGAAGCGGCGGACCTGATCCTCACCAATGATAATTTCGGCGCGGTAGCCCGGGCCGTGGAGGAAGGCCGCACCGTTTTCGACAACTTGCGAAAATTTTCCACCTACATTTTCGCAAGTAACGTCACGGAAATGATCCCGCTCATCCTCGCGGCGGTTTTCGACATTCCCATGGCGCTGACCGTCGTCCAGATCCTCGCCATCGACCTGGGAACCGACCTGCTTCCGGCGCTGGCGCTGGGAAGTGAGCGGCCGGAGCCCGACGTGATGGCCCGTCCACCGCGCAATCGTGATCACCCGATGCTGGACCGGGAGGTTATCAGCCGCAGCTTATGGCTTGGGGTAATTGAGACCATGCTGTGTTATCTTGGATTCTTTTTCGTGTATTATTGGATGAATCCGGCAAATTGGCGGGGAGAACTCCTGCAACCCATGTGGTTCCCCTACGCAGATCTCCTGGGCACGGTCTCCGGCCGGACGTACATACTGGCCACGTCCGTCTATCTTGCCGGGGTGGTTTCGTGCCAGATCGGAAATGCGTTTGCCTGCCGGACAAGCCGCGAACGGGTGAGCGGATTGGGCTACCTGAGCAACCGGCTGCTTCTGCTCGGCGTGGCATCGGAAATAGCGTTGATCCTTGTGTTGATCTACGTTCCATTTTTCAGAAATTTATTTGAGTTTCTCCCTATACCCCCGGTATTCTGGGCGCTGCTGGTATTGTTCGGTCCGGCGGTGTACATACTGGAAAAAATACGAAAAACCGTGGTCCGCGGCGGATTTATCTCACGAACCCGGGAAAAGTTCTTCCCCCTGCGATCGGGGGGCGATTGATCCATTGCCGAAAGGCATATGAAAGGATTGACTCATGAAGACGATTATCATGGGATGCGGACGGGTTGGGGCGGAGGTCAGCCGACTGATGTCACAAGACGGCCATGACGTCACCGTCATCGATTGTGATGAAAACATCCGCCAAAAACTTGGGGGGGATTTCCACGGGACCATCGTGATCGGGGTGGGATTTGATCGGGACGTGCTGATCCGGGCGGGGATAGAACAGGCGGATGCATTTGCCGCCACAAGCGATTCCGACAATGCCAACATCGTCGCAGCGCGGATTGCCCGCAATATTTTCCATGTACCGCGGGTTGTCGCACGGTTGTATGATCCGCAGCAGGCGGAAATCTACCGCCGGCTGGGGCTTTCCACCATTTCCTCTACGGAATGGGGGGCCGAACGCATCCGGGAAGTGCTTACCCACTCTGAATTGGACGCCCGTGGTACCTACGGCAGCGGCGAAGTAACCTTGTTCTCACTTGAGGCATCGCTGGCGCTAATCGGACGGGCGGTCAATGCTGTCGTCGTTCCGGGTGAGATTTCCGTCGTGGCAATCACGCGCCAGGATAAGGCGTTCATACCCGTCCTCGGGACGGAGATTCGGCCCGGTGATTTGATCCATTATGCCGTAATGGCCGAATCCATGGACCGGTTCGAGCAACTGCTGGGGATTGGTGAAGGAGGTCAGGCATGAACGTTATCATCGTCGGCGGCGGCAAGGTCGGTTCGCATCTGGCCAATATCCTCCTGCAAGGCGGGCATACCGTGCGGGTTGTGGATGACCGGATGGAGATAATCGAACAGCTGCACAAGGAACTGCCGGAAGGAACGGTTGTATTCGGAGAGATGAGCGCGCCCGCCACGCTCGAACAGGCGGGTATTGCGAAGGCCGGCGTATTGGCTGTGGTTACCGACAAGGATGAAGCCAATCTGGTGATAACCACCATCGCCAAATTCGAATTCCATGTACCGCGGGTAATCTCGCGCGTGAACAATCCTAAAAACGGCTGGCTTTTCACGCCGGAGATGGGTGTGGATGTGGCCATCAGCCAGGCGGATATGATGGCGCGGCTGATCGCCGAGGAGATGTCGCTCGGCGATATGATGACGTTAATTAAGCTTCGTAAGGGCGCTTATTCGCTGGTGGAAGAGAAAATCCATCCGGGATCGGAAGCCAACGGCAAAGCCATCCGGGATCTCGGGCTCCCTATCGAAAGTGTTCTGGTTGCTATCATCCGCAAGGGCGACCTGATTCTCCCGCATGGGTCCACCGTGCTTCAGGAATCCGACGAAGTGCTGGCGGTGGTCCACCAATCCATGCTCGACACACTGGCATCTAAATTGGGAAAGAAGAAAGCCTGATCACATAAAGAAACACGAAGGAAAAACCTAAAGTGCACGAAGGATCTATTGAGAACAACCTTCGCGTGCTTCAGGTTGCTCTTCGTGTTCTTCGTGGAAGTATTATTTATCTTTCAGACTCGCGCAGGATTTGCATAAATATCCTCACAACCTCCGGATCAAATTGCCGCCCGGAAGCCTGTCGAAGATAGTCTGCCGTAGCCGCGGCGTTCCATGGTTCGCGGAACGGCCGTTGCGCCTGCAGCGAATCCCAAACGTCGATAACGGAAAAGATACGAGCCGGAAGCGGAATGTCGTCACCCGATAATCCATAGGGGTATCCGCCGCCGTCCCACCATTCGTGATGAAATTTCGGGATATCCATCGCCGAGCGGAGGAATTCGATCGGCGCAAGGACCTGCTCGGCGAACTTCGGATGTTGGCGCATCAACTGCCATTCTTCATCGCTGAGGGCTTCGGGTTTCCAGAGGATCCGGTCGGGTATGCCGATCTTGCCGATATCGTGCAGGAGTGCGCCCCGGCGGAGTGCAGGCATCTGATCCGGTGTTACACCCATTTTCTCCGCGGTCCGGATAGAAAGTTCCGATACCCGCAGGCTGTGCCCTTCCGCCTCCCGGGCATGCAGATCGACGGCGCGGGAAAACCCCTCGATCATCGAGTCACATGCCATCGCCAGGTCGGAACGCGTTTTCTGGAGTTTGTGAAAAGAGTCGGCACACTCGATGGCGATTGCCGCCTGTAGGGCGAGCGATTCCAGAAGATCGGCCCGGACAAGGGCAGGATCCGGAGCGGTCCGGTGGAAGACTTCAAGGATACCGCGGACCCGGCCATGCGCAATCAGCGGTGTGGCGGAGTATGCGATAAATTCCTCTTCCTTCATCAGCGGTTGGTTTTCCAGTGCGGGATCACCGGGATTTTTCCCTTCCAGAAAGACCGTTTTCCGTTGCAACCCGGCCTGGGAAGCCAGGCTGTGATCAAGGCGGAATCTGGATTGTGGACGGTTGCTATTGCGAAATCCTCTGAACGCCGCCAACGTCATCTCACGGCCGTGGGTATCCGTACGGAGGACCGAGGCGGCATCCGCGCGAACTTGCCGAACGACGATATCCAAAAACAGATTTAGGGTGACGGAAAGATCCATGCTGCTGGTAATGGCGCGTTCCACCGAGCGCATTGTCTGGAGCTGAGTGTGGAGGCGTTCCGACCGGCAATCAAGGTGGAATTGATAAAGTTCGCAACCAACGATATCGGCGATTAACCCGGCGATCCGGCGATCCTCCGCTGAAAAATCAAGTACCGTGGAGGATTGGCGTCCCAACCATAACGATCCGAGGCTTTGGTCTCGGGCGCGTAGCGGTGAATTCCACAATTGAAGCGGGATGGTCCCCGCCTGTTCCAGACCTTTATCCAGCGGCAACCCGCGAATTTGGCTGACCGGGTCCAACCCGTCCGGTAGCCGGACGCATTCGATTTTTTCCGCGGACAGGGATGCCCAAATTCCGCGGGCATGCAGGATCTTGACCGAATGGGTATCCGGTGGATATCCGAGAAGGAGAATGGAATCCGATGGCACCAATCGAACGAGCAGATCGACGGCGTGCTCGACAATTTGTTCTTGCGTGGAAGCTGTACGGCATTCGGCGAGGAGAATCGCGATACGGTCCAACACGTCTGAGGGAGGGGCGGCTTTGGTGCGGCGACGAATCAGGCGCATGGGCGGTCAGGCTCCCAAGAAAGGATCCCCCCTGACCCCTATATCGTGCTCTGAATTGTGGCACACGGGCGAAAAAGTAAGGTTCCCGTTTCTCTAGGAGATGAAATGATCCCGCCTGCGCGGGATGTTTGCTTCCCAGCAGTTAATAGGCCATACTCCTGAGGTTTGCGTTCAGTATTGCCGAACAGCCTAACTCATTCCTACCTATTCTACTAATCGAAAAGCGATTGTCAACCAAAGAGGAATTTCTCCGCGGCACGCGTTCACTTTTCCGCAGACAAAATCGCGCGCGCCTGCTTAACCTTCGGTAGGACGTGGCGCTCCACATCCGCATCATCGCCCGGGGTGGGAACCGATTGGAACAGGAACCAATCCTCCTGATGATCCACCGATTGGCCGGGATCCAGGCGGACCAGCGGCCCGAGGGTTTCTACCTCGAGGATTTCTCCGTTTGTGAAAAGTTCCGCCGCACAGCCCTGATCCGGATATTCGGCGCCCGGCTGGAAGTCATACAATTTGAGAAAAAAGTTATCGGCACGGCAGTAACCTGTCCAACCCTCGCTGCCAAGGATGCCGAGTTTCTGGGGATGCGGCAACTTGGGATCCTGGTGCAGGAGAATGAATTTTTCACCCCAATGCCAGCGCGGATCGGTCATATCGGTGTACGACCAGACAGCCAAGCGGCTGGTCGGCAGGAGGCTTTCGGTATGCGGCCGCCGGGGGGGGAGCGGCAGGATGCCGACACCGCCGGGAGCCATGACAGTAATCGCCCATGGAGCCAGTGGCACCGGCCAAAGCCCCGTATTGGTCAGGCGATGGCGAATCCGGACATGCGGTTGCGACGGGAAAAGCCTGACAAGCCATTCCTTCTGGATTCCGGTTGCGGCTTCTGCTTTCGGCAGCAGTCGTAGACCCTGCGGCGTTTCCTCCACCACTACGGGGTCGTTGTCGGGAGAATAGGTCCGCGGAATCGATTCGGGGGCGTGCCACAAGCGGTGTCCGCCGTAGGTGTGGAATTCGGGATCGCCGGTCTTGCCGACCCATTCTTCATCTTCCGCGAATTCATTGGCCTGACCGGGGAAACCGAACCGGATAGCCCGCGGGCCGATGTCGGCGGTTAGTATCAGTTCGACGGAATTATTGGAGAGGCGGATGGCGTTGGCCCATCCTTTGTAATTTGTTTTTTCCATCATTTCTCCCGAGGTTATTGGAATCAGACGCTCCCGGCCATGAACGGCTTGCGGATCACGGCCCGATGCGATTTTAGGCAATTATATCCTGTCCGGAATGGATTGGGGGAGTGGAGAATCGAATCGCTAGAAGGTCCGGTGGCCCTGTTTTTCCGCGGCGCGGATCAACGGTAAAGGGAAGGACCATCATCGAACGGACGCCGCGCCGATCGACATTCGCCCAGACGAGGGCGCCGCGCCGGACAGTCTCCGGCTCCTGTTGATCGAAGACGGCATTCCCCAAGCTGTATAGGATCAGCGCCCCGCTTCGCCACTCCATTTCCTGAACCACATGCGGGTGATGCCCCCAAAGGATGTCGGCGCCGGCATCCACAAGCCGCGCGGCGAATTGTTCCTGAAGCGTGTCGTGCCCGGATTGATACTCCAGTCCCCAATGCAGCGACACCACAACTATCTTGCCCGACTCATGCGCCCGGCGGGCAGCCCGTGCGAGCTCTACAACCGCATCCGGCGGCGCGTCCCCGACCAGATTAATTGCCAGAAAGACGATTCTCAAACCGCGGATGCTTATCTCTACTGGATTGGAGTATAAATCCACCGCAAGGATATTATGCTTGGAAAGCGCCTGGAGTGTGCAAGTACGCCCTTCGGATCCTGCGTCCAGCGCATGATTATTTGCGGTCGAAACAATATTCATTCCGGCGGATGCCAGCGCCGCGGCGGCCGCGGATGACGCAATGAGCGACCCGGAATCGCGAGGCATGTTTGTGCCGCACTCGATCGGCGATTCCAAATTCGCAAGTGCCAGATCGGCTGCGCGGGTTACGGGTCGCAGGGATTGCAACACCGATTCCCAATCTCCCCCCGGGTGCGCTTCCGCCACCCCCCTGCCCAGCATGATGTCGCCGAGGAAAACAAGGCTCACCGACGGTTGATATTCTCCGGCGGAAAGAAATACCGCCGCGATAACCGCAACAATCAGACAGCGCACCGGGGAGGTGCGCTGTCTGATTGTTGAAAGGTTTATGTTCGCGAAGGGTTGCATGCGCGACGGGCTTTCTTCCGCGTTCATCCGCTCCCCCGGGAAAGGAAAAACCGCGGGTCAGGCCATGATGAACAGGGATGTCCAATCCGGTGCGGGAGGCGCCGTGCCGCCTTCCACCATCGCCTGCCAGGTTTCATCGGTCATGCGATCACCGGGCGGAACCACGAATTCATAATAGGTGAATACGGCACCGACACCGATCCGCCATGGTGTATCCGGGAAGACGACGATGACCAGCGCGGGTTGGCCGACCCCTTCTTCCAGGACGACCAAATCCCCGTCCTCATTCAATCCGGTGGCAACGTCCGCGACCAGCGCGGCTTTCTGATCGGAGAGATCCTTGTAATTGTAAGAATTCTCATCCCGGTCCGCGGCCGCCACGGTGAGCGCTTCCAGTGCGCCGCCGTAATACTGGATCCGCCAATACTCGTCGGTGGTGAGCGCCTGCCCGGCGAGCTCCCTCTCCGATGCCGATTGCAGGAATTCCAGCAGGTCGATCAGGTTATCCAGGTTTCCGCCGGTGGTTTCTGAAAGCAGGTTGCGCGCCAAGAGACCGGAGCGGGTCATCATCGCCAATGCCCGCAGGCGGGCATAGGCTTCCGGATTGGGTTCGACATATCCTTGAGGAGGTTCCGGTGCACCGCCGCCGCCCAACTCGGCCATGACCTGTTTGGCGTATAGAATCGTATCGTGCTTGAGTTCGGTCCAGGATGCGAGCGCTGTGTGAAGGTCCTTCCGGGTCCACGCCTGATTTTGCATAAAGGCGGGGAAGCGGGCGTCTTTGACGGCAATCAGCGGTTGAAACGAATATAACCAAGCGTAATAAAGGTTTTGGGTCCAGGTATCGGATTGCAGCGCGGCGATCTCCCCCTGAACCTTCGTCATCTGCTTGTCGAAGTTTTCGTACTGATCCTCGCCCGTTCCGCGCAGGAGCGACAGCGCTTCGTCCGAACCCAGTGCCGCGAAGAAATCCAGCGCCTTGGGCAGGCCGCGCGGGTTTTGCAGTGTGCCGACGTTGCGCCAGATCATCTGGCCGAAGACATATTCATCAAGGGTGAAGCGCTGCCCCATCAGGCGGAAGCCTTTGGTGGCTTCGGTCTTATCTTCCCAGATCCAAACCCACATCGAATTGACCTGGGGCGGCGGGAGGGACTTGGCGGCCTCCAGGAATTCGGCGATCTTGCCGGAGTCCGCAAAAGCGGAAATTGGTGCCCCGGCGCCGAACACCGAATCTGAAAGCGCGCCGTATTCGGTGAAGGAGAGATCGTCCGCCTTGCCGACGATAAACACGGTCGGCTCGTATATGTTCTTCCACAGCGTCTCGGCCGGCACACCGTCCGGCGCGGTGCTGGTGCGTAGGGCCTGGGTGGCCAGCAGCGCGCGCTGGGTTTCGAAGGCATCCCGCAGGCGGAAGGTCATCCGGCCGTACCACATCATTGCCTTGAAGTACTGCTTCAGTTCTTCGCTTTTAGTATAGTGACCGCGCGGGATGTATTGACTGTAATCCTCGCGAAGTTTCTTGTCATCCGCCAGATCCGTGCGGTCCCAGATTGGTGAGATATCCGGTCCGGCGGCGCTGTTGATCAACGCCAGTTCCGCGGAGACCAGATCGGCGGCTTCCGCTGGGATCGCATCCGGCATGCCCAGCAGGGCTCCTGCAACTGCAAAGAAGGCAACGTTGCGCCGCGCCGGCTCCTCAAGCGGGGTCCCCTGGGATTGCACGAATTGTTCGTGTGAGGCGGAGACGAGCGTGGCGGTGAGCGGCTTGAGCGTGGCGATGAAATAATCGCGCTCGAGGTCGCGAAGCATTCTATCGAAGATCAAATGGTAGATATGAAATACGGAATCGGTCGTCACGAAAACCGGCGTTTCATTGTAACGGAGGGATTCGTACGCTTGGTAGAATTCCCTGAACTGGCCTGGAACCGGCGGTTTAACGACAAACCCGTTGGCAGACAAACCGCTCTTCTGTCCGGCGCTCAAGGGATAGGCATCGGCACCCTGGACCTGGGAGAGGTCGACCGGGAGGGTGTACCCGCCGGTAAAAGCGGCCGGAAACGTGACCGTGATGGCGGGATATTCTGCGAAGGCGGCCGAATAGGCGTTGGCGGGGGGTGTCAGTGTCGGTTTGCCTGTGGTTCCGGTCGCGGCGGCGGTCGCTGCCTCAAGCGTAGATGAGACCGGCATCAGGTTGCAGGCCAGCGCCGTTCCCGCAAAAAGACAGATCACACCGAAGACGGAGGCGATTCGTTTTTTAGCCATGTTCGCTCCTTCTGGTAAACCGGCCGTTCATGGGATCCAACAAGACTCCGGGAATGCCGGTCTCATCCTGCAATAGCACGAAGCGGCCGAAGCCGGTGTTCCAGCGGTTCATCAGCGAAAAACCGAACCCGTTCCATTTCCACAACGCGACCGCCCTGCCCTGGGTGGGTAGATCATACGCGGTTTCCACCGTCATGAGTTCGTCGCGGCCGTCGGCATCCCAGTCGGCGGCGAAAAAGGCAAGTACGGGTTCCGCCATTGCGGATCCTGCCCATAATTCGCGGAAACGCGTCCCCCCCCATCCCCAGAGGATTATATGACAAGAACGATTCTGTGCATCGTGAAACCCGGTGATCCGCCCGCCGTGGGGAAGCCAGGCATCGACCGGCCACGGCTTGAACGGCCGCCAAACCGCCATGACGACTTCCGGCTGGCCGTCCTGATTTACGTCGGCGATCTGCACCAAAGTTACTTCCCACTCCGATGGAGTGGACCAGAGGCGTGCGGCGTTGCGCAGTATGGTGATTTGCCCGTCGCGGGAGACAATCCGTTCCATCGATCCGTCAGAATCCAGGTCGGCTTCGAGTAGAGGTACCGGGGGATGGGTTGGACGTGGAGAGGCGGTAATCCATTCCCCCCGTTCCCACAGCAGAAGCACTGGAGGGGAGCGGAAGGTTGTGAGCAGGGAAACAAACACCATGAGAACCAGGAGGGAGCGCGGCATAGCTTTTGAACAGATATTGTACAATTATGATCCGGGAATGGCAACGCAGGGAACAGTTATTTCCTTCATGCACTGCTTTTTCCGGTTCACTCGTTTGGGCAGGAAGAAAACCGTTGCGAGGCGTGATGGATGTGCGTCTCTGTTTAGAGAGAGGAAGCCATGAAAAAAATCACGAACGACAATCTGCAAGCGGCCTTCGCCGGCGAAAGCCAGGCCCATATCCGATACCTGTATTTTGCGGAAACCGCGAAAAAAGAAGGTCTGGACAACATCGCGCGGTTGTTCGCGGCAGCGGCGTTGTCCGAGCAGATCCACGCCGGCAATCATTTAAAGGCGCTGGATGGAATTCAGGATACCCCGTCCAATTTAACGGCGGCCGCCGGCGGCGAGGAATTCGAAATCGAGGAAATGTACCCTTCGTATATCACGATCGCCGAGCAGCAGGCCGAAAAACGGGCGCAGCGCTCCATGCAAAATGCATTACAGACGGAGAAGGTCCACCTGGGGTTATACCGCAGCGCGTCGACCAACCTTTCGGCCGGGAAGGACATCCGGGAAGTGGAGTATTACGTCTGCCCCGTCTGCGGATTTACGATGGAGGGAATTGCGCCGGATGTGTGCCCGGTCTGCGGCGCGAAACATGAAGTATTTAAGAAATTCTAGTTTTGGCGGCTAATACGTAACCTCAATTTGCAGACTATCGACCATAGACGATAGCGGGTAATCCTACGGGTACCAATCTCTCAAGGCCGGAGGTTCTTACTGTCCCTCCGGCTGCGGCATAATGCGGATGGGAGAACCCGGTTTTTCTATCACTCCCTGGCGACGGTTCATGGTCCGATCGTCGATGGTCATTAGCAGAAGGGGCATTTTCCGCTTATTCTTCGAAACTCTCCACATGATAGATTGACACATCGAGCTTTTCCCGGCGCCACAGATCGTAATCGAATCCCATTTTCTCGCACAGCATATCCAGAAACGAAGTCGGGTCGGGCACCTGTTCCCATACCTGCGGGAGGAAGGTGGCGCGGCGCATTCCGCGGGCGAGGATAACGCCGTCATCGCCCGGATGCAGCAGACCGGGGAGAGCTTCCGGATTGGCATAATGAAGGGGCACCGGAGCGCTTAATACGGATACTTCGATGTGCAGATCTTTAAATTCGGATTCGCTCAGCGGAGAAAAGCGGAAATCACGGAATGCCGCATCGCCGGCATGTTCCTGGACATCCGCGGCAAGCGGCTGGCGGGCTTCCAGGCTGCCGATGCATCCGCGTAAATTTCCGGCAAGGGTCAGGGTGACAAAACAGGCGCCCGGGGCCTGCAGCTCCGGCGGGAGCGAAGAAAGGTCGAGCCGCGATTCAATTTTGTCCCTCAACTGCGAGGCAATCGAATCCCGGGCGATGGTTAGTAATTTTTCTTTGCATGCATCCGACAACATCGGGATCCCTTTCGCTCCCGTCCGCAGGGATGCGGGCGGTTATGCTTTTTCCACGATGACCGCAGTGCCGTACGCCAGAACTTCCGTGACCCCCTCCATGACATCGTTGGCATCGTATCGGACACCGATAATCGCATTGGCGCCAAGAGCTTGCGCGTGCTCCAGCAGCAGCTGGAAGGCTTCCAGGCGGGCGTGTTCACATAATTCGGTGAAGATGGTGATATTCCCGCCGAAGATCGTCTGGATCCCGCCCGCAAAATTACCAAGGACGCTGCGCGAACGGACGGTAATGCCGCGCACGATCCCGAGGTTGCGGACGATCCGGTATCCTTCAATTGTGAAAGCGGTGCTGGTCATGGATGAATCCATGCGGACCTCCTTTTTACGCGGTTCTTCCGGACCACTCGCCCGGGAAGGCCTCCAACGCGCGTTCGGCCGCATTGGCGATATTCGAATCCTTGTCAAAGCGGCGCATACGGATGACATCTTGGGCTTCCTTGGTGCGGAATTCCACCAGGGCGATTAGCGCCAACAGCCGCGCGGGACCGTTGGATCCTTCCTGAAGATTCCCATCGACCAGGAGATATCCCTGGCGCGGGTTTTTAAGTATCTCAATCAAGACCGGGATGACAACGGGATTCTGGATTTTCACAAGCTTCTGGACTGCCGCCTGGCCTGTATCCAGTTCGGCGGCGCGTACAGCCCGAAACCGCAGAATTTGGACCAGCGTTCGGATGGCGACATCTGAAACCACTGGGTCGGGATCTTCCAGCGCGGCTTCAAGATCCGCGATGATCGATTCATCCTGGGACATGCCCGAGCGGTTGGAAAATTCCACCGCCGTTTCCTGTCGGACCCGGGCACCTCCACTGCGAAGATCGTAGGAAGTCTGCGCGCGCTGGACCAGCCGGCCGACCGGAGTGTTGGCCGTTGCGGCGGCGGCTTTATTGAAAAGCGCGGCCTTCTCTTCCGGGTCCATGGCCATGATCTGCTTTGCCCGTTTTACGGCCTCGACCACCTCCACATCCCCGCAGCCGAGGAGTTCCTCCAGCGCGGTCAGCATCGCTTTCTCACCCGAGGGATTTTCGATCGCGCGGATGCGGTCGCGCCACACATTTACCTGATCCGCCAGGAGCATTTGTTTGTCCTTGAGAGCTTCCTGTTCCTTGACGATGCGTGGACGCTCGGTTTCCTCCTCTTCCACCCATTTACGGCGCAGAATGGCGAGGTTGTCGGCAATCGAGGTGAACTCACGCTGGATGGCGGCCGCCTTCCGATCAAGCACTATTGCAAGTTCTCGTAATTCGAGGATGACCAAATTTGGCTCTCCGCTGGGGGCATGTCGCCGGATCTGCCCGGGGTACCGGCAGTCCTTGAATCATAGCACTCGAAAAGTGCGCGTCAAGTGGACCACAGAAGCGGGGTGATACAATTTTCAGCGGGATAGGTTGAGCATGAGCATTCCACCGGTCGATCTTCACCATCACGCCCGCCAGACCAAGCGACGGCTTTTCGCCGGCGGTTTGGGGCTGGTTTTCGTGGTCGGGACCGTCCTGATTGCCGTCACCTACGGAACCCCGGCCGCGGGATGCGGCGTGGCGTTCTTTCTTGTGGCGCTGATACCCATAGGGTTAATCAGCCTGGTCTTGGCCGGGCTGCAATGGATCTCGGATCGTTCCAAGCAGGACGATGCCGAAGGTGGCAAAACGGAATGACTACGCGCAAAGTCGTCATGCGATCAATCATGAGTTTGGCAGGATTGGCGGTCATCGTGATCCTGGGACTCAGCATCGCATCGAATCCTCCGCCGCAAATGCACGCTTCCCCGACAGTGGATTCCACGCAAATATCCGGCGTGTCCCCTTTTTCCCCCACCCTTCCGGGCGAGCGGATATCCATTCAAACCAATTCTCTTCTTCCCGGTCGGGAAATCCTTTCCCGTGCGAACCTGGATGCGTTGACGGAACTGGGATATTTTGGACGCGGTTGGCCCGCCGCCGCCGCGTTTTCCCCGGATGGGTCGCGCCTGGCCATCGGAACATCGCGCGGCGTGGAGATCCTTTTCACATCAGATTGGACATCGGCCGCAGGTTTTGCTTATACCTCGCCGGTTCTGGCGGTCCGATATTCTCCCGACGGTGAATTGCTGGCAGCCGGGTTTAAGGATGGATCGGTGCTGGTCCTCGATGCCGCATCGGGAAAAACGCTGCAGCGACTCCTCTGGCACGCGCGGCCGGTGCACGGTCTGGCCTTCTCCGGATGGACACGGGAGGGGCAGACATCGGCGTTCCTCGCCTCGGGCGCCGAAGATGGATCCGTCGCTGTGTGGGATTTAAAATCCGGAATGGCCCGCTACCGGTTCACCAATCCGCTGCTCGGGTACTGGGGGTACGGCATTCGCAGCCTTGCCTTTTCACCGGATGATACGGTTTTGGTGACGGGCGGCGACCAGGGGTATCTCTCCCGGTGGAATTTGGCGACGGGAGAGGAACTTCCGCGCCTGCAAACACAGTTCGGATTGCTGTTTGGCATCGCTTTTTCCCCGGACGGCAGCCGGCTGGCTTCCGCCTGCGGGGACGGCACTGTTCAATTGTGGGATTACGCCTCCGGGGAGCCGCTTGCGCTCCTGCAAGGGCATGCCTACGGCGCCTGGAGCGCCGCCTGGAATTCCGACGGGGACAGGCTGGCGACCAGCGCGGGCGACGGTATGATCAAAATTTGGGATCCGGAATCGGGTAGCCTGTTGCGCGAGAAAGCCGCCACTTTCACAAAAATCGACGCATTGCAATTTTCCCCTGACGATACCCAACTGGCGGCGGTCTCCATCGGCGAGCGCGCGATGATTCTGGACGCGCAGTCACTCGCGGAAATCCGGGTCTTTTCGGATATGCTCGGCGGGATACGCTCGACGGCATTCTTTCCAGCCGGGGATTGGGCCGCGTTGAGCGTGGAAAATGGGATGACCTACCTGTGGAACTTCTCCAAGGGAGAGGTGTTTCCGATTGGAAATCCGCGCCCGGCCAGCAAGGCTAATCTCTCCGCCGAATTCTCTCCCCGCGGCGGAATTCTTGCCACCGCGGATGGATTGCCCGGAATCGTGCGCCTGATCAATCTGGAAACGCTTTCCCCCCGAACCGAGTTTCGCGTGATGGGGGTGCGGGCGCTTGCCTTCTCACCGGACGGGAAGATTCTGGCCGCCGGGGGGAACGGCGTGCTCACGCTTGCGGATTTGGATACCGGAGTGAACCGCAATCTATCCATCCCATCACGGATAACCAGCCTTGCCTTCCTTCAACCTGCGGAAGAAGGGGCGCTGCTCCTGGCCGGCGGATTGGAGGATGGATCGGTACTCGTTTGGGATCTGAATGATCCGGAAAAGCCGGCCGAATTATCCGCATCCGGAAATCCGGCGATTTGGAGCCTGGCGGTTTCCGGATCGTTGCTTGCAGCCGGAGATGACCGGGGGGACATCCGGATCTGGGATATGACCCGCCGGGTTCTCCAGCGGACCTTCTCAGGCTACATGAGTTCGGTATTCGGACTCACGATTTCGCCGGACGGAACGCTGCTGGCCGCCGGGGGTATTCAAGGAACGATCCGGTTCTGGTCACTGCAAAACGGAATGTTGGTCCGGGTAATCCCCGCCCACAACGGATGGGTGAACGGGTTGGCTTTTTCTCCGGATGGACGGTGGCTGCTCTCTGGCGGATCGGATGGCGTGGGACGCATATGGGGAATCCGGGCATGAAGTATTTTCCATAAAGCCTGCACCGGCCGCAAGCCGGGGCAGGCTGAAAAAGATCAGAAGAAATAATAATTCGAACTCTCCGTGAAATCCGAATAATCCGCAGACGAAGGAAATTAAGCTGAGTAGATACTTGGAAAGTATGAATTCAAGAATTCCCTGACATGTCAGCACGTGGTAAAATCCATCCGCCGATATTATTTCAACACAGATAAACGGCCATATGAAACGGCCGATCGAACGGGAGAGAGCCATGAAGATCGTAATGGGATTCGATCATGCCGGGTACCTGCTCAAGCCGGTTCTAATAGAAACGGTCCGCCAGGCCGGTCACCAGGTACTGGATGTTGGAACGGATTCCCCCGCTCCGGTAGACTATCCGGATATTGTCCAAAAAGCCGGCCGGGCAATTCTTGAAAAACAAGCCGTCCGCGGAATACTGGTATGCGGCTCCGGGGTCGGCGCCTGCATCGCCGCGAATAAAATCAACGGCATCTATGCCGGCGTGTGCCACGACACGTATTCCGCCCATCAGGGCGTCGAGCATGACGACATGAACGTCCTCTGCCTTGGTTCGCGGATCGTCGGATCGGAACTGGCGCGGGAGTTGGTTCGGGCTTTCCTTGCCGCGCGGTTTTCCAAAGACGAACGCCACCGGCGGCGCGTGGGAAAAATCCGCGCGATGGAATCCGAAGCCGCGGGAAAGGCCGACCATGACCGATAATCCGCTAGTCCGCTTGAATCGGATGGGACAATCCGTTTGGTACGACAACATCCGGCGGGGGCTGCTGGAATCCGGCGAGATGGCACGCATGGTACGTGATGGGGAAATCCGGGGAGTCACCTCGAATCCGACAATTTTCGAAAATGCGATCGCCCGGTCGGAGGAATATGATTCCGCAATCCGCGGACTGTCCGGAAAGACCTATACCGCCGAACAGGCGTACGAGATGCTCGCCTTGGAGGATATTCGGGCGGCGGCGGATATTTTCCGCCCGGTATGGGAGGAGAGCGGCGGGGTCGACGGGTACATATCCCTTGAAGTATCGCCCACCTTGGCAAACAATCCATCCGCAACCTTTCGGGAGGCCGTGCGGCTGTTCCAGGCGGTCGGCAAGCCGAACCTGATGGTGAAGATCCCGGGAACCTCGGCCTGCCTGGACGCCATCCGTCAGGCGATCGGAGAGGGCATCCCGGTGAACGTCACGCTGTTGTTCTCGGTCGAACGCTACCGCAAAGTGATGGAAGCTTACCTGACCGGGCTGGAAGAAAGGCTGGCGCGTGGCTTACGCGTCGACCGGGTCGCCTCGGTGGCTTCCTTTTTTGTCTCGCGGGTTGATACGCTGGTGGATCGGCTGCTGGATCAGATGATGTCCGATCTTTCCATCTCGGAGGATATCCACCATTCCCTGCGTGGAAAAGCCGCGATTGCGAACACCCGGCTGGCCTATAGGGCGTTTTCCGAGTTCTTCCGGGGATCGCGCTGGTTGAAGATTGCTTCATACGGTGCGCGGATTCAGCGGCCGTTGTGGGCATCGACCAGCACCAAAGATCCTGCCTATCCGGATACGTATTATGTCGATGCTCTGGTCGCCAACGACAGCGTCAACACAATGCCCCCCGCGACCGTTGCCGCGTACCGCGACCACGGAAATCCGGCTGTCAGGATCAACGACGATCTCGAGCATGCGCTGGCCCTGACCGGGAACCTGGCCAAAGCAGGAATCGCGCTGGAGCAAGTAACCTATCAATTGGAACTCGAGGGTGTACAAGCGTTCCAAAGATCGTACGAATCCCTGCTGGCGGCGGTAAAAGAACGGCTGCCCGGCCAGGAACCAAAAGGGTAAATTATCGGCATTATTCCGTCACCGACATCCTTGCACAACAGGCCCGGGACGGTTATAATGCCGCCGTTTCAGAGCGAACCGGACGGGGTCGGGCTCGCGGGTAATCAACCGGAGCACCGGCCCCCATTTAAAACCGGAACATAGTGGGCTATCCTCTCCTGGTCTTATCATCCCCCAACCCGAACCGAATCGGCTTTTGGAGGAACCGCCCTTCAGGGAAGCATGGAGAAGTACACCCGCCTGAAATCTTGGAGGCAATGATGACGGAAAATCCTGAAATGGGTGGAAAAGTTTTATTGGCCGATCTCAAACCGAAGACTCCGTTAAAAGGCATTGTTAGACGGATTGAGCTCTCGGGCGCTGTGGTGGATGTTGGCGCAGAACGCGACGGTCTGCTGCATATTTCAGCTTTGGGCAAGGAAAAAATCAACCGGGTGCAGGACGTCCTGCAGCCCGACCAGGAAATTTCTGTTTGGGTGAAAAAAGTGGATGCGGCCAAAGGCGAATTGCATCTGACCATGATCGCCCCCCTGGCCCACGATTGGAACGATCTGCGCACCGGCACCGTGGTGCACGGAAAAGTAACCCGAATCGAAAAATTCGGCGTTTTCCTGGATTTCGGCGCCGAGCGGCCGGGATTGATCCATATCAGCGAACTTTCGAACGAATACATTAAAGACATTTCCAGCGTGGCAAAGGTTGGGGATGAAATTGAGGCGACCATCCTCGAAGTGGACCGCAAGAAAAAACAGGTCCACCTCAGCCGAAAAGCATTGGAAGCCAAACCCCAGCCTCAGGCGAAAAAGGAAGAAGCGGTCGAGTCCGAGGAGCCGGAAGTAAAAACCGTTACGACGATGGAAGCCGCCTTCCTCAAAGCGCAAACCGGAAATTCGGGCGGAACCACCGCCGGTACGCGGATGCGCGAACTGACGGAAAAGAAACGGCGGCAGCAAGAGGATATTCTGAGCCGCACCCTGGAAACCGCGCCGAGAAAATAATCTGTCTATTGAAAAGCCGCCAGAGGTCAACACGACTTCTTGATGTCCCGAAAACGGCGTCACCTTTTTAAATAAATGATCGGGCGGGGTCTACAACTCGCCCGATCATGTAATATAGATTGCTCATCGCCGGCGGTTACTCCCGATGAGCCGTTTCCATTCGAATTGCCGGCGGCTTACGGCTCGTCTTCGTCAAAAGGTTCTTCTTCGTCATCCTCTTCAATTTCAAAACCTTCTTCGTCGTTTTCCCAATCCTCATCGAATTCGTCTTCTTCCCATTCCTCCTCGGTTCCCGTTTCCTCGGATTGGGAGTAGGTCTGGCAGCCGGTATCAGGATCCAGTTCAATGGCTGCGGCGCCGCAGAAGTTTTCCTCCAGGAAAATGCAATCCATGTACCGGCAACGTATCCTGGGCATGAAGCCACCTCCAAAAAGGGCTCCCGAAGTATATCGCAAACCGGGCCGCCTGCCCCCATGTAATTTCCGATGTCAGCGGCCGGTAATTTTTTTACTATAAGGAAGAAAATCTATTCGGTCAAGTACTTTCCCGAAATCCATCCGAATGGAACTCTCAGGGCCGTACCCGCCTGGCCTCCAGGATGTTCGGCAGCGCCTCAATCCGGTTGAGCACCCGGCTAAGCTGTGAAAGATCGGTGACTTCGATCATCATGTCGATGGTCGCCTGGTGGGCTTTGGTGTTGACGCTCACCTGCCGCATGCTGACGTGGTCTTCGGTGATGATCGAAGAAACATCCCGCAGGAGTCCTTCACGGTCAAACGCGGAAATCCGCACTTCCACCGGATACGTCCGGACGATGCGCCCCCACGAGACACGGACCAGGCGTTCCTTATCGGGGATGCGGAGAATGTTCTTGCAGTCCGTGCGGTGAATGGTGGCCCCCTGCCCGCGCGTGATGTATCCGACGATCGGGTCGCCCGGCACCGGTTTGCAGCAGCGGGCAAGATTGGTGAGCATTCCGCGCAATCCGGTGACATTGATTTCACCGGTGGTGGCTGATGTCGGCGCCCCGGTGGTGGAGACGATTTCCAATCCGGTCTGTTCGGTTTCGAGGAGTTTCGATACGATACGCGCGGGTGAAACGTCGCCGGCGCCGATTGCGGCGAAAAAATCGTTCATGGTTGGAAAGCCGGCCTGTTTGGAAAGGCTTTCCAGGGTTACATCTTCCACACCCAGGCGGTGCAGCTCGCGTTCGAGAATATCGCGGCCATTGGCGACTTTCTGCTCCAAGTCCTGATGCTTGAACCACTGGCGGATTTTACTGAGGGCACGCTGGGATTTCACCAGCCGCAGGTGCGGGTTAAGCCAGTCGCGGCTCGGGCCGCCGCTGCGGGTGGTGACGATTTCAACCTGGTCGCCGGTCCGCAGGCGGTATTCCAGCGAAACCATCTTGCCATTGACCCGTGCGCCGCGGCAATGATGGCCGATCTCGGTATGGACGTGATAGGCGAAATCGATCGGTGTCGACCCGGCGGGCATATCGTACACGTCCCCCTTGGGGGTGAAACAATAGACCCGGTCTTCGAACACATCGCTCTTCATGCCGTCCAGAAACTCGCCGGCGTCGGGGACTTCCTGCCGCCAATCCATCAGGCTGCGCAGCCACAGCACGCGCCGTTCGAAAGATTCGTCGCGCTTGGTGGCGCCCTCTTCTTTGTAACGCCAGTGGGCGGCGATGCCGAGCTCGGCGCTGATGTGCATCTCCGGCGTGCGGATCTGCACTTCGAGCGTTTTGCCGTCCTCATACACGACGGCGGTATGCAGGGATTGATAGAAATTATCCTTGGGGGAGGCGATGTAATCGTCGAATTCCTTCGGCAGCGGCACCCACAGGTTATGGATTACCCCCAGCGCGACATAGCAACTGGGGATGTCCTTGACGATGATGCGCACCGCCCGGACATCATGAACCGATTCGAAGGCCACGCCTTTGCGTGTCATCTTGCGGTAAATTGAATAAATGTGCTTGGGCCGGCCGGTAACCTCGGCTTTCAATTCGGACTTGGCCAGTTCCCGGCGGAGGTTCTCGACAATGGATTTCATCATCGATTCGCGGTCCGAGCGGCGTTCTTCAAGCTTGGCGGCGATTTCCTTGTATTGGACCGGATTCACATAGTGGAAGGCCAGATCTTCCAGCTCCCACTTCATCTGCCAGATTCCAAGCCGGTTGGCCAGCGGCGCAAACAACTCCAGCGTTTCCTGGGCGATGGCTTTGCGCCGGTCGGGGGAGAGGTGATCGAGCGTGCGCAGATTATGCAGGCGGTCGGCCAGTTTGATTACTACCACGCGCACGTCGTCGCCCATGGCGAAAAAAATCTTGCGCAGGGTTTCCACGTCCAGGGCCTTGCGGCGGGCAGCTTCATCAACCACCGGCATCGGACGCCCGTCGTCGCGGGTGACGCGCGGAAGCTGGGTGAGTTTGGTCACCCCGTCCACCAGCTTGGCGATTTCCTCGCCGAACTCCTTGCGGATGGTGTCGAGAGTGACGGGCGTGTCTTCAACGACATCGTGCAGGAGGCCGGCGGCAATGGCTGGGCCAGGGAGGTGCAGGTCAGCCAGGATCTTAGCGACCGCAAGGCAGTGCTGAATGTAGGGTTCGCCGGAGGCGCGGGTTTGACCCTCATGGCCGCGCAGCGCTGTTTGATACGCCCGCGCGATCATCTCGCGGTCTTTTGGGGAAAGGTAAGAGAGGGTCTCGGAAAACGACTGGTAATCCATGGTAAAAATTTTGATAAGTATACCTCTCCCCGCCCGTCCTTCCCCGATGCAATAAATTATAGGATTTGCTGTGTGGAAAGCTCGGGAAGCAATTTTGTGGGAAAAAAAGAGGGGGTGACTGGCACTCTCCTTGCACGTATCCATGGCGACGGTATTGTTTGGAACGGCTGCCGCGACCGGGAAACCCCGGCTCCGGGGCCGCAGCCAATTCTTCCGGAGGAACCCATGGCGTTGACCGGGAAAGGGTTTTACATCTGGCAGATCCCGAATTGCGAATCGGGCGACGCGACACGGATCGCGGCGCGGGCCGTTTCCGCGGGATTGTCGCATGTTCTGATCAAGATTGCGGATGCGGGCAACGCCTTCAATATCGATAAGAACGGCAGGGATCTGGTGCCCCCGGTTGTTGCGGCGCTTCATGCCAGGGGAATTCAGGCCTTGGGATGGCATTATGTATATGGGTACGATCCGACGGCAGAGGCGCGGGTGGCTGTGCAGCGCACTCTACCGCTCAACCTGGATGGGTACGTCATTGATGCCGAAGCCGAGTTCCAGTATTCCGGCCGAGCCGCCGTGGCAAGGACTTTCTGTCAGCTGCTAAGAGCCGGTCTGGGATCCCTTCCGATCGTGCTTTCCTCCTACCGGTTCCCGACCTCTCACACCGCTTTCCCGTGGAGCGTTTTTTTGGAATATTGCGACTACAACATGCCGCAGGTTTACTGGGAGGGCTGGCACAACGGTGCCGAACAGCTGCAACGGTCGTACGATGAATTCCAAAGGATTTCCCCGGTCCGGCCGATCATTCCGACCGGCCCCGCCTATTCCAATAACGGCTGGCGTCCTGCCGCGTCCGAGTTGACCGCATTCCTGCAGAAAGCGTTGGAACTCGGGCTGCTCGGCGCTAATTTTTGGTCCTGGGATTATTCCACCCTATCCAGTTACGTGGATTTATGGAATGCCGTAGCCAATTTCCCCTGGCCGCCCCCCACCAGCGCGGATATTGCCCAGCAGCTTCCGGCAATGTGGAACACGCACGACCCCAACCGGGTGATCTCCCTGTATCAAAACAACGCCGCGCACGTAACCGGTGCCCGGACAGTGGTCGGATCGCAGGCGATAATAGATTGGTATTCGGATATGTTTGCCACCCGCCTGCCCGGAGCGCTTTTCCAGATCACCGGATACAGCGGGACGGGAAATTCCCGCCACATCTCATGGACGGCGACAAGCCCGGCGGGGAATGTCCAGGATGGAAACGACACACTCGGAATCCGGGACGGAAAGATCCAATACCATTACACCTACTTCACGATAACCTAGAGCCCGTAATGACACATTACAGACAATATTCGTCCGGTATTGGATTTACCCGTCTTCAATAATTGACATCGCATTTGCAAAGGTTATAATCGTCCTGCTGTCTGGAAATCCCGCATTTGCAGTATTTCCGGGAGTTCCATTCGGTCTTCCGCAAGCCCCCGTAGCTCAAAGGATAGAGCGGCTGACTTCGAATCAGTAGGCTGGGGGTTCGAGTCCCTCCGGGGGCGCTTGCCATCCCGACGTCAGTGCGCCGCATGTGCGCACCGAAAATAATCATCTTTTTCAGGTGAGTGTCCGTGCGCCATTCGCGCCGCCTTCTCTTCGGCCCAAAAACGATCAAACTGGAGCTGCTGCTTACTCCGCTTTGCCGTCTGCCGCTGGCGGTCGGTGACGGTCCGGTGGGAGAGGCGATTGCCGTCCTGCGGGAAGACCTGAAACGGTTGAAGCTTGAAAGGGTCCAGCCGAACTTTTATCTTTCCACCGGATACGGGACGGTCGAGGGTACGACGAATATCGCGGTGGGTTTTTACGATGCGCATCTGCTCGTCCGTGAGCTGCACAAGGAATATCGGCGCTGGAGTTACAGCCCGGAGGAAATCCTGGCTACCCTGCGGCATGAAGTCGGACACGCCTTCTGTTATGCTTATAAAATCTACCGCCGCAAGGATTTTCGCGAGACCTTCAATGTCCGCGGGCACTTTTTCCACACGTATCCGGTGACCAACCGGTATGTGGAACGGGCCAATCCGTGGAGCAGGGATTATGTTAATCCAAGCGGCGACCATTACGCGCAAAAGCACCCCGACGACGATTTTGCCGAAACTTTCTGCGAATGGTTTTCCTCGCGCCGGAGCTGGCGGAAAAAATACCGCCGCTTCCCGGGTGCCTTAAAGAAATTAACCTATGTGGATACATTGGTCCGCGAACTGCGCCGGAAGGAACCGGAATTCGTAAACGATCCGGCGATGCTCGACGAGCCGGTCAGCGATTACACCATCACGTTGGCGGAATTTCTAAAAGCGAAAAACATTCAGCGCTACCGGCGCGGAGCGACCGGTTATATGGACGGCGATCTGCGACGCTTGTTCCACAAAACACCCTCGCGGACAGACCTGCGGCGAAGCTATCTCCCGGCGGATGAATACCTGAAGGAAAACCGTCCGCTCCTGACGAAACGCATAATCGCCGCAACCAAAGCGGATCCGCTGGTGGTGAAGGATCTGCTGGATAAATGCCAGCACCGAACGAAGGAATTGCTCCTGTCGCTGCGCAAGCGCGAACGGGAGATCAAACTGATCGAGCTGGCGGCATACCTGTCAATGCGTTGCGCGCTGTATCAGGTGACAGGATCGTATTTCGAGTAATTATTTTCTTATTCACTTCGAGTTTTTTACCCATCCCACTTCCCGGAATCGACGGTTCTACCCCCCTCACCCGGCCATCGTCTTGGAAAATCGCCGGGGCTCTGTCAGACCTCTCCCCTTTCCCGATATCGGGAAGGGGGAGAGGTCTGACAGAAGGGGTTAGGACAGTGAAGTGCTATCGCATGTGCTCGATGGTAAAAAGAAATATAGAGGAAGAAAAGCGTTAATGTACGTGTTCCATGGTTGGATCCGCCGCGAGCGTGCCCGCCAGCACACTTTCATACAGCACAAGCATCTGGTCGGTGATGCGTTCCCAGGAATAGGCATGCGCCAGGTTGGCCGCGTGCCGCCCGAGATCCCGGCGCAGCCGTTCGTCCGAAAGTATCTTCTGCAGTTTGTCTGCCAGTGCGGCCGGATCGGAATCCGGAATGTGGTATCCGGTGCGGCCGTCGCGTACCAGGTACAACAATCCCCCCACTCCGGATGCCACCACCGGAGTGCCGCAGGCCATTGCTTCAAGCGCGACCATCCCGAAGGATTCATATTGCGACGGCATCACCACGGCCTGCGCGGCTGAATAATACAGCGGTAGCTCCGTCTGCGGCCGTTTTCCAAGGAATGTAACCACATTCGTCACGGATAGTGTCTGGCGCAGTTCCTGCAGATAGCGCATCTCCTCCTGGGGATTTTCTGGATCCCCGCCGATCACCATCACACAAGGGCACGCCGGAGAAAGGAATCCGCGTCCCTGGAGAAGTGCCGCGGCGCGCAGCAGGGTTTCCAATCCCTTCAGGCGCTCGATCCGTCCGACAAACAGGATCATCTGGGCGTCCTTGGGGAGCCCGATTTGAGCGCGTGCCTCGACGATCAGATGCGGATGGAAAAGGTCCAGATCCACGCCCGGCGGAATGACCACTACCTTGCGAAGATCCGCCTGGTATAACCACTGCAGTTGCATGCGTTCGGCGGGTGTCGCGGCGATCACCCGGTTGGCGTCGTGGAGGATGTTTTCCTCGGCCTGCCGCCGAAGCGGATCTTCGATGGTGCCGCCCAGCCGCGATTTCATTTCTCCCAGGGTATGGAACATATGCAGCAGCGGAATATTCCATTCGTCCTTCAACCGCAACCCGGCCAATCCGGAAAGCCAGTAGTGGCTGTGGATCAACTCGTAACGGATGCGCTGCGCGGCCGTGAATTTATCGATACCTGCGGTAAAGGCTGGAACGTGCGGCGCCAATTGGTCGCGCGGTAAAGGGGTTTCCGGTCCGGCTGGGATGTGGATGACGCGGTTTCCGTTGCCCAGATCGTGGATAACGTGCGGCACATGCTCATCCTGAGAACGGGTGAATACATCCACTCGGATCCCGGCCCGTCCCAGGGAACGCGTCAGTTCGCGAACGTAGACATTCATTCCACCGGTATCTTTACCCCCGAGCACCGCCAGGGGGCAGGTATGATATGAGAGCATCGCCACGCGCATGAGGGATATTATAGCGTCTCCATCGCCAGAGACCTCCTTTCCGGTTTTTTCACGAAAGCGTCCGGAAGATGCGAATATTGGCAAAAAAGCTTAAAAAGGAAGCCAACTTGACCATGATGACGGGCTCGTGGTATTCTCCCCCCCGAAATCTCGGATAAGGGGGAAAAGATGTCTATTGAAGAACGTGCTTATTGGGTTGCCTTCAATCATATCCGCGGAGTCGGATCCATCCGCGTTCAGAAACTTTTGAAGGCTTTCGGGAATTTGGAGTCGGCATGGGATGCTCCGCGGCATCAATTACTCGGTGCCGGCCTGGATGAGAGGACTGCGGCGGCAATAACCGGCGGCCGGACGGGTCTGGATCCGCAAAAGCTTCTGGATCGCTGCGGGATACTCGGATTGAGGGTGCTTGTCTGGGATGATCCGGAATATCCTCCGCGCCTGAAAGAACTGCCCTCCCCGCCCCCGGTTCTTTACCTGCGCGGCGCGTTGGTCGAAGCGGATGGACTGGCGGTGGCGATCGTAGGCACGCGCAAGGCCACCGCGTATGGCAGGGAGGTGACGCGGATGTTCGCGTCGGCTTTGGCCGCCAATGGGATCACCGTCGTCAGTGGGATGGCGCGCGGGATCGATGCGCAAGCTCATATTTCCGCGTTGGACGGCGATGGCAGGACACTGGCCGTCCTGGGATGCGGCGTTGACGTGGTTTACCCGCCGGAACATGCACGGTTGGCCAAGCGGATCGCCGAGCACGGCGCAATCCTGAGCGATTATCCTCCGGGTACCCCACCGGAGGCGGCCAATTTTCCGCCCCGAAACCGGATCATTGCCGGTCTGGCACTGGCCACGATTGTCGTGGAAGCCGGCGAGGAAAGCGGTGCGCTCCTGACGGCGTGGTACGCCGCGGAATTCGGACGGGATGTGTTTGCCGTTCCCGGGAGCATCCTGGCACCCGCCAGCAAGGGATGCAACCGGCTTATCGGTGACGGGGCGCAGCCGGCGGTATCTCCGGATGGCTTGATCGCCGCCTTGGATATTCCACGCATCGCGCCTGCCATGCAGTTGCGGATAGTCGTCCCGGAAAGTCCGGTCGAGGCGAAAATCCTGGCCGCACTCGGGCCAGAGCCGATGCACATTGATCAACTAAGAGCCAGTGTGAACCTGCCGGTGGAATCGGTTTCCGGGGCACTGGCCATGATGGAATTGAAAGGAATGGTCCGAACGGTCGGCGGGATGCAATATGTGGCGGCATCCGCACGTGCTCCGGCGGATCACCGGGAGTAAATGAATTCGCCCTCCAAGGAAACATTCCCGCTCCTGGTTGTACTGATGGCCGGAGGCGGCGGCAAACGGCTTTGGCCGCTGTCGCAGCCCGAGGAGCCCAAACAATGCCTGCCGCTGCTCGGCGGCAGGTCGCTCTTCGAATCCACCGTTAACCGCTTGGGCGGCATGGTTCCACCGGAGAAAATTTTTGTCGTTTCCAACCGCACACTTGAACCGCTTTTACGCGCTTTGGCAGCGGCAATACCCGCGGAAAATTTTTTCTGCGAGCCCTGCCCGCGCAACACCGCACCGGCCGTGGCGTACGCTCTGGCGCGGTTGCGGATGCGGTTCCCGAAATTCGTGATGGCCTGCCTGCCTTCAGACCATTTCATTGCGGATTCGGAAGCTTTCCAGCGGTTGCTGCAAGCCGCCCGGACTCTGGCAGAGAAAGAATTCCTGGTAACCCTCGGAATCGCTCCAAGCGGACCGGTCACAGGATATGGGTACATCGAACAGGGCGAACCGCTTCCTGCGGTGGATGGCTTCCCGGCCTTTCGCGTCCGCCGCTTCACCGAGAAGCCTGATCAGAACCGGGCCCGGGAGATGGTTGACAGCGGTTCCTTCACCTGGAACTCAGGGATGTTTTTCTGGCGCTCGGATGTCATCGAAGCGGAATTCCTGCGTCATCAACCCGACGTCGGCCGAAAGGTGGCTCTGATGATGGAGGCCTTCGAGCGGAAGGATGACGGTGCGGAACTTAAAAAAATATGGGCATCGATGCCGAATCTCTCTCTGGATTACGGCATATTGGAAAAATCGGACCGCGTCGCTGTCCTGCCGGCGCGCGGTTTGGGATGGACCGATATCGGCAGCTGGGATGCGCTTATCGAACTGTATCAGTCGCACCCGAACCTTCGGACGGATGTGCCCAAGGGGCATATTGATACCGGTTCGAAATCGGTTACCATCATCCGGAAAACAAAAGATGACCGCATCCTGGCAACCGTCGGATTGGAAGACGTGATCATCGTCGAAACCGATCAGGCGATCTTGATCTGTCGGGGCGGGAAATCACAGGATGTGCGGGCGATCACCGATATGGTACAACAGCGGAAGTCCGCGAATAAGGCGGATTGAGGATTTCTGCTTTCATCGGGGCATTTGGATTTTTTTTTAGATACACACGGGTGGCCGGGCGGAGTATCTGCTCTCGGAATTCTGGATCCTTTACTATCCCCGCCCGCGGGAACAGCGCATCAGAACATCACCGATGCTCATCGCTCGGGGGCGAACTGCCCAGGATGACAACATCGAAGGCTTGAAAATCATCAACGGGAAGGAAGTATACGTTTGCATGGAAGGGTATTGTCTAAAGTGCAAGGCCAAGCGCGAGGTTGCAAAT
Source organism: Anaerolineales bacterium (assembly GCA_034430775.1). Classification (GTDB taxonomy): domain Bacteria; phylum Chloroflexota; class Anaerolineae; order Anaerolineales; family RBG-16-64-43; genus JAFGKK01. The sequence continues at coordinate 131,381 of DAOUDU010000248.1, read as the reverse complement.
CCGGAAGCGGCGTTCCTCTCGAACGGGCGGCCGACGACCCGCGGTACGTGCGCCGTCTGCGGTTCGAAAATACATCGGATGGGCGTCACCGACGCCCACGCCGGTCTAACGCCGCCGCCCCCGGTCAAGCGGGTATCAAAACGGACCAAGCGGAACGGGAAACTGGTGATTGTGGAATCCCCGACCAAAGCGAAAACCGTTGGCCGCTTCCTCGGGAAAGGGTTCCAGGTGCGCGCATCGGTCGGACACGTGCGCGATCTTCTGCGATCGCAGCTTTCGGTGGATGTCGATAATGAGTTCACCCCCAAATATCGGATTCCCAACGAGAAACGGCCGGTGGTGAAAGAATTAAAGGCGCTGGCCCAGCAGGCGGAACAGGTTTACCTCGCAACCGATCCGGACCGGGAAGGCGAGGCGATCGCCTGGCACTTGAAGGAAGCTGCCGAGCTGAATGGAATCCCGACTTACCGGGTGGTCTTCCACGAGATCACCAAAACCGCGGTGGACGAAGCCTTTCAGCACCCGCGCGAGATCGACATGAATTTGGTGAACGCGCAGCAGGCGCGGAGAATCCTTGACCGGCTGGTCGGATACATGCTCAGCCCGCTGCTGTGGTCCAAGGTACGCAGCCGGCTTTCGGCGGGGCGCGTGCAATCGGTGGCTCTGCGCCTGGTGGTGGAGCGGGAGCGCGAGATAAACGCGTTCGAAGCGGTCGAATACTGGTCGATCGCGGCGGATCTGGCCAAACTCACGAATGGTGGCGCCACCTTCCGGGCCAAACTGGCGAAAGTGGACGATCAGGATTTTTCCCTCGGTTCCGAAAAGGAAGCCGGGGAAATGGTGGAGGATCTTAATAAAGCTGCTTTCCGTGTTGCACGGGTGCGCCGCGGGGAACGCCGGCGGAATCCTTCCGCTCCTTTCACCACATCCACCCTCCAGCAGGAAGCGTCCCGTAAACTCGGCTTTTCTCCCAAGAAGACGATGGCCATCGCCCAGCAGTTGTACGAGGGCGTGGAAATTGATTCCCAGGGCATGACCGGTTTGATCACCTACATGCGCACGGATTCCACCCAGGTGGCAGAGGCGGCCCAGAAGGAAGCCCGGGAGCTCATCGCTGAAAAGTATGGTAAGGATTCCCTTCCGGCCGAGCCGCCGCAATACCGGACCAAATCGCGCAACGCGCAGGAAGCGCACGAAGCCATCCGGCCGACATCGGTCATGCGGCAGCCCAAAGCGCTTGAGACATACCTCAGCCGCGACCAAAACCGCTTGTACAGCCTGATCTGGCAGCGTTTTGTCGCTTCGCAGATGTCTCCCGCCCTGTTTGATACCATCCAGGTGGACGTGGAGGCCGTAGGAGCGCGAAAATACCTGCTACGGGCATCCGGAGCCGTATTGCGATTCCAGGGGTTCCTGGCGGTCTACGAAGAAGCCAAGGATGAAGACCAGGCGGAGGAGGAAGACGGCCAGGCGGCGATGCCCTCGTTGAATGAGGACGAGCTGTTGAAAGTTGTGACTATCCTCCCCGAACAGCACTTCACCCAGCCGCCGCCGCGCTACACCGAAGCGGCGCTGGTCAAAGCGCTCGAGGAGAACGATATCGGCAGGCCGTCGACGTATGCGCCGATCCTATCCACAATCCAGCAGCGCGGGTATGTTGTTCGCGAAGAGAAGCGTCTGCTGCCGACCGAGATTGGCTTTACGGTGAACGACATGCTGGTCACCTATTTCCCGGATGTAATCAATACGGGCTTCACCGCGACAATGGAAGACGAGTTGGATGAAATTGCCGAAGGGAGCCACGATTGGACCTCCACACTGCGGGAGTTCTACGATCCGTTCTGCAAGGATTTGAAGCATGCGGAACAGGAAATTCCGAAAGCGGACGATACGCCGGAGCCGGCCGGACGCGATTGCCCGACCTGCGGTAAACCACTCGTCATCCGTTACGGGCGTTACGGTAAGTTCATCGGTTGTTCCACCTTCCCGGCTTGCCGCTATGTGGAACCGTGGTTGGAAAAAATGGGAGTGCTGTGCCCCAAGGACGGCGGGGATCTTGTCGAACGCAAAACGCGCAAGGGCCGCACCTTCTATGCCTGTTCCAACTATCCGACCTGCGATTTCACCTCCTGGAGAAAACCCCTTCCCAACCCCTGCCCTGCCTGCGGCGGTCTGCTCGTTTACAGCGCCAAACAAACCGCCCAATGCATCAAGTGTGAAACGAAATTCCCGCTCGATGAGCTACCGGCCCGGGAACAGGAGAAAGCCTGATGGCCGCGGCGTTTCCGGTGTGAAGCCCGGCCGGCGGATCCTGTTGCCCGCGGGTGGCATCTGCGGATACAATCGGAACTTGTGTAGGTGAGGTATGGCAAATCTCGCTTCCCTTCAAGACACTCTGGCGCGCTGGATCCGGACGCCCCTCTTCCGCAACGGGGTAAGTTTCCTCCTCGGAACCGTATTCGGATTGGTCGTCCTGGGCTGGATCATTTGGCCTGTTCAATACGTCGATACCACGCCCGAAATGTTGCGGTCAGACATCCAGCTGGATTACCTTCGCATGGCGGTGGATTCGTACGGCATTAGTGGAGATGCGGTGCTGGCCCGCAGCCGATTCGAGTCGCTGGGCGAACGCAAATTGGATCTGCTGGCCTCGCTGCGCGAAGACGGCCTGACCGATCCCGAACGGCTGCACCAATTCGAGATCCTTATCGCCGGGTTATATGCGACGGGATCGGAAACATCGCAACCCGCGACAGCTTCGGTTCCCGTCGTCGGAATAAAAGATCCCCTTTCGGTCCTCGCGATCATGGGTATCCTCATCGGGGGCGCAATCGCGATTGTCTTGGCCGTCAACATCCGCCGCCACCGCATTGCAACGGTTTTGGAAACTCCTTCCGGACGGGAGGAGCTTTCACTGGAAGCGGAGGAGGAGCTTGTGGAAAATTCGCCTCCCGCCGATGAAGCGGTATCGGCGGCGGCCGAGGGCGAGGGAACCGAACCCCTCGAACGTTTTGTCAGCACCTATGCCTTGGGGGATGATCTTTATGAGGACAGCTTCACGATCAATTCGCCGAGCGGAGATTTCCTAGGCGAATGCGGCGTGGGAATTTCCGAGCCGATCGGTGTGGGGGAGCCGAAGAAGATTACCGCGCTCGAAGTGTGGCTGTTTGACCGCAAACCAAGCCGGACTTCGACAACCGTGCTGATGAGCCAGTACGCGCATGACAAGGATGACGTCAGGGCGACTCTTGCGCCGCGCGGACTGCCGGTGCTGGCCGTGCCGGGCGCTGATTTTTGGATGGACACGCCGGGATTATCGCTGCGTGTGGTGATCCGCGAATTGATCTACGGACCGGGCCCCCTGCCGCAGAATTCCTATTTTGAACGGTTGACCCTGCAGTTGGAAGTCTGGGCAAAGGGGAAATAACTGGAAAAATAATTTTCCGCAAATGGTATAAAAAAAACAAAAAGAAGAAAATTGGGGATTCGTATAAACCGGAGGATTTTTCCGGTTTTTCTTTTATGTCCTATGTGCTTTTTGTGGCTATATCTTTATTCAATTTTCATGATTCGGAAGGAACGCGAGCCGGACGGCGTAGGGACCGTCACGGTCTCGCCTGGTTTATGCCCCATAAGCGCCTTTCCGATCGGCGATTCATGGGAGATCTTCCGCGCTCGCGAATCGCCCTCCTGGCTGCCCACTATCTCAAACACATCCGTTTCGTTTTCTTCATCCACAACCTGCACATGGCAACCCAAAGAAACCACATCCCGCGGGGTGGAATCCGGATCGACGATCTCGGCGGTCTTGATCAGCATTTCCAGATCCAGAATACGTCCTTCGAGGAACCCCTGTTCTTCCTTGGCGGAAGTGTAATCCGCATTTTCCGAAAGATCGCCCTGTTGAATGGCGGCCCGCAGCCGCGCCGCCAGCGCCGTACGCGCAGGGCCTTTCAACTGCTCCAGTTCCTCGCGGATTTTTCGGGCTCCCTCGGGAGTCAATATTTTCTTTTCCATTCGGTTTCGCATTCTCCGGAAGGTTGCGGTCAGGTTTTAGTATACGGGTTGGTTAGTTTTTCAAATTCATCCATGGCAAAGCGATCGGTCATTCCGGCGATGTAATCGCAAACGACTCGGTGCAGTTCCTCCTCACCAGCCTCCTCCAGAACGGCCGGCGGAAGGATTTTCGGATTGGCCACGTACAGAGCGAACAGCTCCGAAAGGAATCGTTCCGCCTTGAGCGCCATCCGCATCACCCGGTGGTGGCGGTAAAGTTTTTCAAACAGCCTTTGGCGCAGCGCCTCCAGCGACGGGATGAAAGCATCCGACGGGCGGACGATATTTTCCGGAAGCCGGCGGACCTCCGCGCAGCTTTTCACACCGGACGAATCCAGCTGTGACACGGTGCAGTGAATAACATCCTGCACCGCCAGACCGATAAAGGAGCGAATCATCTGATGGCGGGCAAGGTCTGAGAGCGGGCCTGCGGTCCAACCCGAAGTCTCGCACAGACGCTGCCAGAGCTCCAGATCCGCGAGATCCTCTGGCACCAGCATTCCGGAGCGCAGGCCGTCATCGAGGTCATGCGAGGTATAGGCACACTCATCGGCGGCATTGGCGATCTGTGCTTCCAGACTGCCGCGTTCGTCCGGCGAGTATTCCGACATGTCGGGAATGTCGAAGGTCGTTTCGTGCTTAACGATCCCCTCGCGTGTTTCCCAGGTAAGGTTCAATCCGGGAAACCCCGGATACCGCCGTTCCAGAACCGTCACAATTCGAAGGGATTGACGGTTATGGTCGAAGCCGCCGTGCGGTTCCATTAACCGGGACAGCACCACTTCGCCCGAATGGCCAAAGGGCGGATGTCCCAGATCGTGCGCCAGGCACACGGCTTCCACCAGGTCTTCGTTGGCGCCCAGGGAGCGGGCCAGCGATCGCCCGATTTGCGAAACCTCCAGTGTATGGGTCAGCCGCGTGCGGTAATAGTCCCCCTCATACGTGATGAAAACTTGGGTCTTGTGCTCCAGGCGGCGGAATGCGGTGGTATGCAGGATGCGGTCGCGGTCACGCTGGTAACGGGTGCGCAAGGCTGGTTCATCCTCGGGATACACCCTGCCGCGGGATCGCTTGCTGAAAGAAGCGTAGGGAGCCAGGATGCGTTCTTCGAGGGATTCGAGGGCCGAACGGTCGTGTACCATTGGGAAGGGTTCCAAAAGCGATCGAAAAAGAGTGTATCAAAGGGGTTTGGGCTTGTCAATCATAAGGCATTGAATTATCCTTGTAAACCATGCATGCCATTCGAGATCGCAGATTGACTCTCCCCTCGCCGGATGCCCTTGGATGAGCACCCAACGCATCATGCTGGTGGACGATCACGAAGTGGTCCGGCTGGGGTTGAAATCCCTGCTGGAACATCATCAGGGCTTCGAAGTGGTGGCGGAAGCCGGCAGCGCCGCCGAAGCCGTGGAGAAGGCGCTTGCGCTTAACCCGGACGTCATCCTGATGGATATCCGGCTTCCGGGAGTGTCCGGAATCGACGCCTGTCAGGAGATAATCCTTGAGAACCCGGATATCAAGGTTATTATGCTTACCTCGTACGCCGAGGATGAGATGCTGTTCTCCGCCATCCGCGCCGGCGCTTCGGGGTATCTCCTGAAACAGATCGGCGGGCAGGAACTGGTGGAAGCCATCGAACGTGTGGGCCGCGGGGATGCGCTGCTGGATCCGGCCGTAACGAAACGGGTCTTTGCGGAAATGCGCAAGATGGCTCAGGAAGAAGAAGCCTCCACTTTCTCCGGACTGACCCAGCAGGAAATGCACGTACTTCAGCTGGTGGCGGAAGGCAAGACCAACCGCGAAATTTCACAGGCCCTATTTCTGGGGGAAGGCACCGTTAGGAATTACGTATCTTCCATCCTGTCGAAGCTTAACGTCTCCAACCGGACCGAAGCCGCCGCCTACGCGGTCTCGCATAACCTCAAATCGTATCTCTGATCCGGAATACTCCTCTTCATGGACATTCTCGTACTGCTTCTGACGTCGGTGTTCGCCGGAATTCTGCCCATGGTTTGCTGGGCGGTGCTGGTCTGGTGGTTTGACCGGTACGAGAAAGAACCGCTTCACCTGCTGGTGATCTCCTTTCTGTGGGGTGTGGCGCCGGCGATTGTGATCGCGGCTCTCGTGGAACTGGTACTGGCCATCCTTTCCGGATACAGCGGGGATACCATAACCACCGGAATTTCCCTTTTCAATCTCGGGATCGTCGCGCCGCTGGTTGAAGAGAGCGTAAAAATGATCGGATTACTCGGCGTGTTTTGGATCGCCGGGAAGGAGATCGACGGTCCGCTGGACGGCATTATCTATGGCGCGATGGTAGGGTTCGGATTTGCCGCTACTGAAAACGTCCTGTTTTTCCTGACCAGCGAAAGCGTCGGCGAACTGCTGGTGATGATTTTTCTGCGCGCGATGGTGTTCGGATCATTGCACGCCATGATCGCGGCATTCACCGGACTGGGGCTGGCTTTCGCCAAGTACGCCCGCAGCACGGGGCGGATGATCCTGTGGGCGTCGGGCGGTTTTCTCCTGGCCGTGGTCTTTCACAGCATTCACAATATCGGCCTGGTCCTCGCCCAGGATACGCTTTTTTTCCTGCTGGCTTCACTGCTTTCCTACGGGGTGGGGATTGGAATCATCATCATGCTTTCGGCCGGGTCGCTGATACGCGAGCGGCAGACCATCCGTAAATATCTCCAGCCGTATGTACAAAAGGGATTGCTCACCGAACAGCAATGGCGGGCGGCGGCATCCATGCGCAACCGGTTGACAGCCGAATGGGATGCGCTTGGCAGCTTTAATTTTATAAAGTATAGAACGATCGCACGGCTGCATACCCTGTGCGCCGAATTGGCCTTCAAGGAAAAACAACGACAATTGTGGGGAAAAGATCCCAAAGTGGAGCAGCAGATTGCCAGATTAACGCTTGAAATCAGGCAATTACTGAATTCCGCCTCCCCCTGGAAAAAAACCGGTTTGGTATAATCGCCCTACGCCGAATGGAGAAAAAATGTCTAATACCAGTCCTCGACCTGCCACACCGAGTCGGATATGCCCTGCCTGCGGCACGCGGATCGCGGATACCGCCGCGCGTTGTGCCGTATGCGGGATGGTTTTCGAATCGGGCACCGGCAGGGCGGCGCGGCCTCCCGCGCGGATGACCGGCACCTCGTCAAATTTATCGCTCCCGGTTGGAGTAGTGATCGCCGCACCGGTGATTTCGGTCATTCTTGGCGCATTAATCATGGTCTTCCTGCTCGGCGGCCCAAAAACCCCGGGCGCCACCACCGCTCCAACGGCGCCGGCGTTGACCTCAACGATCACGCTGACCCCCCTTCCGACCGATACCCTCGCTCCGACTAATACGCCCTCGCCATTGCCGCCGATCGAGGTGACGGTCAAGTCGGGAGATACTTGCTTCGGCCTGGCCGCCCAGTATGGGATCACGGATATCAGCCTGATCAAAGATCAAAACGGAAAAACCGCCAATTGCGACAGTCTGAGTCTGGGACAAACTCTCAGAATACCCCAGCCGACTCCCACTCCCCAACCGGCCTCCACCGCGACCGCGGGTGCGGTCGCGCAGACCAAGGAAGCTTGCAATTTTGAGACATATACTGTTGAAGAAGGAGATACTTTAGGAAGAATCGCGGATCTGTGGGACGTACCCATAACGGCAATAAAAAAATATAACCCGCAGTATTCCTTTGCCAATGACGTGGTTTATGAGGGAATGGTGTTACAGATCCCGCTCTGCGAACGGGAGCCGACACCGGGACCGAGCCCGACCCCGACGACCCCGCCCCCCTACCCGGCGGCGAACCTGCTTACCCCGCGCGATGGGACGATCTTCTCAGTCTCCGATAATGAAATCGCCCTGCAGTGGGCCGCAGTCGCTTCCCTGCGCGAGAATGAAGAGTACCGGGTGACGATAGAGGATATCACCGGAAGTGAAGCGGTCAAGACCGTGCGCTATGTCAAGGATACGCGGCTGATCGTCCCGGCGGAATTGAAGCCGACCGATGGAACCCTGCATCTTTTCCGATGGAGCGTGATGGTTGTTCGCAAAACCGGCACGACGGATGCCGGCAACCCGGTTTATGTCGCCGCCGGACAGCCCAGCGAACGGCGCGTGTTTGCCTGGGGCGGGAACGGGCTCGCGGCGCCGACGTCGACACCTTAATCTTACACAAAGCCTGCCCCGGAGATCTGGCAGGGGAGCTCGAAAGGATAACCTGAAGGACACGAAGGGAATGATGATTGCCCTTCGTGTTTTTTATTCTCCTGTTCTCTCCCCACCGATGGGATTCATGGTAGGAGAGAAGACTCAGCCTTTGTCTATCCCAAGGGCCAGCTTAATGAAATCATCACCGCGCAGGAAGGGAAGGTTTCCGGTTTTGGCTTGTTCCTCGTCGAAAGAAGTTGTGTTGTCCGGCGTATCCCCAGGCCGCAGAATGGCCACGGGCACGGGGTCCCCGACGTGGATACCGGTGGAAACCGGGGTGGCGTGGTCCGGGAGCACGGCCACGACGGTCTCGAGCCCAAGCTGTTCCACGCCCTCGAGGATCGGACGCACCAGGCGGTCATCCAGCATCTCGATGCACTTGATCTTGAGTCCCAGATCTTTGGCGTGGCCCGCCTCGTCCGTGGCCTCCACATGCACATACACCAGGTCATGATCCTGAATCGCTCTCACGCAGGCTGCGGCTTTGCCCTCATAGTTGGTGTCCCAGAGGCCTGTAGCCCCCTCCACTCTCAGCACATCCATACCGGCGTACGATCCCAGCCCCATAATAAGATCCACCGCCGAGATCACGGCGCCGTGAATGCCGAACCGCGTCTGAAGCGTTTTCATTTTCGGTTTGCGCCCCGGCGACCACGGCCAGATCGCATTGGCGGGATCCTTACCCTCGGAAACGCGCTTCCGGTTGACGGGATGATTCTTCAGAATTCCATCCGCTCTTGCCATCAGCGAGCGCACCTTGACCTCGGTGGCCTTTGCCTCGTCGGAGGCTGCGGTGGGCAGGAGATCTTCAGCGCGCTGGCCCACATGGTCGTGCGGCGGGGCGCAATTTACTTTAGGCGAGGCGGCGGCGCCCCGTAAAACCAGCAGGTGCCGGTAGCTGACCCCGGCGCAGAGAACCACAGGCATTTCTCCAGAATCCTCGCCCAGCGCCGCATTCAAAGATTGAATGATCTGCCCCGCCTCCTCTGTGCTGATGTGCCCGGCGGAATGATTTTTAATGAGGCCGTTCTCGATGCAGCAGAGGTTCAAACGAAACGCCACATCGTCGTCGTCAAGCGCCACTCCCATGCTCGCGGCCTCGAGCACCGCGCGGCCGTTATACGTTTTCGACGGATCGTAGCCCAGAACGCTCAGGTTGGCCACGGCGGATCCTTTGGCCAGCCCTTCGGGCACGGTTTTAAAAAGGCCCATGCGTCCTTCTCTGGCAACACGGTCGATATTTGGTTTATTTGCGGCCTGAAGCGGGGTCTTTCCATGGAGTGTCTTAATGGGATAATCAGACATACCATCCCCTAGAATGATGATGGTTTTCATTAAGTGCTATTCTCCGTAATTGGCCGGTCGAGTAGCCCGCGTTCTCTCCGGGCGTATCCCTGGCCCAGCCCGCCAGGGCGGGCGAGACCGAGTTTAATTCCTTTACGTTGAGGGCGAATTCATGGACCAACCTGCCAAGCCGGGCGGGATCACACTAGATTCCCGGTGATCTCGATACGCAAAAAACCGCCGCCTTGGCGGAACTTGACCGCCTTCGATGTCGTCTTCAGCACCCTGCTGGAAATTGCCGCTATCCTGCAATTTCTTTTTCAATCGCGCCGGTGTTGCTGACATGCAGGATAAACCCCCGGGCAGCCAGTTTCTTCTCTTTGGCGGCGCCAAGCATGGCGTTTTGAATTTCCGAAAGTCCCGATTCAGCAAAAGCAATTACTCCGGGACCCGCTCCGGACAGGACCGCCGCCGCGGCGCCGGCCTGTTTTGCCGCTTGGAGTATTTCCGCCACTCCCGCAAGTCGCGCCAGCCGGCAGGATTGGTGCAAACGGTCTTGCATAACCTCGGCCATCAGCCGGTAATCCGCGCTGCGAAGCGCTTCCGCCGCCAGCAGCGCATTCCCCATATTGAAGACCGCGTCGCGCAGATCGACTTGCTCCGGGAGGATGGAGCGTGATTCGCTTGTGCTTTGATGTGTGTCCGGGACGATCACGCAAACCTGCATCTGCGGAAGCTCGTACCGGCGCCAGAGCACGCGGCCGTCCTCGATGCTGAGTATGACCAAACCGCCAACAAAGGCGGCGACGGCGTTATCCGCATGGGCTTCCAGCGGCAGGCAGAGTTGGATCAGGTTCTGGCGGGAATATGTGTTGCCGATGGCGGCGTTGGCGGCGACTAAACCGCAGACGGCGGCAGCCGCGCTGGAGCCCATTCCCGAGGAAACGGGGATCCGATTCGTACATGCGATCGAAAACCCGATGCCGGGGTCGCCCGCCTTCTGGAACACCTGGACCGCCGCTTGCGCGACCCGGTTTTTTCCGTCCTTTGGGAGCAAGCGGGCGCCCTCGCCGTCGACCGCAACGGCAACTTCCCCCGGAGTGGAATCGAGAATCACCTCATTCCATAAATCCAACGCCAACGCCATGCAATCGAACCCCGGGCCCAGGTTGGCGGAAGTGGCCGGCACGTGAACATGGGCGCGTTGGATTCGAAGTGTCATGCAAGGAGCGCTTTTTCCAAAGCCGGGATCTCCGGAGGCAGGAGCGGGATGGAGGGCGCCCTCCGGGTGATGATGTCCGGGTCTTTCAGCCCATGCCCCGTACATACGGTAACAACGGATTGCCCGTCAAGCTCCAGGTGGTTGGTCCGGACTTCGTATAAAAGGCCCGCCAGCCCGGCGGCGGAAGCGGGTTCCACCCACACGCCTTCGGTGGCAAGCATCGTCTGCATATCGAGGATGGTCTGATCGGTTACCGCGATGATCTTCCCGCCGGATTCCTGTGCGGCTTCCAAAGCTTGTTCGCCGCGGGCGGGCTTCCCGATCCGGATGGCGGTGGCAACCGTTTCCGGCTTTTCCACCGGATGGCCGAGCACCAGAGGAGCCGAGCCTTCGGCTTGAACGCCGAGGATGCGGGGCAGCCCTGTTTTTTTCAATCGATGGTATTGCCGGAAGCCCATCCAATACGATGTGATGTTGCCGGCGTTCCCGACCGGCAGGCAAAACATATCCGGCGCTTTGCCCAGAATGTCGCAGATCTCGAACGCGGCGGTCTTCTGTCCTTCCAGGCGGAACGGATTGAGTGAATTGACCAGCGCGATGGAATGTTTTTGGCTGATTTGTACAACCATGGTTAACGCGTCGTCAAACGAGCCTTCCACCTGTAAAACCCGGGCACCATAGGCGATCGCGCCCGCCAGCTTCCCCATGGCCACTTTTCCCTGGGGAATGAGTACGATGCATTTGATCCCCGCCCGCGCGGCATACGCGGCGGCGGAAGCGGCCGTGTTACCGGTCGAGGCGCAGATCACCGATTGGACCTTCCGGCCGGCCGCCTCACTGATGGCAACCGTCATCCCACGGTCTTTGAATGAGCCGGTTGGGTTCAACCCCTCGAATTTCGCGTACAGTGAAACCTCTTTTCCAAGAAGTTTCGCGACGGCAGGCAATGGGATCAGCGGCGTGTTCCCTTCAAGTAGTGTGACGACGGGCGCATGCGATGGGAGGCCGATCAATTCGCGATAATGGTCAATGACGCCGTTCCAAGACATTCTCATACCTTCCTTTTGCGTGATTTTCCCCCGAAAAGAATTTTACCATCGAGTTCAGACCATCGACCATAGACCATGGGCCATGGCCGTTAATCGCATGAGTGCCGTCTATTACTGTCGTAGAGACTTTCCATCGAGGATCCTTGAGTATCCATTCCATGCGAAGGTTCCCGGAAGGAAATCGTCCATGGTCCATCGTCGGTTGGAATGATCGATTTTTCGCGTACCATTTATAATGGGACGAGTCGATAAGGAAAGATCACCCGCCATGACGCGATCAAAAACCATCAGCACGACAAAAAATCTGCCAGCGTTTCTGTTCGGCGTCCATCGAAAGAACGATACTTCCATCCTTTCGACCGAGGACAGTCTTGCGGAACTGGCCGTCCTGTGCCAGACGGCGGGGATGAACGTGGTGGGCCGGGATTTCCAGCGTATCATAAGACCGGATTCCGCCACCCTGATCGGCTCCGGTAAGGTGGAAGAGCTTAGGCGATGGGTGGAGGAAACCCGGGCGGAAATTGTCGTCTTCGACGAGGAGTTATCTCCACGCCACCTGCGGGAGTTGCAGGATGCCTTGGGCGATACTATCCATGTTTTGGATCGAACCGCCGTCATCCTTGATATCTTCGCCCAGCATGCCCACACCCGCGAGGGAGCGCTTCAGGTGGAATTGGCCCAGTATGAATACCGGTTGCCAAGGCTTACCCGGGCTTGGACTCACCTGGCGCGGCAGGCCGGCGGAGCGTCCGGGCGCGGAGGCACGGGCGGTGTTGGGTTACGCGGCCCGGGTGAAACCCAGCTGGAAATCGACCGGCGGGAGATTTCCAGGAAGATCGTCCACCTGAAAAAGGAATTGGAGACCGTCCGCGATCACCGCAGCCGATATCGTGACCGCAGGCGCCGTTCCGGCTTATCGGTGGTGGCATTGGTCGGCTATACCAACGCGGGCAAGAGCACGCTTCTGAATGCGCTCACGAATGCGGGGGTATATGTTGCCGATCAGCTATTTGCGACCTTGGATCCCACCACCCGCCGGGTCCGCCTGCCCGGCGGGAAAACCATCCTTTTTACGGATACCGTGGGCTTTATCCAGAAATTGCCCACTTCCCTGATTGCCGCTTTCCGCGCCACCTTGGAGGAGATTTCCGAAGCGGTTGTATTACTTCACGTTGTGGATATCTCCCATCCCAACGCCAAGGAACAGGTCCGGGCCGTCCATCAAACGCTTCACGCACTTGGGGTGGAGGATATCCCGGTCGTCACCGCGCTCAATAAGGTCGACAAACTGCCGTCGGTCCATCCGGAATCCTTCCTGAAGAATCATCCCAATACCGTGCCGATTTCTGCGCTTTCGAACAAGGGTATCCCGGCGCTGCTCGACACGGTCGAACAGGTGCTTTTCAATACCATGAATTATGTCCGGGTGAAATTACCCTTTAAAGCTGGACGGTTGTTGAACGTGTTCCATGAAGAGGGAACGATCGAAAACCTTGTCCATCGTCCGGACGGCGTGCTCGTCAGCGGCCGGATTCCCGGTGCCCGTTTGGCGGAATTCCGTCCGTACCTTGTTGACGCCGAACACGGCGGCAAGCCAATCCCCTCATGACTCGGATGCGTTTCGGTTGCATCCTGCTTATTTTCCTGTGGGGTTGTGCCAGTCCCGCGCCTGGCACCGTTGCGGATTCCACCGCGCCAGGAACGACCTCGTGGGAGATTGCCACCGCGGGACAAACACCCTCCGCGCCCACTGGAGCCAGGGAACCTTCGGCTGCTCGGACTTCCGGCGCGACATCTGCCGCTAATACTCCCACCGCAACCCACACGCATGTGCCCGAGGCCGGCCCAAACGTGACATTGGCATTCGTGGGCGACATTATGTTGGGGCGATCCCTGGCCGATCGGATCGAACGTAGCGAAGGTGAAACGATTTTCGCATCGGTGGAATCGGTCCTGCAATCGGCCGATTTCACCATTGGAAACCTTGAATGCGCAATCGGTGAAGGCGGTACGCGGGCGTCAAAGGCCTACACATTCCTGGCGCCGCCGGAATCCGCATACCTCCTTGGTAATGCAGGATTCGACCTCTTATCCCTCGCGAACAACCACAGCCTGGATTTCGGCCCGGAAGTTTTCCGGCAAACGCTTGGATTGCTTGAGGAAAACGATATCCGTGTTGTGGGAGGAGGGTCCAATGAAACCCGGGCCCGTGCTCCGCTCCGGTTCGAGATCGGCGGCGTCCGGATTGCCTTCCTGGCTTATGTCGACGTGCCGACGGAATATTTATCACAATTTGATACTCGAATCTGGTCGGCAGGGCCCGACGTTCCCGGTATTGCATGGGCCGAGGATGAGAAGGTAAAGCGGGATATTCAGGCTTTGGAAACAGAAACCGATCTCACCATTGTTCTATTTCATTTTGGAACCGAAGGAATGGGAACTCCCGATAAACGCCAGATTCAGCTGTCCCGGCTGGCTGTGGATTATGGCGCGGAGGTGGTCGTGGGCACCCATCCGCATGTAATCCAGGATGTCGAACACTATAAAGACGGCTGGATCTTTTACAGTCTTGGAAATTTTGTTTTTGATGGGTTCGAAGGGCGAGCCAACCGCACCGCGATCCTCTGGATCACCGTCTCCGGTGAAAAAGAGATCACGTATTCATTGATGGCCCTGACTATCATCGACGGGATTCCCCGCATCGGAGAATGAAACCGCTCGATATCAAGAACCGCGACCCTAAAGAATGTAGAAGTATTCATCATCCCCCTCAGCGGAAAACCTCCGTCTTTTGGTGTATTGCTTGCCGAATGGCGCCGGCTGGAGGTGACGATCCACCGGACGGTATCGTCAGGAAATCTTCAGGGATCCCAATTTCTCCCCCAATTCGATGATTTGCCTTTGAAGATCCGTCGCGTTTTCGGCGGACATGGAGGTTTTCATCCCGGTAAGGAATTTTTCAACCCACGCCCACTGTCGACGGAAGGCGTCGGCCTTAAGCCAGTAATCCCGTTTCTCCCACGCCGCGGCCGTATGGTCGACCGAATCGTAAATCTCCTGCAAGGAGGCTGTCAGGGCGGCGCCGAGTGCAAACAACTCCGATTCGTTTTTCGGCGCCCGCAAGAACTCCCGGATGGCGGATACCATTTTTTTCAGAGCTGCAGTGCGCAGGCGTG
Source organism: Anaerolineales bacterium (assembly GCA_034430775.1). Taxonomy (GTDB): domain Bacteria; phylum Chloroflexota; class Anaerolineae; order Anaerolineales; family RBG-16-64-43; genus JAFGKK01. The sequence continues at coordinate 116,372 of DAOUDU010000248.1, read as the reverse complement.
TCGGGTTGGTGGTATGGATGATCCTGCCCAAGTACGGACTCCTGTATTGCGGGATGTGCAGTTATTTCGGCCGGGCTGCAATGGGCGGAATTATACACGACGATGGGGGCCGGACATAGACCAGGGATCAAGAACCTTCGTAAAATTCAATGATATTCCGGTCGTCATTCCGGCGTGATCGTAGCCGGGATACAGGACATCCTTGGCTGAAAACACTTATCTCATTCGTGGATGCCGGATGCGACCACTCCGGCATGAGGATCCGCTATCCTGAATTAACTGCCTCAATATCTTCCCAACCCCGCCAACCCACGACCATGGTCCATGGTCGTGGGTCTCGTTTTTAAGATAAAATTAGTCCCCGCTCAGTTTCCCGGGATAGTGGGGAACAGAGAGGATTTGGAGAAAAACCGTGGACGAACACGTCAAGGTGGTGGCCACCAACCGGAAAGCGACGCACGATTATGCGATCCTCGCCCGCTTCGAGGCGGGGATCGCGCTTTTCGGTTCCGAGATCAAATCCATCCGGGCCGGCCAGATCAACATCAAGGAGGGGTACATCCTGATCGAGGGCCGGCAGGCCTGGCTTTTAGGTGCCCATATCTCTCCCTACGACCCTGCCAGCGGGGCGAACCATGATCCCTTGCGGAAAAAAAGGCTGCTTCTGCACCGGAAGGAAATCATCAGACTTCTGGAAGCCCAGCAGCAGAAGGGGCTGGCGATTGTTCCGCTGCGAGTTTATTTGAAGAAGGGATTGGCGAAGATTGAAATCGGTTTGGGGCGGGGACTGAAAAAGTACGATAAGCGCCAGGTTATCGCCAAACGGGATGCGGAACGCGAAATGCGACGGTCTTTCGTCGGCCGCGGATAGTAGTGCTATAATTAGTTTGCTCCTGGGGATGATTGGCTTCGACGGAAGAGGCTGGCCCCGGATGGCAGGCCGAGAGGCGCCGACCTCGAAAAATCAGCGCACAAACTCAAGTGCCAACAATCGCACTTACTCGGCTCTTCCTGTTGCGGCCTAACCCGCACCATAGAGCCTGACCCTTAAGGGTCACGTCCGCCTCTCCCTAACTCCGGCTGGGAGAGATGCGGGCGTGAGAAAGCCGGAGTGCCGCATGCGAAGCCGTGGCGCATGTGAAAGAGGGCTTTCGGGCCTGAGCGGCTGGTCTATCGGTTTTCCCTGCCGGGCGGGCAGCTGATAGACGAGAAAAAATGTCCGGCTATGCCTGTAGAGGTCCGGTACCGAGTCTTCTCGGACGCGGGTTCGATTCCCGCCATCTCCACTTGTTATCTTCGGGAAACGGGAATCCGTTTCCCGATTCGTTTACACCCAAAGGAGATTAAGTATAGCTATTAGGTACTGGTTTGGCGCCGTTCTGGTGGCGGTCGGCGTAGGCTTGCTGGCGGACCAATTTTTCCCCGCCCTGGAAGTCGGGCAATGGCTTGGAAAACTCTGGCCGCTGGCCATTATTCTGCTTGGCGTGACGGTTCTACTGACCCGCACTTCCACTTGGATGGGCGGGGTTTTCATCCTCATCCTTGGCGGCATTTTGCAACTAGCCACCCTTGGATTAATAGGTGAAAACATTTGGGTGTTGCTCCTTCCCACACTCTTGATACTGGTCGGCATCCTCGTGATGTTCCGCCTGGGCAGGCCTGCGGGTGCGATAGGAAAAACCGGTGATGGTTTGGACCACTTTGTCATTTTCAGCGGAATGCAAGTTCGTCCCCGGATCTTGAATTTTCGCGGCGGATCGGTAACAGCGGCTTTCGGCGGAGCGGATATCGACCTTGGGGATTCCGTATTGGCCCCGGAAGGTGCCCGATTGGAGTTGACGGTTGCCTTCGGCGGAATAGAACTCATTCTGCCAAAGGATTGGCGTCTTGACATCGATGGAATCCCGTTGTTTGGAGGCTGGTCGAATAAAACTTTTCACCCCGCTTCGGCGGAAGGCCCTGTCTTGACAGTTCGCTGCTTGGCGATGTTCGGTGCAATTGATGTAAAAAATTAGCACATTTAGTTATCAAATCAAAAAAGCGCGAGTCTTCTCGCGCTTTTTTGATTTGATCGGAGCTGTGAGATTACATCATCCTGCAAACCAATCCCTTAAGGTAACTACCCTCTGGGAAGGTCAGCCGCACGGGATGATCCATGGGTTGGCCAAGTCGTTTAATGATTTGAACATCCCTGCCGGAGTCAAGAGCGGCTGAAAAAACGATTTTCTGAAATAGATCCTCACTTACCAATCCGGAGCAGGAGAATGTCACAAGAAGTCCTCCCGGACGCAATATTCGCATAGCTAACCAATTAATATCTTTATATGCACGTGAAGCTCGATAAAGATCCTTTCGCATTGATGCAAATTTCGGTGGATCGAGGATCACCACGTCAAATTGCCGTTTTTCATCTCGGAACTCTCTCAACACCTCAAAGGCGTTCCCGGATTGAAATGCACAGGGTGAATCTCCAAATCCATTCAAGGAAAGATGCTCCCGAATACCTTCTGAAACCGCTTGTGAAGAATCCACATTCAGGACGTTTATGGCACCTGCCGAATAGGCTGCTACGGCGAAGGCCCCGGTAAACGAAAACACATTCAGGACGGTTCCGCCTTGGGTGAACGACGATACCATTTCAAACAGGACCCTGCGGTTGTCACGCTGATCTAGATAGAAACCCGTTTTGTGGCCTTCGCGTACATTGACCAGGAACTTCCACCCGCCCTCGCGGAGAGTTATCTTCTCCGGCGGTTCTTTCCCCGACAGAAGGCCGACGAACAGTGGCAGATGTTCTTTTTCCCGGACATCGGCATCCGACCGCTCAAAAACCCCCTGGACGCCCTCCAGACGGCCTAGGAGCACCGTCAGCGTGCTTTTCCAGCGCTCTGCGGCGGCCGAAAGGAATTGGACGACGAGGAAGGTGCCGTATCGATCCACGATGAGTCCGGGCAAGCCGTCATTTTCCGCATGGATCAGCCGGTAACCGTTGGTATAGTCCAGCAGCGGTTTCCTCAACGCCTCCGCCTGCAGGATCATTTTTCGAAAAAAATCATCATTCACTGCCTGGCTCGGATCCCAGGTCCAGATTCGTGCGGCAATCTGAGAATGCGGACTGTATCCGGCACGGGCCAACCATTTCCCGTGCTGATCATAAACATCCACGGTCTGGCCGGATCCCGGGTCCCCCGATACTTTTTGCACCGCACCGGAAAAGATCCAGGGATGCCTCTGCCGGACGGATTTCTCGCGGCCGGGTTTTAGGAACAAACGGGTTTCGCTCAATCCTGTTTCTCCCCGGAAGCGGTCATTTTTTCAAGCGCCGTTTCATCCAGGATGGATACGGCCAGAGCTCTGGCCTTTTGCAGTTTGGATCCGGGATCTTCACCCACGACAAGGAAATCGGTCTTTTTCGAAATCGTTTCAGTGACCTTGCCGCCATGGGATTCGATTACCGCTTTGACCTGCGCGCGGGAATATTTCCGCAGGGTGCCGGTAATAACGAATGTCTTTCCCTCCAGAGAAACCGTTCCGGGTTGGATTGCCTTTCGTGAAAATTCAGGCCAGATGCCATGTTTGTGCAGCCGCGCCAGCAAGCGCTGGTTCGGTTTGCGCGAAAACCAATCCGCAATCGCTTCGGCGATATTCGGGCCGACGCCTTCGATCTGTTGCAGGCGTTCCCGGGATGCGTTCTGCAAACCATCCAGACTGTTGAATTCCTCCGCAAGATCGGCAGCCAATACCTCGCCCACGCCGGGAATGCCGATCCCGGTCAGCAGGCGGGGAAGATTCTGCCGTTTGGAAGCCGCAATGGCGTCCAGAAGGTTATGCGCTTTCTTTTCCTTAAACCCTTCCAGGGACAGCAAGTCCTCCAGGGAAAGATCGTAGATACCCGCCAGATCTTTTACCAATCCGGATTGCGCGAGTTGTTCGACGATTTTTATCCCCAAACCCTCGATATCCATCGCGCTTCGCGATGCGAAATGTTCCAGGTTCCGAACCAACTGGTCCGGGCACCCGGAATTGATGCAATAGTAGGCCACCTCACCCTCCGCCCGGCGAACGGGTTCCCGGCAGGATGGACACTGGACGGGCGGCGGGTAACGTTTTTCCTTACCGGTCCGGACATCCACGATCGGACCGATGACATACGGGATGACTTCCCCTGCCCGTTTTAGCATCACCCGATCCCCGAGACGGATGTCGCGCTCCTCGATAAAATCGAAATTGTGCAATGTGGCCCGGCTCACAGTTACGCCCCCTATGGATACCGGTTCCAGGACGGCATACGGCGTAAGCACTCCCGTCCGGCCGACGTTTACACCGATATCGAGCAGGGTAGTACTCACTTCCCGTGACGCGAATTTATACGCGATGGCGCCTCGCGGATCCCTCCCCGCGTACCCAAGCTCCGCCGCGAGCGGAAGGTTGTCAAGTTTAATGACCATGCCGTCGGTTTCGAATGGGAACGCATCCCGTTTGCCCTCGAAGACGGAACAGAATCGAATAACCGCATCGATGTTTTCCGCCCGTTCCGCCATCTCGGGGACAGGAAATCCAAGCCCCCTCAGGACCGCCAGTGTTTCCCATTGCGTTTGGGGGACACGCTCGCCCTCCCATACCATAATGGAATAGCATAAAAGGTCAATCGGCCGTGCCGCCGTTAAACGGGAATCCAGCTGGCGCAGCGCACCCGATGCGGCATTGCGGGGATTCACATACGTCTTCTCTCCCATTTGTGCCAGATGTGTATTTAATTTTTCAAACTCCGCTATAGGGAAAAAGGCTTCGCCCCGGACAACCAGCCTGCGCGGGATTTCGCCGGCATAATTCGGGTCCGCCGGAATGCGCAAGGGAAGCGAACGGACCGTTCGCAAATTCGGGGTGATATCCTCACCCGCCGTTCCGTCGCCGCGTGTTGCCCCTACCCTGAAAATACCATCGGTATAATGCAGAATGACGGTTAATCCGTCGATTTTCGGTTCCATTACAAAGGAGGCGGTTCGAACCTCCGCCGAAATCTTCAAAATGCGCTCATGCCAGGCTTTGAGATCTTCAGCGGAAAACGCGTTGCCGAGGCTGAGCACCGGCGACGGATGAGAAACGCGGGTGAATTTTTCGGAGACGGTACCGCCGACCCGCTGGGTAGGGGAATCCGGTGATTTTAACTCCGGAAATTCTTTCTCCAACTCAATCAACTCCCGCATCAACCGGTCGTATTCCGAATCACTGATGACGGGTGAGTTTAAATTGTAATACCGGTAATCATGGTAGAGAATTTCTTTGGCCAACGCCCGCATTCTTTCTGGAATATTTTTCACATCCATTCCGGATATACTCCTCCCACAGGGATACCGCAATCGGTAGAATACTGTATAATTCTACTCTAGTATATCGTTCCACGAGATAACGGCGAGGGGTCTTTTTCCTGGTAGATGTCTCCGGAGCCAACCCTATCCCGTGGAAAATTTCTGCTCCCACCCGCTAACCGCGGATTGCCCGCCTTTTATTACACAGGAGAATCTGTGAAGTTATCCGTCCAGTCACTGACGAAGATTTTCTTACACAGCCATCGTGAATCCACGCCTGCGCTGGAAAAAATATCGTTCGACGTGAAGGCCGGCGAATTTATATGCCTGCTGGGTCCATCCGGATGCGGAAAAACAACACTGCTGCATCTCATCGCAGGGTTGGAAAAAGCGGATTCCGGCCGTATTCTGGTGGATAAAAAAGAAATCACCGGCCCCGGACGGGACCGGGTGGTCATTTTCCAGGAACCGGCGCTGTTCCCCTGGTTAAATGTGATGGACAATGTATCCTTCGGATTGGATTGTGCGGGAATCCCGAAAAAGGATCAATCAAAAAAAGTAATGGAATACCTGCGGTTGGTGGGTCTCAGCAGCTTCCGTAAGGCATATACCCATGAGCTTTCCGGGGGGATGAAACAGCGCATTGCCCTTGCCCGAGCCCTTGCGTTGGAACCCGATATTTTACTCATGGATGAGCCGTTCGCCGCGCTGGATGCCCAAACTCGGGATATGCTCCACACTGAATTGCAGGAGATCTGGCAGAAGACCGGAACAACCATCTTATTTGTGACGCATAATGTGCGCGAGGCGTTCGTGCTGGGGGATCGCGTGCTCCTGCTCTCAGCGCGTCCCGGACGGCTTAAGAAGGCTTTTCAATGCAATCTTCCCCGTCCGCGCTATATCGAGGATTTCGCATTGGTGGAAGCAACGCGTGAAGTCCTTTCAGACTTGCGCGAAGAGGTCCTTGCGGCCAATAAAAAGGATCTGGATCATGAAGAATTGGCTGATTAGAATCGGGTTTTTCGGCCTGCTGATCGTCTGCTGGGAGATCGTAGTACGCTTGGAGATCTGGCCGAGTTATATTTTCCCGTCCTTTACCAGCGTGCTTACCACCATGTGGCATGGTTTTGCGGATGGCAGCTATCCGCTGGCGATCATGATCAGCCTCCGGCGCCTTGCAATCGGGTATGGGATTTCCCTGCTGTTGGGGATCACCCTGGGTTTATTCGTCGGCAGGATCCCGATTGTCCAAAAGACCATTGGATCCGTAATCCTGGGCTTACAGGCGCTCCCCAGTGTGTGCTGGCTGCCGTTGGCGCTTTTATGGTTCGGTTTATCGGAGAAGGCGATCATCTTCATCGTCATCATGGGAGCCGTGCTTTCCATCTCGCTCTCTACGGCGGATGGCATTCATAACACCCCTCCTCTGTTCCTGCAGGCTGCCAAAACCATGGGCGCCGCCGGATTCCAACTTTATTCCCGGGTGATCCTGCCGGCAGCGTTGCCTTCCATCGTTTCGGGGATGAAATTGGGATGGTCTTTTGCCTGGCGCTCGCTTATGGCCGGAGAACTGTTGTATTACGGCGGAATGGCCAGCCTTGGACATTTGCTTACCATGGGCCGGGAATTAAACGACATGGCCCAGGTGATCTCGATCATGCTTATCATTGTGCTTATCGGGTTGCTGGTGGATTTCATCGTCTTTACGCCCATCGCCATGCGGATCCGTGAGCGCTGGGGGCTGCAAACCCACCGCTAAAGACCGTGGGGGTTTTTCCCCGGCCCGCGAGCACCTCAGCGGATTTCCGGTTCCAGAATCCCGAACGTACCATCCCGCCGTTTGTAAATCACATTCACCGCTGCGGTGCGCACATTCTGGAACATGAAGAAATCCTCGTGCCCCAGCATCTGCATCTGCTCGATCGCTTCCGGTTCGCTCATCGGTTCGAGGAGAAATTTTTTCCTGCGTACGATCAGCTGGTCGGAGGCGGAAGGTTCCCTCTCCGGTTCCTCAACGGTGTCGAGCTTGACCGGGGCGGTATCCGTCCGTCCGCGCAGGCGCTTCCCCTTGTATTTATTAACCCTTCGGTGAAGCTTGTCCAACGCGACGTCGATCGACGTATAGATGTCGTCGCTGCGCTCTTCGGCGCGCAGCAACAGGTTGCGTCCGCGGACGGTCATCTGGGCAACGTGTTTGTCGGAATCGCTCCGGAGTGAGCCGTCGTACTTCAACTCCACCCTGGCCTCATCGATGTTATCCAAAATCTTGCTTAATTTATTTATCTTTTTCTCGACATATTCTGTAAGATGAGGAGTCATCTCCATTCCAGACGCGTTGACAAGAATTTGAATGGTCATTTGTGTCCTCCTGAGAAATGGTTTCACTGGAACTCTTGCAGGACTGCGGGCAGGACGGCCCGCGCTATCGTTATCGCGCCCACTCCGGTCGAACCCGCCTGAACGAGCGCCTCCGCACAGCTTTGTAATGTCGCCCCCGTGGTGCAAACATCATCTATTAAGAGCACTTTTCGGTCGTGGACAGCGTCGGCCCGGAACGCATTGGCCGTGTTTTCTTTTCGGGCTCGAATCGATAATCCCACCTGCGATTGAGTTTCCCGTACGCGGAAAAGGCTTTTGGTATCCACCGGAATGTCCACCATGCGGGAAAGGGCTGACGCCAAAAGGTGGGATTGGTTATATCCGCGTGTCTGCTGCCGCTGCCGGCCAAGCGGGACCGGCATCAGGGCATCGAAATCCCATGACGGCGGATGCCAATGAGGGTGGGCCCGACGGATTAATTGTTCCGCCAACGAGCGGTCGGAATAATATTTCATCGCATGAAGCGCTTTGCGCATCGCGCCGGAAAAAACGGCCGCCGAACGGACGAATCGCAGACCGACCGGATCGATGCAGCAATGACTTGTGTTTAGTTTAAGAGGAAGCCCGCATTTCGCACAGATATTCGAATCAATCCAGGAAATACCGCCGGCGCATGAATCGCACAGGCGCTGGCCGAGCGCTTTGCAGGAGACGCAACGGGGCGGAAAGATGAGGTCGAGCAGCGAGGGAAAAAACGTGCGGGTCTGCTTTTCAATCGCCGAACAGATTCGGTCCTTGACCCGTTTATCCATTATCCTCCGAAGAACATCGATCCTACCGGGGAAGTGAAAAGTATCAATCCCGCAGGTCCCAGGAGGACGATGAGGATCGATGGGAAAATCAGGAATACCAGCGGGATCATCATTTTTACGGGTGCCTGACGGGCTTTCTCTTCCGCGATCTGTCTGCGACGAAGCCGCATCTGATCGGCTTGGATTCGAAGCACGCGCGACATGCTTACGCCCAATTGCTCGGATTGAACTACGGCCGCCACAAAACTTGTCATTTCGGAAATACCCACCCGCTCGGCCATGTCTCTTAGCGCATCCCGCCTTAGCTTGCCCAGCCGGATTTCCTGAATGACCCGGCCGAAGGCGGCCGCCAGTTCATTTTCCCATTCTTCCGTGACTTTCGACATGGCGGAATCGAATCCCAGGCCCGCCTCGACGCAGATGGTCAGCAGGTCCAGCGCATCCGGCATGGCTTTGCGAATGCTTTCCTGCCTCCGGGCAATTTTACTGTCGAGATACAAGCGGGGGAAGAAATAACCGAATACCGCCCCGAACACAACAATACCCAGTGACATATACCATTCAAGCTTGAGTGACCCAAAAAGGAAAAGGAACATCAACAGCCCGCCGAAAATGGCAGCAAAGACGATCTGCATCGACCAATAGACCGGTGCCTCGACGCCCCAGGGGTTACCCGCCAGATCCAATTTCTTTTGGACGCTCTGGATATTTGCGGCCGGGGTGAACTTGACGATCAGATCGCTGACGCCCTTGAGCACGGGCAGAATGATACGCTCGTGAAAGGGTTGCTGTAATTCGATTTCTTCCAGGCTGATCGGGACTTCGCGCCCGGCATATTCCGAAAGCCGGGTGTCCAGCGGCGTGTGATCCTTCGGCATTCTCATTGCCGCATAGACCAAAACGGCCGCACCGATCACCACAACCCCGATAAAAATCGCGACTAGCATGGGTATCCTTTAAACCTCAATCGAGACGATCTTGCGAACGGCAACAAAACCGATAACAATCAGAAGGAATCCGCAGATCAGCATGGGAATTCCGCAGGTGCGGGATTCTGGAGCCCAGAATTTTCCGACGTATTCCGGATTGTACAGGTAGATAAAGAGCCCCAGCGCAAAAGGGAGGAATCCGATCAGGTAACCGGTGATGGATTGCTGCGCGGTCAACACGCGGATCTCGCCTTTAATCCGAACCCGTTCCCGGATGGTATGAGAGATGGTGTCCAATATTTCAGCGAGGTTACCGCCGACTTCGCGCTGGATGTTGATTGCGGTAATGATCAGCTTGAGGTCGGCGCTGCTCATGCGGCGGAGCAGGTTTTCGAGCGCCGTATCCAGCGTCAGGCCGATCTGAACTTCCTGGACCACTCGGCGGATCTCAACCGAGACGGGGGCCGGCATTTCCTTGGAAACGGATTCCAGAGCCTGGATAACGGAATACCCGGCCCGCAGGCTGTTAACCGTCAGGTTCAGCATATCCGCCATTTGGTCTTCAAACTTATGCAGGCGCCCGCTTTTCTTCTGTTTGATGACCATCCCGGGAAGGAAAATCCCTACCACGCCGCCTATGATCCCGAAAAAGATGTTGCCGAACAGCAGGGCGAAAATCACGCCGCCACCCACGCACGCAATGATGATCAGGGTAAAGTACTCTGCCGGCCGGAGTTTCAGATCGGCCTGGGCCAGGTCTTTGGAAATATTTTCAAACCAGTTCGATTTTGCAAAGGATTTATCGAGGTAATCCGCTATCGGGCTGCTCTTCTGTTTTTCTTCCTTGTTTTCATCCGTGTCGGAGGATTTATCGGAGAATTCCGTATAACGGCTCAGGCGTTCTTCCACGGATGATTCGCCTGTTCCCAGAAAGGCAAAACCCAGGAGCCCGATGGCAATGGCGACAAAGATGATGGAGATCAGTAAGGGAGACATGGAGGCACTCCGCGGTGATTAATACCGCGTTCGTTCCCCGATTCCGAACACGGACGCCGGCAGGTGGATGCCGCTGGCTTCGATGCGGTCCATGAACTTTGGCCGCAAACCGGTCGGGCGCAGGCGGCCCACCACCCTGCCGCTTTCGATTCCTGTCTGCTCAAATACAAACAGGTCCGTCATGGTAATCACTTCACCTTCCATGCCCTGTACTTCCGTAATGTATGTGACGTGCCGGGATCCATCGCGCAGGCGCTCCTGATGGACGATCAAGTTAATGGCGGAAGCAATCTGTTCGCGGATGGCGCGCGAAGGGAGGTCCATTCCCGCCATCATCACCATGGTTTCAAGACGGGATAGCGTATCCCGCGGGCTGTTGGAGTGGAGTGTGGTCATGGAACCGTCATGGCCGGTGTTCATCGCCTGCAACATGTCCAGGGCGGCTTCATCACGGACCTCTCCTACCACAATCCGTTCAGGGCGCATCCGCAATGCGTTAACCACCAGATCGCGGATGGTGACTTCTCCGCGGCCTTCAATGTTGGGTGGCCGTGATTCCAGTGACACCACATGTTCCTGGCGGAGTTGGAGCTCGGCAGCGTTTTCGATGGTGATGATGCGCTCGTCGGCGGGAATGAACTGGGAGAGAATGTTCAACAGGGTAGTTTTTCCGGAACCGGTACCGCCGGAAATAACAACGTTTAATCGCGACACAACGCTGGCTTTGAGGAATTCCACCGCTTCGGCGGTAATGGTGCCGAAACCGATCAGGTTTTCTATTGTAATAGGTATTTTCGCGAATTTTCGGATGGTAAGAATCGGGCCGACCAGTGAAATCGGCGGGATGACGGCGTTAACACGGGAGCCGTCCGGGAGACGTGCATCCACGTACGGACTGGATTCATCGATACGCCGCCCGAGGGGCGAGACAATTCGATCGATGATCCGCATGACATGGTCATCGCTCTCGAAACTTACCGGCACCCGTTCAACTTTCCCTTTCCGCTCGACAAATACGTTCTTTGAGCCGTTCACCATGATTTCCGTCACGGCCTCTTCAGCCAACAGGGGTTCCAGCGGGCCAAATCCGAGTATCTCCGCGACAATCGCCTCGAACAGCCTTTTCTTCTCCGCGCGTGAGAGGGCAATTGCTTCTTCCGCGAGAATATTTTCAAACAACTCCTCGATCGTCCGCCGGACTTCCGCCGTCCGACCGACATCCATGGATGGATCGAGTTCCCCGAGAAGTTTGTTTTGAACGCGGGTCTTCAGGTCGAAATACGCATCGCGGGATCCCGACTGGGTTGCGGATGGGGATGCCGGACGGCGGGAACGCAATTCCGCCAATCGGGATGCGCTGAGGTCTTCCTGTTGCGGCGTCTGAGACTGACCTTGCTCGATTCGTCTAAGTAGCGACACGGCGATACTTCCTTTCTACAGGAAGGATGTTCCTTGAATCATCTTATCTTGGCGACGGAAGCCGGTTTCTTCTCATCCGGCTGTCCGGCTTGTGCAATCTCCGCCAGGCGGGCTTTAATGGCTTGCGCCATTTCGAGAATGGCACGGGCAACGGGTTTGGTGCGGTCTTGGAGAAGAAACGGCTCTCCATTATTGGTTGACAAAGGCACTACACGGTCATCCAGCGGGATTTGCGAGACAATCGGCTGTTTGAGAAGATCCGCGACCTTCTCGGCGGAAATCCCGTAGCGTTTGTCCATGCGGTTCATAATCAAGATGATCTTTTGCGGTGTGAGGTTTAGCGCTTCCCCCAGATCGAAGAACATCCGCAGGTTCTTGATGGTCGGGAGGTCCGGCGCCCCGATCAGGATTGCCACATCACTGGCATCCAGTGCGCCGATGGTTGCCTCGTTCAGTGCGGCGGAGGTGTCGACGACCACATATTGGAAAATCGTCGTCAGGAAGCGAATCACCTTGCTGATTTGGGCGCCCTGAACGGTTTCCGCCTGCTCCGGACGAGCCGGCGCGGCGATAACCTTTAATCCGGATGCGTGATGAATTGAGATTCTTTCGACCAGTTCGGCATCCAACTCGCTCGCCTGCTCCACCAGATCAAGCAGGCTGTTCCGGGTTTGCAGATTTAAACAGGCGGCTACATCGCCGAACTGGAGCGCGGCATCCACCACGACGGTCGGAGTGTCTGCGGTCTGCAACGCGATCGCCAGGTTGGTGGCCACCATCGTCCTGCCGACTCCTCCCCGCGGGCTATAGATAACGATCACTTTTCCGCGGTGCGCATGGGATGTGCCGGTTCCGACTCCGACCGGCGCTCCAGGTGCCTGGACGACCGGCATGACCGCAGGTTGAGTCAGCGCCCGCTGGCCCACCTTGCGGATGGTGCTGACCAGTTCGTCGGCAGATGGGGGTTTGGGGAGGAAATCGCGTGCCCCCGCCAACATCGCCCGCCGCATGTAATCGGGTTCGTTCTGGACGGAAAGGATGACAATCTGCGTGTTTGGAAGCTCTTTCAACATCGCTTCCGTCGCCGAAATGCCGTCCATATCGGGCATGTTGATGTCCATGATGACGACATGCGGCTGGGATTCTCGGGCGAGGGAGAGCGCCTCCTTGCCGGTGCGCGCGCCACCCACTACCTCCATATCCCGCTCGAATTGAAGCAAGCGCCGGATATTTTCGCGCGTCTCGGCGATATCGTCGACAATCAGAACACGGATTTTATCTGCCACCGTCTCCCTACCTTACTTCGACGGGAACGTCGTTACCCAAAACTGGTAGATAGGGCAAATCGATTCGCGGAACCGTCCCGTACGAAAGATTGGGCGGCAGGTCGATTTTAAAATCGTCCATAAGGCGCTTCAGATCCATCGATGGTACGCTGATCGCAGTGGTATCTCCGGCAGACCGCAGTGCATAGGTAAGGTCGGCACGCAGGCGGATGATGAAACTGATCGCCAGTGCCTCCTGAGGCGTCACCTCGATCACGAGGATATCGGGAATGGCGGCCGCGATTGGTGCCGTCTGAGGTTCGCCCGGGACGGGGGTCGTGATTGCGACCGCCGGCGTATTTACCGTGCCCACATTCAGCACGCGTGCATCCGATACCAAAATGGCACTGGCCAGTCGGGGCCGCTGGGCTTCGATGGGTGTGTAATATGTAGCCAGCAAGACATCGCTCAAAGGGGATTCCTTGAAGATCCGCCCGCCCTGGACCTGAAGGAAGGTAACTTTGCCCTCCGCATCTAAACCGACAAGGAGCATGTTGTTCGGTGTGTCGGTCTGGAAACCCGCATCCAGGTTGATGTACAGCAGCGAGGCGATGATCATAATGTGATCCCCGTTGCCGATCGCATAGGCCACGCCCGATAACCGGCTCATCGGCACGGCAATGGCCACCTTACCGGGTTTGATTTTCAACGCCGTGGAGGAAGCTTTATCAGAAACCAGCATACCGCTCTCCACAACCTGCGAGGAAAAGACCGGTTCGCCACGGCGCAGATCAATCCGCGCCCGCTTCCCCACAACGGCTGCCACATCGGTCATCAAGCCCGGCAACGGTAAATCCCTCGGCCAGGGCCCCACGATGACGCTGTCATTTGTGATTTCAGTACCGGCAGGGATGTCTTGTGCGACAAACACAACATTATAGGTGCTGACTTCGGGGGTCGGTGTCTTCCCTCCGCCTCCAAGGCCCGAGCCGCCGAATTGGAACACAATGTAAATCACACCAGCGACCACGAAAATTATCAGGGCAAGAATCAGGAACATCCTTCTTCTCATGCGGACCTCCCAGTGAAAAGGGCACCGAATAGGTAGTTATCATACTAATAATATGACAAAAGTCAAGGAGACGCGTAAAAAATAAGTGTATTTTTTTATTTGGATAATATTACTCTTAATAGATGTGGAGCCTCAATTTCTGAGGCTCCACAAAACACTTACACAAGTACTATCTGACCCTATATGCTATTGACGATCTGGCTGAACACGTTGCCGATCGCGGGACCAAGGACAGAGAGGATAATGATAATCACGATTGCCACGAGAACGAGAATTAATGCGTATTCCACCAAGCCTTGGCCTTTCTTCTGCAGTTTCTTAAGCATCAGATTCACCTCCTTTCACTCGAAATGGATCATTCTGTTTATATTATATCCATTTTGCTTTGAGAATCAAATTGCGGATACATTGCCCTGAAAAATAAATGTGATGCAACGGCTGTCATACCGGCCTGAATTTCTTGACTTTCGTACTAATTATCCCGAGCGGCGTACATCCGATTGGATGTTGCAGGTTTTCCGCAAGGGATATGATGCGCAACCCCAATTGAAAATCTCGTAATTATAGAAGTAAAGAACGAACACCATCCCATGGTAGGTTTTTCCCGCAGGAAGCAAAAGAAAATATATAAAGACTTCTGAGCGTAAAGGCTAACCTGATAAGGATTATTCGGCGGCCGGGAGTTCAATTAGGATGTATGTCCCCTGCCCGGCTTGTGTGGCGTATTCATAGGTCCCGCCCAGCATCTCGATCCGCTCTCGCAAGGCGGTCAAACCATGCGGGTCTTCCTCCTCACTCTTTTCCTCAAGCAGCTTTCCATCATGTTCGAGAATGGTTTTAACCTGTGTTTCCCCGAGGTCTACGGAGACCTTGATTTTGCTGGCCTGAGCTTCTTCGCGTGCCAGACCCACCAACTGCTGGATAGCCCGGAAGAGGACAACCTCGATATGGCTGGGCATCCGCCGCTCGGTTCCAGTGAAGGTAAAGGTGATTTCAACCTGCCCCTGGTCTTTGGAACTATCAAGATACCGCCGTAATGTGGGCACCAACCCCAGGTCGTCCAGCATCATTGGCCGCAAGTCGAAGATAAAGTTCCGCACCCGCTGGAAGGCAGAATTGGCGTTCGCCTTCAAGTTGGTGAGTTCCTCTTTGGCGCGGATCGGATCGATCTCGAACAGACGTGCGGCGATTTCCGCCTGAAGGATGAAATTGGAGAGCACCTGTGCCGGACCGTCGTGCATCAGCCGCGAGAGTCTTTTGCGTTCATCCTCTTGCGCCTCGACCACCCGAACAACAACGGATTTTGGCGCCGGTCCGGATGTCGCGTCGGGTTGGCTGATGAGCAGGGTCTCGCGTATTTTTTCTAGGCTCTTGTAGAATTGTTCGAACACCCCTTGCTGGGCTTGTAGCCGTTCCAGCTGACC
Organism: Anaerolineales bacterium; assembly: GCA_034430775.1. Taxonomy (GTDB): domain Bacteria; phylum Chloroflexota; class Anaerolineae; order Anaerolineales; family RBG-16-64-43; genus JAFGKK01. The sequence continues at coordinate 100,827 of DAOUDU010000248.1, read as the reverse complement.
GCTCATGGCAAATAGACGCTGCTGGGCGTCCATCGAGCTTTCGAAAGCCTTGCGGATGTCTTCGCGGGGAACGGAGTCGAAGGAAGATTGGATCTGCTTCCAGCGCATGGCCTCCGAGGCCTGGCGCATTTTCATTTTCTCCACTTCACTCCGGCTTTGATCAATGAGCGACCGAAGTTCCTTGGTTTGGGTTTTTATTTCTTCCATCTGGGCGGCGGTAAAAGGCAACAGGTCTTCGACGGATAACGTCTCTTTTTCCAGGTTAGAGGGAGTTGGTGGTTGGGCGGCATTCGTCATAACGTATACCCGGTTATTCCTCTTTGGGTAGCGCCGGTGCGGAGGGTTCCGTGCTTTCGTTCCCCTCCGGAAGACGTATCCATCCGTGTTTCAGCGCGTACACCACGGCTTGGGTCCGATCGCTGGCGCCGATCTTGCGCAACAGGGAGGTGAGATGGTTCTTAACCGTTTGCTCGCTGATGCCCAGCAGATAGCCGATCTGCTTGTTGGTTAACCCACGCGCGACAAGGTTAAGAATCTCCGATTCCCTTTGGGTCAAAGGGGCGAACAGATCCTCGGATCCGGATTCTGTCTTGAGGCCGGCCATCTGATCGTCCAGCCAGGTTTGTTTTTCCTTGGCGTCCATGACCTGGCCTTCGAAAACCCACTTGCCGGAGGCGACCATGCGGATGATTTCTGCCAATTGTTCGTGTTCGATATCCTTGGAGCAATACGCGTGGGCGCCCGCCCGGAAGGCATGCAACGGTTGCTCGGAATCCGTATAGCCGGTTAGGAGCACGATTCGCGTATCCGGCATTTCCGTTCCCACCCGTCGCGCGACTTGCAATCCATTTTCATCGGGAAGGTTAACATCAAGGATCGCCACATCCGGATGCGTGTTCCGGATGAGATCCATGCCATCGTGCCCGTTCCCGGCTTCGCCGACGATCGTCAAATCCGAAAAGGACGTGATGGCTTTCTTCACGCCCTCGCGGTACAGAGGATGGTCATCCACAAGCACAATTCTTACTCCGGGCATTTGTTTCCTCGCAAGTAGTATAGCATTACCGGTTTTCCTTGGCAAACCAAATGGCAAAAATCCAAGGGGACCCTCCGCGCACTCATTCCAAGCAGCCGCCGCGAACCGCATACAATAGAGTCCGGCGGCCAGAGGTATCCGCCGGGTGACCTTCACGGAATTCCGGGATGGGAGTGCACCGGTCCAGCTCCCCGGGATAGAAATCCGGCATCGTCATAAGCAGATCGGCTTCTTCTTGACGGAGGTAGGTATTCAGCGGCACCGTGCCGGAAAGCAGATCCACCGCATCCAGGTCGGTTACACCTCCCAAGTCGATTATCCGCCGCTCGCCGAAGAATCCAAGCGCGCCGATGTCGTGGGCGGCCACAATCGTATCGGACGGGGTGTTTCCCCGGATCCATTTCGCCACCGCGACCATCTCCGCTTCGATCACCCCGACGTCACGGGAATACTGCATGGCGCCGATCCATATAAAAATAAAGGTCAGGAGGATTGCGCTTGCCCATAGGGCGTGGGAGACGACCCGGAAAACAGTTTTGGAATCCCATTCCGCCCGGTGGCGGGAAAAACCGTAGACGCCGTATCCCATCAGCACGGGGAGGATGGGGATGAAGTAGCGGCCGTGCTGGTAGGTGGCGGGCAACTGGATGGCGTATAGGGTCAGGTGGGCCAGAGCCCAGAGCAACGGCAGAGTCCAAACCCATTTGCGCTCGCGGACAATCGAAATGAGAGCAGCCGGAATAAAAAGAATGAGAACGGCGAACGGACCAGCCAAGAGAGGCAACCAAGCCTGCAATAACCGTGAGAACAAGCCGGCCGAGGTCAGCTCCGCATATTCCGTGGTCTTTACAAAAAAAGTATTCGGCAAGAGATGCCCGTTCAGCCCGTACGTAAAGAAAAAATAAAACAATACAGGTGCAATCAATCCAAGCAAAAACCCGCCGATACGGGGCAAGGATGCCGGCCGCAATTGGATCAATACCGCCAGAAGCGCCAACCCTGAAAGCAGGACGGCTTCAGGGCGTATCCAGATGCCCACACCGGCGATAAATCCGAGGCCAAAAAATACGGCGGACGTCGGAGGTTTCTGTGGATTGAACGGAGTGAACGGAAAGATAAGAAGGAAAATTAAAGCCGTCCATGCACAATAAAGGATTGTTTCCATTCCTGATACCGCAGCCCAAATCAAATGCCACTCTCCCAGGCAAAAGAAAAGTGCAACCCATGATGCTTTTTTATCCAGCCTCCGGATCCAGAGCATGATCAATACGGCGTTGGCAAGCAGAAGCGCCACTCCCATCCCGCAACTCCAGAGGATGGATGGAATCTGCAGCCAAAAAGCCGGGATTTGCAGGGCGGTCCACAAGGGAGAGGTGGACCCGGCCGATGGCATCCCGCCGGCGTAGGTCCATCCCAGCCCGTTTGCGAGCGACCGGGCATAGGTCTGGTGAATCCAGGCGTCATCGAGCGGAAAGCCCTCAATACCGCTGCTCCAGGCTGCGAGTAGAAACACCAGCGGTCCCGTCAACCAGAGCAAAAGCCATCCTAAGAAGGGAATTGTTTTTTTCATGATGCCTCTTCCGGATTCGGAGGAAGCACTTCATACCAGATATACAGAACCCCGTCGTATTCCTCGGAAAAGATGCTTTTCAGCCGAGGATGTGAGATTTCGCCGAGGTACAACGCACGCAGGCCGTCCGGTACGTTGGAATCAAGAATTATATAGGGAACGTCATAATGATCGGCTGCTTCAACCAGCATGTCGGGGCTGCCAGCTGTGACCGGTACCGCCTGAAAGCCGGTCTGGACATGAAAGCACGGCGGATTATTCACCATGAAGCGGGTCGTTTCGGGCAATCCCGGCCCTAATTGCGCAACCCCCCGTTCGTATTCGATGTTCAATCGCGACCAGGCCGGATTTCCCGGATCGGAACCCACCACCCTGGCGAAAAAAACCGCCCCACTGGCGAGCAGCGCCAATGCCGCCATTCCAGTGCCAAGCACAGTTCTTGCCGATTCAGGCTGCCATTGGCGCCATCGAATCAGGCGGGAAACAGCGTCGTCAAGCCCGGCTGAGGCGGAAATTGAAACGGCACACAACAGCGCGGAGGCCGAGTGAAGGAATCCCCCCCGCGATCCCTGGAAGGGATAGACAATCGTCATCAGGAAAAAGATCAGCAGAAAATAGAGCAGCGCCGTCCGGATTTCCGGCTTTCGCCGAAGGCGAACAATGCCCCATACGATGAGCGGGAATAGAAAGACCAATCCCACGACGAAAAGGGTTGTCAGAAGATTATCTTGGAGGGCAGCCCACCGGGCGTTCAGAATTGTGGTAAGGCCGCTGGAAAAAAAGCGTTCCATCGTAATGAAGGATGATGGAAATTTAAACTGGTCGTTGTATTCCACCAGCCAGGCGGCTTTCCCTGCTCCTGGCGGGAACAAGCTTCCCCACACTGCCAGATTGCGTGCATACCAGATCCCGCTGACTAGAAAATACCCCACCCCGATCTCTAAGAGGCGCCGCAGGCGTGCGAAAACATCCAGGGAACGTTCCACGAGAACGAGAAATCCGGCGAGGGCCAGAAACAGGATCCCATCGGCGCGGGTAAGGTGAGCCAATCCGCAAAGACCGCCGATCGCCAAAGCATTTGGCCATCGGTATTCTCCACTCAGCCGCGGGGATAAACACAGGATCAATCCGCCGAGCCATGCGAAGATGAGAAAACTCTCCGTATTCAACCAGTACACCGTGTAAAACCCGGATGCGATTGAAAAGAATCCTGCCAGGATGGACACCCGGAATGAACCAGTTAGGTTCATTCCGGCGAGATATACCAGTATGGGGAAACCGGTCGCGAGGATAAATAAAATGATTTGCGCTTGTCCAAACCCCTCTCCCGCCAGAAACATCCCCGCTGCCGCAACCAGCGAAGTGAGCGGCATCCAATACATGTTCCCGGGATGGGGAATCGAGGCGGATTCGTCCAGGTAGTTCCATAAGAAGAATTCATCCGTGCCCAGCCCCCGGACTATGGTTGCTCCGCCGCTGTAGTAGTAGCACGCATCCAGCGAGCCGGGCTGGCGGACGAAATAAGCCTCTCCAAGCGAGGCCGACAGCGAGGTTAGGAAGAGCAGCGCGAGGAGTATGGTCCGGGATGCGGGTAGCTTCGTCATGTCGGGATGGGATTAGAAAGCAGGATGAAGGAGGATCACTGCCTGGGCATCCTCGTAATATACCGTCCATCCATTCGCAAGCAAAATCTGTAATATCGGAGCGGAGGGTTCGATGAACACCACCCGGATCTGCCATCGCTCCAGGATTTCCTTCCAGCCATCCCTCCCCTGCACAACGGCGAGGTATTGGTCCAGGATCTCATCGTCGTAGACATCGGTCCGTCCGTCAACGAAGACTGGCATCGACGGAAGCCTCCAAAGCAGATAGGAACCAAAGTTGTATGCGTTGAAGAGAGGTCCTTGAACCGGATGCGCCTCCAGATAGTCGACGGCGGCGACGGGAACCTGTTGGCGGACGGCAGCCTGTAGGGATTCAGGTGAAAGAACGGATACTCCGAAAATCAGAATTGCCGCCGTGAGTACGGTCACCAACCCGATGTGGATGGCGGATTGAACCCGCGAGACCGCATGATCCGGGTTCCATTCCGGGAAGAGCTGCTCGATAAGGGGTTGACCATAATACAGAATGATTGCCGGAGCGATAATCGATAATAAATTGGTATTGCGCCAAGCGAGGAAACCCATATACCCGACGATTCCGAGGAAGAAGAAGTCATCCGATTCAAATTTCCTGGGCGAGAAGGCAATCACCACCCAGGACAGGATGAAGAGGATCAGAAAGAACTGCGCTTCCAAATAATGGAAATCCGGCGCCTTCCATTCCTGTATGAAATATTTCAGAAAGTGAATAGAGACTGTTTGGAAGGGATAGGCAAGCACGGCCGGACCGCGCGGGTTGAGGAAGGCAGCCGCCAGGCATGCCAGCAGGGTTCCCGCAATCCATAACAGCCTGCGGCCGGATTCAGGTCGGTCTTTCCGCCGGGCCAGAACGTTGACCCCTTGCGCCACTAAGGCGATCCCCACCAGGATAAAACCGACCGCGAACCCCGGATGAATATTCACCCAGAACACCATGATCAGTGGCAGGATCCAAAGGATGTTTTTTTTCTCCCACAGGAATTTTCGCAGGACAAGGTAAAAACCGGCGCTGAAGAGGAATGTAAACAACTGCGGCCGGGCGCTCCAATAAATTTCCGATGCTCCCGCGGCGAACACCAGGACGCCCGCGACCGCGAAAGGATTCCCCTTCATGCTCAGGAACACCAGTACGAAGGCGAGGAGGATCACGCCCGTAAATAACAGGTTGAGCCCGGCCAGCCCGCCGATGGAATAAACCATTTCCATCAGGATTTCCGACAGCCATCCCGGGTAATACCAGGGCTCCCCGTTGCGAGTCAGCGAAAACTGGTCGACATCCGGCACAGCTTGGTTCTCCAGTATCCATTGACCGGTGCGTAGATGCCACCAGGTGTCGGTATCGATCATCGGCCGGATGGCCATAAAGACGATTCCAAGAAATGCAAGGGCGATCACCAGACGGCGGATGGTCACCAAGTCCTCAATTCAACGGATTCCAAGGGGTAAACGCAATCGGGCGGCGTGTGAAACCGGATTGTACACCGGGCGGGACTACATTCTGCGCAAAGCTTCCGCATAAGCACGGTATGCGTCTTGCAGGCGCCCGGCGCGGCTGCAGGCGTCTCCGAGAAGATTCCACAACTGCGGAGAGGCCGGATCTTGCTCCAAATACGTCGTGAGATCCCCGGCGACGACTTCCGCGCTGGAGGGATCGTCGATTACCTGCTGATACACCTCGGTGGCTTTCTGCAGATCGGTCTCCAAATAAACACGGGCCTCGCGGATGAGCGCTTCGGCTTCGATATCGGTCAGTTTGCGGGTTTTCTTCCGTGAAGATTTCTTCGCGGGTTTCTCGGGCTTCGCCGCAGGCGCAGGCACGGCAGGCGCAGGTGCCAGCGGCACCCATGCGCCGGGTTTCGCCGAAGCAGCGGGAGGCGGTTCATTCACAGGCGGAGATTCCCGCCGGATGACGGCCGGAGGACTTTCCCCTGGAGCCGGGGTTGATGGCTTAACGGGCGCCGCCGCCGGTATGGGAGCAGCTTGTTTTTTTTGCGCCGAAGAAGCCACCGATGAAACGGTCCCCGGCCGCAGTCCACCGGTTTGTTTCTTGGGAATCGGCGGAACTTCTGCAACGGCGCTCCCAAGCGCTTTTTGCAGCCATTCAGGAGGAGGAACGAAGGCGCCCTCTTCATCATCCTCGGCCTGAACCGGAGCTGCAGACGGGAGCACGGGTTCGGCCGGCGGGCGGGAAACTGCAACTTCGGGCGGTTTCGGCGCAGTTGGCGTTTTCGGCTTCGGAAAAACGGGAGCCTCCGTTTCCGAAACCGGCTGCGCCGGGCTCTGGTCCGGAGAAACAGCGACCTCTGCTTCGAGGCCCGCTGGCGGTGCGGCGGCTTTCGGTGACGCTTCTGGTACGGGAGCCGATTTTTCAGGGGGTGCGGGCACGGCGCTTTTTCCAACAGCTGAGAAGGAGGCCGTGACCTTTCGCAAAGAACCTGTTTCGCGTTTATCCATCCATCGGACAACCGTATCGGATCCGCCCGGTTTTTGCGAATCCAGCCAAGTCGGTAGTTGCGTCGCGCTGCTTCCCTGGCGGCCGGCGGTTGGTGGAGTGGATGGCTTTACACCGGCTTTCAACGCCGATTCATCAAGGGAGCTTAAAGTGGAGGTCTTCAACCGACGATCCAGCCAACGCGCAACGGTATCGCTGCCGGATGGTTTTAATACGCCATTGACCTCCGTGCCTCCACCGGCCGATGCATTGGAGGAGAGGCCCGTCGCAGGACGGGTGGCATCGACCGGGCTTGGCGGGACGGGTTGGCTTGCCGCTTGTTCCCAATCAACGACTGGAGCCGGCGTCGATCCGGTAGACGAGGGTTTTAACCAATCCGGAAGCGGCGCGGCGGTTTCTGAGGACGGAGATTCTGCGGCCGGTGGTGTCGCGGCCGACGTGTCAGCCGGTTTTCCATGAAGCTGTGTGACAAGCCAATCGGGAAGGTCGATCCCATCGCTTGCGGTTGGCGTAACATGTGTCGGGCCCGGTTCTGCTGCGGGCATGTCCTTCGCTTGTACAGACGGTTGCGTGGGCTCCATCTTTTGCACGGGGGGTGTCGATGGTGCGGGTTGGGAAACCTTTTCCGCTATAAATGGTGTTTTCGGAGGACCACCGTTGAGCCAATCCGGCAATTCATTCTTCGGAATTGACTCCTCCGGAGGCTCAGCGGTTGCTGCGGAAGCCGGGGACGGAGTCTGCACCGGTGGCGGTGCAGACCCTGGAACCGCTTTTAGCCAATCGGGAAGCTCGATCTCGGAGACAGGTTCGGCGGCCTCCGGAGAAACCATGTCCGATGCCGGGGCGATTTCGGCAGGCGCGGGTGCATCCGCTGGTTTCGCGGATTCCACACCCGCCAATGGTGCCGGTTCGGAGGGCGGACTAATCAAATCCTTCGAGGTCACCTCTGGTTGGGCTCCTGGAGTACGTGCTGCCGTTTCAATCGCGGCTGCTGGCGGAGGGGTCAACCAATCGGGAACAGTAGATTCCGCAGCCTGGATCGTGGGGGCAGACGGCGCATCAGCGGGTGGATTCATCCATTCCGGAATATTTGCCTCCGGCACTGCGGTAGATGCAGCCTGAACGCCAGACGGCTCTTTTTCCAATGGTGAAGTCCTTTTTATTCCAGCAAGGACCGGCTCGGAGGATGGAGAGGAAATCGGTGCCTCGTTCTGATCCGGCCGCATCCATTCCGGCAATGATTCGTCCGGAGCGGCCTGCAGCGGCGGCTTGGCCGGACCGGCTTGACCGGATGACGGAGAATCGGTTCGCATCCATTCGGGAACGAGTTCGACCGGTTTCGACGCGGAACTCGTATCCTCCTTCAACCAATCGGGCACGCTTTCGGCAGGTTGAGCGGCGGCGGGAGGCGGTTCAGCCTGACCCGCGCTTTTCATCCACTCCGGAATAGCATCGGCTCCCGGGGCCGTGGTGGGTGCTTGCTTTAACCATTCCGGTTCCGGAGGCAGATTGGCGCTGGTGGGTTGAGACGAACTCAACCAATCCGGGATATTATCCGGTTCCACACCCAAGGGAGATGTTTTGGTTTCCGGCCGGGTCCATTCCGGCAGGGACGAAGAGGGCAGACCTTCAACCGCAGGCGGAGGAGGAGCCGACAACCAATCCGGGATATTGGAAATCTTTTCCTTGGGTTTTTCCGGAGGCAGGGATGAGGTTTTTATCCAATCCGGGAGCGTGCTTCCGGTGGTGGGTTCCGCGGATACCTCTTGCGGGGGCATGGTGGCGGCGGAAAGCCAATCCGGCAGCGGCCCGGAAGGTTTTTCCGCAGCAGGTTGTTCGGCCGGCATCGCCTGTGCCTGAATCCAATCCGGAAGCTCACCCGTTGCGGTTCGCGCAATAGGTTCCGGTGCGGAGGATGGAGGCGGTTCAACCGGAGTACCAAAGATGGATCCCCCTGCACCGGATGAATTTACGGAAGACGCCGCTTCATTGAGCCAGGCCGGAATGTCACCGGTGGGTGCGGCCGGAGCGGCAGGCTGTGCCGCCGGCGGGAATGCGGCAGACGGCTGGGAGGCATTGGCCACCCAGTCTGGAATAGCGGGACCTTTCTGCGGCTCTTCTATCTTCAGGCCCAATGAAGAAGCCCATGAAGGTTGCTTTGTCCGGACGGTTTTTTCCTGGCCTTCATATTCCAGTCGGGAGAGCGAGACGGTTTGTCCCGGAAGCTCCGCAATCCGTTTTTCCTTTTTAAGAATGTCCAAATCAATGTACGGGTCCAGTGATTCTATTCTTTGGAAGAGTTGGTCCGCATCTTCCTGCTTGTTTGACGCCTGAAGCGCCATACCCATGACACGGTTGGCTTCCAGACAATATGGCAATTTCTGCAAGATCGTGGTGCAGATATCGGCGGCTTCCTGGACGGCTCCAGAATCGAACAAGGCCGACGCCAACAGAACCTGTAAATCCGGCCGATCCGGATCCTCGTTCAGGGCGCTGCGAATTTCGGCGATGGCCTGCCCATATAAACCACCCTTAATGTACATTCGCGCCAATGCAGATCGCGTCAGGCGCAGTTTGGGGGGTTCTACACCATCCCGCCGGCCGCGCAACCGGCGGACTTCCTGCTGAACCGTGGGATTCGAGGGGTTGACCTCGTAGGCCCGTTCCATATGCCAGATGGCCATATCCAGGTTGCTTTCATCCTCACGGACGATGGCCATTGCCACATGGGATAACCAGTCTTCGGGGATGGCGGAAAGCACCCGCTGGAACACATCCGCCGCATCACCGTGGCGGCCCTGCTCGAGGAAAGCCTTGCCGAGCAGCCGGTATGTCTCGATATGCCGGGGGAACGTCTCCAGGATATGCTGGCAATGGGCAATCGCCTCATCGAAATGTCCATGTTCGATGAGGTCTTTAATCTCCTGGTTGTACGTGCGCAACGCAATTTCCGTCATAGGTTATCCCACGCGATAAGTATGCACCATCTTTTAAGAAATCGCAACCCAAGAAACAATTGGGGTCTCCAATGTCAAGACGTTCGCGCGCCCCGCGCCGCGCTGTCCGCCGCCCCCGCCCGCTTTCGGTTTACGGATTGGTGTAGACATCCAGGATCGGCGTCCCCGCGCGTTGCACCCGGAAGGCCGGTGTACGAGCCGACGCCCAGGCAAGGACCAATGTGGGCTGGCCCGCTTGGTCGTATAAAAGCGCCTCCCGGTGCTGGATGAGAACGAAATCCGCTTCGGTATAATCCGCTATGGCTCCATTTCCAATCGCTTCGGAACCAAAAACCGATTCGAGGGTCGTGCTACTTGCCAGCACAACATCCTTCCGGAGGATGCCCTGCATCTGATAATACACAAGTACGTCGACCGTCGACGGCGGAGCCCAGATGGTATCCCCAGGCTTGGCGTTGGCGTTGATGTAGAGAACGGCTTCGCGGTAGCTTTCACACCAATAGGTTGTCTCCAAGCCGAGGTTGGCGGCTCCAGGCAATCCTCCCACCGTTTCCGAGTAATAGGAAAGCCAGTAGGGAGCGAAGGTGATCATGCTGAGGATGGGCGGTATCCAGACCACACACGCCACGGCGAAGACCACGATCGGTGTGAGGAATTTCGGTATCCGGAACCGCACGAAGAACGCGCCCGCGGATTTGACGATCCAGCCGAATCCGCCTCCCGCCAGTGCCGCCAGAAACGGAAAGGCGGGCATGAACAACCGCTCGTTGTCATAGACCCTGGTCTGCCCGGAGGCCACCAATAAAAGCGGCACGAGCATATTAAAGGCAAGCAGGAAAACAAACGCACGATCCCGGCGTCGCAAAAACCCGCGCAGGGCTCCCAATCCGGAGATGATGAATGTGCCCAGCGGGACAACCGCCGCCATCATGACAAACGGAAAATGCCAGGGCGTCAGAAGGAAAATCTTATGAAGATAATATTGCGGGATCTCCCAGTGTGACGCCGTTTGGAAAGCAAGAAACGCCTCGACCCTCGCGATGGTGTCGTAATACAACCACGGCCATACGCCGCAGAAGACCGTTAACCCGATCAGCGTACCCAGCGCCAAACGCAGCAGAAGGTAGAATTTTCGGCGGAAAACCAGCGCCCATAAAAACAGCGTGGGCAGTACGAAGACCGCGTTGATCTTCGTCGCGATGGCCAATCCCCACACCAGGCCCAGAAGAATTGTATATCGAAACCGGGCACTTTCCTTTGTGCGCCAAAAAACATATGTCACGATGACGATCATGCTGGCTGCGGGTACATCAAGAGCCGCCAGATGGGCATGAAAGAAAAATCGCGGCATGGTCAGCAATGCCGCGAGGGTTCCGATTGCCGACCAATCTCCCAATTCGTCCGCAATCATGTGGTAGAGGAACGCGGCCGCCACACCAAACAGCAGCATATTGCCCAGCCGGTGCGCCAGCAGATCAGATAAAAGATCATTGGTCAGTCCCCACACCACCCCGCTGAGGATTTTATCGAAGGGTGGATACTCGTTGCTGACCGACCAGGACGCATCTATAACACTGCGGTTCAATACACCGTGCGGTCCAAATACCAACCGGTTAAACCACCCGTTGTATGTTTGAGACGCCGCGATGGATGCGGGTTCGCCCGATGTGAGCCCGATATTTCCGGCGGTGGCAACAAGGATCACGGTGACGAGAATACCAACGAGGATGGCGCGTTTTCCGGAACTCCAAAGGCCCAAGGGAATAGCCATGATGCCCTTCCTTATGAAGGATAAGAACAGCTTCCATTATAAGAAAATCGCTATACGGATTCAAGAAATCCCGTACTTTGCATACCGGCGGCCATGATATGAAAAACCGGCGGGGAAGAATCCCGCCGGCGGAAGAAGAAGATTCCCTGATGGAACCGCCCGGTCAATAGAAGCGAGGGCCGGTGGCCGGGTTTGCCGGGTTAGAGCTCGACAAAATACGATAGCGCCGCGCGATCAATCAGGTCCTTGGTCATCGTGGCTTCGCTTCCCATATAGCGCCCGATGTCGAGGATTTGGTCGCACAAATCGCGCGGGTGCGAAGCCCGGGGTTTGCGGTTGGTTTTAATGTAATACTCCTGGATTAGGTACGCCAGCGCCTGCTCGTTGTACACGACGCCCTTGGATTCCGCCACGTGTTTGAAAATCTCGCGATACTCGTCGAAAGTGGGGTCTACCACCTCGATCTTGTGCCGCAGGCGGCGCAGGAAAGCTTCGTCAACCAGGTCTTTGGGCGGGAGGTTGGTTGAGAAAACCACCATCACGTCAAACGGTATCTCTATTTTCTGACCCGTATGCAGCGTGAGGTAGTCGATCCGATTTTCCAACGGCACAATCCACCGGTTCAGCAGATCCCGGGGACGGACCTGTTGTCGGCCAAAATCGTCAATTAATAAAATCCCGCCGTTGGCCTTCACCTGGAACGGCGCCTCGTAGTATTTCTGCACGTCGTTGAATACCAGATCTAATCCTGCCAGGGTCAGTTCGCCGCCCACCATGATGAATGGCCTGCGGATCCGTACCCAGCGCGGATCCCGTTTGCTGGCGCTTCTCTGAACGTTGCTGGTCGTTTGGCTGGTGGAAGCATCTTCCTCGGGAACGAGTTGATGGTTTACGGAATCGTATAGCTTCACGACATGCCCTTCCACGTCCAGGGCAAAGGGAATGTACATTTGCTCCTGCAGGATCAAGTCGCCGATGGCGCGGGCCATGGTGGTCTTCCCGTTACCGGGAGGGCCATATAGAAATATGGATGTGCCGGAGTTAACCGCAGGACCGATCCGGGAAAAAGTAGTCTCCGAAAGCGTCAGAGCTTGCAGGCATTGATGCATTATCCGGGCATTCACCGCCGGACGCGACCGAGCCTGTTTCCGAATCGCCGCGTTGTAATCCGCGAGCGGGACGGGCGCCGAGCCGGCATATTGGCTGCGGTCCAGCGCTTCGCGCGCACGCACCATCCCCTGCCCGGTGATGGCGTACTGATACGCGCCATCGCCGATTCCGGTTTGGGATTTCACCTCGATCATTTTTTCCCGCTTTAGCGTCTCAACGATCTGATCGACGATTCCCGTGAAGGGAAGCGCCATCAGGTCGGCCACCCGGAATCCGGTGAGATAGCCCCGGAAATAGAAGATCTTTAACGCAAGGTCCTGGAGCCAGAGTGAGGAGAGGCCAGTATCTTCGACGCGGGTGATGACGGTCGGTGTAAAGCGGGGGCCCGTCTCGACGGGTCGCGCGGCGGTTACGGGATTGGCCAAATGACACCTCCGAAAACAGGGGGCCGGGGATGATTTTTTCCTGTTCCCCGTAAATTATAGCACGGGGTATCCGGGTTGCCCAACATACGTAGAACCGGTATACTCCCGTCGATGAAACTCAGTGTGGTGATTCCCGTCTATAACGAAAAGAACACCATTGAGGAAATCCTGCGCAGGGTGAAAAACACCGGCCGGGCGGATGAAATCATCCTCGTTGATGACGGCTCGACCGACGGAACCCGCGAATTACTGCGCACGATGGCTTCCCCGCCCGCGGTGAAGGTCGTATTTCATGAGAAGAACCTGGGCAAAGGGGCGGCGTTGCGGACCGGTTTCCAAAAAGCCGGCGGAGAAGTGATCCTGGTCCAGGATGCAGACCTGGAATACAACCCGGCTGAGTATCCCGCTCTGTTGGAGCCGATCGAATGCGGGCAAGCGGACGTCGTCTATGGATCGCGGTTTCTCGGATCCAAACACCGTGTGACGATGTTCTGGCACATGGTGGCCAATCAGTTATTGACCTTTGCCACGAATTTACTCTACAACAGCATCCTGTCGGATATGGAAACAGGGTATAAGGTATTCAGGGCTGATTTATTGAAGAGCATTCCTCTCCGCGCCAACCGGTTTGATTTTGAACCGGAAATCACCGCCAAAATCTTGAAGCGGAAAGCCCGCGTATTCGAGATACCGATTTCATTCAACCCCCGGGAATATGACGAAGGAAAGAAGATCGGGATGGCGGATGCGTTTGCCGCGGTGTGGGCTCTTATAAAATACCGTTTTATGGATTGAAGTTTTTGCCCTGCCTGCGAATCCGCCGCGGGCAGTCATTTGTTATCTTGCCGGACCGAGTTCCCCCTGAAGATCCACTACGCGCATTTGCAGTTGTTTTCCATAATAATCATTCTCCTCGAGGGAAAAGGCGATATCCACCGTTTCCAAAAGAGATTTTTCCATGTGCCCGAAACCGAATGCGATGGCGTCGATGTTTGTCCGCCCGTCGCTCAGGGTTAATTTCAGGTGCGAGCTGTCCTTCCCGACACAACGCTTGGATCGGATTTGCGCACCGCGCGTGAAAAAGACCGGCGCCGGATTTCCCTGTCCGCAGGGTTCGAGGCGGGTAATCCAGCGATGGAGATCCCAGGAAAGCTCCGAAATGCGCACCTCGGAATCAACGGAAAGCACCGGGCTCAGATGTTGGCCGCGCAGCGCCCCCTCCGCCAATTTTCCCAGCCGTTCGCCCAATGCCGTCAGCCGGCCGACCGGCAGGGTGAAACCGGCGGCGGCGGCATGCCCGCCATAACGGTCAAGAAGGTCTCGGCAGGAATCCAGGGCTTCGGTAATGTGGAATTCCGGGATGCTGCGGATCGATCCGCGCGCCGTGTCGCCATCGATCGTGACCACCGCCACCGGACGGTAATACTCTTCCATCAATTTCGAGGCCGCCAGGCCGATCACGCCGGGATTAAATCCTTCCTTCTCCACCATGATGAAGAACGGGGGTGAGTCGGGATTCCAGTCCGCTGCCAGCGCATTTTGGGCTCGGGCTTCGAGGACGGTCGATTTGGTCAGGGATTGTCTCTTCCGATTCTGGGAATCCAACCGCAAGGCAAGCGCCTTGGCCTGCGCCGGATCTCGGGCAAGCAGTAGGTCCAACGCCGTACCCGCCGTATCCATCCGTCCGGAGGCGTTCAATCGCGGGCCAAGGATGAACCCAATTCCCTGGGCGGTGATTTTTCCGCGCGCCAAACCCGCCACGTCCAGCAATTGCTGCAGGCCTATCCGCAGTGGAAAATGCTCGGCATCATTCAACGCCTTCAATCCCCCCTGCACTAGAGCCCTGTTTTCACCGATCAATGGAACCATATCGGCCACCGTGCCGATAGCGACCAGATCCAGATAGCGATCGGGAAGCAGGCGGTCGGTATCGCCCATCCGCTGGATTAATGCCTGGACGAGCCGGAACGCCACCCCAACACCGGAGAGATTTTTTCCCGGGTAGATGCAGCCGCTCCGTTTCGGATTGAGAAAGGCAAATGCGGGAGGTTCTTCCGCGCCCGGGGCATGATGATCGGTGATGATGAGATCAATTTTTCTCTCCAAGGCGAATTCCGCTTCATCCACGGACCGGGCACCGCAATCGACCGTGATGATAAGTTTCGCTCCCTGCGCGGCTAATTCCTCCAGTGCCGGCTGGTTCAGTCCATAGCCTTCTTCAAACCGGCTGGGAATGTAGGATGATACGGAAGCTCCGATCGACTCAAGAAAATCCACCAGCATCGCGGTGGCGGTAACCCCGTCGGTGTCGTAATCCCCGTAGACGACAATCCGTTCATCCGAGCGGGCCGCCCGCAGAACGCGTTCAGCGGCCTTCGGCATATCCGCGAAGAGGAAGGGATCCGCCAGCGGGACGGCATCGTTTTGGAAGAAAATGCGCGCCGATTCCGCGTCGGTAATGCCGCGGTGGTACAGCGCGCGCACAATCGGTTTCGGGATCGATGCCAGATTGCGGTATACAGAGGCATCCGGCTCCGGCGGAATCTCCCATCGTTTTCGAATCGGCGTCATGCCAGGATGTTCCTCCGCGTGATCATGTTTCACCGAAATGCCGGCGGACCGCGACATCGTTATACAGAATCAGCGCCACTACCCCGGTGATCAATGCAATTACATTGCCGAACAACGTGTCGATGATCTCCAGGACAGCGAGGATATATGCGGGTTTCAGTTCCGGAGATATCGGATTCCTGAGCAATTTTACGGCATAGATGATTTCGAGGATTCCCAGCGCCAATGGATAAAAACCGAGTGGAAGACAGATGCAGCCAATGAGGAAAGTGCCCACGCCGATGGCGGCGATGGCAAGGAACAGGCCGATACTCCAAAAAATGTTAAGAATTCCGCTAACCAGCGTCATGACCGCAATGGCAGTGAGCCGGTCCGGTTTCTGCGGAGGAACTGCTGGATCCATGAATTTCTCTCCGTCATATTTTCAAGATAGAACCGTGCGGGAATACCGTCGGCCCGGAAGGGAAAATGACTGGATGGTTTGTCGCTGAATACCCGATGTGATTTATTGGATCCCCCTCCAATCCGGAAGAAGGCAAGATAAAAACCCGCGTCTGCGGGCTTTTATCTTGCCTTCCATTTGACGCGGTGAGATAGGCTTACGCCCAACCCTGATCTTTGCAGAACTTGGTGACGAGCGGGATTTCCACCAACTTGCCGTTGTAGGCCTGGAATCCCCAGTACACACCGATGCCCCAGATGATAATCGACGGCAGGCCGAAGCAGAAGAACAGCACGCCGCTCAGGATGGTGCCGCCGACGAGGTTGAAGATGCCCCAAACCAATGCCTGTGCGTTGTGTGCCTTGAGGAATGGGCGGTTCTTTTTATCTTCCATTAGAAGGATGATGATCGGTACGAGGGGCGTGAAAACGTACGTCAGCAACGCCCACAATTTATCGTCGCTTGTTACTTCCGGTCCAGCCTGTCCTGTCATGTGTTCCTCCTTATGTGGATGTCCCAAATAGGGTTGGAATGCGATCTGTTTCGGATGTGCCGATTATAAAGGGATATGGCACCGAATGCAACCGGGAACCAATTCGGCGTATCCGCGCGATGATAAAATTGAGATCATGCGCTCCATTTTCATGGGCTCCCCTGAATTTGCATTACCGGCCCTAACGGCTCTGGCGAGTCTGAGCGAAATTGTCGGAGTCGTTACACAACCTGACCGGCCGGCCGGGAGAGGGCGGACCTTGATGCCGCCGCCGGTGAAGGTGCTGGCTGAAAAACTCGGCCTGTCGGTTATTCAGCCGGAGACGATGCGTCTGCCTGAAGTGATGGACCGGTTGCGCTCCTGGCAGCCGGATGTGATCGTTGTGACGGCATTTGGAAAAATCCTGCGTCCGGAAGTTCTCTCCCTTCCGGGACGGGGCTGCCTCAACCTGCATGCATCGCTGCTCCCGCGCCACCGCGGCGCCGCGCCCATCCCGGCGGCCATACTGGCGGGCGATGCGGAGACCGGCATCACTCTTATGAAGATGGATGAAGGCCTGGATACGGGTGCAATTCTGGCCCAGCAAAAAATAGCCATTCATCCAGAAGATACTGCCGCAAGTCTCAGCCGCAATCTGTCCGCGCTGGCCGCGGAAACCCTACAGACCTTTTTCCCCGTATATATTCGTGAAGGGCTGGCCGCCGTGACCCAGGATAATTCATGCGCAACGTATGCACCTCGGCTTATGAAGGAGGAAGGTCGGCTGGATTTCCGCCAGTCTTCGGAACAGGTATCGCGGAAGGTGCGGGCCTTTCATCCATGGCCTGGAACCTTTATTCTGTGGAAGGGGCATCCGCTTAAGATCCTGGAGGTTGAATTGGAATCCTTCCAGGGCGGACAGGAACCGGGGACGGTTTTACCTTACGGCCTGTTTCCTGCGGTTCGCACCGCCGACGGAATAATCATCCTTAGACAAATCCAACCGGCCGGGAAACGCCCCATGGCGGGTGATGTTTTTTTACGGGGCGCCAGAGAGTTTATCGGTCAGGTATTGGCTTAAGAGAAGGAGAAAGCCAGCATGGAAAAGAAGACTTTTCATGGCAACATCACGCCGGCGGATATCGGCCGGGCGCTGGTTGCCGAATTCGATCAGGGGAACATGCAAGCCCAGATGATTGGCGGGGAGGATCGAATCGTCGTGCAGGTTGCCAGCCGCACTTTCCGCGAGTCAGGCGGACAAACGGCGATGACGATCGTTCTTGAAAAAATTGAGGACGGCGTCATGGTCCAACTCGGAGACCAGCAATGGTTCGGTGTGGCGGCGAGCATGGGGCAGACGGCGCTGACGGCACTGACCGCGTTAAAGAATCCGATTAGAATGTTGGGCCGGTTGGATGATCTTGCACAGGATATTACCTCTATTCAGCTGGCCGACACAATCTGGAAGACGGTTCAGCGAACCGCCGAAGCTGCGGGTGCAAGCCATCAAATCAGCGAACGGTTGCGCCGGATGGAATGTGCCTACTGCGGCGCCGCCGTGCCTGTGGGGGAACCCACCTGCCCGGCCTGCGGCGGCCCGTTGGGAACCGTCCAGCCGAAAGCCTGCGGTAAATGCGGATTCGTTCCGCCCGCGGGAGCTCGCCACTGCCCGAAATGCGGCGCGAAGATGACCGGATAGGGTCATTCCGAGGCGCCGTTCTGCGGCGCCGAGGAATCGGTTACTCCTTCATCCAAACCCACCTTAACTTATCCAATGACATCCCGCGCCTTCGGCGCGGGATCGGTAACTACTTTTCCTAAGCCCAACCAATCCAATCCATTGGTTAACGTTCCCTCGGGGAAAACCACCCCTCGGAATGACGTCCTGTGCGGGTCAATCCGAAAGGCCGCGCTTCGGCCTAGAGGAATCGGCAACGGTTTCCCTGAGTCCACCTATTCCAATTACCACTGATTCCCCATTCTTCGTAAAAGGCCTCGAAGTGACATTCCAAGCCCGAGATTAGATTTTCTGGTAAAATCACTATTGCAAATAATCGCAATAACAAATACGGATTTCTCATGACCCATAACCTGTTGGATTACCCGCGAAAAATGCGCCGCAGCGGATACCGCGTCACCCCGCAGCGTAAGGCCATTCTGGATGTAATCTGCGACGCCGGACGCCGCGTACGGGTCGAGGAAATTATCACCCGCCTGGAGAAGAGATCCCCCACCCTCAACCGGGCGACGGTCTACCGGAATTTGTTATTCCTTCAAAAGATGCGTCTGGTAACCGCCTCCGGAAGCGGGAAAGCGAGAAAATTCGAGATTGCCAGCCTGCAGCCGCATCACCATCTTGTATGCCGGATCTGCGGGAAGGAGGAAGGACTCAACAATAAATTAATCGATCGGCTGCGCGTCATGATCCGCAAAGAACATCGATTTATCATCGACAATGATCACCTTTCCTTTCAAGGATTATGCCCTCGGTGTTCCTCCGGGAGGACCGGAGAATTTTAAGATAGATGGACCAAATGAAATAGGCCCCCAGGCCAAGGAGGAATGGATGTTTCGGAATGCTTTGCAGTCAGTGTGTCGGAGTCACCGCCCCCTTCTGCTCGGATCCGGTTTGGTGCTGGTTTGGTTGACCACCACAGCCATGCATATCCCCGATGGATTCCTTTCCCCGCTCGTGGCGCTATTTTTTTGGGGGGTCACGATCATCGCCGTAGCCTATGCACTTTCCCGCGTACGCGTGGAATTGACTGAACGTCAAGTGCCGCTGATGGGTGTCCTCGCAGCGGTCATTTTCGCCGGTCAAATGCTGAATTTTTCTGTGGCCGGCGGAACCTCCGGCCACCTGCTTGGCGCCGCCCTCGCGGTGATCCTGCTCGGCCCATGGCCGGCGTTGTTGGTCATGACCTGCGTTGTTTCGGTCCAGGCGCTGATCTTCCAAGACGGCGGGTTGCTGGCTCTCGGCGCGAACATTTTCAACATGGGCATCATCGGCGTGTTCGTCGCATGGGGCGTTTACCGCCTTGTTTGCCGCCTGACACCGGAGGCCCGGTGGAGCCGATTGCTTGCCGGATTCCTCGCCGCCTGGTCCTCGATTGAAATCGCCGCTTTGGTTGCCGCGCTGCAACTGGCGCTATCGGGTACTTCCCCGGCGAACATCTCCATCCCGGCAATGGGCGGAATCCACGCGCTCATCGGGTTGGGAGAAGGAGTAATCACCCTCGGGGCGCTGAGCTTCCTGATGGCGGTCCGCCCCGGATTAGTCAGCGGGAAGGGTCCGGAAAAAACGGAATCCTCTTTGGTATGGGTCGGTGGACTGATGATAGCGGTTCTCTTGGCGATTCTTTCTCCGTTGGCATCCGCCCATCCGGACGGATTGGAGTGGGTTGCTGAACAGACGGGTTTTCTCGGCGCGGCGCAGGGGCCGTTTTATACAATTCTTCCGGATTATGTTGTGCCCGGAATATCGAATGGGGCGCTGGCTACGATTTTGGCCGGCGTGATGGGAGTTGTGATCGTGCTCGGCGCGGCGTTTCTGGTTTCCCGGATTCGAAAGACACCAACTTCCGGGTGATGCCCATCTACCGGTTCAAAGGTAAAATAATGATGCTATGCATGCTCATCTTTTCGACCCGTATTTTTCGGGCGCAAGCCCGGTCCATGCGTGTGATTCACGGATAAAACTGGCACTCGTGCTGGTCTTCATCCTTTGCGTCGCCCTCGCGCCCGTCGGCGCCTGGGCGGCGCTTGTTTTATATTTCGCCACCAGCCTGGCAGCCATCATTCTTTCCGGTATTCCGCTACTGAAGATTCTTCGTCGAAGCGTCATTGCCCTGCCCTTCGCGCTTGCCGCGTTGCCGCTGGTCTTTACCACGGATGGCGTTCCTTGGATTTCCATACCTCTCGGCCCGTGGATGCTCTCTCCAACGGCGGAGGGTTTCCTGCGCTTTCTCGCCATTGCCGGAAAATCCTGGATTTCCGTCCAGGCGGCGTTGCTGCTTTCCGCCACCACCCCCTTTCCGGATCTCCTGCTGGCATTGCGCGCCTTCCACGTACCGCAGCTGCTTGTCTCGGTGATCGGGTTGATGTGGCGCTACCTGTTCGTCCTCGCAGATGAAGCCATCCGCCTGATGCGGGCGCGTGACTCGCGCAGCGGCATCGAACCCGGCCGTCGTCCCGGAGGCGGCGTCCTCTGGCGCGCACGCGTC
Organism: Anaerolineales bacterium; assembly: GCA_034430775.1. Lineage (GTDB taxonomy): Bacteria > Chloroflexota > Anaerolineae > Anaerolineales > RBG-16-64-43 > JAFGKK01. The sequence goes on along the minus strand of DAOUDU010000248.1, from coordinate 80,155 downwards.
ACCGGCGGCATGGCCGGGTCGCTTTTCATCCGGGGATTTGACCGAGCCGACAGAGTGTACGCCGCAATGCTGGCCCGCGGTTATGACGGTGAAACCCGGGCCCTGCCCGCACCGCCGCTCACCCCCGGGCAATATACAGTGCTTACAGCGGGCGGAACATGGATGGTGATGATTCTTCTGCTCGCAATTTTGATCCGTTAGAGGTTACCGTCATGCATCATACGATCGATGTGGAACATCTGACTTTCCGTTATCCGAACCGGCCTGCCGTTTTGGATGATATTACTTTTCATATTGAAGCCGGGGAACGAATTGGGCTGGTGGGTCCCAATGGCGCCGGCAAATCCACGCTTATGCTGCATCTCAACGGCATCCTGCGCGCGGAATCCGGGACGATCCGGTTGTGCGGGATGGAACTTGGGGAGGCAACGCTGCGGGCCGTTCGGAGGGCGGTTGGGCTGGTGTTCCAAAATCCGGATGACCAATTATTTTCGCCGACGGTATTTGACGATGTTGCCTTTGGCCCTATTTACCAGGGCTGCTCGCCGGAAGAAATCCGGGAGCGGGTTCGGGATGCGCTGGCCGCCGTTCATATGGAGGCCTACACCCACCGGGTCTCGCACCATTTGAGCGTTGGGGAGAAAAAGCGGATCGCCATCGCCACCGTTCTCTCGATGAACCCCGAGATTCTGATTCTGGATGAGCCCTCCGCCGGGCTGGATCCTCAGGCGCGCCGTAACTTCATCCATTTATTAGGCGAATTGAAGCAAACGATGCTGGTGGCGACGCACGATCTCGCCCTTGTGCGCAAAATCTGCGGGCGAACCCTGATCCTGGATTCGGGGCATATCGCGGGCGATGGGCCGACGGATGAAATCCTTGCCAACAGGATACTTCTCGCGCAGCACGGGCTGCTGGAGGATTGAAGGACAACCCTGCGGTATAATCTGACACCGACGTTTTCATATCCCAAAACGATTTCCAATTCCGTTGGAGGTAAAGATGTCTGTAAGTCCGCAGCAAATTGTTAAGAAATACTATGGGGATGCCGCTTCCATCGGCAAGAATGGCACCCTCGCCGTGCGCGACACCGCCAGGGTCGCGGCGCAGGCGGAGCCGCTTGCCCGCGCATCCGCCCTTGGGACGGACGCCGAGCGTAACCCGGCGCGCTGGCTGATCTGGGAAACCGCGCTGGCGTTGGGCGTTTTCCCATCCTCGATCAACGATCTATACATCGCCCGCGGCAAGGGCGAGATAGCCAAGCCCTTCACCGTCCCGGCGATGAACCTGCGTGTGATGGGGTTTGATTCCGCGCGGGCGGCTTTCCGCGCGGCCCTGAGCCGGCAGGTCGGCCCGCTAATTTTCGAGATCGCCCGTTCGGAAATGACCTACACCGACCAGCGGCCATCCGAATATACCTCCTCGATCCTCGCCGCGGCAATCGCCGAAGGCTGGAAGGGGCCGGTATTCATCCAAGGCGATCATTTCCAGGTGTCGGTCAAGAAATATACCGCCAATCCGAAGCCCGAGGTCAAAGCCATTGAAGACCTCATCCGGGAGGCGGTCGCGGCGGGTTTTTACAATATCGATATCGATACTTCGACCACCGTGGACCTGACCAAAACCACGATCCGCGAGCAACAGGCGGTTAACAGCAAATTGTGCGCGGATTTCACCGCTTTCATCCGCTCGCATCAACCGACCGGAATGCAGATATCCGTCGGCGGCGAGATCGGGGAAGTCGGCGGCCACAACAGCACGGAAGAGGAGTTGCGGGCCTTCCTCGAATTGTATGACGAGGAATTGAAGCGCATGGACCCCAAGGCGGTCGGGTTGAGCAAGATCAGCCTGCAGACCGGAACGTCGCATGGCGGCGTGGTCCTGCCCGATGGAACCATCGCCCAGGTGGCGGTCGACTTCGAGACGCTTAAGAAACTTTCGCTCATCTCGCGCAAGGATTACGGTCTGGGCGGCGCGGTTCAGCACGGCGCGTCCACTCTCCCGGAAACCGCCTTCCAAAAATTCCCCGAGAACGAAACCTGCGAGGTGCACCTGGCGACGAATTTCCAGAACATCGCCTTCGAGCATGCACCTTCGGATCTGCACGCGGAAGTCAACGCATGGGTTATGAAGAATTGCGCGGATGAGCGCAAGGAGAAAGACACCGAGGAACAGTTCCTATATAAATCCCGCAAGAAAGCGGTGGGACCATTCAAGAAAGCCTTTTGGAACATGCCCGCCGAAAATCGTAAAGCGCTAAACGCGGCTTGGGAGAAGAAATTCGGTTTCCTTTTCGATCAACTACAGGTAAATGACACCCGCAGCATAATGGAAAAAATCATCAAGCCGGTCGCCATTCACAAATCGCTGTCTGATTTCGGCGCCGTAGGCGCGGAGGATGCCAGCGCCGTCAAGGATCTTGCGGATTAACCCGCATTCCGGAATGTAGACATCTCGCTAAAGGCCGTTCTTTAGAACGGCCTTTAGCTTTTACTTCATAATGGATCCCAATGATTGTCATGCTGAGTAGCAGGATGACATCCTCAATGGTTCTGAGGAAACCATTGAGCGCCGGAATGCCTACCGCCAGAACAGATTGGTTAGATAAAGATAATCACCGCTGGTCATGATCTCCGCCGCAAAAGGCTTCACACCCTGCTCCTTCTCCACGTTGGCCTCGTATACACTCAGCGAATAGTGTCCATTGGGATTAAGGTCGGTCAGGAAGAGAAGGATTTTATTTTCGTGCGGCGCCCAGACCACATGCGGATTTTGCGAACCGCTGGCACCGGTAACCTCTCCAAAGTAAGATAGAATTCGTGTCGGAAGGTCATAAACATATGTTTGTAGTCGCAGTGATCGCTCATAATAATCGCTGTAAACATCGAAAAGGATGAAGAGCTTGTCATTTTCCGGTGAGAACGCAAAATCCCGTATATCAGGATTTACCATAAATCCCTTCTCGCTCGGAAAATAGATTTCCTTCCGGCTCTTGGCCCCCTGTTCCACTTCTTCCAGCAGCAGATACGGGATATGGAAATAATTATCCTTCGTCGCCGCAGAGGGATTCAGGAATGCCGTCCATTCCCCATTCCGGGAAAAAACCATTTGGGAGTAGGAATCCATACGTACAATGTTTTGGTATGAATCGAGGCGGTATACCCCTCCGGATTGGCAATTCGCCTTGCCCGTACAGGAACCGCTTTCAAAATAAATTTCTCCGTCGCGGGCGGAAGGAAAAAGATTGAAGGCATCACCCGTTTCCGTTCGAATGGGACGATCCCGGTCGAGGAAAACCACCCGGCTGTCATCCGCGTTCCAATAGGCATCTTGTTTTCCAAACGCGAAAAACGAATCGCTGATCAGGCGGATTGATTTGTCGCCCAGACCGATTTCGTAAAGGTTGTTTGCATTATTCACCAGTATCCGCCGCCCGTCCTCGCTTACGTCTTGCAGGTCAAAGCCTTCCCCCAGCATCTGCGTTAACTCCCTGGTCAGGAGGTTAAAAGCCAGAATCCCATGGGAAATCACTACGCCGTCGCGTGCAATGGCTGTTCCCATGTAGATACAGCCGCCGGTGCAATCCGGAATCGTGATGGGCAAACCATCTGGGGTCGTGGGAATGGTAGTGAGGGTCGGGGTGACGGTCGGAGTCCCTGGACGCTTCGTGGGGTCGTGGTTCTCATCCTCTTTTTCAACCTGGGTCCACAGCTTATACAGAGTCCGAAGGGCCAGGATATTCTTGAGTTCAAATCCTTCCGGGCTTAAATGAAATCCTTCGCGGTTCGGGTCAATTCCGCCGTTCTCAAGGTTTTGAGCGGATCGCCAGAAGTTGATCAAGGGCACGTCATAATCCCGGGCCACCCGAACGATGGCGGGATTGATAATGGGGATACCATTCCCCATTTCCGCCATATCGGCCTTGGTCATGAGAATCGGAACGGACCCATTTTTAATTACATAATCCAGGATTTGCCGAAGATAGGCCTCATAACGGTCAATGGTTTTCGGGTCCAACCAGGTTTCCAGCGTAATAAACACAATAGCGGGATTATGAAGGCGATACTCACAAGTCAACGGGGTCTCGCCGGACAGACAGTAGTGGGGATCGGCTTGCAGCGGGCTGAAAATTGACGCGGCATTGAACCCGCCCCGCACGGCCATCCCTGTGCGCGAAAAGGATCCTTGGTATTGGCGGATGGCATTCCAAAGATAGCTTTCCGAACTGTCCAATTGCTGCTCGCCTCGTTCGAAAGGCCCAAGGAACACCAATGGGATTGCCTGGCAATCGCCGATGACCGAAAAATTATGCGGATTGCGCCCTTGCCCCTGACCATCGTGGAAAATATCCATCACATGCTGCCCGATTTCGGGCATTACGGGGACATATCGCCAGTCCACCTCGGTCGTCGGCGAAGAGTAACCGGCGGAATATGTAGCGACGGCCGATGGCGGCGTGCCCGACCCATCGAACGTCGGGGCGGTATCGCCCAACGCGGATTGTGTGCTGGGAATCCCCCCGGTCTGGAGTGATGTTCCCTGTCGATTGGATGGAAATGCCGCGACACCGCCGGCGGCTTCCGGAGAGGAATTATTCCGGCAGCCGGAAAGCAACAACAGGGTCAGCAGGAGGGCTGCCAACGGGTGAGTTAACTTTCGTAAGAGAGTGTGCATGGGAGGGAAGCTGGACGACTGCAGTGAACCCCGGTCTATCCAACGGATACGGTATTTCCGCCGGACCAATTGCTTGGAAAGGTATTCTACCAAAAACCCATGGTGAAACCCCATATACCGTGTCCATTCTGGACGCCCATGGCACGCCAGGCGGAGCCGGGATGGGCGGTCATTGACTTAGCAAGGGGAACCAGAGAAGGAAGTCACTCACCGGGTTTTTCAAAAAACCACAAAAGCGTGCTGCCATACTGGCGCCGGTCGAACTCCTTTAGAGTATCCAATGGAATCTCACGGGATTCCTTGGGGTCGACCTGGACGACGGCAATCCCGTCCGGCGAAAGCCAGCCGGCGTGATGATCGATAGCCTGTAAAGCCCGGCTCCACATTCCTTTGTATTGCGGAGGCGCGATATAAATTATATCGAAGGGTTCGCGCTCCGTCCGGTCCAGGTAGTGAAATGAATCCGATCGTATCACGGACGACTTTCCGTTTAGGCGTGTGATTTCCAAATTATCGCGAATCGTCTGTACGGATTTAGGGTCGATATCCACAAAAACAGCGCGCCGGGCACCGCGGGAAAGCGCCTCGATCCCCACCCCGCCGGTTCCCGCAAACAGGTCTAGAAACAGACAGTCCCGTAAATCGGGAGCAAGGATGTCGAACAGCGCCACCTTCACCCGGTCAGTGATCGGACGGGTGGAATCGCCGGGGACGGATTTTAATCTTCTTCCTTTGGCTGAACCGGAAATCACCCGCATGGAATCGCAACCTGTGGTCGCGCCTTAAGATACCGAGGCAATCGGCCTCCACGCGGGATCTGTCTCTGCTGAGAGGTCGGAGGTGATCCGACGTGGCTCCCGGGCGCCGACGATGGGCAGGAGGTAAATGTCGCGGTTGTTCTTGATATTCATATCGAACAAAACCCATTGCCCGTCCGGGGAGAATCGGGCGACGGTTGTGCCCTGGTACTCGGGGGTTAATTCGTTTTTCGGACAGGTGAACCGCAAATCCAATGGGCAAATGACAACCTGCCCGCGCGGGCCCAGAATGTAGATAATGTAATTGTCAATCGACCAATCCGGGCTCATTGTGGCATAGGTAACGGTGGAGAACTCTTGACGCTTTGCATTCAGGGGATTAATCGCGCCGGTAAAAATAATCGGATGACTGCCGGCCAATGTAACGAAGATAATCCGTTCGCCGTCGGGCGCCCAACGCGCCTGATAATCCACCGCGCCGGCTGTGCTCGAGATGAGGACCCGATTATCCCCGTTAATATCCATTACGTAGATGTGCTTCCGTCCATCTTGCAGCGATGTCACGAGGATCCGTTTTCCATCCGGCGACCAGGCGGGATCGTAATCTCCGCCGGGAACCTTGGTCAGGGAGGTCCGTCCGGAACCATCGGCATTGATCCGAAAGATGGAGGTTTTAAGGAATGCGTCTTCGAGCGACTTGCAGGGCGAGGTAAAGACCAATCTTTCCCCATCCGGTGACCAGTCCGGCTGGCAGGCTCCTTCCGCTTCGTTGGTAAGCTGCAGCAGGTTTTGGCCGTCGACGTCCATGATATATATTTGAGGGATCCCCGTACGATCGGAGGCGAATGCAATCGAACGGGCGCGCCCGTCGGGGGTGATGATCGAGGTGGCGGTAGCCGTTGGTTCGGGCGAGTCGGTGCCCACGGCCGAGGTGGGATTCTCCGCCTCGGTTGCCGTTACGGTATACACGGGAATCAGCGCCGTCTGGGTTTGGGATATGGCGATATCCGGCCGGGTTCCCTGAGCAATCGATTGGATCATCGCGCGAATATCGTTTCCGAAAAGTAATCCTCCGGCGATGAATAGAATCAGTACGAATAATCCGCTCAATGCGCAACCCCAGGGGAAACCTCTTTGCGGCTGAGAGGATGCCGAAGCTGCCGGCTTCCTGGGTTTGGGAGGTGGTGCCTTCGGCGGCGGTGCCGCAGCGGCAGGCGGCCGCACTTTTACTGGTGAGGATACGGTTGATGCTTGCGGAGTCGGCGGAACGGATAATGCCAGTGCCTTTTGAAAATCTCCGATCAGTTGGAACCTGTTCTCGGGCAGGACTTCCAGAGCTTTTTCGATCGCGGCCGCGACTCCTGCGGAAATTTTGGGATTCCGGGCTCGGAGACGCGTCAGGGTGCGTTGTCCGAGCGCGCGTTCCAAGCCGTCTTCCGGCATCGCGCCGGTCAACAGCGTGTACATCGTGGCGGCAAGCGCATAAATATCTGTGCGTGAATCGGTTCGGCTGGCGCCGTATTGTTCGGGCGGAGAATATCCCGGGGTCATGGCTTTCGCGCCGGTGGTTGTCGTCGGCCCCTCCATTAGGCGCGCCAAGCCGAAATCGACCAGAACGGCACGCCCCTCGGATGTAATCCGGATATTGCCGGGCTTGATATCCCGGTGGACGACAGGCGGTTGTCTGGTATGGAGATAGTTTAGCGCGTCGCAGATTTGCCGCGCCCAGTCTACAGCCAGACGCTCGCTGGGGAGATTCCCCTTTTCAATTCGTGTGTGTAGATCGTCGCCGTCGATGTAATCCATTACCAGGTATTGGCCCTGACCGGCGATGACGAAGTGGTCGGTGACGCGGGGAAGGTTGGAGTGGCGTAGACCGGCCAGAATAGTGGCTTCACGCCGAAACTGGCGGGCGTACTCTTCCGTGGTAAAGAGGTTTTCCTTAACGGCTACCGGGATGCCGAGGTTCTCGTCAAGTGATTTATAAACCGATCCCATCCCGCCGCGTCCGAGGATCGATTCGATCCGATACCTTCCGTAAAGCAAATAACCTTTTTCCAGCGTCATGATCTCCTCAAAAACCTCGGACGGATTATCCGCCGTAATAATGCGCTTACGATCAAAAGAAAATTATATCAAACCCGGCCCTCAAATCCATGCCACCCGGCGGCGGGCCTTCCGGGAATTGCCTTTTGACAACTTCACCCACCTTGTGCCATACTTAACCCGGTCTATACCGGACGGTAAAACCTAATGAGCGATTCCAATCCGCCTCCCGCCGACGCCCTGAACACCGCCACGCAAATGGTGAAAAACGGCCGTCTGGAACAGGCGCGGGAAACGCTCATGCAGTACCTTATGAAGAACCCCTCCTCGGAGCAGGCCTGGCTGTTGATGAGCTATGTCCTCTCCGACCCCGCCAAGCAGAAAGACTGTCTGGAGCGGGTGCTGAAGATCAATCCCAATAACACGGTTGCACAATCAAAGCTGGCGCATCTTCTAGGCCGGAGGACGGAGGAGCTTTTTAAAAAAAGCGTAAGGCCGCCACAAACCCCTGCTCCCAAACCCGAGCCCGCGTTGGAACCCGAACCCGCGCCCAAACCCGAACTCGATCTAAAACCTAAACCCGAGCTTAAACCCTCACCCATCTCATCGCCCAAACCCGCCGATGTACAGCCGACCGAACCGCTTCGGCCTGTGCAAAAATCGGTTTTCGAGCGAAAACCCGCCTCTCGTCCGGAACCGATCAGCCCAGCTCAGCCGGAACCGATCAGCCCAACTCAGGTTGTTCCGGTCATATCTGCTGACCACATGCCGCCACCCGGGAAAAAACCCCTTTTTGCCGGAAAGTGGTTCAGGATTTTAACGATCGCTCTCGTTGCGCTTGTCCTGATCATCGCCGCAGTGATTTTATATTACGGTGTCCTGGGACCAGCGCTTAATACATTACTCGCCACACCCACACCGACGCGTGCTCCCGTCAGCACGGTCGACCTCCCCCTTCCCCCGCAGTGGACTCAAACCCTCACCCCTACCGAAACCCCGGTTCCCCCGCCAACGGCAACCCCTTTTTTGGCACCGGACTTCACACCTTCCGAGACTACCATCTCGTAGGTTAACTGGCAATAAAATCCACCAGAAAAAATAACCACCGAGCCTTCTCAGATCTGGAGAAGGCTGTAAATAAACGACAATTACTCAAATGTCCAATCACCGCGAAAAGGTTTTTTTCAGTAATAAGGTTGTAATTTATAAAGCAGAACCAAGACAGTACTAAGGTACCATGAGGTATTTGGGAAAACAACAACCCATACCGTATAGGCATGATAAGAATCCTTTGACGATTTTTCAATGAATCCAAGCGGAGGAAATGGGTTGATGCAATATCCGACGATGACCGGGGAGTAAACGTTTGGATCCCTAAATACATCAGGACGCATACAACCCCAATCCAATGCATACTCCACGGGAATATTTTCGTCCCGGCCGGTTGTATCCAAAAGGCCGATGGTACGATGCAGAATAGCGGTCAGATGGAATGTGAATCGACAGGGCGCACAGGATGGCCAGGCACGCCATCACGCCGAACAGATCGAAAACCCCGATACTATAGGAATAATTCGGGGTACGGTCAATAATCACGGGTGAACTTCCTTCCCAGACGATCGAGCCCCTGGCGACTCCTTTGGAATAGAATATGTAATTTTCTTCCGGAGGAACCGACAAACCGCGACAGCGTATATCCGTCGGGCTGCAGAATCCAATCGCCATGCATTCGAAGCATCGTGATGGCACTGGCCTTTTAAAGGAGTTTTTGATATAGTCGACTTGAAATATTCGGCGAATCGATTTTTTTAATAACACGGTGGAGGCGGTCGCTCATTGGAGGCCGCCTTTTTTTGGCCGTACTTCCGGCCGGCGATCCTGAAAAACCGGGAGCGAGAACTTTTGACGATTAACCCGATCACTGCACGATTGAAAAAAATCCTACAAGACCTTTATGGCGCACCGGACAGCGGCCGGATCGCGGATGAGTTTTCCGCACTGGTGATTCGCCATCGCGAAAAAGGAACCTTCCACGGCAGCCGGAAGGCGCCTCTTAGCGGCCGGGACGTTATTCTGATCACCTATCCGGATCAGTTGCGCGCGGAAGGTCTTCCTCCCCTTACAGTCCTTGAGGATTTCTGCCAAAGAGAACTTCAGGGACTCATCCGGTACTTGCATATTCTGCCTTTTTATCCCTCCACCTCCGACGATGGTTTTTCTGTCACGGATTATCGCCAGGTGGATCCGGCGTTTGGAACATGGGATGATATCTCCCGTCTGTCCGAAAAATTCGGCCTGATGATCGATGCGGTCCTCAATCACGCCTCTGTGCGAAGCGCTTGGTTCCAGGCATTTCTCCGGGGTGAGGAACCGTACCGCGATTTCTTCATCGAACGCAAGGATCTGTCGCGACTTGAGAACGTGGTCCGTCCGCGAACCTCGCCGCTTTTTCACCGGGTGGGCACACCCCCGCTGGAAAAGACGGTCTGGACGACATTCAGTGAAGACCAGGCGGATTTAAATTATAGAAATCCCCGCGTCCTGTTACAGATGGCGGACCTCCTGCTCTTCTATGCGGAGCGGGGCGCGTCAATCATCCGGCTGGATGCCGCCGCCTATCTCTGGAAGGAAGCCGGGACGCCCTGCATTAATCTTCCCCGGACTCATCGAATCGTCCAGTTGCTGCGCGCTGTTGTGGAGGAAGCTGCGCCGGGCGTCCTGCTTGCCACCGAAACGAACGTTTCGCACGCGGAAAATATTTCTTATGCCGGGAACGGCGAAAACGAAGCGCAGTTAATCTACAACTTCGCACTTCCCCCGCTGGTATGGCACACCTTCCTGACCGGAGACGCGCAAACCCTTTCGCAGTGGGCGGGTGGGCGCTCCAATCCCGGCCGGAAGACGGCTTTCCTGAATTTCCTCGCTTCGCATGACGGTATCGGTCTTAATGCGGCCAGAGAAATCCTGACGGAAGCGGAACTGCAAAGATTGATCCAGACAACACAGGATCACGGTGGATACGTCTCATGCAGGCGGATGCCGGACGGCACAGCGGAACCCTATGAATTGAATATTAATTATTTCGATGCGCTCTCCAATCCCTTCGGGGAGGAACCGCGCGACCGGTCGATCGCGCGGTTCCTCGGCGCGCATGCCATCCTGCTCAGCCTGGCAGGAGTTCCCGCGCTATACTTTCATAGTCTGTTCGGATCCAGGGGTTGGCGGGATGGAGTCCGGCAAAGCGGACGAAACCGGGTTATCAACCGTCAAAAAAATGAACGCGCGGAACTGGAACGCGAACTTGCAGAGGAAACCGGCATCCGCAGCCGTGTTTTTTCTGGACTAACCGGTCTGATACGCGCCAGGGCAAGTACGCCCGCCTTCGACCCATTCAGCCCCCAGCAGATGGTATCGTGTGGCAGCGCCGTATTCGCCCTGTTGCGAACCCATTCGAAAACCGGACGTCGCGTACTTTGCCTGCACGAGGTTTCTGGTATGAAGCAAACGCTTGAACTGGATGTAAAATCGATTTTCGGCCCGATTACGCCGGATCGGGCGCTGGTCGATCTGGTCAGCGGCAGGCGATTTTCCCTTGCCGCGGCGGATCCGTTCCGTCTGGAGCCATACCAGGCCTGCTGGCTTACGCTCTCCGAAGAATCACCGCTGCCGAAAATGGAAAAGGATAATTCCGCATGAGCACGAGTCCCTTCTCCCAACCCTCACATATCGGTTTCATCTCCACCCGGTTCGCAGGGACCGATGGTGTCTCGCTGGAAACATCCAAATGGGCGCAGGTACTCGAACAATTGGGTCATACCTGCTTCTACTTTTCAGGGCTTTCCGATCGACCTGCAGATCGCAGCTGTGTGATACCGGAAGCGTTCTACCGCCACCCCGTCATCAACGCGATGAACCGGACTGCCTATGCGGGGGATTGGTCCGCCACCGCGCAGGCCCGCGCAGCGCATCCGGAGATCTCACCCCTGTACAAGGATTACTTCTCCATATATATCCGACCCCCGCAAATGTCGCTTCAGATCCAAGGGTTGAAGGATATGTTTAAGGAGCGCCTGTATGCCTTCGCCAAGGATTTCTCGCTGAATATTCTCATTGTCGAGAACGCACTGACTATTCCGCTGAACCTGCCTTTGGGTTTGGCGATTACCGAATTCATCGCGGAAACCGGATTCCCAACGATTGCCCACCATCACGACTTCCATTGGGAACGCCGTCGCTTTAAGGTCAACTGCGTCAAAGATTACATTGCCGCCGCGTTCCCGCCCCATCTGCCTTCCATCCGGCATGTAGTGATCAGCTCGGTTGCGGCCCACCAGCTGGCGTCGCGGACCGGTATTTCGGCGGTTGTGATACCGAATGTCATGGATTTCGAACAGCCCCCCAAACCTCCGGATGCCTACGCCATGAATATCCGCGCCAATCTTGGCGTCGCCGACGGAGAGAAGTTGTTTCTCCAGCCGACCCGCATCATTCAGCGCAAAGGTATCGAGCACGCTATTGAACTGACCCGCCGGGTGGGAATTCCCGCCAAGCTGGTCATCTCGCACGCGGCGGGCGATGAAGGCACGGATTATGAACGCCGGGTCCGGGAATTCGCCAAATTGCTCGATATCCAGGTGGGTTTTGAAGCGAATATCATACAGGAAAATCGCGGCCTGTCTCCCGACGGCCGGAATATCTTCACGTTGGCGGATATTTATCCCCAGGCTGATCTGGTGACGTATCCTTCCAGCAGTGAAGGATTCGGAAATGCCTTCCTGGAGGCTGTCTATTACCGGCGGCCGATCGTGGTAAATAACTATTCCATCTACGAAGTGGATATCAAACCGAAAGGTTTTTCCGTGATCGAGTTCAACGGCTTCATTGATGAAGCCACTTTGGAAAATGTGCGCCACTGCCTGCTCCATCCGGAGGAAACCGAAAACTGGGCCGATAAAAATTACCTCTTGGCGAGGCGGTATTATTCCTTCTCCGTCCTGCGAAGGCGGCTGCGCCATCTCCTTTCGGACTGTCTGGGCGAGGCGGTATAGGTATGACGCGGATGAAAATCATCCTGATGCATTATTCCGCCCCGCCGATCGTCGGAGGGGTGGAAAGCGTCCTGGCGCATCAGGCCAGGCTGATCTCTGGCGCGGGTCATGCCGTGCAGATCCTGGCTGCCCGCGGCGAGCCGCAAAATGAAAAGATCGGTTTTCTCCGCCTGCCGCTGGTCGACTCGCTGGACCCGGAAATTCTCGCGGTGAAAAAAGAATTGGATGCCGGCCGTGTTCCACCCGCCTTTGCGCTCCTTGTCAACCGGCTGATGGATCAATTGCGTCCCGCCCTGAAATCTGCCGATATCTTGATTGCGCATAATGTCTGTTCTCTGAACAAGAACCTTGTATTAACCGAAGCCCTGCATCAACTTTATCGCGAACCGGGTTTCCCCCGTCTCATTCTCTGGCATCATGATTTGGCGTGGAAAGCACCGCGCTACCTCCCGGAATTACACAGCGGTCATCCCTGGGATCTTTTACGCATCGACTGGCCGGGCGCCGTCCAAGTGACGATATCCGCCTCACGGCAACAAGAGCTTTCCGATCTGGCGGAAATCCCCCTGGAAAATATCCGTGTCATTCCCAACGGCATTCTGGCTGAGGATTTTCTCAAACTTGAAAAAACGACCATCGGCTTTATTGCTGAACTGGACCTGTGGCAGGCCGCCCCCATCCTTCTGGTTCCGGTAAGGATCACGCGGCGGAAAAACCTGGAGTTGGCGTTAACCACGCTTGCCCGGCTTCGGGATGTTTTCCCAAACGCCGTCATGATCGTCACCGGCCCGGTCGGCGCTCACAACCCTGAAAACATAGTCTATTTCCGCGAGTTGCTGGCGCTGCGCGGCAGGCTTGGTTTGGATGCATCCGCCTTTTTTTTGGCGGAGTTAAGTGATTCCTTTTTACCGGATTCCGTCATTGCCGATTTTTATCGCCTGGCTGATGCGCTGTTCCTACCAAGCCGCGAAGAAGGATTCGGCATTCCCGTTTTGGAGGCGGGATTGACCCACAGCCCTGTATTCTGCGCTGACCTGCCGGCCCTGCGCGAATTAGGCGAAGAAAACGTAACGTATTTTTCTTCGGAAGATGAACCCGGGCATGTGGCATCACTCATCGCCGGGCGACTGCGGGACGATCCGGTTTTCCAACTGGCGGAGAAGGTCCGTCGGGAGTTTAATTGGGACCGGATATACAGGGACCGCATCGGCCCCCTGCTGGCTGAGGTCCGGAACGGAACCGCGAACCTGGGAGACGGAATATGAAGCCCCAGAAGTTTTCCTCCTTTCGGACTGTTCTCGTCCCGGTGGTTTACGGATGCCGCGGTAAATCGGCATTAAAAGCTGCGCTTGCTCTGGATGCGAACGTCATCCTGGTCGGATTGGTGCCTGTTCCACACGGGAAATCCCTGAGCATCGGCGCGTCGATGGCCCGCAAAGTGCGTCACCGGATGCGCATACTGGTCGACGGAAAAAAGGTCCGGTCCAGGTCTTTGGTGCACGTTTCACACAATCCCTGGCTCGACCTCCGCCGGTTGATTGAGGAAAACGAACCGGATCTGCTGCTTCTGGAATGGGGCGGACATTTTGATGCATTGGGAATTCCGCCCGAGGATGCGCTTGCGCGGCCACCGTGCAATGTCGGCGTAATTCGCGGTCCATTTCCGGATGGGGCGCTGCGCATCCTGATCCCGCTCCGCGGCGGCCCGCACGCCGAGTTGGCGCTGCGGACCGGACTCAGTATGACGGACCGGCAGATCACCACACTGCATTTGCAAACGGAGGAAAAAACCGGTTCGCAATCGGATGCGCCCTTCCGCGGATTGAATCGGGTTCTTTCCCAATTGCCTGAAGTGGAGAAACGGTTCCTTGTAACGCACGATCCGGCGCAGTCGATATTGCAGGAATACGGCGGATGCAACCTGATTATTATTGGAACGACATCCCAGCCCTTAAGGAGTTCGGTCTCGCTGGGCCCCGTAGCGGATAAAATCCTTCAGGAATCCACCGCAGCCGTGCTGGCGGTAAAGAGCCGGCGTCCGGCTCCGGTGGGGATCCTGGATGAAGCCGCCGGCGCCCAGGCGATTTCCATCCTGGTCGACAAATGGTTTGCTGAAAATACGTACCATGCGGATGAGTTTTCCGATCTCGACAAGTTGATGGCGTTGAAGAAAAGTCAGGGGGTAACCGTCAGCCTGGCCCTGCCCGCGCTGAACGAGGAGGAAACGGTCGGCCGGGTGGTCCGGATCATCAAGAAGGAATTATTGACGGAGACGCCCCTCTTGGATGAAATCATCCTCATCGATTCAAATTCCTCCGACCGGACAAGGGAAATCGCCCGCCAGCAGGGAATCCCCGTTTTCATACACCAGGAACTTCTGCCGGGGTTGACACCCCGCGACGGAAAAGGCGAGGCACTTTGGAAGAGCCTGTTGGTGACCAAAGGGGATATTGTTCTATGGATCGACACCGACATTGTCAACATTCATCCGCGGTTTGTTTATGGGGTCCTGGGACCGTTGCTGCAAAATCCGCGCATTCAATTCGTCAAGGCGTTCTATCGCCGGCCGCTGCGAGTGGGAAGCAAGACCCAAGCCGGAGGAGGAGGACGGGTCACCGAGCTCACCGCACGGCCGCTGATCAACCTGTTCTATCCGGAGTTGTCGGGAATCATCCAACCCCTATCGGGGGAATACGGCGCCCGGCGCGGCTTTCTCGAACAGGTTCCTTTCTTTTCCAGTTACGGCGTGGAAACCGGCCTGCTGATTGACGCCTTCGAGCGACACGGCTTATCCGCCATCGCCCAGGTGGATTTGTTGGAACGCGTGCATCATAACCAGCCGCTCGAAGCGCTCAGCAAGATGTCGTTCATTATCCTGCAGGCCTTCCTGCGCAAGCTGGAAAAACGGTATGGGCTTCGGTTGGTGGAGGATGTCAACAAATCCATGAAGCTGATCCGGCAGACCGCGGGTGTCTATTCCCTGGACATCGAAGAGATCATCGAAGCCGAACGGCCGCCAATGATTGACATCCCCGAATATCAGGACGCACAGTCTCAAAAGAAATGATGCGGTGCGGATACGCGGTTTACCCGGCGGGGATGTCCCGCGCGGCCGGCCATTCTGGCGAATGAGAGGAACGGCGCATGACACACATCAAGGATTGCATGAAACGGAATGTGGTATCTATACCCGAAACGGCGACAACCGCCGAGGCGGCTTCGGTTTTTGTAAAATACCATATCGGCGTGCTGCCGGTAGTAAACACAGAGGGCAAACCGGTCGGGATTCTCCGCTTGAGCGATCTGCTTGCACTGGAATTGCCGGATTTTGTAAGCTTGGTGGGGGATGTGGATTTTGTCCACGATTTCGGCGCGGTGGAAAACACCCGTCCTGCACCCGACGTTCTGGCCCGGCCGGTGACCACGCTCATGCAATCCATCACGACCGTCGGGGAAGGCTGCGGGCTGCTGCGCGCGTATTCCCTGATGCTGAAGGATGATTTGCACGACATCCCGGTAACGGATTCTAACGGCATCCTTGTCGGAATTGCTTCCCGGGCTGATGTGGCGACCGCGGTACTTTCCACCTGGCAGGAACCCGAGGGGAAGGCAACATGATCAGTGAAATTATTGCGGCCGTAATTTTCCTCGCCTGCCTGGCGATCATCTTCACAGAAAAAATCCACCGCACATCGACTGCCATCGCCGGGGCCATTCTCATGGTTGCGGCGGGAAAGATACTCGGGTTCTACTCGGAAGCGACGGCCATCGCAGCAGTGGATTTCAACACGCTCGGATTGCTGCTGGGGATGATGATTCTCGTGGCCATTCTGGAGCCGACGGGGTTCTTCCAATTTCTCGCCGTCTGGGCGGGACGCATTTCCAAAGGAAGCCCTGTGCGGCTGCTTGTCCTGTTGGGATTGGTGACCACTATCCTTTCGATGTTCCTGGACAACGTCACAACCGTCGTCCTGATTGCGCCCGTTACCATCCTCATCAGCGAAATCCTGGGCATACACCCTGTGCCGTTCCTTATGGCGGAAGCGTTGTTGGCCAATACGGGCGGCGTGGCCACCCTGGTGGGTGATCCCCCCAATATCCTGATCGCCTCCGCCGCCGGACTTTCCTTCAACGACTTTCTCGTCAACTCACTTCCCCTGATTGTGGTTGTTTGGCTGGTGGCACTGTTAATTCTGCGCCTTTTATTCCGGAAGGAGTTGGCGGTCCGTCCAACAAACACCGATGCCGTGTCGAAACTAAACCCGGTCGAAGCATTGGAAGAGCCCAAGAAGGCTCAGCGAGTACTAATCGTGTTGGGAACGGCCATCCTTTTATTTTTCATTCAGGAACCATTAAATGTCAGCCCGGCCTTCATCGCCCTGAGCGCGGCCTCCGTCGCCATGATCTGGATCCAGCCGCCCATGAAAAAGATGCTGGAGCTGATCGAATGGAATGTTCTGTTGTTTTTCGCGGCATTGTTTGTCATGGTCGGCGGGCTGGAATCGGCCGGCGTGCTTCGCTGGCTTGCAGATCTGGTCATTCAAATCCAGGTGGGAGTTCCGCCTGTGGTATTTGGGTTGGTGATCATTTGGGTTATCGCCATCCTGTCGGCCCTGG
This sequence comes from Anaerolineales bacterium, assembly GCA_034430775.1. Taxonomy (GTDB): domain Bacteria; phylum Chloroflexota; class Anaerolineae; order Anaerolineales; family RBG-16-64-43; genus JAFGKK01. The sequence goes on along the minus strand of DAOUDU010000248.1, from coordinate 63,012 downwards.
TGGATAACATCCCCATCACTATCGCGCTCATTCCCGTCATTCATCAGTTGGGTCAAAACGGCGTCAACATTGCGCCGCTGTGGTGGGCGCTGGCCTTCGGCGCCGGCCTGGGCGGCAACGGCACGATCATCGGCTCGACCGCCAACATCATCGTGGTGACTCTCTCGGAACGCACCCGCTCGCCGATCACCTCCAAACTGTGGAATAAACGCGGCCTGCCAGTGATGCTCGGGACGTGCGCCGTGATCTCGATCCTGTATGTATTTTGGTTCCCGTTGTTTTCCCGTTAAGCCACGCCGGGCTGTCGGCCCGGTCGGTCTTCAGGCGGAAGGGCGGTTCTCTGAACCGCCCTTCCGCGTAATATCCACATGCTCGGCCAGTCGAATCACCCCTTACCGCCTATTGTAATTTTTGCATTCGGATGATATGGGCTTTCGAAATACGCGATTTTTACGTTTTAATTTTCCGGCGTGGATTTTCTCCAGATTCCACGAGAGATTTACCGCAATCATTTATTAATCCTCCTATAAGGTTCAGCTAACCCGTTATTAACGCTATTTGGAGTACGTTGACTCAATAATAACCTGTTGGATTTTTCGGAATTTCCGTTACTGGGAGGAACCATGAAGACAAAAATCCGGATCGTGTTTCCGATTCTTGCGTCGATGATCCTTTTTGGATGCGGACTCCTTACCGCCCCCGCCGTCATCCTAACCCCCGTCCCATCCCCCACGCCGGCCATCGCACCGGTTTACGCCGATGGCGCCGCAGCGGCGCTGGATATGAGCCTGGAAGACGTCTATCGGCACGTAAGCCCCTCCGTCGTTCTCATCACCGTATTTCTGAAACCCGGCAGCGGGACGGCCTCGGCTTCGGCGAACGGGCCAGCGGTGGCTTCGGGATCGGGATTTGTTTGGGATACCCTTGGAAATATCGTGACAAACAACCACGTCGTGGAAAACGCCGATGCGATCCAGGTAACTTTCCCGGGCGGCGCGCCGATGGACGCCAAGCTCATTGGCACCGATCCGGGAAGCGACCTGGCTGTCATCCGCGTGGGGGCGGATCCCTCCCTGCTCAAACCGGTGACGCTGGAGGATTCCGACGCGGTCCAGGTCGGCCAGATCGCCATCGTCATCGGATACCCCTTCGGGTTGGACAGCACCATGACCTCCGGGATTGTCAGCGGCCTTTCCCGGCTGCTTCCTGTGAGCGCGTCCGACGGGAGCGGGATGTCCTATTCCATCCCCGACGTCATCCAAACCGACGCGCCGATCAACCCGGGCAATTCCGGGGGAGTGCTGGTGAATGATACGGGTGAGGTCATTGGCGTTCCTTCAGCGAATATATCAACCTCCGGATCTTCTGCGGGAGTGGGTTTCGCCATTCCCTCCAATATCGTCAAAATGGAAGTCCCCACTCTGATCTCCACCGGCGGTTATCTGCACGCATACCTGGGAATTTCCGGGGGCATGCTCATCCCGGATCTGGCGTCGGCGATGGGGCTGGACCCGAACACACACGGGTTGCTGATCGCGGAAATCCAACCCGGGGGCCCTGCGGATAAGGCGGGCCTTCGCGGAAGCACGAAAGCGGTGACCATCCGGGGATTCCAAACGACGGTTGGCGGAGACATCATCACCGCCGCCGACGGGAACGCCATCACCGGCTTCGAGGAACTGATCCGTTACATGTTCCTCAACAAGAAGATCGGCGATACGATGGAAGTGACGATCCTGCGCGACGGCCATCCGCAAACGGTGCAAGTCACCTTCACGCCGCTTTCCTAATCACCGGGAGATCCCTTGTGCAACGAGAAACCCAAAAGCCCGGCGTACGCCGGGCTTTTGGGTTTCGAATGCAACGAAGATTCAAATATCCAGGTTCTTCACATCCTTGGCATGCGTCTGGATAAACCGCCGACGCGGCGGAACGGCCGCGCCCATCAGCATATCGAACGTCCGGTCAGCCTCGGCCGCATCGTCGATCGAGACCTTCAGCAGGGTCCGAGTTTGCGGATCCATTGTCGTATCCCACAATTGCTGCGGATTCATTTCCCCCAGACCCTTATAGCGCTGGAGTGTGATTTTGTCCATACCGCCGCCTTCTCTAATGGCGCGGTCGCGTTCACCGTCCGTATATACATAAATTTCTTTCGCCCCGCCCTTCCCCTTCCCTTGCACACGGTAAAGCGGCGGCTGGGCGATGAATAAATGTCCTTCCTCGATCAGCCGCTGCATGTAGCGAAAGAAGAATGTCAGCAGCAGCGTGCGGATGTGCGAGCCGTCAACGTCGGCATCGGTCATGATGATCACCCGTCCGTAACGCAAGCCGGTCAGGTCGAAGGAATCACCGATCCCCGTCCCGAGCGCGGAGATGAGTGCCCGGAACTCGTTGTTGCCCAGGACCTTATCCAGCCGTGCGCGCTCCGTGTTCATCACCTTGCCGCGCAGCGGCAGGATGGCCTGGAAGTGACGATCGCGTCCCTGTTTGGCCGAGCCGCCGGCGCTGTCGCCCTCGACGATGTAAAGCTCGGCCTTCTCGGATACACGCTCGGAGCAATCGGCCAGTTTGCCGGGCAGGGTCATGCTTTCCAGCGCGGATTTACGGATCACGAGATCGCGCGCCTTCTTGGCGGCATCCCGCGCGCGGGCCGAGGTCAGGCACTTTTCGACGATGCTGCGCCCCTCGCGCGGATTCTCCTCGAGGAAGGCGCCGAATGCGTCGCTGACCACCTGCTGGACAATGGTCTGCACCTCGGGGTTCATCAGTTTTACCTTGGTTTGGCTTTCGAACTGCGGGTCGCGGTGCTTGACCGAGACAATCCCGGTCAACCCTTCGCGCGTGTCATCGCCGGAGAAGTTCGGGTCGCCTTCCTTAAGCAGGCTGGCCTTGCGTGCGTAATCGTTGATCGTGCGGGTGAGTGCCGCCCGCAGGCCCGTCATGTGCGTCCCGCCGTCAACGGTGTTGATCGTGTTGGCAAAGGAATAGACCGATTCGGAGTAGGCATCGGTGTACTGAACGGCGACCTCCACACCGATATTATCGACTTCCTTGTTGGCATACACCACCGGGTGCAGCGTTTCCCGGTTTCGGTTCAGGTACCGGACAAAGGAGAGAATCCCGCCCTCGAAGTAAAAGGTGGTCTCCTGACCGGTGCGTTCGTCTTTGAGCGATATGGTGACCCCGCGCGTGACGAAAGCCATCTCGCGGAAGCGGGTGGCCACCGTTTCGAAGCGGTAGGTTTCCTCGCCCTTGAATATTTCCTTATCGAACCGGAAGGTGGTTTTCGTGCCGGTTTGCGGACCGGCCGCCTTGCCGATCACCGCCACCGCCGCCTTTGGCTTCCCGCGTTCGTAGCGCTGAAAGTGGATTTTGCCGTCTCGTCGGACTTCGACCTCGCACCATTCCGAAAGTGCATTGACGGCGCTGACACCCACCCCGTGCAGGCCGCCGGATACCTTATACGATCCTCCGCCGAACTTGCCGCCGGCGTGCAAGGTCGTCATCACCACCTCGAGCGCCGGCTTTTTCTTTTCGGGGTGCATATCCACCGGAATGCCGCGCCCGTTATCCTCCACCGAAACGCTTTCATCGGGGTGGATGATGACGCTTATCCGGTCGCATGTTCCGGCAAGGGCTTCGTCGATCGAGTTATCGACCACTTCGAAGATCAGATGGTGAAGGGCTTTAACGTCCGTTCCGCCGACATACATGCCCGGCCGACGGCGAACGGCTTCCAATCCTTCCAGAACCTGGATGTCTTTGGCGGCGTATTTGGATTCGGCTGCAGGCTTCTTTTTCGGCATGATCTCCTCAGACCGCACCGGGCGGGATCTTGTCCGCCATGCGGGTTTGCAGGTAGGTTCGCACTTCTTCGATCCAGCGGCGCTTGTCGATGTAATAGGCCATGCTGGCCAAGACCACCACCGTACTGGTGTAAGCATTCCCCAGGACACCCACCGCCCCGGCCCAGCTGTTATCCGGCGCCAGCGACCAGATCGATGAGGTCAGGAAATTCAGGAGGACCAGTAGCAACGGGATCCAGATCGACATCGGGTACATCCAGCGTGACGTGTTGATACTGTTCCAGACGGCCGCCATCATACCATCGCGGTAAAGAGCCGTCCCGTGCATGGAAAACATGAAAAACAGTATGACCCAAAATAAAAATCCGCCTCCCAGGAAAAAGAACAATTGGGAGAGGACAGCCCCGATCCCCGGCGACGCCAGAGCAACCAGCGAAATGAGGAACAAAACCGGGATCATAAAAACCAGGATAACGAGTAAAAAAGCCATACAGAGTAAAAACATCATCAGGACCGTCCGTATCCAACGGCCCAGCAAATCTTTCAACTTCCAGGATGCCGTCTGGGTTGCGCTGCCCGCCCAGACCCAGTACACCGAGCCGATAAGCAGCGAGAGTACGATCAATCCCGCTGCCAGAAGGATGACCACCAGCCAATTTTCGACCGGCAGGATGAGCGGGTTTCCAAACGGGGTCCGATCCGGCGAAATGCCGGACATCAAACTCGGCGGAACCAGGGGGATGAGGGCCAGAAGCGAGAAAAGGTTGAATTTCTCCGCCGCCAGTTTCAGGGCGTCGATCATGGTTGTGTTCGCCGGATTGGAAAGCGCGGCAAAGGTCATGGAATCGATTACCGGATCCACCAGCGCGTAGACCGAAAGATGTGGTCCAAACCATAAAAATGCATCCAAAATGACCGGGATCACGAGAACTCCCGGGTGTGCATTGATGTATTCGATCCCTTTCCAGACCGAGGATAAAAATCCGATGGGTGCTTTCGGCCCGTCGATTGTAATTTTCTCCATGAAAAAATTATACCAGATGAGGTCCGGATTCTTTACTACCATTTTGTCTTTTTCATGTTTTCCTCGTAAGTATTTTTCATCCCTTCAAAGTCATGGCGAGCCCTGCTCCGGCTGCGCCGTGTCGGGGGTAATGCAGCGATGGGACGAAACCACCTCCTATTTTCAGGAAACGGAAGAGGGCTGCTCTGGTATCTTCGCCTGCCGGCAAAGTCACATAGTAATATTTTCTCGCACGCTGCCCGGATCGCATCGGCCGTACGGGTCCGGCCGCAGCGGGTCATCTTGCCGTTTCTTAACGTTGCGAATACAATCCTTTTTGTGGGCAATGAATCCGTGGTAGCGTGCATCACCGACTTCGGTTCGAGGGATTACTATGCCGGAGCGCTTCACGGCGTGCTGGCTTCGCTGCTGCCGGGAACCCCGATGGTCGATATTTCCCACGAGATTCCGGCGGGTGATATCCGGCGCGCGGCGATCATGTTGTGGGAAGTGCAGCCGTCCTTCCCCGACGGGACCGTTTTCCTGGTTGTGGTGGATCCCGGTGTGGGTAGCGCGCGGCGTCCTGCCGCATTCCGGTTTCCCCGCTGCAGTGTGATCTGCCCGGATAACGGATTACCGACCTTCCTGATCGAACGGTTCCCCGTGTTCGACGCCGTGGAGATCGATCCGCAGCAGGTGAGTGTGGGACCGATCAGCAACACCTTTCATGGAAGAGATCTGTTCGCCCCGGCGGCCGCCAAGTTGTTTCGAGAGGGCTGCCTTCGCGAACTGGGTTCCACACTCGTTTCCCCGTCGACACTCCCTCTCCCGCTTCTTCGTGGAGAGGCAAGCACCGGCTGGGACGGCGAAATTTTATATATCGACCATTTCGGGAACGCGATCACCAGCATCGGGCAGTTTTCCGATGAGGGACAGTCCATCGCTCCCTGGCTGCGAACGGGTGCACGTGCGGGAAAGATACCGGCTCCAACACGTGTCCTGCTTGCAGACGGTACCCTTCTCCCGCTTCGACGGACCTATGCGGACGCGAAAGGCGACCCGGGAGCGATCGCTCTTATCGGCGGCAGCGGGCTTCTCGAAATAGCATCCTGGAATAGGCCGGTTGGCGGCGAAGCCGCTGCACTCCAACCCGGAGCCGTTGTGCATCTGAAAACCGTCGAATGAGGTTTGCATGGAACAACTGATCATCAATGGACAAAAACCGCTGCGCGGCGAGGTCACACCTTCGGGCAATAAAAATGCCGCGCTGCCGATGCTGGCCGGTTGCCTGCTCACATCCGACCCGGTCATTCTGCATAACGTCCCCGACATCCGTGACGTGCAATGCATGATCGAGCTCTTGCAGCAGCTCGGCGTGCGATTCGAGTCGCTGGATCCCCATTCGTGGAGGATTCAGGCTGTTGATGTGAGTCCGAAGGATCTGGATACGGATATCTGCCGAAGGATTCGGGCGTCCATCCTGCTGGCCGGGCCGATGCTGGCACGTGAAGGAAAGATCCGCCTGCCCACACCGGGCGGCGACGTCATCGGGCGGCGGCGGGTGGATACGCACATTCTGGCGCTGCAGGCGCTCGGCGCGAAGGTTACCTACCAGCGGATGTTTGATATGCAGGCGGATCGCCTGGAGGGCGCAGACATCCTTCTGGATGAAGCTTCCGTCACCGCGACTGAAAACACGATCTTGGCGGCCGTGCTCGCCAGGGGTAACACCATCCTTCGCAACGCCGCTTCGGAACCGCATGTTCAGGACTTATGCCAGTTTCTCAACGCACTGGGCGCACGGATCCAACATATCGGGTCCAACGTGCTCAAGATCGAGGGCGTCGAATCACTGCATGGCGGGGAATACACGCTCGGAGCGGACTATCTCGAAGTGGTCAGCTTCATCGGGGCGGCCGCGGTCACCGGAGGAGAGATCCGCATCCGGAACGCGCAACCTCAGCACCTGGCCATGTCCCGGCTTGTCTTCCGGCGGCTGGGAGTGGATTGGGAGATCGACGGAAGCGATATTCTCGTTTCAGACTCGCAGCGTATGACCATCGAACAGGATCTGGGCGGGGCTATCCCGGAAATCAAGACCAACGTCTGGCCGGCGTTCCCGACGGACCTCACCAGTATCGCCATCACCGTTGCCACGCAGGCCCAAGGGACAGTCCTATTCCATGACTGGATGTTTCCCAGCCGCATGTACTTCACCGACAAACTTGTCAGCATGGGTGCCCGGATCATCCTTTGCGATCCACACCGGGCGATCGTGCAGGGGAAAAACGAATTAGAGGGCGAGTATTTGGAAAGCCCGGACATCCGGGCCGGCATGTCACTGATCCTGGCCGCGCTGGCGGCCAAGGGCGCCTCGAAGATCCGAAACATATCACAGATCGACCGGGGATATGAACAGATCGATGTGAAGCTAAAGGCATTGGGCGCGGATATTCAACGCGTAGTGGTATAAAAGACCATCCCAATAAGGCGTAAGACGTGACTCTCGATGCGGCGGACATGGAACGGGACCGAAAGACCGGCAGCCGGATCATCCCCTTTCTCCTGGTGATCGCGGTTTGTTTGGTCACCGGAATCGCGCTGGGATCGTGGACCGGCGGAAAAACCGCATCCCCGGCCGAGCCCAAACACCCCCCCTTCTCCCTCGTCTACCTCGGGTACGACTCCTTTCAAACCCCCGCCGCGTTATCGTCGGTGTGGGTCCTTACATTGGACGGAAACGGCGGCGCGGAATTCCGGGGCATCTCTCCCGCCCTGGTGATCACCACGGCAGTAGGCCAGCCCGCCGTGCTTCGCGATTTTCTCGCCGATCCATACGGAGCTTCCGCCCGGATCCCGCAAATTCCTTACATCCCGCAGCCCTCGATCGTGGTGTCGATCGACCGACAGGGTTTTTCCACGGTGGTTAACCGCACGGGCGGCATTCCAATCGACGGCCATTACCTGCGCGGAGACGACCTGTTCGCGTTCCTGTCCCAGGGTGGTCCTGATCCGATTGCCGGCCTCCGCCAGGAGTTGCGAGTCGTAAAAGCCCTATTCGCCGCAGGTCCCTGCCCTAGTGAATCCTCGCTGGCGGGATTGAACCCGGAGCACCTGCTTTCCACACTCGCGCCGGATGCACTCGTCGCCGAATGCCGCAAGCGCGGCCCTTACCTGCAAGGCTCCGTTATCTTCCGGATCATGGATGACGCGATCCCGTGGCAATTACCGGATGGGACGATTGGATTATTGCCCGCGGAATAATCCTTTTGCACGAAGAATACGAAAAAACCGAGGGGCACGAAGAAGCAGGAATTTTTTATTTCTTAGTGGTTTACTATTATTCTCGTTTTGCATCTCAAGCTTAACCACGAAGTCACGAAGACACTAGGAATGATTTCTTTTTCGGATCTCCATTGTAGAAATCTTACAATATCCCGCCTTCAGTCATTTTCCGCGAATTTCCCAACGCCTCTTCCACTTCACCGACGGTTACCGGACGGTGAAGATCCTTATGCGTCAGCTTCGACGCCGCCGCTTTTTCCAGCGCCAGCTCGCGGATGGTGCGTTCCTGTCCGTTCGCTTCCTTGACCAGTTCGGCCGCCGCGAGATACCCGATCAATGGGTTTAACACTGTGGCAATTGCGGCATTGCGGACAAGCCACGCTTCGGCCTTGGCGGGATTGGCCTGCAGGGTCTTAATCCCTTTTTCGGTGAAGGCGTTGATCGCCCCTATGGTCACCTGCATCATCTCGAATACATCGTTCGCGATCAGCGGCATCATCACGTTTAATTCCAGCTGCCCGGCTTGGGTTGCGAGCATGACCGCCGTATCCAGTCCGATCACGTGATACATCGCCATATTGAGCATTTCGGCCATCACCGGATTCACCTTGCCGGGCATGATCGAAGATCCCGGCTGAAGAGGCGCGAAACGTATTTCATCGAAACCGGTGGCGGGGCCGGACGCCAGAAGTCGCAGGTCGTTGGCGATCCGGATCAGGGTTAGCGCGAGGGTTCGCATCGACCCCGAGAAATGTGCCACGTCGGCCATCGATTGCATGGCTTCAAACCTGTTTTCAGCCTCCCTAAGCTTCCATCCGGTGAGCTGCGCCAAGCGCTCCACCATTCTCCTGGGGAAATCGGAGTGGGCGTTCAAACCGGTCCCGGTTGCCGTTCCACCAATCCCGAGTTGGAAGAGTGACTGCCCCGCTGACCGCAACCTTTCCCGGTCGCGTTTGACGGCTTCCGCATACCCTCCGAATTCCTGGCCAAGACGGATGGGAACGGCATCCTGAAGATGGGTCCGGCCGGATTTAATCACGCCGTCCCATTCGGCCGCCTTTTCCGCAAGCGACCGGCTCAACCCATCGACCGCCGCCATTAATTCTTTCTGCCGCCAAAGGATGCCGAGCCGGATCGCGCAGGGGATCACATCGTTGGTGGATTGCGCCATGTTGACTTCGTCATTCGGGCTGATGCGGTATTCCCCGAGCGCTCCGCCCAAGAGCTGGGTGGCCCGGTTGGCGATGACTTCGTTGGCGTTCATGTTATGGCTGGTGCCGGCCCCGGCTTGAAACGGATCAACGACAAATTCGGCGTCCCACATCCCCCCCGCCGTTTCTTCCGCCGCCCGCGCGATCGCCGCTGATTTCGCCGCGTCAAGCAAGCCCAGCCCGCCGTTGACTTCGGCTGCGGCGCGTTTGATCGTCGCCACCGACCAAATGAAAGCCTGGTACGGTCGTTTTCCGGTTATGGGAAAATTTTCCATCGCGCGCCGGGTCTGCGCTCCATACATAGCATTCTTGGGGACTCGCACTTCACCCAGCGAATCCTTTTCAATTCGAAAAACTTCCATGCCTTCCTCCGGGCGCGGAAATGCAAGATCCAGTGCAAGCCCTAAAAACTTTTTTTTGTTATGGCGGCGACCGAAAAAAATTGAGGAGCGCCGACAATCTCCCGACGTAAGAACTTCGCGAGCGGGGGTAACCGGGGCAGGCCGCGCAATGACAAGGTCCAGCTTTCTCATCACTTTAAAACCGGACCGGGCCCCTTTTCGATTCCGACTCGGTTCTATTTCGCCGAGTATCCGGGGCCGTCTTTGAAGAATTTTGCGTTGATCGGAATATCCGGCCGCAGATCAACCGTCTCTCCGGCTTTCAGCACGATCGTATGTTCGAGATGGACCGGTTTCTTGTCGTGGTCGGTGCCATCGTACGCAACGGTGCCTTCCGAACGCGAAAGACGCTGGCCGTCTTTGGCAATATGCGCAGCGGGCACATCGCTGTCTGGAAAGATCGCCTCGAACGGGCATTCCGCCACACAGGCGCCGCAATCGATGCAGACGTCCGGATCGATGTAATACCAGGGCCACTCGGTTTCTGGCTTGCCGGGGATAATACAATCTACCGGGCAGACATCTTTGCATCCCCCGTCGCGCAAACACAGGCTGGTGATGATATGGGGCATGGATTAACTCCTCCCGAAAAAAAAGGAAGTAGCAAGCCGGGCTGCCGATAGTTCTTTTCTCCGGCCACTCCCGGATTTCACATCCGCTTCAAGGCCGCGGTTAACCGGGAAGCCACTTCCTGCCAATTAACCACATTCCACCAGGCGGTGATGTACTCCGCCCGGCGGTTTTGATATTTCAAATAGTATGCGTGTTCCCAAACATCAATGGTTAAGATGGGCATTGCCCCCCACTGAGTCAGATCCTGATGCTTTTCAGCGGTGAGAATTTCCAGCTTTTTGCCGATCGGCGACAGAGTCAGCACCGCCCAGCCGGAACCTTCCACGGCGGCTGCCGAGGCGGAAAACTGTTTGGCGAACAATTCGAAGGATCCGAAATCGGAAGCTATCTGCCGCAGTAATTCCCCTTCAGGTTGGCCGCCGCCTTTACCGGCCGGCGCCATTGTCGACCAGTACAGCGAGTGCAGAATATGACCCGATCCATGGAATGCAAGCTCACGCGCCCAATGCTTGATCAGCGCAAAATCAGACTTCTCGCGCGCTTCTGCCAGTTTCGCTTCAGCATTGTTCAGTCCGTCAATGTACGCTTTATGATGCTTGTCGTGATGCAGCCGGAGTGTTTGTTCGTCGATATGCGGTTCGAGGGCGTTGGAGGGATACGGAAGCGGCGGGAGTTCGTACGGCATGAGGATGCTCCTTCCTGCTTGCCGTCGACACCGGAAAAACCATTTCCGGTGCGAATAAATATCATTCAACGAAGAATCTCAACTGTGAGAGTAACGATTGTAGCGTCTAAATGATGAGCTGTCAAGAAATCCGGATAATTATGGTCGGGTTTTATTCCAAAAAGGATTGGTATATGAATTTGATCCCATTGGTTTTCCCCGGACAGCTATTATGATCCTGTCTGTTCCGGCAACGGGTCCGGAATGGTGGATCCGGCGCCGGTGCCAAGTTGTCTGCAAGGTGGATAATCGTATGGCAGGGATCATCGAGCAGGTTGGAGTGACGCAATCCACGGGGGCAGGAGCCTCCGTCAGATTGCCGGAATACCAGATGGAACAATTCCTTTTTGGCATTTGCATTTCTGGTAATTTTGTGTATATTGGAAACACACAGGAGGCGTTGATGTCAGCGTTTTCGTGGAGATGCCAATATTGCAGTTGTGCTTTTCAGATGAGTTCCGATGCGGTTGCGTCTGCCCTCGCCGCCGCGGATGCCACACAGGCAAGGCATCACGTTGAACACTGCCCACGGTGCCGAAAGGCGCTGAAGATACCTGTGGATCAATTGCGCCATCATGCACCTTTGAGTGCCCCTGCCACGTTCTCGACACCCATTCACAGCCAATCCTTTCAGGAGGACAAGAAGCCAATGACAGACATTCCCGCTCCTTTTCCGCCCGTCGAGCCTGCGGCTCCCGAGCCGGAGGCCCCCAAGCCTGCGGTTCCCCAGCCGGCGTATCCCCAACCGGTGACTCCTCAGCCGGAGGCTCCCAAGCCTGCACCTATAGCTATGCCTATGCCCATTATTGAGCTCCCGGCTCCCGCGCCGGTTTCACCCAAACCGGTTGTCAAGAAGGTCGTAAAGAAGCCAAAGAAAGTCACAAAGAAGCCGGTTAAAAAAGTAAAGAAAGCCGCAAAGAAACCTGTCAAGAAAGTCAAGAAGGCCGCAAAGAAACCGGTTAAGAAGGCCGCGAAGAAACCCGTTAAAAAAGCTATTAAGAAACCGGTCAAGAAGGCCGCGAAGAAACCCGTCAAGAAAGCCAAGAAAGTCATCAAGAAGAGCACAAAGAAAAAGAGCCGAAAATAAAACGGCCATGCACTTTAGGTTATATCGCACCGGGGTGAAGGATTGGGCAGGATTCTCACCCCGGTTTCGTTTTAATAATCCGGACTCCGTTTGCGAAAGCTTTTTTCACAGGCGAAAAAACTTTTTTTAACAAACAGTGAAGGCCTGTTGCACTCTGTGAAAAGTTAATCGGGATTCCATTTATACATCGCTGCACAATATCGGATTTCCCCCGTCTCCCCCCTTCCGAAACCCGTTCAGTTCATTTGAAAAAAACTCCTTTCCTTACTCGTCTTCGTGCAAAGATCAGAAAACCCGATTTCAGGATATTTTTCGCATAGTCTACCTATTTGTGCTTTTTTCCACCTATTTTTGAATATAAATTAAGTCTGGCGGTTGATCATTCCAATCGATTTATTTTAAATGCTAAATGATACAGTTGGCATCGAAAATCATTCGAACCGGTCAATATTAATCCTTATGAATCGACGGGTTCCTTCAGATGGAGCAATTCCCTTTTTCAGGCGGTACCCCGGTATCCAGATAATTCCTTCCGCATCGCAAACGAGCGGCCAATGATCCCTTTCGCTTAAGGATAGGTGATGGGAGGAGAGGAACCCGTTCAGGGAAACGGGCTCCGCCATGCCCGTCGGAAGGAATAAATCTCCCGTTTTTCGCTTCCGAAGTGACAATGGCGGTCGGATGCAGTCCGCATCAATCCAGATATTCCATGGACCGGCTGCCGGTTCCATCTGCGCAGGCCTGGGAAGTTCCGAGAACGAAGTGACGATTCTCCATTCGGGGTAATGGATAGAGAAGCTCCCAGGACATGGAAGCTCGGCTGCTTCCCATTCCGGCGCTTCGGGCAAATCCGCTTGAAATCGGAACACCAGCCATTCTCGTTCAATCGATACACCAACGCCAAGCGCCAGGTCCATCCGATGTGGACCGGATGGAGTTCCTACAAATTCCAGAACGCGTTCCACCTGCTGAAAAGCCAGATCTTCCAGCGTACCTGTCAAATGCTGTACAGCGCGCCGGAGAAGCGACTGCCGGACGGCCACCGATTCGCTCCGGAAAATTTTCAACGGGAATCGCACCAATCCCGGTGCCAATTCGACGGATGATTTTTTCCATAAATTGTCTGCGGTTTTCGCGAGGAAATCATCCTGCGCGCGGGCAACTTCCGCAAGCCGCGCCAATACCTCGATGATCGATGCGTTGTACTCCTTCAGAAGCGGTAATAATTCCAGCCGGATTCTGTTGCGGGTGAACGCGGAATCCCGATTGGTTGGATCGTCGAGGGGAGTCCAATCCTCTTGCGCGCAATACCCGCTGGTATCCGCATGCGTCAAACACAACAACGGGCGGACGATGCGGACAGCTGCATCGACAGCATTTTTAAGAGGTAAGGGAACCGTCCCGGCCGGCCGTATTCCGCCAAGCCCTTTCAATCCCGATCCGCGGATAAGATGCATCAGGATGGTTTCTGCCTGATCGTCCAGAGTATGGCCGGTGGCGATTGTGGTGATGCGCAATGTCTTTGCCGTTTGCAGCAGGAACGCATACCGCAGGTCTCTGGCCGCCTCCTCCGTTGTCATCCGGTTCCGGGCGGCATGGCTGGACACATCCCCCCGCCCGAGGCTGAAGGGAATGCCCAGCCGCTCCGCCGCCCGGCAAACCATCTCGGCCTCCCGGCCGCTTTCCGGCCGCAAACAGTGATCAAAATGGGCGATGTGAAGAGGATAACCCAATTGCTTTACCACCAGCGCCAGACAAAGGCTGTCGGCGCCGCCGGAGACGGCCGCGAGGATCTTTTCCCCCGGGCCGAAGAGCTCTTTACGCCGGATAAAACACTTGACGGTTTTTAGAATGTCAGACGGTTTCTTCATCGGTCATTTCCAATACATTCCTTCTTCAACAATCCGGTAAATCGAACTGGAGCCACTCATTTCTTCTTCCGGCGCTTTATTTTCTTCACGGATTTCCGCACCGGCTTACGGACAGGCTTGGACGGCTTCTTCTTCCTTTTTGAAGCCGGTTTGCTCTTAATAAGGATCGGGACGACTGCATCCAGAATGCCTGCCATTTTCTTCGGAATGATCGATTTCCCGACTCCCGGGCGTCCGCGCTTCGGAACTTCGTCCAGGGAGAGCACCCTGGATTGTCCGTCCTTCCAAACCAGCGCCAGCTTATCCTGCTGCGTCCCGGAAAATCCACCGAGCAGCCGCGTTTTTACACCGGTCTTCCAGGTGGCGATTCCCACACCGTAACGTCCCTGGACCGGATATTGCGCGGCGGGCGTCCGTTTGGCCTGTCCGGTATCCGAGACAAGCAGGATATCCTCGCGGGCCGCGGGTGCGGCGGTCATGACGATTTGCTCGTCGGGACGCGTAAGGCGGATCCCCATTACCCCGGATGTACCCCATCCGGTCGGACGGATCTCGTTCTCGCGGAAGCGGATGCTCATCCCGGTGCTGGTCGCCAGTAAAATTTCAGACTTCCCGGTAAGCAGAAGAGCCCAGCCAACGGAGTCTTCCGGCGCAACTTTCATCGCCTGAAGCACCTGCGACGACGACCCCGGCAGATCTTGAACCAGTGTTTTCTTCACCAATCCTTTGTGGGTGGACAATAATATCGAGCGGGTGTCCTCGCCCGATCCCGCCTCGGCGGGTGAGACAGCCAATCCGGCTCTCACCCGGCTGCGGGCTTCCAGCGCGCAAAGCGTGGAGAACGGGACGCCGTCCTTGGGGTCCTCACGCGCGGGGATGGTATGAACCGGGATCGAAGCTGCGCGGCCTTTCTCGGTGAAAAGGTAAAGGATATCCCGCGAGGAGGCTTTTACGATAAACCGGGGTGGGTTCTTCGCATATACCGCTGGAGGTTTGGTTGCGGCAAGGCGCGAGAGTTCCCCGCCGCGCAGGAGGACAATCCAGGATTCCGTCACCGGCTCGGCGGTTTCGGCCGTGACCGGCGCCTTCGGCTCGGCTTCCCAGCCGTGGACGATGATGCTGCGCCGCGGATCGACATATTGTTTTTTTACGCGAAGAAGATCGTCAACCAGCACCTGGCGCAGGAGCTTGGGCGAGGCGAGGACTTTTTCCAGCCGCTTGATCAACGCGGTTTTTTCCTTGTATTCGAGTTCAATCTTCTCGCGTTCGAGTGCCGCCAGCCGCTTCAGCGGCATATCCAGGATGGCGTTGGCCTGGATTTCGCTCAGCTTGAACCGCTTCCGCAGTTTGGCGCGGGCATCGTCAGTATCCTTCGCCCCTCGGATAAGCCGGATTACTTCGTCAAGGTTCTTCAGCGCGATGCGCAACCCCTCGAGGATGTGGGCGCGTTCTTTGGCGCGCGCCAGGTCGTACGCGCTGCGTTTGCGGATGACATCCAGCCGATGCTCCAGGAACACCCGCAACGCCTGCTTCAACGTCAGCATCCGCGGTTCGTTGTTCACCAGCGCCAGCAGGTTGATGCTGAAAGTCGTTTCCATCGGGGTTCGCTTATAGAGGTCGCGCAGGACTTGCCGGGCGTCCGAAGTGCGCAACAGGTCGATCACCACCCGCATCCCGCGCCGGTCGGATTCGTCCCGCAGGTCGGCGATTCCCGCGACGGTGCCGCTGCGTACAAGATCGGCGATCCGTTCGAGCAGCGCAGCCTTGTTTACCTGGTAGGGCAGCTCGGTGACAAGAATCCGCGACCGTCCGCGGGTGGTTTCCTCCACATGAGTTCGTGCCCGGACGGTGATTTTTCCGCGTCCGGAACCGTACGCCGCAAGCAGGCCCTCCTCGCTTCCGGCCGGATCCAAGATCAGACCGCCGGTAGGGAAATCCGGACCGGAAATGTGGCGGGTGAGTTCCTTGACCGAGATCTCCTCCAACCGGGTCCATGAGCGCAGCATGAACACCAGGGCATCGCACACTTCGCCCAGATTATGGGGCGGGATAGAGGTTGCCATACCGACGGCGATGCCCGTAGCTCCGTTGACCAGTAAATTCGGTACAGCCGCCGGGAGGACGTCGGGCTCGCGGAGCGACCCGTCGAAATTCTGCGAATAGGCGACGGTATCCTTCTCCAGATCCGTCAGGATTTCCATTGAAAGCGGGGACAGGCGCGCTTCGGTGTACCGCATCGCCGCGGGCGGGTCGCCGTCCACCGAACCGAAATTTCCCTGGCCGTCGACCAGCAGGTAGCGCATCGAAAAATCCTGCGCCATGCGGGCCATCGTTTCGTAAACCGCCATATCGCCGTGCGGGTGGTACTTTCCCAGCACTTCCCCGACGATGCGGGCGGATTTCTTATAGGCATTCGATGCCGAGAGGCTCATATCGTTCATCGCAAAGAGGATACGCCGTTGGACGGGCTTCAATCCATCGCGCGCATCCGGCAGCGCCCGCGCCACAATCACACTCATTGCATAATCCAGATAGGATTGCTGAACTTCTTGGTCGATATCCACTTTTCGAACGGTCCCAGGAATTGTCTTCACATGTACCTCGCAATGGCAGGGTCGGCGGAGATGAGAACATGCCGGCGGAAGAGGGAGCGACCGGCGGGGGAATGATACGGGATGCGCAAAGGCGTGTCAACGCATCTTTCCTGAAAATCCCCCTCGCGCTATAATCCGGCCGCCGGGGAAGTGCTGGAACTGGCAGACAGGCATGACTTAGGATCATGTGCCGCAAGGCGTGAGGGTTCAAGTCCCTCCTTCCCCACACCCATTCCGGAAAGCCGGATGTGTGATTTTTCCATAGGAAGGAACCCCTTTTTCATGAAAATACAGGTCGAGCGGAAAGAATCCTGTGAGGCATTGGTCACGGTCGAGGTGGATTCCGCCGCCGTCGAATCCGCGATGCAAAAGGCGGCGCGGCGAATATCGGAGAAGCAGAACTTTCCCGGATTTCGAAAAGGCAAAGCCCCCTATTCCGTTGTACTGCAGACCTGGGGAGAGGACGCCATTCTGGACGAGGCGCTGGATACGATTGGACCCGACGCCTACCGCCAGGCGCTCGAGCAGGAAAAGCTCGAGCCTTCGGCCGTGGGAACCATGAAGCGGATTGTCACGCGCCGGCCGCTGACGCTTGAATTCCTCGTTCCGGTGCAGCCGGTCGTGGAAATCAGCGACTACCGTTCCGCACGCGTGCCGTTTGAATCACCGGCCATTCCCGATGAGGATGTCGAGCGGGCGTTGGAACAACTGCGTGAGTCGCAATCCCTGCTCGAGCCGGTGACGCGCCCTGCGCAAAAAGGTGATGTGCTGACGGTCGATTTAAAAGCCGGAATTCTGTCCCCAGACGGCAAACTCCAGCCGCTGACGTTCGAGGGCGAGACCAACCCGCAGGATTTGGATCTCGATGACAATCTCGGCGGGCGCTACCCCGGCGCTGGACCGGCGCTGGAGGGAATCTCCGAAGGTGAAACCCGGACCGTTGCGGTCCAGTTTCCGGACAGCTTCCCGATCGCCCGTCTGAAAGGCCTGCAAGCCCAGCTGACCGTCAAGTGCCTGGGCGTAAAGATCCGGAAGCTTCCGGATTGGAACGAGGATTTGGTAAAGGCGGTTAGTAAATTCAGCACGGTCGATGAGCTGCGCAGTGAAGTGCGTTCACGCCTCGAGAATCGGGCGGTGGAATCCAAAGAGGAAGAATACGCGGACAGCGTGATCGAAAAAATGATCGAGGGGTCGTCCATCACTTTTCCGCCGGCGATGCTCGAAGAGGAAATCGACGAAGAGATTCAGACCCTGGCGCGCCGGCTGGAACAGCGGAAAACCTCTCTGGAGGTATATCTGCGGACCGTTCCGGAAGGAATGAAAGGCTTGCGGGCGCAGCTCGAACCGGATGCCCGCCGGAAACTCATCCGCCGCCTGCTCCTGACGGAACTGGTGAAAAAGGAAAAGCTTGAACCGTCCGAGGAAGCCATTAACAAACAGGTCGAAGTCTATCAATCGGTGTTTGCCGAAAGCACCGGGAAAAACAAGAACAAGCAATCGATGGAAGAAACGCTGCGCCAACTGGCCGCCAACGACGTGATGTCGCGCTTAATCGTCCAGCGGGTGGTTGAAATCGGAAAAGGCGCGGCTCCGGCGCTCCCGGAATCCTAGAACCCGTATTCCCTTGGAGGAAAAACATGCCGATAAATGAACCGTCTTCCGAAGGTGTGCCGATCTTCGTGCCCCATATTATTGAAACCAATGCCCGCGGCGAGCGCGCCTATGATATTTTTTCCCTGCTCTTGAAGGAACGAATCATCTTCGTGGGCACGCCGATCAATGACGTCGTCGCCAACCTGATTGTGGCGGAACTGCTGTTTCTTAAAAAAGAGGATTCCGAAAGAGAAATCCACATGTATATCAACAGCCCCGGAGGGCAGGTTTATTCCGGCTTGGCCATCTACGATACGATGCAGCAGGTCCAGATGACCAACCCCATCTATACGTACGCCATCGGGGTTACGGCGTCGTTTGGAACCGTTCTGCTGGCGGCGGGAACCAAGGGCTTCCGCTTCGCGCTGCCCCATGCCACAATCCATGTCCATCAGCCGCTGGGCGGCGCCCAGGGGCAGGCCACCGATGTGGAAATCCAGGCCAAGGAGATCCTGCGCCTGCGAAGCGCGCTTAATCAGATTCTCGTAAAGCATACCGGCCAGCCACTGGAAGTCATCGAACGCGATACGGAAAGGGACTTCTACCTTGATGCCCAAGCCGCGATCACGTACGGATTCGTCGACCAGGTGCTCAGTACGGAAAAGCCGGATAAGGCGGCCAAGAGCGCCAAGTAGGCGCGCCGCAACCATGCCCGCGCCCAAGTCCCCGGACCTCTCCGCATTGCGCGGCTTAATCTTGGATATGGACGGAGTCCTTTGGGCGGGAGAGTCTCCCCTCCCGGGGATGCCGGATTTTTTCCATTTCCTGCGTGAACGGGGGATCCGTTTCGTCCTTGCCACCAACAATGCAAGCCTGACGATCGCAAGCTACATACAAAAACTTGCGCGGATGGGGGTTGCGATTGCGCCGGAGGAGATCCTCACCTCGGCCACGGCGACCGCGGAGTATTTAAAATCCGTTTGCCGGCCGGGAGAACGCGCGTATGTTATCGGCGAGGAAGGCCTGATCCGAGCGGTGGAATCGGCCGGGGTGCAGGTGGCGACGGACTCGCTGAATGCGGAATATGTCATCTGCGGAATGGACCGTAACCTGACCTGGGACAAACTCGCCAATGCCACAATTACTCTGCACCGCGGTGCGCGCTTCATCGGCACCAACGGCGATGTCACCTTCCCAACGGAACGGGGTATCGCGCACGGGAACGGGGCGATTCTGGCCGCGCTGACCGCAGCCAGCGGCATCCAGCCAAAGATAATCGGGAAACCGTATCCGGCCATCATGCAAATGGCGGTGGCCCGGCTTGGGTTGCCCAAGGCGCGGGTCGCCGCTGTGGGCGACCGGCTGGAAACCGATATTCTTGGGGCGACAAATGCCGGGTTGAAAAGCCTTTTAATTCTGACCGGTGTCACCAGCCGCAAAGAGCTTGGAAAAAGCGGGATTCGCCCAACATGGGTGATTGACGACTTACCCGCTCTTCAGGCGGTATGGACGGCGCGCGGGAAGCACTCCGTCGGATGATATAATGTCCGCGTCTGCCTGGACCGGCGATGGGCGTTTTTGCCGCGGCAGATATTTTGTTGTTTGGAGGTAGATGGGATGAGTCGGGCCATAACGTGGGTTACAGTCATTATCATGGCGATAGCGATCATGGTCGTCAATATACCGAAGAACATTTTGGTGTTCGGCCAAGAAACGCGCATTCGTCAGGGCCTGGACCTCCAGGGCGGACAGCAGATTCTGCTGGAGGCCGATCTTCCGGCGGATCAGGAAATTCCCGCCCAATCATTGGAAGTCGCCGCCGGGGTCATCGAGAACCGCGTGAACGCGCTTGGTGTCAGTGAAGCCGTCGTCCAGATTTCCCTGCCGCGTCGAATTGTCGTCGAACTTCCCGGGTACGATAACCCGGAGGAAGCCCGCAAGCTCATCCAAAACACAGGTTTGCTGGAATTTGTAGAAACGCAATACCGGATTGATGAGAGCACGACGATTGCCACAGACCATCTCACCTCCTCCGGCCCCGGCCTGACCGGCACTGGAACTCCCTCATCGCTCCTTACACCCTTCTTGACGAACACCCCTGAACCGACCGCGACCGCCACGACCGGGTTTGTCGTGATCGCGACCGAGGAAGGCGCGGGGGGATTGAACCTGCAAACGACGCCTATCGCGACTCCCGCGGCTGATCCCGGAACCGTGTACCACACCATCATGACCGGCGCGGACCTGCAGAGCGCACAGGTGGGGCGGGATGCCGCCAACAAACCGAGCGTGGATTTTCTCCTTTCCGACAACGGCGCGAAAATATTCGCCGAGTACACGACAAACCACGTCGGTTGGTATCTGGCGATCGCCCTGGATAAAGTGGTGATTTCCTGCCCGACGGTCAGCGAACCGATTTTAGGCGGCAGCGGGAGCATCTCCGGAAGCTTCACGGCCGCGCAAGCCAAACAGCTGGCCATTCTGCTCACCTACGGTGCGATGCCAGTCCCTTTGAAAGTCATCCGCGAACAGACGATCGGCCCGACCCTCGGTCAGGATTCACTCCGCCACTCGCTGATCGCCGGCGCGATCGGACTGCTCGCGGTGGCGCTCTTTATGCTGCTGTATTACCGGCTGCCGGGCGCGCTGGCCGATGTGGCCCTGATCCTGTATGCCCTGACCAGCCTGACCATCTACCGGTTGATCCCGGTTACCTTCACTCTGCCCGGCATCGCCGGGTTCATCCTTTCCGTTGGCATGGCGGTGGATGCGAACGTCCTGATCTTTGAACGGATGAAGGAGGAATTACGGGGGGGCAAGGCGCTGCGTGATGCGGTGGAGATGGGTTTCTCTCGGGCCTGGCTTTCGATCCGGGATTCCAACATTTCCACCCTGATCACCTGCGGGATCCTGATCTGGTTCGGCGGAACCTTCGGCGCCAATATCGTAAAAGGTTTTGCGATCACCCTTGCGGTGGGTGTTCTGGTCAGTATGTTTACGGCCATTTTGGTCACCCGCAATCTGCTGCATCTCGTGCTGGACCGTGTCGATTTTTCGGAACGGCATTCCTGGTTCGGCATTTGGGATGAAAACACCTCGAACACGGAGAGTGCGGGATGAATATCATCGGCAAGCGGTACTGGTTCTTCGGTCTTTCACTGCTGATCATCATCCCCGGGATCATTGCGCTGGCCCTGGGCGGGCTTCGACCGTCAATCGATTTCACCGGCGGAACGATGCTGGAAATCCTGTTCAATTCCGGAAAGGCTCCCACGCCTGATGAAATACGGACGGCGCTGGAAAACGTCTCGATCGCCGCGCCGGGCGAGAAGCTGGAAAATATACAAATTCAGACGCTGGGCGCGGACGGGATTGTCCTGCGGGTCCAGCAGATAGACCAAGCAACCATCGACTCAATCATCGCCACGCTGTCTGAGGCATTCGACGGGGTGACATTGAATATGGCCGATAACGTCGGCGCGGCGGTGGGCGGCGAGGTCGCCCAGCGGGCGGCCGGCGCCGTTGCCCTGGCGGCCATCGGGATCGCGCTCTATGTATGGTTTGCGTTCCGCAAACTCCCCAACGCCTCCCGCTACGGCATGGCGGCGGTTTTCTCGCTCGTTCACGACGTCCTGGTCCTTCTTGGTCTGGAAGCCATCCTGGGGCTGGTGCTGGGCTGGGAAGCCGACGCCCTCTTCCTGACGGCATTGCTGACCGTCATCGGTTTTTCCGTTCACGATACGATCGTCGTTTTCGACCGGATCCGGGAAAACCGCGTGAAACACAAATATGCTCCCTTTGAAACCGTCGTCAATCACAGTATCGTGCAGACACTCGACCGGTCCATCAACACGACCCTGACCGTGCTGTTTACGCTGCTGGCGATGGTGCTTTTCGGCGGCGTCACCACCCGGCATTTCATTGTTATTCTCCTGGTCGGAATGGCCAGCGGCGCGTACTCCTCCATCTTCAACGCGGCGGCCATCCTGGTGGTCTGGGAAAATCGCGAATGGGAAAAATGGTTTTCAAGGTTTCGCCGCCCTTCGAACGCCAAAGCCTGACAATTATTTTTAGCCCAAAGAGGGCTGATCCATCAATGGATCAGCCCCCCTTTTTTTTATTCACCCGTTTTTTCCCGTTGTAGATTCAATTGGCGAATCCCAGCTGAAAGTGATAACCACAACATGTACAAAGAGCCAATTATTTTCCGAAGCATATTCGCTTCCATTTAATACTTGGAATAATTCCTATGTGCGTGCCCGGAGCAATGCTCGGCTCTTTGCGGTGCATCCGTATACAAAGGAAGAAGTCTGGCTGAGTAGATGCAATTCGATTACTGTTTTTTTGACAATACATCGGGGAGAATCCGGCCTAAAAGGCATTTAATAAATTCAATAGGCCCCCCAGGAACGGTGTTCCAAAGAAGTAAATCAGCAGTCCGGCCATCAGCAGATAGGGGCCGTAAGCCATGGTCGCATTATTAAGTGAAGACCTTTTAACTGACATAATGATGACCAAACCCACACCGGCTATCCCTCCGAGGAAGATTGAAACAAAAATAGCGAGGAGAATGGCCGGCCAACCGGTAATAAAACCGACGAACGCCGCGAGGATGACGTCTCCGAATCCGAGCGGTTCGATATCCCCTCCGATTCTGAACATAACCGCCAGCAGTTTCCCCAGCAGGAAAAGCAGCATAAAAATGGAGAATCCGCCCAATCCGCCTAAAAGCATGCGAAGGGGTATTTCCGTTCCGCTTGTCAGACCATCCAACAGCAGTGCAAGCGATACAAGCGCAACGGATTCGACCAAAACGGCACGGTGTTCGAAATCGATGATGGTAAAAAGGAGGCATGCCGAAAGAACCACCCCTCCGGTGAACAGTGCATGGGCGTCGGGGCGGCCGATCATCCAAATGATGGGGACCCCGAGCCATAGGAGTGCTTCCGCCGCGAGGTCCCGCAGCGGCCGGGGAGCGCTACAGCGCAGACAGCGGCCGGAAAAAAACAAGGTGGAGAGGATGGCCGACCAATCCGGCATCTTGCGCGGGGAATCGCAATATTGGCAGCGCGGGATACATACCCAACGGAGCGGCACGTCGTCTTCCCGCAGGAGATTATCCGCCAAACCGTTGACTGCCACGGCGAAAATCCATCCGAGCAAAACCGCAATGAGGATCATGCAATGCCTCGAGGATTCGGCCGATTTCCGAACGCGGGGAAACCTTCGGCGATTTTCCCGTGATAAAATCCGGATGTGAACAATTATAAATTAAAAATTGACATCCGGCATTTAAGCACCATCTCAGCGGTCATTCTCCTGGTGAACGGGATCTCCCGTTTTGTGGAGATACCCAGCCGCGGCATTCGCGTAACGGTGATGAACATTCAATGGGTGATCGAGCTGAACGGCAACTTGCTGTTCATGCTCCTGCTGGCGTTGCTGGTCGTTATCGGAACCGAAAGCATCCTGCGAACGCATCCCGCCCTTTCCGGCACTTCCGATGGAAAACCGGACACCGCTACGGCCATCCACTGGATCCTGCCCGGGATCACCGCGTTTGGGGGGAGCGCAGCCGTAAACATGTACCCGCCGGGCCCGCGCTGGTGGTTTGGGCTGGTCCTGGTGACCGGATTGCTGATCTTCAGCATCGTGTGCGAATATCTTACGATCGAAAAAGAAGGGATCCGCTACGATCTGGCGTCGGTGGGATTGAATATCCTCGGCCTGACCGTGCTGGCCATTTTGCTGAACGCGATCCATGCCAGCCAGACACGGCTAACGTTCGCTCTGCCGGTCATTGCGGTCTGCGTGGCGGCGATTGCCTTGCGATTGTTGGATTTATTGGAACCGGGCAATTCGATGAAGCGATACTACGCGGCGGGGATCGGGCTCCTTATTTCGGAACTGGCGCTGCCGCTCTTTTATCTCCCCGTCTCGTCTGTGACGTTCGGCCTGGTATTGACTTTGGCGGCCCACACCGCGGTTGGCGTTGCGCAAATTCGTTCGAAAGATCCAAAAAACAAGTCCATACTGCTGGAATATTTCCTAATTGACGCGATCGCCGTTCTCGTTCTGGTTTTGTTTATCGGCCGTTAGCGGTTGCTTTCCGTCGGCGGGGTTATGCCGCTTATGCCACCATGCCCGAAGCCCCACCACCCGTTCCGTCCCATGAATCAACCGGTCGATGTTCGGGCGCAGTGACCAGATCATCAGGCCCAGCGAAACCACTCCAAAAACCACATACCATTTGGACGAATACCCGAGTGCCGCGCGGACGGAAAAAATAACAATCACGGTCAAGCCGCCCACCAGGGTGGTGACGGACGCGTATCCAACGATCAGGAAAACCAACAACCCGAACGGCAGGATGATATACAGACTGGGGAACCAAAAAGCGATTGCCGCGCCCATGGTGGGCGCGCCGCCTGCCCCGCCGTGAAATATCGGGATTTTCCCGAATCGTGTTTCCTTCCAGTCGATGCTGAAAATCGAGTAATTATGCCCGATGACGGCGGCCAATCCGACCAGGATTTCCAGCCAGTAATTGCCGGGCATGATCGAGCGGCTGATTTCCACCGCGAGAAGGCTTTTCAGCACATCCAGGATTCCCGTTGCCACCCCGGCCAAGGATCCGCCGGCGCGCATGGCGTTGGTCCCTCCGGTGCGGCCGCTGCCGACTTGCCGGATATCCCTACCGGTAATCAGCCGGACCATCAGCATCCCGTTGGGGATCGATCCCATCAAATATCCCATCACCGTCAAAACGACGGGCAATAAAAAAATCATTACAGACTTTCTCCTGTGAAGGATTTGCTTTTATAACACTGGATCAGATAAATAGTTCCCGGGACAGCCGGGGACTCTCCTTGCATCCCTCGTGTCTTCGTCAGCCGCCGCTTCGAGTCTTCAAAGTGCCCGGGGAAGAAGAAAGTGTACTCAGGAAATTCTCAGATGTCAATTCCTTTTTTTCATGTTTGGTCCGCATCAGGCGCGGTCCGCGCGAACCTTTACAGCATGGAAACAGGGAGGGTATAATAGCATGCATTCAATTTCAGGAGGCTAGGTTGGCTAATTTAAAATCCGCAATCAAACGCATCCGCAGCAACGAGCGCAAACGGGTGCAGAATCGCATCATCCGGACCCGGACGCGGTCCGCGGTCAGCATTGCCAAAACCGCCGGCAAAGAAACCAAGGAAGCCGCCATCCGGACGGCGATCCGCGAGTTGGATAAGGCCGCTTCGAAAGGCGTCATCCACAAGAACAATGCCGCACGCAGAAAGAGCAGGCTCTTGCGCGAGTTGAACACCATGAAGGAGCCGGCCGTGAAGGAACCTGTCAAGAAGAAAGCACCTGCCAAGAAGAAAGCACCTTCCAAGAAAAAAGTCTAGATTCGCCATCGGATGATCCATCGCCCGCAATGCCCCCTTCCACAGGGGGTTTTTGCTCATGAAAACCGGATGATCGTCGATCCGCACTTCCAACACCCGGAATGAGAATTTACAGCGAAGAAGTGGATTCCATCGGGCGGCAAATCCTCGCCGGGTTTGCCCGCCGCGGCATTTCCGATCCTGCCGCGATCGAATGGTCGCCGATTCCTTTTTCCGGCCAATGGGGCTTGGGAACCTCCGGTTGTATTAAAGCGGCGGCATTCCTCGTCCGCAGCAAAAAAAGCACCCTGTCCGTTCCTCAACAAGCCCAGCAACTTGCCGAGCAAATCGCCTCCGAAATTACGTTGCCTGCGGGATTTGCGCGAATCGAGGCCGTCCGCGGCTATCTGAACATTTCCTTCGAAACCCATCCGTATGTCCGGAAGGTTCTCGACGCGGTGCTTTCCCTCGGCGGAGATTATGGCCGCGGGTCTCCCAAAACCGAAACGGTGATGGTGGAGCACGCCAACCCCAATACCCATCATTCCATCCATATCGGGCATTTTCGAAACGTGGTGCTCGGGGAATCCCTCGCCCGTCTGACCGAATTCGCCGGATATAAAACGATCCGGGCCGCCTACCCGGGAGATATCGGTCTGGGTGTGGTGAAGTGCATGTGGGGATATCAGAAATTCCACGCCGGCGAGGAACCGGCCGGGGCGCTTGAACGCGGGCGTTGGCTGGGACAGGTGTACACCGAGGCGTCCACCCTGCTCGAACCGCACGCGGACGAAACCGAAACCGAGCGCGCAACACGCGAGGGATACGACGCCGAGGTGCGTGAGCTTTACCGGCTTTGGGATACCGGCGATGAGAAAATCCGCGCGCTATGGGAACGCACCCGGCAATGGAGCCTGGACGAATTGGATGCGGTACTTGCCCAGTTGGACATCCCGATCGATGTGTTTTTCTTCGAAAGCCAGGCCGACGCATTGGGCAAGTCGATCGTCGACGAACTGATCGCGCGCGGGATCGCCGAGGATGAGCGTCCGACCGGCGGTCCGGTAATTGTCCGCATCGATGAGAAACTCGGATTGAAGAAGGAAACGTACCGGGTTGCGGTGATCCTGCGGTCGGATGGCACCAGCCTGTACCTCACGAAGGACCTGGCACTGGCGAAGATTAAATTCGAGCAATATCACGTCGACCGTTCCGTATACGTTGTCGATGTCCGCCAAAGCCTGCATTTCCAACAGGCCTTCAAGATACTCGAGTTGTGGGGATTCCCGCAGGCGTCGAAATGTTTCCATCTGGCGTATGAGATCGTCACCCTCCCGGAAGGAACCATGTCTTCGCGGAAGGGAAACATCATCTATTATCTGGATGTCGCCGAAGAAGCCCGGCGGAGGATTTCAGCAATCATTGCCGAAAAGAATCCGAACCTGACCGGCGCGGAACGCGAGGCGACCGCCGACCAAGTCGGGATCGGCGCGATGAAGTACGTCATGCTGGCGGTGGACAACACCAAGCAGATCGTCTTTTCCTGGGATACTGCGCTGAGTTTCGACGGTCAGGCTGCGCCGTACATCCAATATGCCCATGTCCGGGCCGGGAGCATCCTTGAAAAAGCCGCGGTGGTTCCACACGCGGCTCTCCCCGCCTATGAACTGCATCCTTCGGAAATCACGCTGATCGACTGGATTTCGCGGTTCCCCGACGAAGTGGATCGAGCGGCAGAGGAATACAAACCGCTGTATATGGCCAACTATGCATATTTTCTGGCCAAGGCGTTTACGGATTTCTACCGCGAATGCCCGGTACTCTCCGCGGAAGCCGGTATCCGGGACGTACGCTTGGCGATTGTGGCCGCAACCCGTCAGACGCTGGCGAACAGCCTCAGGCTGCTGGGAATCCAGGCGCCGCGGGCAATGTAATCCGCCGGTTTTTCCGGCAAAGAATCGATCCGACATGCCCATCCACAAAGGAAAAGGAAAAACGCCTTCCGTCCGTCTGGTATGGAATGGAAAAGACGTGGTTCCTTCTCCGCACCCCGCCCCGCTTCACCGGTTAATGGAAGTTTTCCCCTCGGGTCCCCGGATCCAAAAGAAATCCACTGATTTCAACCGCCTGATCCTCGGCGACAATCTCACCGTGATGGATACCTTGCTCGAGGAACTGCGCGGAAAATTCCGCCTGATCTACTGTGACCCGCCCTTCGCCACCGGCAAGGGTTTCTCGCGCCGTATCGGCCGGGGTGAAGATTCCCGGAAGCCGGAAACCTGGTGTCTCGGCGAAGGATACACCGATTCATGGACTTCGATCGAGGCATACTTATCCATGTTGTATCCTCGGCTGATCCGGATGCGGGATTTGCTTTCCACAGAAGGAACGCTGTATCTGCATCTTGACTGGCGGGCGGTGCATTTCGCGAAAGTGCTGCTGGACGAACTTTTTGGCGCCGAGAATTTCATCAACGAGATTATTTGGATCTACCACGGCCCTTCCCCCGTAAAATCCTACTTCAACCGCAAGCACGACACCATTCTTGTCTACGGCCGCGGGAAAAAACGGGCCTTTTTCCCCGATCGAATCCGCATTCCGTATAACCCGAGCACCCACCGTACATTTGCATCATCTCCGAAAGCCGGATTCGGCAAACAGCCGGATCTACTGCGTGGAAAGATTCCGGAGGATTGGTGGTACTTCCCCGTAATTGCACGCCTCCACAACGAGCGGACGGGTTACCCAACCCAGAAGCCGGAGGCGCTGCTGGAACGGATCCTTGAGGCGTCAAGCCAGAAAGGGGATCTGGTGGGGGATTTTTTCTGCGGGTCGGGGACCACCCTGCGCATCGCCGATTCACTCTCCCGGCGCTGGATCGGATGCGATATCCTTCCGCATTCGATTTCCATCTGTCAGCGGCGGCTGGCGCTCGGCCGATCGCATCCGTATGCCGTCGACTCGCTTGCCCGAACCCTGCCGATGCCGGCCAAGCGCATCCAATTGGATGCCAAAATCCGCACGGAAACACGCCGGGTGACCGTAACGCTCACCGGATTATCCCCCTGTCTCCCGGACGGGTTCCCTGCTTCGTTGGACTATTGGGAATCGGATTTTAATTACCAGGACGGCGTCATCCGCAGCCAAAAACAGGCGGCCAGACCCTGGAGGAAAGGTTCGTCGGAAACTTCACTTTCCCATGTATATTCCCGCAAGGGTTCCTATCGGATATTCCTTCGTGCCATTTGTTCCAATGGTGCAGTGGCGACGGCTGAGAAGAGAGTCGAGATTAAATAAAACCCGGCGTAGGTATGATAAGCTTTGAAATGATCGTCCTGCCGGCCTGTCCGTGGCTGGCCTTTTTACGGTTGGGCGGGAATGACGAAAACGATAATGATCCTTTTATCGACTCACTTGAAAACGATGATTTCTTACATGGAAACCCGGGCGTCACTTTTTACCGGTCTCGGGGATATCCAGACGGTACCCCTGCCCCCGGAGGGTTTTTAAATACCTCGGCGAGGAAGGATCCGGTTCCAGTATTTGCCGCAACCAGGAAATATGCACATCAAGCGTGCGTGTGTCTCCAGTGTAATCCGTATCCCACACGGCCTTGATGAGAAATTTTCTGGTTAACAGGATCCCGGGGTGGCGAAGGAAAACCTCAAGCAGCTGAGCCTCCTTCGGAGTGACCTGATCCTCTCTGCCGCCGCAGGAAATTTTCCTCTGTTTGGTGTTGATTCGGATCGGCCCGGCTTGGATCGAACTTTCCTCATCGCTGGGCAGCTGGCGCTGGACAGCGTTCAGCAGTTTACGCGGTGTGAAAGGCGGGACAAGGACGGATTGGGCGCCGATTTCTTCCGGGTCGGATAGTATTGCGCGTGTGATCAGGACAATGGGACAGTTGCCGACTTCCTTGCGCAAATGCCGGCACAGGCGAATCCCCGAAGTACGAAGGGAAGTCGCGTCGAGCACAATCACATCCGGTTTGGTTGCACGTGCGCGATCGGCCGCTTTACGCGGTGAATTCTCAACAAAAAGGGCAAAACCCTTTTTCAATAATGCCGAGCTGTGCGATGGGACAGTCGTGCGGTCCGATTCAATTAGAAGAACTTTGGCAGGAGTCATAGTGATATGATTGGTTTTGCCGGAAGTGAAAAACCTCATCGGTTGACGATCGAACCGCAGAGGTAAGTGCGACCGCATAGTCATTATATCGCTGATTGGCAAAGCGGCGCAAGCGGACGGCGCCACAACCATCATCCGATCGTCCGCGTCGCACCGATACGATTATATGGCCGTTGAGATTCCCACTTTGATCTTTGCCGGACCGGTCCAGATGGAATATTTTCTGCTGCCGGACGGTACCAGCCATTTCCTGCTTCCAGGCGGCCCGGCGCTGTACGCCGCTGCGGGAGCCAGACCGTGGACCCGGGACGGGATCGGCCTTGTGGCACGCGTGGGCAAAAATATTTCATCGCAAACACTTCGTACGATCCAAAGCCGGGGAATTGATACCTCCGGTGTCCGGATCCTCCCCGAAGGCGCGCCCAGCCTCGGGTTTCATTATTTTGAAACATGGGACCAACACATCGATTGGAATCCGGTAAAGCATTTTGCCAAATATCATCTACCGTGTCCGGATGAATTGCTGGATTACGTTTCCCCTTCCCGCTCTGAAAAAACCATCCATCCCTTTCCCGTATCCGCCGTCCGTAGTGAAGACTTGCCGACGCACTATCTGCACGCGCGCGCGGCGCACATCACCCCCTGCCATTATCAAAGCCAGGTCACTTTGTCGGTTACACTGCGCCGGCACGGGGTCGGGGTTCTTTTACTTTCACCGCCGGATGGATTGCTCCATCCAGCATTTCGCCCCCAGATGCGTGAATTGCTGCACGGGATTGACCTGCTCTTTGCCCGTGAATCCTCCCTGCGGACCTTCGTCGGCCGGGAGGATGCGGATGCCATCGCGCTCTCGGAGTATATTTCGCGATGGGGGCCGAAGATCATCCTTCTCCAGCGGGAATATCAGGGCGTCCATGTTTATGATGCGGATTCCCGCCAGGCGCATTTCATTCCGTTCTATCCGGTGGACATGATAAATCCGCTCGCCATCGGGGATTCCTTCTGCGGCGGATTCCTCGTGACGTGGCGGTCGACCTATAACCCGGTGGAATCCGCACTTGTCGGCTGCATCTCCGCCTCGCTGGCGATGGAGGGGCTCGGCGGGTTGTATGCTTTGGAGCGGAATCCCGGTTTGGCGGAGGCGCGGCTGGCTTCCCTCCGCCAGTCGATCCATCCGTAACACTTAACCAAACTTGCGCATCCGGCGGATGGTGCTATACTCCCGCGCGATTGCGCCAACCATGAAGACGCCGGTTCTGGTGTTGAATGCAAACTTTCAACCGCTCCACGTGTGCGACACGCGGAGGGCTTTGCATCTGATCATCGGGGGAAAAGCCCGGCTTGTGGCCAACGGGCGCGGCGAGATCCGCACCGTCCGGATGTCGTACCCGATCCCTTCCGTCATCCAACTTCAAAAAATGATCCATCCACCGCGCCCGTACCCGCACCTTTCGAAACGGGAAGTATTCCGTCGGGACGATTACACCTGCCAGTATTGCGGACGGCAGACGATGCACCTGACCGTTGATCACGTCCTGCCCCGGTTCCGCGGCGGAGCGCACGTCTGGAGCAATCTGGTCGCTGCCTGTCCGCCGTGCAACCGGAAAAAAGGCGGCCGGTTGCCCGAAGAAGTCCACATGCGTCTGAAACGCACCCCCAAGGAACCTCCGTCTTCAGCGTTGTACCTGTTCGGACATTATTTAATGGAAAATGGTGAATGGCGTTCGTATCTGGAGGGGTGGTAGAAATAAGACACGAGACCGACGCGGGTTTATAGACCACGTCGGTCTATAAAAACAAAAAGCCGCCTCACCGGCAGCTTTTTGTTATCTTATCCATATGTCACTATTTCTCTATTTCCCTTTTTTGGCCATCTTTTCGGCAACCACAGCATGGGCCGCGGCCAGCCGGGCGATCGGGACCCGGAAGGGTGAGCAGGATACATAGTTCAACCCGATCTTGTGACAGAAGTTAATGGATTTCGGATCGCCGCCGTGTTCTCCGCATATCCCAACATCGAGCGTCTTGCGGGTGGCGCGGCCGTCGCGTACGGCCATGTCCATAAGTTTTCCAACCCCGTCTTCATCGATCGAGGCAAACGGATTCTCCGGAAGGATCTTCTTGTCGATGTATTCGATCAGGAAGCCCTTTTCGGCGTCGTCGCGCGAGATGCCAAAGGTCATCTGGGTCAGATCGTTGGTGCCAAACGAGAAGAATTGGGCCATTTCCGCGATCTGTCCGGCGGTCAGCGCGGCGCGCGGAATCTCGATCATGGTTCCGAACTGGTAATCGATTTTGATTCCCTGTTCTTCCATAACCTTGCGGGCTTCATCCTCGAGCGCCGTTTGCTGAACCTTCAACTCGTTGACGTGCGACGTCAGTGGGATCATGATCTTGGGATGCACGTCGATCCCTTCCTTGGCGCACTGGCATGCGGCTTCGAAGATCGCGCGTACCTGCATGCGGGTCAGTTCGGGAATATGGATGCCCAGGCGGACGCCGCGCAACCCAAGCATCGGATTCGCTTCATGCAGGCCTTCCACCGCCGTCAGCAGCTTTTCCTTTTCCTTCAGCAATACGGGATCGTTGCCCTTAATCCGCAGCTCGATCACTTCCTGCAGCAGCGTGGTCTGGGAGGGCAGGAACTCATGCATCGGCGGGTCGATCAGGCGGATGGTAACCGGCAATCCATCCATCGCGCGGAACAGGCCGTCAAAATCGCTGCGTTGGAAGGGGAGAATCTTGTCGAGCTCGCCCTTGCGCTCTACGGTGGATTTGGCGAGGATCATCTTCTGAACAATCGGCAGCCGTTCCGTCTCGAAGAACATATGCTCGGTTCGGCAAAGCCCGATCCCTTCGGCGCCGAAGGTTCGAGCGCGGCGTGCATCACGCGGGTAATCTGCATTGGCCCAGATCCCAAGTTTGCGGATGCCGTCCGCCCAGGAAAGCAGCTTAAGCAAGTACGGTTCGTCGAAGGAAGGTTCGGCGGTCTTGATTTTTCCGGAGAAGATCTCCCCGGTTGTGCCGTCGAGCGAAATCCAATCCCCTTCGTGGTACACCTTGCCGGCCACGGTGAACTGGCGGCGTTCGACATCCACGTCCATCGTTGCCACACCGACCACGGCCGGGATGCCGAACTGACGGGCGACCAGTGCGGCGTGCGAGGTGCGGCCGCCGCGGCTGGTGAGAATGCCTTTGGCGGCAAGCATACCGTGCACGTCGTTAGGGGTCGTTTCCGGGCGGACCATGATGACGGCCTTTTTATCTTCTTTGGACCATTTTTCCGCGGTATCGGCGTCGAATGTGATCTGGCCGACGGCCGCACCCGGGGAAACGTTCAGGCCTTTGGCGATCTGGTCGCCGCGCGAGGAGGCATATTTCTTCTCAGCGATGTCGAACTGGGGGTGCAGGTAGAAATCGACATGCTCGGGTTGGACACGCCAGACCGCTTCTTGCTTGGTGATCAGTTTTTCCTCGGCCAGGTCCACGGCGATCCGGATCGCGGCCTGGGCGGTACGCTTGGCATTGCGGGTCTGGAGCATCCACAGTTTGCCGCGCTCGACGGTGAATTCGATATCCTGCGTCTCATGGTAATATTTTTCAAGTCGTTTGCCGTATTTTTCCAGCTCGGCGTACATCTTCGGCATGACGGTCTTCATCTCGGCGATGGGCATGGTTTGCCGCGAGCCTGAGACGACATCTTCCCCCTGGGCGTTTATCAGGAAATCTCCTTCGATCACCTTTGTGCCGTCGGAGACGTTACGGGTGGTCAGCACGCCCGTGCCGCTTTCCTCGCCCATGTTCCCGAACACCATGGTGACGATATTGACCGCCGTGCCAAGATCATGGGCGATTTTGGCCGCGTTGCGGTAATCCACCGCGCGCTTCCCGTTCCAGGATTTAAAAACCGCCTCGGTCGCCAGTTTCAGCTGCTCCATTGGATCGTTCGGGAATTCGTGTCCGGTTTTCTGAACGACGATCTTCTTGAATTCCGCCGTGATGGCCTTAAGATCTTCTACCGGCAATTCGGGGTCGCTGGCGACGTTCCGTGTGTGACGGTAGGACTCGAGCACCTTCTCGAAATCATCCTTTGATACGCCCATCACCACCGAGGAGAACATCTGCACCAGCCGGCGGTAGGCGTCGTAAACGAAGCGTTCGTTCTTGGTCAGGGCGGTCATTCCTTCCGCGGTTTCGTCGTTCAATCCGATATTGAGGACCGTGTCCATCATTCCGGGCATGGAGAATTTCGCACCGGAGCGGCAGGAGACAAGCAGCGGATTCTTCGGATCCCCGAATTTCTTCCCGGTTTGCTTCTCCACCTGACGCATCGCGGCCACTTCCTGATTCCACATCCCGGAAGGGAACTTCTCACCGGCCGCGAGGTAGGCGTTGCAGGCTTCCGTCGTGACGGTAAAGCCGGGTGGAACCGGCAGTCCGCCGCGGTTCATATCCGCCAGTCCGGCGCCTTTACCGCCCAGCAGGGCGCGTACACCCTCCCAGGATTTGGCGTACTTCTCGGCTTGGGCTACTTCACTGAAAAGATATACCCACTTCCGGGTTTTGGCGGTGGACGAAGAGGTTTTCTTCGCACGCTTGACAGTCGGGACCTTCTTTTTTGCTGCAGACATTCTGAATTGCTCCTTTCGGGAGATTGAAATTATAGGTTCGTAACAGCCAATAATTTTACCACGGCGGAGAAAAAAGCCTTCTTGAAGCTGGTTGGGATCATCCTGCCTGCGCCTGCGCTTACAGAACGTTCCAGTTCGAATCGGGTTTCACCGTGGGAATGCATTGCCCAGCGAGTGTTTTTTTAGCGGTCCGCCAGAAGAATCTGAGATGTTTTGGTACGTGTTTGTTATGGATTCCGATAAAGATCACGCCGGGATGCCGAGAATATTCTGCCGGCGTGCACTTAGCCGGCATCGAGATGTTGTAAAAGGTCAGAGATGTGTTGAAACGAGTTTATTCCTAGATCCCGGCCATGGCCGCACCGGGATGACAATAGTCTCGTTGTTCGTCATGTCCGCATGGTTTAAGCTGGAATCCAGGGGCTTAATTTTTCTTTGAGTATTGTTGTGTTTTTATCAGTCATGGATTCCCGCTAAGGTCACACCGCTGCGCAGTGCAGGCGCGGGAATGACAATCGTCATAAAACGGTTTTTTACTCCGCTTCTTTCAGATCTTTCATCCCATACGCCCCCGCCTTTAGTACTTTTAGCGAAAGCAGCGCGCACTTCAAACGGATCGGGCTAAGTTCGATTCCCAGCAGATCCAGGATATCCTCTTTGGAAAGCGCGCGGACTTCCTCAAGCGGCTTGCCTTCGATATACTCGGCCAGCAGATCTGCGGATGCCTGCGAAATGGCGCAGCCGTCACCTGAAAAAGCCGCCTGGGTGATCTTTCCGTCCGGGCCGACGCGCAGATCGATCCGCAGCCGGTCGCCGCAGAGCGGGTTTTCGTCCTCAAAGGTGATATCGTGCGGCTCGAGCACACCTCGTTTAAGCGGATGCTTGTATCGGTCGATGATTTGCTGGCGGTAGAGATCGTCCACGTCTGCCTCAAGCGAAAAGCGCGCGCGTTTTCTGCAAACCTTCTGCCAACGCGTCGATTTCCTCAAATGTGGTGTACAGGTAAAACGAAGCCCGGGTGGTCGCGGAAAGACCAAGTTTGGTATGCAGCGGCATGGCGCAATGGTGCCCGGCGCGTACGGCGATCCCGTAGGAATCGAGGATCTGCGCGATATCGTGCGGATGGATGCCTTCCAGCGTAAAGGAGACCAGCCCTCCCCGTTTGGAAGGTTCAGGCCCGAGTACCGTCACACCGGGGATCTCTCGCAGGGATTCCATCGCGTAGGCCGCGAGGGCCTTTTCGTGCCGGTGAATGGCATCGAATCCTATCGCGTTTAAATAATCGATTGCCGCCCCCCAGCCTACCGCCTCGGCGATGGCCGGCGTGCCCGCTTCGAAGTTATGGGGCAGGTCGTTCGGTTCGAACGACCGCCAATCGACCTTGCGGATCATATCGCCCCCGCCAAGGAACGGCGGCATGGCGTGTAGGATTTCGACCTTCCCGTATAAAGCTCCGATCCCGGTTGGACCGCACATTTTGTGAGCCGAGAGTGCCAGGAAGTCCGCATCCAGATCATGCACATCGATCGCCTTATGCGGAGCGGCTTGCGCGGCATCGACCAGCACCCGGGCTCCCGCGCGGTGCGCGGAACGGGTAATGTCGCGGATCGGAACGATGGTTCCCATCACATTAGACATTTGAGTCAGCGCCACCAGTTTTGGGCCGCGGGCAAGAAGTTTTTCGCATGTGTCGAGGTCCAGTTCGCCGCTGCCGGTCATAGGAATAAAATCCAACTGCAGGTCCCTCTCTTTTGCCAGGATCTGCCAAGGCACCAGATTGCTGTGGTGTTCCAGTTCCGACAGCAGAATCCGGTCGCCCGCCTGCAGGCGGGCTCTTCCCCAGGATTGCGCCACCAGGTTGATGGCCTCAGTCGCATTGCGTGTAAAGATGAGCTCTTCGGGTTGCGCTGCGATGCAAGCGGCGACCTTCGCCCGCCCCGCTTCGTACATGGCGGTGGCTTCCTCGGCCAATGTATGAACCGCGCGGTGGATATTGGCGTTATGATTCCTGTAATACTCCGACATTGAGTCGATTACGGCGTTCGGTTTCTGTGACGTTGCTGCGGAATCGAGGTAGATCAGCGGAATTCCGGGCTTGATTTCACGTTTCAGTATCGGGAAATCGGCACGGATTCGTTGAATATCGATCAGGTATTGATTTGCGGCGGTTTCGGCTTTTATAGCTCTCATGCGCTTTCCCGTTTCCTATTTTTTCCCGCGCCGAACGGGACGGCGGGTATCCGCCGGCTTGCGTGTCCGGGAGGCGGGTATATGATTCCGCACAGCGGCGGAAGCGCCGGATTTCTGGGAGACGGCGGATCCGCGGCTTTTCTTCGCCAACCGGATTTTCACCGATCCTTTGTTGAACCACAGGATCCGGTCGGGAACCATCCATCCGTCCGTCAGGTAGACGTCGTTGCGAAACTGGATCGCCGTCATCCGGTCGTCGGCATGCACCACGACTCCTTCGACCCAGTCACGCACCCTTCGTCCGCTGTGCTTGTGATCGCAAAACACTTCAACGATATCTCCGATGTAAACCGCTACGTAGGTCATGAATGTGCTCCCTGTGCGTCCGGCTCCGCCTGCTTCCGGACGGATTCTTTCATCTGAAGATGCCCTGCTTCCATTGTCTTCATTTTAGCCCCCACGGCAAGATGTACCCGCTGCCGGATTTCCTCCTCCGGAACCCGTCTCAACACCCCTTCCAGGAACCCTTCGACCAGCAACGCTTTGGATTCTTCCTCCGGTATTCCTCTGGAGCGGATATAGAAGAGCTCTTCCTGGTCCAATCCGCCGATCGAAACGCCGTGGGTACAACGCACATCATCCGAGAGGATCTCCAAGCCCGGTAATGCTTCCGCTTTGGCCCGGTCCGAAAGGATCAGAATCCGGTTCCCCTGGTATCCGTCGGCGCCGGCGGCGTCGGGTTCCACCCGGATCATGCCGCTCGCGTGGGATTGCGCGGCGCCTAGCAGCACCCCCTTGCTCAGTAGATCGGAGCTGGTTTTCGGGGCAAGGTGATTTTGCGCGGTGGAACTGTCCGCCCGCTGGTCTCCATCCAGCACGTGCAGCCCGGACCATTGCGCGGCAGCGCCCTGCTCCGTTAAATCCATTGTGGTAAATACCTTGGTGGATTGGGCGCCGTAGTTGGCATTGCCCCAGATCAGCCGGCCATCCCTATGCACGACCGCCTTTTCGTGCGCGACGCGGACGACATTTCCCCCCCACGCCTGGGTCATAAAGAAGCGCAGGGTGGCACCGGGCCGAACGATCAACTCCACAACATCCAACCGCGCGGCATGCACCGAGCGATCAGGCGAAGCCACCTCGTGCAGCAGACTTACCTCCGCATCCTCCTCGAGGTTTACCAGAAGCCGCCAGGCGCGCAAGCCCTCGCCGGAGGACCACAGGAGCGATTGCAGCGGTCTGTCGATCCGGATCCCCTTTGGGATGTGCAGCAGGAAGCCGCTGTCGAAGATGATTGATGTTAATGCGGTGAACACATCCACCGTGGAAGGGATCACGCTTCCCATCAGGTCGCGCACGAGATCCGGATGATCCCGGACCGCTTGGGAGAATGGCATAAAGATCACGCCCGAGCGGGAAAGCTCTTCGTCCAATGTTGCGGTATGCACGCCCCGGTCTTCCAGCACCAATTTCCCGGCGGTCCGCGCGCCGGCCACAGGCTTCAGCCAGGAAGCCGGAATGCGTTTGGCCTTCCCGGAAACCGCCAACGCGTCCAGATCCAATTCGGAATACGGGAACTGCGACAACTCCGTGCGGCGCCAGGCTTCGTCGGTTGGCGAGGGCATGTTCATCCGCCGGTAGTGCTCAAACGCCGCCCGGCGCGAATCCACCATCCATCCGGGTTCTCCCGTTTCGCGGCCGATGGCTTCCACCTGAATGTCGGTCAGAGCCGGCGGTTTGACCGCAATCGTATCGCTGCTACCCGATGCCCGTTCTGATTTTCGCGCCATGGCTCGCCTAACCCACCGATCCGCTCATTTGCATTTGAACAAGGCGGTTCATTTCGATCGCATATTCCATCGGGAGTTCCTTGACCAACGGTTCGATAAAACCTGAGACCACCATGGTAACGGCTTCCTCTTCGGTAAGTCCGCGGCTGCGAAGGTAGAAGAGCTGCTCCTGGCCGATCTTGCTGACCGTCGCCTCGTGCCCGATGTCCACCCGCGCTTCCTCGGTGAGGATCGTCGGATACGTATCCGTCCGGGCATCCGAGTCCAGAAGCAGTGCATCGCACACCACCTTGGATTTGGAACCCGCCGCGCCGTGAAGGATCCTCACCAAACCGCGATAGGACGACCGCCCGCCGGCTTTGCTGATCGATTTGGAGGTGATCTTGCTGCTCGTCCCCGGGGCGAGGTGGATCATTTTTCCGCCGGCATCCTGGTGCTGCCCTTGGCCGGCAAACGCCATGGAGAGAATCTCCCCATGCGCGCCTTTTCCCTGCAGGATACAGGTCGGGTACTTCATTGTCAGCCGGCTGCCGAGGTTGGAATCCACCCACTCCATGACCGCATCTTCCCCGACCAGCGCGCGCTGGGTGACCAGGTTGTACACATTGGTGGACCAATTCTGGATCGTCGTATAGCGCATACGTGCGCCCCGCCGCACGATGATTTCGATCACGCCGCTGTGCAGCGAATCCCTGGTATACACCGGCGCCGTGCATCCCTCGACATAATGGACGGAAGCGCCTTCATCGACAAGGATCAGCGTCCGCTCAAACTGACCCACGCCCTGGGCGTTTAACCGGAAGTACGCCTGGAGCGGCAGATCCACGTGTACTCCCGGCGGAACATAGACAAAGGATCCGCCGGACCAGAAGGCCGTATTGAGCGCGGCGAATTTATTATCGGTATGCGGCACCACCGTGCCGAAAAATTCCTTGAAAACGTCCGGGTGTTTTTTCAAGCCTTCATCGCTGGAGAGAAAGATCACTCCCTTTTTTTCCAGTGCCTGTTGAACGTTGTGATACACCATTTCGGATTCATACTGCGCGCCGACTCCGGCCAGCAGCTTGCGCTCGGCTTCGGGGATGCCCAAGCGGTCGAAGGTTCGCTTGATCGCTTCCGGCACTTCATCCCACGACACCTGCGTGCGGTCGCTCGGGCGGATGTAGAAAGTAATGTCGTTGAAATTCAGATCTGCGAGATTGCCGCCCCAGGTGGGCATCGGCCGCGCGAGAAAATGGTCGAACGCCTCCAGACGGAGCTTGCGCATCCAGTCCGGCTCGTTCTTCTGGG
Organism: Anaerolineales bacterium; assembly: GCA_034430775.1. Taxonomy (GTDB): domain Bacteria; phylum Chloroflexota; class Anaerolineae; order Anaerolineales; family RBG-16-64-43; genus JAFGKK01. The sequence goes on along the minus strand of DAOUDU010000248.1, from coordinate 23,462 downwards.
CGGATATCTCCTCGATTTCCTCCCGGTGTAACCCCGGACGCGAGCGGTAGAGGTACTCCTCTGGATCGCGGAACCCGTACGGATACTCGCCGGGACCTTCCCACTGCGGTTTCCCGTTCGGCGTCATATCAGCTCTTTCCCCCTCCGGCGGCAGCGTACTTTTCGCGGATCCAATCGTAGCCCTGCTCTTCCAAACGCACAGCCAGATCCGCGCCGCCGGATTCTACAATCCGTCCATCGAACATCACGTGCACGAATTGCGGTTTAATGTAATTGAGGATCCGCTGGTAATGGGTGATCACCAGCACGCCCAGATCAGGTCCGGAGATGGCATCCACGCCGCCGGCGACGATCCGCAGGGCGTCGATATCGAGTCCGGAATCCGTTTCATCCAAGACGGCGAATTTGGGCAACAGAACCGCCAGTTGAAGCACCTCGACCCGCTTTTTTTCGCCGCCGGAAAATCCGTCGTTTAAATACCGGCCGGCAAATTCGACCGGAATCTGCAGCATCTCAAGCTTGGCCTTTAACATTTTTCGAAATTCCGGAACGGGTATCCCCTTATCCTGCGGATCCAGCGCCCTGCGCCGCGCGTTGATCGCAGTGCGCAGAAAATTCGCGACCGAGACACCCGGGATGGCCACCGGGTATTGAAAAGCAAGGAACAAGCCCAGCCTAGCCCTTTCATCCGTCGTCAGCGCGAGGATATTGGTTCCATCAAGAAGGATTTTTCCGCTCGTTACGGTATAGCCGGGATGGCCCATCAGCGCATAGGCCAATGTGGATTTTCCGGTTCCGTTCGGCCCCATTAGCGCATGCACTTCACCCTGATGGATGTCAAGGCTGACGCCTTTAAGTAGGGGCTTTTCTCCGATACTTACGTGCAAATCCTGTATTTCAAGAAGACTAGGCATGGAGACCTCATTAAATTCGATTGAGTATAGCATTTTTATCGCTAGATAGTCAATATATTATATATTTATATTATATATTGACTAATTATAATATTATCAATAGAATAGCTAAAATGAACGCTTCTGGAGCGGAACCAACGAAAGAAAGGATTTTTCAGACCTTGCGGACTCAGGGACAGATGACGGTCTCTGAACTGTCGTCTGCGGTCGAGATCACCCCGATAGCCGTGCGTCATCACCTGACGGCATTACAGGCGGAGGGGATGATCGAAGTCCGCGAGGAACGGCATGGCGTCGGCCGGCCCCGCCAGATCTATAAATTAACCCCGATCGCTCTTGACCGGGACACTTCCCGGTATTTTCAATTCACCACCCTGCTTCTGGATCAGTTGAAGGTGCACCTCCCTCCGGATGTGGTGGAAAACATTCTTATGGAGGTCGCCTCCAGCATGGCGGGAGAATGGAAAACGGAACTGGATTTACTTCCATTGCCTCGTCGTTTGGAACGCCTGGTCGAATTGCTAACCGACGAGGGATTCGTGGCGCGCGTGGAAAGCACCGGCGCCGGGCAGTATTGCCTTACCGAACTGGCCTGTCCCTATTCGCGCATAAGCCTTTCCCATCCGGAAATCTGTGCATTGGACGCATCCATGATCTCACGGGCGCTGGGCATACCGGTGGAAAGGACTTCCTGCATCCGCACCGGTTCGGATGCGTGTGTATATTCCATTACCGAAGTGGAAAAGGAATCCGAAGATGGCTGAATCCGCTGACACACCCCCCTCCAAGACACTTTGGCAAGCCGATAGATCGCATCCGCAGAAAGCGGATTCTCTGCGAAAGGCTCTGGGCGAAGTTATGGACCCGGAATTGGGATTAAGCATCATTCAATTGGGAATGATTCGCGCGGTGGAAATCCAGGAAAAAAGTGTTTCCATCCGGATGATCCTTACCACTCCCTTTTGCCCGTACGGCCCGGCCCTCATGGAAAATGCCCGTCAAAAAGCGGAGAAGGCGTTGGAATTGCCGGTGGTCATGGAAATGGGCGACGAGGCCTGGCAACAATCGATGATGGAGGAGGATACCGGCGCGGATTGGGGATTGCTGTATTAAGGGAGATCCGTTTTGTGTCTTCGTGTCTTAGTGGTTTTATTTGGCTTTATGTGAAAATTTAATAAGAGAAACTGACATTATTTTTTAAAAAGTTTTGCTAGGGGGTTGAAATAATAAAAAATAAAACGAAGACACAAAGACACGATGTATAATTATGGTTACATAGGCACAAAAAGGAGGTTAACATGCCCATTCCCCTGACCTCTTCCGCATTTTCCGAGGGTGCGGCGATTCCCCGACGGCACGCCTGTAACGGCGAAAATCTTTCCCCCGCCCTCGCATGGACAAAATCCCCGATGGCGGTTAAATGCTACGCCTTGACGGTGGAGGATCCGGATGCGCCTTCCGGTACTTTTGTGCACTGGGTCCTGTTTAATATTTACCCCGATCGGACCGACCTCCCCGAAGGCATTACGGTAAAACCAGACGTTCCCGGTATCGGATGCCAGGGAATCAACGACGCCCTAACCCATGGGTATTACGGCCCATGCCCGCCTCCGGGGAAGCCTCACCGTTATTATTTTAAACTTTTCGCCATTGACCGGATCCTGGATCTGCCCGGTGATTGTACTGCCGGTCAACTACGGCAGGTGATGCAGAGCCACCTGTTGGATTCGGGTTCGCTGATGGGGACCTACCACCGGTAACCCGATGACCGATCCGTTTAAAAACGCATTCTTCGTTTCCTCGCGCACCGCTCAACAATTCATCGACATCACCGGACAGGTGCAAACGCAGGTAGACCGCAGCGGCGTAAAAAGCGGCCTGTGTTTCCTGTTTCTTCCACATACGACCGCCGCGCTGACGTTGAATGAAAACTGGGACCCCGCCGTACCCGCGGACATCCTCCACACCCTTAAGACCCAAACCGCACCCTCCTCCCCGGCGCATATGCACGCCGAGGGGAATTCCCCCGCACACGTTCGTTCCTCCCTATTGGGAGTCAGCCAGTCCGTTCTTATCGAGGACGGCCGCCTTGTCCTTGGCGCGTGGCAGGGCATATTCCTGGCGGAATTCGACGGTCCGCGCGAGCGGCATGTCATTGTGAAAATAATTGAAGGTTGAGAATCCAAGAAGGGCACATGCGTCCTAAGGTAGAGGTTTCTATCACCTATTCCTTCGTGTCTTGGTGATGAATATTGAGTTTGATTTGGGTTTTGCAGCATTCCAAAGACCATTTTGTAAACCACGAAGACCCCAAGGCACGCGGGACAAGAAAAGGGCTTCGTGCTCGTGTTCTTTGTGTTTTTTTCCATCCAGAACACTTTTTTCCAAAGCGGAGTAAGTCCCTATATATGTATTACTGCCCTTCGGGTTCTCCCCTCGTGCTCTTCGCGGATTGTAAAAAGGATTCAATCGTATCCGGCCACTGGAATGAATCCGGCAAGAAATTACTCCCGGCCGCCGGGTGCGCACGATCGCGCAGCGCCCGCCACAGACTCTCCCGATCCCCGGCGGGAATCGCCAGGTCGCCGATATCCGCAGCGTTCATCAACCGCTCGCCCGTCGTGTAGGCAAACGTCAGCCGTTTCCAGGAACGGACGGGGATGATTCGCGGAAGAGCCTCAAGCGGCCCAAGCTGCAGTTTGTAATATTCCTCCTGTGCCCGGGGATGATTCTCCTCCTCGCGGAACAGTTCCACCCGCTTTACCAATTCCACTCCCAGGACCCGCGCGGCGTAGCGGATGCTCCACTTTTCTTCCTTAAAATTCCCCGTCTGATAGAACGCGATGGCATCCACATCGACGATCTTCGGCGCAAAGCGGAGCGGGATGCGGTACCACCCGAGCAGCCGGATAACCTCGAAGTCACGGCGGTTATTGAGAACGGCGATTAATACCAGATCGATTGGATAGATCATCACTCCCCCTTGGATTCTGTCGTGTTTCTTTCCTGTGGAATTGTAATTGCAAAAATCTACTCCATCAACCTCCGGCGAATGCGCGTTGGATTCCCCAAACCCATTTTCATCGGGTTCTTTTCCCGCCGACCTCGGAAGCTACTGCCAGGCTCTGCGGAATATCATCGTTTCTTACCAGGCCGGGATTTCGACCCGGATGCCGATGGCTCCCGCACGATATACAACGGCCTGCCCTTTACCTCGTCATAAATCCGGCCGACATACTCACCTAAAATCCCCAGGCAGATCAATTGAACGCCGCCGAGAAACAAAACCGAAATCAACGTTGTGGCTTGCCCGAAGAAAGCGCCCGACCCGGAAAAACGGAGGATGATCACAATCGGAATCGAAACCGCGGATACGACCGCACATACGAACCCGACATACGTGGCCAGCTGCAGCGGGAAATAGGAAAAAGACGTGATCGCATTCAGCGCCAGCCGCATCATCTTGCTGAAGGGGTATTTGGTCTTGCCGGCATAACGGGCCTGTCGCCGATACGGAACCCCCACCTGGTGGAACCCGACCCATGATGCCATTCCGCGCAAAAAACGGTGCCGCTCCCGCATCTGCCGCATAACACTGACCACTTTTTCGTCCAACAGTCGGAAATCGCCGGTATCGAGCGGAATTTTTATATCGGTGATCTGGAATATAACCCGGTAAAACAGCTTCGCCGTCATTTCCTTGATCCAGGTTTCGCCCTCCCGCTCCGATCGCACGGCGTAGACGACCTCGTTGCCTTCCCGCCATTTCCCAATGAGTTCCGGGATCACTTCCGGCGGATCCTGCAGGTCGGCATCGATGACGATCACCGCGCGGCCCTGGGCAATATCCAACCCCGCCGTCACGGCGATCTGGTGCCCAAAATTTCTGACGAAATCGATGACCCTTACGCGTTTGTCCGCATGGGCGAATTGTTTTAGAAGTTGGGGAGAAGCGTCCGTGCTTCCATCATTGATAAAAATAAATTCCCAGGTATCTCCGGCCTTGCGGGTCATTACGCTCAGCCGCCGGTGAAATTCGGTTATGCTTTCGGCTTCGTTGAATACCGGAATTACAACCGAAAAAGTCGGTTTCATGAGGTCGTTGTTCCTCCGCCGTTTGCCTGTAAGGGCGAGTATAAACCATCCAAAACCTTACCGCAACTCAAAATCCGTGATTTCTCCTTAGAATCGATCTTCCAACTGGGGTGTTAAAGCAGTAAAATCGGCGGCTGGAGGGAATGTGGCGAAACGCGTGATGGTAACGGGCTTGGGCTGCGTATGCCCGGTTGGAAATGATGTGCCGACGGCATGGCAAAATATATCCGCCGGACGGTCCGGCGTGGATTACATCACCGCCTTCGATGCCGCGTCGTATAAAACACGGATCGCGGCGGAAGTGAGAGCATTCGATCCCGCGGCCGTCCTCGGGCGGAAGGATGCCCGGCGGATGGACCGGTTTACGCAATTCGCCACCGTCGCGGCTTTGGAGGCCCTTCACGCGGCGGGCTTGTCGCTTCCCGTCCCGTCACCCGAACGCACAGGGGTAATGGTCGGAAGCGCCTTTGGCGGATTGGGCACTCTGGTGACGGAGATGGATACGCTGCACCGCAGCGGACCGAACCGCGTCAGCCCGTTTATGATTCCAATGACTCTGTCCGACAACGCCGGCGGCCAAGTGGCGATTCATGCCGGTGCGCGAGGGCCAAATCATGGCGTCGTTTCCGCATGCGCCAGCGGCACCAACGCCATCGGCGAAGCGGCGGAGATCATCCGCCGCGGAGCGGCCGATGTGATGATCGCCGGCGGCGCGGAGGCGACGATCCAGCCGATTGCCGTCGCCGGTTTTGGTGTCATGGGTACCCTATCCGAACGGAACGATCCCCCGTCCGCCGCGTCGCGCCCATTCGATAAAAACCGCAGCGGTTTCATCATCGGCGAAGGCGCGGGTATCCTTGTCCTGGAGGAGCTGGAACATGCCCGTTCACGGAAAGCCCCCATTCTGGCGGAACTCACCGGATACGGCACTACGGATGACGCCCATCACATTTCCGCCCCCCTCGAAGACGGATCGGGCGCTTCCTTGTGCATTCAGCTGGCGCTGGTTCAGGCCGGGATTGTGCCCGCCGCGGTGGATTACATCAACGCGCACGGAACGAGCACTCTTTTGAACGATAAAAGTGAAACGCGCGCGATCAAGAATGCGTTCGGCGCTTCCGCCTTTTCCGTAGCGGTCTCTTCAACCAAATCCATGACCGGCCATCTGCTGGGGGCCGCCGGCGGACTCGAAGCCGTGATCTCGGTCCTCGCCATCCGGGACGGAATCATCCCCCCGACGATCAACTACGAAACACCGGATCCGGATTGCGATCTGGATTACACGCCCAATCAATCCCGCGAAAAAACAATCAACATTGCTATGTCGAATTCCTTCGGATTTGGCGGGCACAATGCAGCCCTGGTATTCAGCCGGCTGCCGGAAGGATCCTTGTAGAGGAATCATGACGCGTAACGCGCACATCATCGGCTGGGGAATGAGCGTACCGCAGCAAATCCTGACCAACGAGGATTTGGCCGGGATGGTGGATACCAGTGACGATTGGATCCAGTCAATGACGGGGATCCGCGAGCGCCATATCGCCGGACCGCGCGAATCCACTGCCACCCTTGCGGTGGAGGCGGCCATCCAGGCGCTGATAACGGCCGGCTTGCCCGCCAGAAAACTCGACCTGATCATCGTCGCCACCAGCCTGCCGGAATTCCTTCTGCCTTCGACGGCCTGCGTCGTGCAGGATCAGCTCGGCGCCAACGACGCCGCCGCGTTCGATTTGCTGGCGGCTTGTTCCGGATTCCCCTACGCCCTCTCGGTCGCATCGCAGATGATCACCGGCGGAGCGTATTCGAACGCGCTGGTAATCGGCTCGGAAACCATGTCCCGTATGATCGATTGGAACGACCGCTCCACATGCGTCCTGTTCGGTGACGGTGCGGGTGCGGTTGTGCTTCGGGCGAGTGAAAAGCCCGGGGGAGTGCTTTCCTTTGCGCTGCATGCGGACGGTTCGGGCGGAGACCTGTTGGTGGTTCCGGCCGGGGGCAGCCAAATGCCGGCCTCGTTGGAAACGATCGAGGACAACAAGCACACCATCGTAATGAACGGAAGAGGAGTCTACCGGTTTGCAACGCGGGTGATCGTCTCCGGTATCCGCGAGGTTCTGGAAAAAGCGGGCCTTACACTGGCTGACATCCGCCTGATCGTTCCCCATCAGGCCAACCGGCGGATAATCGAATCGGCAGCCAAGGAACTGGGATTGCCGATGGACAAGTTCGTTGTCAACATCGAACGCTATGGCAATACGTCCACCGCCTCCATCCCGATCGCACTGTGCGAAGCCGTCGCCGAGGGCCGTATCCTTCCCGGGGACAACATCGTCCTGGTCGCCTTTGGCGCGGGGCTTACCTGGGGTACTTCGGTCATTAAATGGGTCAGCGCGGCGCCGAAAAAACGGCGGCAGCTTCCAATGACGGATCGTATTTTCGCACGCGCGCGCTCCTATGCGCGCCGCACACGGCGGCATATCGAAGGAATCATTTGGGGAAAGAACGAATAACAATCGCGCAGCGCATTACATAAACCAATTATTTGAAAATAAAAAAGCAAAGTCGCCAAGCCGCAAAGAAATCATCGCCTCTTTTTCTATGCGGCTTGGCGGCCGGGCGGTAAATTTGGATTTCTGCATCTTGACTTTTTAAGGTTTTCTATGCTTGGCCGCCGCCTTCAGGCAGGTCCGGGGCGCGATGATCGGCGTAACACAACCCGTTCCCAATACCAGGTGTTTGCCCTTCATCTGGCGGATGGCATCCTTCGCTTCTGCTTCGATTTTCTTCTCGTTCCCAAGCGTCATGGTCTCCCATTGCCTCCATCCCCCGCATACCGTTTTCCGGGAAAGCTGATACCCGTTTTCCAAAGAGGGCCCGGATTCCCGGTCGTGCCAATTGACGATCTGCGCCGGGTACTCCACGGCCAATGAAAAGAAGACCTTGAAACCGTGCAGGTGAAGCATATTCAACCATCCACCGCGCGCCGCATGCAGAATCGCCCGGTCGTCCTGTACCGCCCATTTGCGATATGTGTCCTCATCCGGGAAAGCCGCATTGGCGTGCTGTACGGCAAGGAAGATACCGTCGATCTTTCGATCCATACACGCCTCCACAAACAGGACGGTCGATCGGGCGATGGTATCCAGACCGGCCCGCAGGGCTTCGGGATGGCGAACCAGGTGTTCCTTCAACATATCCGGTCCACACAGATGCTTGGCCTGCGCCAAGGGATTGAATATCGTTTGCACAACGGGAACGGATCCTTTCGTCCTCCGGACGATCTCTTTCAGGCAGGCCAACTGGTTTCCCAGGAATCCTTTTTGCGGATCGAGGATTTTCAACCGTTCCCAATCGCGCGGCTTCTGAATGACGCTGCCTGAATAAACCCGTGTGCCTTCGGTGTTCCCTTCCCAAACATCCTGCACACCCCAGTCCTTCAAGCAGAAGGAGGAGGCCGGTGTGACTTTAATCAGATCAAGGTCATATTCCTCCTGGAAAGCAATCGACGAATCGGCAAGTGTCATAGGATCCTGGTCGTCGACGGGGAAGTGCCGCCATAGCCCGACCGGGACCCTGTCCGGTTGCTCCCCGGCAAGGACTGTACGCATGCGTTCCGAATGGGTAAGGTTTGGCATGGTTTTCTACTCCTGTGATTGTAGTTTCATCAGAACTGTCTGCCCTGAAACCGATTGCGCCCAACCGGCAAAAGAAAGAACGTCCGCGGACACCGGTTCCCGCGCGCGCAGGAAGATCGGAATCCGGAAGGTGTACGCACCGGAGAGCAGCCCGGGATAATCCGCGGCAACGGCATCCACGGTCAGGATGCGCACGCCACGAGCCTTGTGATACAACATCAGATATCCAATGGAGTGCGGATCGCCGGCGACTGCCGCCGTCATCGCTTCCGACGAAGGCATGATTATCGCACCCGCGGTCAATCTGCCGCCCGTCAGAATCACACCCTCGAAAAGCGCCGCCCACGGACTTCCCACGCCGTAGGCATACGCATGTATCTCGCCGGACAAACCGCCGGCTTCCTCCCAGCGGCGGAGCGACCCGGTATAAATCGTGCGCGCCTGTGAGGTGGAGATATTCCGAACAGGATTATCAGGATGGACTGCAAGCAGAATCCCGGTCCACCCGATCAGCGCCGACCATTCGTTTGCCGGCGGTTCCTCCCATTGGATGATCGCCGAAAACCCGCCGGCCTCGAAAGCGGCGGTGATATCCTCCTCCGCTATTGCTGTAAACTCGAATGTTTTTCCCTGCGGGCTAATGCCGGAAAAGCCTTCCAGGAGAGCGGAGGCCGCCGGTTCCAGCGATTCGGCAACCGCGACCGTGCTGCGCGGAATCTCAGGCTGCTCCCCGGCTTCCCGGCAGCCGGAAAGTACGCAGATTGCCAAGAAGGGGAAAAGTATTCCCCGCCGGAATTTTCCAACCTTGGGTTCCATGGTGATATCCGCCCCATCCCGCAACTGGTTACGGAGTACCGAGCGCGGTCTTCCGATAATGCCAATGATAGGTGATTATACAGCCGGATGTCGGGAGGACCCGGGAGGATGCTTCCATCCATTGGTCTATGCATCACGCCTTCCTGCTAAAAGGGGAAATCCCCAATAAAAATTAATCCGACCGGATCCAAAGAAGATGATGCTGGGGAACGTCGATCCGGGTGGGCACGAAACCCATCACCCGGGGTTTCCAAACAACATATGCCGGCCCACGGTACGAGAGGATGATCATCGGCGCATCGTCAAAAATAATCCGATCCGCCTGCCGGTAGAGGTCCATCCGAACAAACCAATCCGGTTCGACGGACGCCGAGTCTAAAATGGAATCCAGCGCCGGGTTCTGATATCCGAAATGAATCCCGGCAAAAGCGCCGTGGAAAAGATATGTGTAAAAATTCTCCGGATCCGGATAGTCGGCACAAAGATTACCAAAGATGAACTGCCCGGGCGGATCGTCCCGGGTTCGTTCCCCGAAGGCATCCCTTGCAACCCCCTCCACGAAAACATTCACGCCAAGGTTTTTCTCCCAGGAAGTGACCAGGTATTCCATGGTGGAATCGTATTCGCCCGCTTCGCTCGGGAGGATGAACCGGATTTCCGGAGCTGTTTGGGATCCATCGAAGTACCGGGATCGTCGTAAAAGCGCCTTGGCTTCCTTCGGATCGTACGGAGCCCGCGCGGAGCCGGATTCATATCCCGTCATTCCGGGCGGCAGGATATCCGAGCCGGGCAGATCGCCGTTTTCAGGGGTGACCTCGACGTAAATGTCCCGATTGATCGAAACCGCAAAAGCTTTTCGGACCAGCGGATCGTCAAACGGCGGAAGGGACGCGTTAAATTGGATGAAATTGGTGCACAGCGTGTGCTCGATGGAGATGTTGCCGAACAACGGATTGTGCGGGTCATTCGCCCTGGGCAGTACGGCCTCCGGTACCACCATTTGATCGACCTTGCCGCTTTTGTAAAGCACATCATCCTTCGCGGACGTAAGCCAATACATCAGAAATTTCAGCCGGGCCGGGGAGCCGAAGAAATTTTCACTGGGTTCCATCAGAATGCTTTTTTCCAGCACGTGCTGGGTGACGCGGAAGGGCCCGGTTCCGTTCGGATTGAATTTCCAGTTTGGAAGCCGGACATTATACCGGTCAACAATCCATGCGGCGGGAGACGTCAATTTTTCAAGGAAGTATGTTTTAGGCGCGTCGAGAGTCGCCCGGAGCGTTAACGAATCCACGACTTGCAGCCCGGAGACGTAATCCGTTTTTCCCTCGCGATAGTCCCGCATGCCGGCGATATCTCCCAGAAAGCGCAGCGCCGTACCGGATGCCAGTTCCGGGCTTGCCGCACGCAACCAGCTGAACAGTACATCGTCGGCCGTGACGGGACGTCCGTTGTGAAATTTCGCCTGCGGCCGCAGATGGAAGGTATAGGTCCGGCCGTCCAAACTCACATCCCAGCGTTCCGCCAAACCCGGCTGGAGATTAAGTGACGTATCCAATGCCACCAGGCCGCTGAAAATATCCCCAACGGGTCCCGCCGCCCCCTCCACGGTCATGGCCGGATCCAGGATGACGGAATCCGGCTGCGCCAATTGGAGAGCGTTGGTGGTGTCAATTTCCCTTGTCTGGGATTCCTCCCATCGCAGAGTATCGATCATGGAATGGATTTTCTTAAGTAATGGGATCGGCGCAGCTGACCGGTCCGGATAAATAGTCATGAAGTATCCGGTATTGGATGCCACGAAGGCGATCACAGAGAATTTTTCCCGTTCCCCGTGAGCGGGATCCACAAGTACGGTTCCGCTTGCCCTCCACCCGGATAGTCCGGCGATGTTTACGTATTCCGACTGTTCTATTATTTCCACTTGACGGTCGGCGACCCAATCCCGAAGCAGGAAGGCTTCCAGGGCGTCTTGGGCGCTTTTTCCATTGCCGATTTTTTTCAGTGAGTAAAACGCCACAAACGGCATCCCCCCCTGGATTTCGGAGACGCTGTCTAGTTCCTGTCCGGAATCCGCCTGTTGATTAAACTCCCATTCACCCGGTACTTGCAGGGAGAAATCGCCGTCCGGTGAGAAATACCGAATGGGATACCGGACACTGTCCGGACCAACCGCGTTCAGAAACGCATGAGCTGAAAAGGGTGGTGGTGTCTGGGTAGAGACGATGGCGGAGACGGACGTCGCGGTTGCGGGCGGCGGCAGCGGATTGCATCCGGCGGCGGCAAGGGCAAGCGCGGCGGCCGACAGGCTTGCCGGAACGGCCTTACTCGCCGGATGGACCGTCATCGCCCCGCTCCGGCTGTTCGGTTTTTATTCGCGCGCCAAAACAGCATTAATCCCAGCGCCCCTATTCCTGCGATGCAGAGAAACCCCAGCACGCAGATAATGGGGATGGATCCGGGAGGTGAATTGCTGATGAGAACCGGTTCCCCCTTCGGGGTCACGGTTGCGGGTAAAGGTGGAAGCGGGCCGAGGGTGGAGATGGCAAGCGTCGAGGAAACCGGTGGAATCGTCGCATCCAGGAATGCGGTGGGGGACGGAGCGGGTGCTTTTCTCTGCATCGGGTCTGCGCCAATGGCTTTCCGCCATGCAGCTTCCAACCCGTCCATATCCACTCCAAAGGTTTTCCGCAGGGCATTGTCATAGGTGTACCCTTCTCCAAGCCGGTCCAGCAACTGGCGGATTTTTTTCTGCCCATACTCCTCGATCAGGAATTTCACGATGGAATAGGATTGCGCATACGTTTGGGTCGGATCGCCGTCGATCTCCTGATACGTATAACTGATTGAACGGAGTGAAAACAGGCTGTCGAAATAGATTGCATCGTCGAGGCTGGATTGATAGTCTTCGTCCAGCTCGCCTTCGGCATATATAGCGATCCCCTCATTAAACCAGAGTGGAATGCTTGCATAGCAGCCGCCCATGATGCTGTCTACGGCGGTGTGCGCGAGTTCATGGGCGATGGTTGTCAGGCCCCAATCCGCATATTCGGGAGGGATGCCGATCATAATCGTCCGTTGATTGGCATCGAAGGACAGTCCGCCGATCCAGTCCGGCTCTCCTGTAAGCGCATCCTTGAGGTCCTTGTTCGATCCGTAAATATAGATGTGGATGTCGTCGGAAGGCCAGGCGTCGAGGTCGTTTCGGAGAAGCCCGCGGGCATCTTCGGCGGCTTTGAGAAATCCGCGGTTATACGCTTCCGTTCCGTGATACCAATACAGGTGGATGTTATCCGATGAGAGAAGCTGCCAGTCGTGGATGTCATCGATCCATGTGATCCATTGTTTTTCCGTCCGGACCTCGTTGCCGAAGGCGTCCATGATGCGCCAATCCCACCAGATGCGCATCCCGGGCGGAAGGTTGCCCGACGCCGCTATCGACCACGTCCATGTCAGATCCACATGACCGGTCGGTGAAAAATCCCCGGGGACCACGACATTGAGATCCGGTGTGCAATCCCTGCCGGTCAATCCGTATTCCAGCTCGAGGGTGCGGATTTGGGAACCGCTTTCGGCTTCGATTGAAAAGCTGATTCCGACCGGGTAATCCACTCTGGCATCGGCGAGGAGGATATTAATCTCCGCTTCCGGCCGTGCGAAGGCGCCAGAAAGGAGAATACTTAGTGCCGAGACAAGGGTAATACCGGGGCGGGTCATGCCGAAGGATCCGGGACGGGGAGTGCTTTCTGAAACTCTTCCCGCAACGCGGAAAATCTGCCGGATTGAATCGCGGTCCGGATTTCCGCCGTGAGGGTTTCAAGCACGGTGATGTTGTGGATCGAGAGCAGCGTCGCTCCGAGTATCTCCCGGGCCTGCAGCAGGTGCCGCAGGTACGCGCGGGAAAAATGCCGGCACGTGTAGCAGGTGCAGGACGGGTCCAAAGGGCCCGGATCGCGGGCGTAACCGGCACCGAGAAGATTCAACCGGCCGCGTCGGAGCATGGCCGCGTGATGTCTGGCAAGGCGCGTCGGCAGAACGCAATCAAACATGTCCATTCCGCGCGCCACCGCCTCGACAATATCCGCCGGTGTGCCCACTCCCATCAGGTATCGGGGCCGGTCTTCGGGCAGCCCGCGGTCCATCCAATCCAAAACCGCGTGCATCTCGGTTTTGCTTTCACCCACCGAAAGCCCGCCGACCGCATTCCCCGGCAGCCCGAGCCCTGAGATATAGCGGGCCGATTCCACGCGAAGGTCGCGGAAGATTCCGCCCTGGACTATTCCAAACAATGCCTGGTCGGACCGCCGGTGGGCTTGCGCCGAGCGGGCGGCCCAGAGGTGTGTGCGTTCCATCGCCATCCGGCTGTAGGCATGATCATTTGGCGCCGCGCATTCATCAAGCGCCATGATGATATCCGCACCCAAATTTTCCTGGATCGTGACGGCTTTTTCAGGTGTCAGCCTGTGTGTCGAACCGTCGAGATGGGATTTAAATGTCACCCCATCCCCGTCCACCTCCCGGATCGACCGCATCGAAAACACCTGGAAGCCGCCGGAATCGGTAAGTATTGCGTTTTCCCATCCCATGAAGGCGTGCAATCCGCCCAATTCCGATATGATGTCGTCGCCCGGCCGCAGGTAGAGGTGATACGTGTTGGCGAGCACCAGGACCGCACCGGCTTCATGGAGCTGGGCCGGTGTCAGGGCTTTGACCGTCGCTTGCGTGCCGACCGGCATGAAAACCGGCGTGGCGACATCTCCGTGCGGAGTATGCAGGATTGCCGAGCGCGCGCGTCCGTCGCGGGCGAGGATCCGGAAACCGAATGAATCCATGCTCATAACTCCCAGAAAACTTTTAACCCGACAAGGATGAGGATAAGCACGATCAGTGTCAGCGGGCCACCCACCTTGAAATAATCGCGGAAGGAGTATCCGCCCGGCCCCATCACCATCATATTCACCGGATGCCCGAGGGGTGTCAGGAATGCCAGCGAACAACTCAGCGCGATGGCCATGCCGATTGCCCGGGGATCCGTACCGATGGAAGCTGCCAGGGTCAAACCAATCGGCGTTAAGACGATCGACGCCACCTGGCTTCCCATCAGCTGGGTCAGCCCCAATCCCACCAGAATGAGCGCCAAAGCCAGAGCCACGGATCCGTACACCGATAGTCCGCCGAGGGGTTCGGAGATGGTGCCGGCCAAACCCGTCGAACGGATCGCGATCCCAAGCGGCCACATCCCGGAAATCAGGAAGATCGCCTTCCATTCAACGGAACGGTACGCGTCGTCCATCGTCAGACACCCGGCCAGAATCATCAGGATCGCGCCTACCAGGCTGACCTCCGCCACAGGGAGCCAGCCGAACGCGGCGATCCCCAGCACCAAGAACAGGATCGCGGCCGCCCGGCCCGCCTTCCGCGGCTGCAGCACGGCATCCGGATCCTCCTCGAGCAAAATGAAATCCCGATCGTCGTTCAGGAGCCGCATCTGAAGCGGGCTGCCCTGAACCAGCAGCGCATCGCCGAACCGGAGGGGGAAGTCCGCCAACCCTTCCCGCATCGGCTTCCCTCCACGCCAGATCGCCAAGACATTCAACCGGTACTTGTCGCGAAAATGGATCTCTTTCAGCGTTTTCCCCGCCATCGTCGCGCGCGGCGAAAGGATGACTTCGCCCAGGATGATGTTCTCATCGGCTACTTCCCGTTGGGTTTTCACGAGCGGCAGTATCTCTACACCGCAAATTTCAATCTCCGACGGAACGACTTCGCCCTGGACCAGAAGGATATCGCCCGTCTGAATAATCTCATCCCCGCGTGGACCGAAAGCAAGATGTCCGCCGCGTGAGACGCCCAGGATGTTGATTCCGAACCTCCGCGCCCAGTCTCCTTCTTTTATGTTGATGCCGGACATGCAGGATCCTTCCAGGACAAGCAGTTCGCTGAGGTTCTTCCGCAATCCGTACAATCCGGCCAGTTCGGCATGCAAACGCTCCGCGCGCGCCACCTGCCCGGCGGGAAACCGTGCCGGGAGGATGCGCCGGCCCAGGATGGTCATGTACAACGCGCCGACGATGACAACCGCCGCCCCGATGGGCAGAAAATCCAGCAGCCCGAACGGTTTGTACCCCGCCAAGCGCAGAGCATCCGAAACGATGATGTTGGATGTGGTCAACAGCGTGGCCATCCCGCCCAGAATCGAGCCGAATGCCAGCGGCATTAGCAGTTTTGAGGGCGCAATCCGCGTCCGGCGCGAGAGCGTAATAACGGCCGGCATCAACACGCCCGCGGCGGCGATGTTGTTCATGAACAGCGAAAGCAGCGCGGCCGCGATGACGGTCACGAATACCAGCCGGGATTCATTCCGCTTGCCGAGTTGGAACATCTTTTGACTGAGGAATTTCGAGATTCCGGATTGATGCAGACCTTCCGAAACAATGGAGATGGCGAGGATCGTCATGACCGCCGAGCTGGCAAATCCGCTGAAAGCTTCCTGGGGCGTCACCAATCCGGTCAGCCCGAGTACCGCCAATGCCAACAGGGCCGTCAGGTCCGGCCGCACCCGCCCATGGATAAGCAAGAAGGAAACAATGGAGAGAATGACGAGAAGGAGTATCTCCGCAGCAGTCATGCTGTGGAAATTATAAGCCCAAGCCCGTCCGTGTGAGAGCTTAATTCAATAGATATTCGGCCATCCCGGAAGGGATTACGGACCGGCGACGACAGGCGCCAGTTGCGTCCAATAGCTCCCGCCATCGGCGGTTTGGACCAATCCGTACTCGGAGCCTTTCCGCACGGCCGCCCAACCCAGCTGCGCATCGACAAAATCAAACTGTCCGTCCCAGGTAACCGTAGCGAGTTTTGTCCAGCTGACGCCGGCCGTATCGGACCGGAAGATTTCTCTGCCCAGCGCCCAGATCCGGTTTCCATCCAGGGTAAAAAGATCGCCGCCGGGATAAGTCTGCGGGACGGGCACGCCGCCGGAGGTAATTCGATAAAAGTAACTATTATTGCCCGCGGACGGGTTGCCCATATCGGCGCATTCCACGCCCAGATATGCCTGGTTCCCTGTCAGAAACGGCGCGTGAACCCCGCACGCATAGTGATCGGCAGTGAAGAGCTCCGGTTGATCGGCGGGCGCCGTAAGCGCCGTCGGTTCCCAATGGACTCCGCCATCCTTGGTCTGGAAGAGAAACGCGCCCGGACGAACGCCATTGCAATTCCCCGTTAGCCAGCCGTTCGATCCGTCCGAAAAGGCCAATCCGGTTTTCGTGCAGCTTTGAATTCCCCCGTCGACGGTCGGATCGATCACGCGGGACCAGTCGGCGCCGCCATCGGTGGAGCGATAGAGCGAGACGTAGTCATGATTCATCCCTGCGCCGACATGCGCCAACAGCCAGCCGTTCTGCGGGCCGGAAAAAACGATATGCGATACCCAATAGGTCTCCATCAATCCGGAGGTATCCAGCACGGAACCCGCCTGCCACGTTGCGCCGCCATCAACCGTTCTCCATACTACCGGGTTCTCCGGAACGCTCGAAGGAAGAAACGCGTGGTATGTCACCCAGCCTGTTTGCGTGTCTGTAAAGTATCCGATGGCCGCTGACAGCTCGACGCCGGCGGACGGAACGGATTCCGGAGGGGTGACTTCGATCCAGGAGGCGCCCCCATCCCCGGTGCGGAAGACACGGCTCGCGTTGCCGCTGGCCCGTGGTCCGCCGATCCCCCAGCCGTTCTGAGCATCCAGCATCTCCAGCCGTAAAATATCCAACGCGGTGCCGATTTCCAATCTCGGAACCGCCCGCGGATCAACCGTCGGCGTGGGCGAGTGGGTCGGAGTAGCCGGAGTCGGCGTTTGTGAGGCACCGGGATGTCCACCGGATGGCAACGTGGCAATTGTCGAAGTGGAGCGCAAGGTATCCCATGGGATCGCCGATGGATTACCCGGCGCGGTCAGATTGCAGGCCGTAAGCCCGATTAACAGCAAGCTGCTTGCCAATATTTCCGTCCGTCGGTTCATTTGCCACTCCTCCGGTTCTTTGGATCACTTTGCGGAATGTATCATCTTCATAACTTCCGAAAACCCCGCGCTGCGGCGGTGATCACCCTGTACGCTTCCAAGCCCGCCCCGATTTTAGCTTGCCCTTTTCAAGTTATACTATTGCAGGCACAATCCACACCCGGCCGGCAGAAAAATCATGTCATCCAAAAAGGTACAAAAACCGTGCCATCCGGGCGGTCACACAACATGGAAAAACCGGTGATTCGGAATCGAGCAGTATTTCCCATGAAAAAAAGCATTACCTTTGTTCTTCCCCTTATGCTTCTATTAATTTTCAGCTGCGGCTGTCGCCTTGCCGTTGGATCCCCCTCCAAGTTTACGATAATCGCGGTTGAAAATTTTCTCGCCGATATCGCTCAAAATATCGCCGGTGATCGGTTGACCGTCGGCCCGCTCATTCCATACGGGATCGAACCCCATGAGTTTGAACCTACTCCCCGGGATATGATCACTGTCTCCAACAGTGATTTGTTGATTGTCAACGGCGGCGGATTGGAAGGCTGGCTGGAATCCGGGTTGAATACCGTCGGCGGTTCACGCATTGTCATCACTGCGTCGGCCGGGCTTGCCAGCCGTTCCGGCGGCGGCGGCTCCGCTCCCGCCGAGACCGATCCTCATTTCTGGCTGAACCCGGTTTTGGTTAGGACCTATGTCTCCAACATTCTCGGAGGTTTAATCCAGCTCGATCCGGAGGGTGAATCTGTATACCGCCGTAATGCGGATTCTTATATTGCCGCGCTTGATAAATTGGATCAGTGGATCGAAATCCGCGTTGCCCAGGTTCCTGCCGATCAAAGGATCCTGATCACCAACCATGAAAGCCTGGGGTACTTCGCCGATCGGTATGGGTTTACAATCCTGGGGTCGATTTTTCCGGGTGTCAGCCCGGATGCGCAACCAACCGCATCCCAACTGGTTAACCTGATCGATAAGATCCGCACATCCGGTACGAGAGCAATCTTTCTTGATACCGGCACTAATCCGCAGATGGCGGATCAGATCGCGCAGGAGACCGGTTGCAGCGTAATCACCGGTTTATACACGCATTCACTGACTCCCCCCGGCGGTGTGGCTTCCACGTATCTGGATATGATGCGTTATGATGTTAACCTCCTTGTGGATGCGCTGTTATGACAAACAACGGAATCGTCCCTAAATGTGAAAACGCCCGCTTGGAATTTATTCATGTAGATGCCGGCTATAACGGCAAACTGGCACTCGATGATGTTTCTTTTAATATTCCCCAGGGGGTTCGAGTCGCTTTGGTGGGTCCGAACGGCGCCGGAAAATCCACTTTATTTAAAGTTATGACCCGTCTGATGCCTATTCGCAAGGGAGAGGTCCTCATCCATTGTCTGCCGCTGGGGCATCATTTGGATTGTCTGGCATACGTTCCGCAGCGGGATGAGATAAATTGGCGGTTCCCGGCAACAGTGCAGGATGTTGTTTTAATGGGAAGATTCGGAAAAAAAAGATGGCTGAAAAACTAGATAAAATAGATATTGGTGTGGCTATGCGAAGTATGGAAAAAATGGGCGTTTATTCCATCCGTAATCAGTCCATCTCCGATCTTTCCGGTGGGCAGCAACAACGGGTGTTTATCGCGCGTGCGCTGGCCCAGGAACCTCACCTTCTGTTGATGGATGAACCTTTCAACGGCGTCGATCAGACAACCCAGGAAAAGGTCTTTGAGATCCTCGACCATCTCCGCACAATTTGCGTCACAACCCTGGTGGCAACCCACGATCTGAATTTGGCGGCTCGCCGGTTCGATTTCGTCATCCTCCTCAACCATAAATTGATAGCCGCCGGTCCACCAGATCAGGTGATGCGCAAGGATATCATCCGGCAGGCGTTTGGAAGCAGTGCGCTCGATCTCGGGGATTTATTCGTGGTGGATCAATGCTGCCCGGAGTGAGCCGCCGATGATCGATTTCCTGCTCGCTCCTTTGCAATTCGGATTCATGCAGCGTGCATTCTTTGCCGTGGGCCTTGTCAGCGTCCTTTGCTCCGTCGTCGGCTGTTTCGTCATCCTCCGTTCGATGGCATTCCTGGGCGACGCCATCGCGCATTCCATTCTTCCCGGCGTGGCCGTGGCATATCTTGTGGGAGCGAATTTAACCCTTGGCGCGCTGATCGCCGCCGTTGTGGTTGCGGCAGGCATTGCCTTCGTCTCCCGGAAAGGCGCGCTGCAGGAGGATACCGCCATCGGGATCCTCTTTAGTTCCGCGCTGGCGCTGGGGATTGCATTGATCAGCACCATCCGTTCCTATGCCACGGACCTCAGCCACATCCTCTTCGGCAACCTTCTCGGTGTTCGCCCGGAGGATCTGCTTGGGATCGGCGTGCTCGGCGCCGGCATCCTGGTCCTCCTGTTCTTGGCCTATCGTCCGCTTCTGGTCGTCACGTTCGACCCTATCCTGGCCGCGACGTTACGCCTTCCTATCGACCTTTTACGAACCGCCTTTCTGATCATCATCGCGCTTACGATCGTGGTTTCCCTGCAGGTGACCGGGGTGGCGCTCGTGACCGCTATGCTGGTTACCCCCGCCGCAACCGCCTATCTTTTGACACGGCGTTTCCCGCAAATGGTTCTGCTCTCCGCCCTATTCGGACTCCTGGCGGGGATCGCCGGTTTGTATGCCAGCTACTACCTCAACATCGCATCCGGCGCCTCGGTCGTGCTTTCCGCGACCGGCTTTTTCCTGCTGGCGTTTCTTTTTTCTCCGCGCAAGGGTTGGATAACCACGCGCATACGGCAATCGCGCGGCGGATGACTTCCCGGGAAATGCACATATCCGGGAATCGATAATAAAGTGCATTCCAGGCGTTGGTTTGCCATGGACAAATTCGCGTCGCTTCCAAAATCCGGATTTCGGAGGGATTTATCGATTATCTGAGATTCCCGTTTTTTTCCTCCTGCACCGGTCTTGACACTCCGGTTGATTCAGGTAATATTGTGATGCTAACTTTCACCGCACACTCACCTGCCGGGGAAATACGCAGGCCCGGTCGAATGACAGCAATCTGGCCCACTAGCTCAATCGGTAGAGCAGCTGACTCTTAATCAGTTGGTTGAGGGTTCGAGTCCCCCGTGGGTCACCACCCTTTCTTACCGACTGGTTTTTTCAAACGCCGCAGTTCCCATTGAGAGGCCGCCTTTTTTTGGCGTCATCCGTGAAACACCACATCCCTTTTCGGAATAATTGGAAGATTAAACCCTCCGCCTGCTAATCATCCAGCCGCACTTTTTTCCATTCTTCCCAATCCAGAAATGAGAGTCCATTCATGAACATATCCGAACTCGAAAAAACATCCCTTGTCGATCTGCGCCGCATGGCCAAGGAATTTGAAATTCCCAGCGGCGCGCGGATGAAAAAAGAAGACCTGATCCTGCGCCTGCTGCAGGCGAATGCCGAGCGCCAGGGTTTGGAACTGCGGGGCGGGATTTTAGAAATCGTCGACGAGGGGATAGGGTTCCTGCGGGCGGATCATTACCTCCCCGGGCAGAACGACATCTACGTCTCGCAATCCCAGATTCGGCGGTTCAGCCTGCGCACCGGGGATATGGTGATCGGCCAGGTGCGCGCGCCGAAGGAAACCGAGAAGTATTACGGCTTGCTGCGGGTGGAAGCGATCAACGGGTTGGATCCGGAAGCCGCCAAACAACGGCCGATCTTCGAGGACCTGGTGCCGATCTTCCCGGATCAGCGCTTCGACCTGGAGACCGATCCCCGCGAATTAACCACCCGGCTCCTCAACCTCGTCGCGCCGATCGGACGCGGGCAGCGCGGCCTGATCGTCTCCCCGCCCAAAGCCGGCAAGACCACCGTCCTCAAGCAGATTGCCAACGCCATCTCGATCAAATACCCCGACGTACACTTGATGGTGGCGCTGATCGGCGAACGGCCTGAGGAAGTGACCGATATGGACCGCTCGGTCGACGCCGAGGTGATCGCCTCGACCTTCGACGAACCGGTCAGCTCGCACGTCCGGGTGGCCGAGATCGCCCTCGAACGCGCCAAACGGCTGGTGGAAATCGGCCATCATGTGGTCATTTTGCTGGATTCAATCACCCGGCTCGGACGCGCGTATAATCTGGTCGTCACCCCTTCGGGACGGACTCTCTCCGGCGGCCTCGACCCGGCGGCGCTGTATCCGCCCAAACGGTTCTTCGGCGCCGCGCGCAACATTGAAGACGGCGGATCGCTCACAATCATCGCCACCTGCCTGGTCGATACCGGCTCGCGGCTGGACGATGTGATCTACGAGGAGTTTAAAGGCACGGGCAACATGGAACTGTTACTTTCGCGCAAGCTACAGGAGCGGCGGATCTTCCCGGCCTTCGACATCGAACGCTCCTCCACCCGCCGTGAAGAGCTGCTGCTCGGGCCGGATATCACGCCGCGGGTCTGGCTTATGCGCCGGATGGTCGCGCAGATGGTCACCCCGCCCCCCGGCGGCGCCGGCTTGGACATCAGCACCGCAACCGAATCCATTCTGCAGCGGCTGCAACAAACCAACGACAACATGGAATTTCTGGAAAGCCTGGGGAAGGATAAGTACTGATGTCGGAAACGGCACCCGACCCGTCCGCGGCGGAAGAATCCCCCGCCTGGCGCAATTGGAAATTCTGGGCCGGCAGCCTGGTCTCCCTGGCCGCCGTCTCGGTGCTCGGTTTCTGGGCGTGGAAAGCATTCACGGCCAGCCCGTATAACCTTTCCAGCCCGACTCTGGTTTCCGCCGGGGGAGCTCCCATAGCCACGGTGGTTCTCGATCCGGGTGCGCTTCCCAACGTTTCCGCATCCTCCTATTCCTTCCAGATTCACCGCGCCGTCGATCCGCATACGGATATTCCGGATCGCGGCTCTTCCTGGGTGACAGAATACACCGTTGAGCGGGGGGACAGCCTTTCAGCGATTGCGGCAAAATTCGATCTGACCTGGCAAAGCATCTTGTGGGGAAACTCGGAGACGCTGAAAGACGACCCCAACTATTTAATCCCCGGCAAAGTCCTCTTCATCCTGCCGGTCGACGGCGCTTTTTATCAGTGGAAGGAGAAGGACCATCTGGATTCCGTCGCCGCGGAATTCCATGTCACCCCCGATGCCATCATCGACTGGCCGGGGAACGACATCAATCCGCTTGATCCGGTCATCCTGCCCGGCAGTTGGGTGATCATTCCCGGTGGTTGGCGTCCCTTTGCATGGGAAGTAGCGCCGGTTTCCACGGGGGGATCATCCCGCACATACAGTTTGGGGCCCGGAACCTGTACGGGAAAATACAACGGCACACCGGGCACCGACGCCTGGGCCTGGCCGACCGCCAATCACAACCTTTCCGGATACGATTTCGGACCCACTCATCCCGCGATCGATATCCAGGTCTACATCGGCCAGCAGATCTACGCCGCCCAGGCGGGTGTCATCGTTTTCTCCGGGTGGAGCGACCGCGGATACGGCGACCTGGTCATCGTCGACCACCTTAACGGCTGGCATACTTTTTACGCCCACTTGAGTCAATGGAATGTGGGTTGCGGTCAGCAGGTTTATGCAGGAAGCGTCGTTGGCTTGGGTGGCACTACCGGGAATTCCACCGGACCGCACCTGCACTTCGAGATGCGATACAACGGTGTGGGACAAAATCCTTGGGGCCTGCTTCCGTAAACCCTACCATTCCCCTACGCGCACTTGACCGCAGTACCCGGCAGGCCTAATATGGACACTCGAAAAGACCATGAACTCATCTAAACCGTCCTGGCCGTTTCCACCCAGAAAAGTCGAGGAGCCGGAATCCCCGCGATGGTCCTCATTCTGGGAGTCAATCACCCACTCCGGATTGCGCGCGCCCGTCATGCGCTATGCGGGGCATGCTCTGATTCTGCTGGTGGTTGCCGTGGGGGCTTGGCTTGCCCGATCGTCGATCCTGGATCTGCTCCCGGCC
>DAOUDU010000247.1:0-77284 GCA_034430775.1 Anaerolineales bacterium | reverse complement strand
TCCGCGTGACGGGGGAAGACGCCTACGCCACCGCGCGGCGGGCCGCGCGCGAAGAGGGACTGCTGGTCGGGATTTCCTCCGGGGCGGCGTTGTGGGCCGCGGTGCAGGTGGCCAACCGCGCCGACAGCGCAGGCAAGTTGATCGTGGTCATTATCCCGTCCTTCGGTGAACGCTACCTGAGCACGCCGCTGTTTGCGGATCTGGCGGAGTGAAGAGGCGACGATCGACTGTCGACCATCGACCATCGAAAGACCAAAGACCCCGGATGCGTGATTGCCTATGCCTCCAAATTTTCGGCGATGGTCGATGGCCCATGGTCAGAGCCTTCGTCGGAAAAAATTTTAGATATTGGAGAAAGCATGTTTACGACATTACGACGCGATGTCAACTCCGTCTTCGCCCGCGACCCGGCCGCGCGCAGCCTGCTGGAAGTGCTGACCTGCTACCCGGGGCTGCACGCCCTGTGGGGGCACCGGATTGCGCACTGGTTCTGGATCCACAACCTGAAACTCATCGGCCGAATCATCTCTCAAGTCGTCCGCGGCTGCACCGGGATCGAAATTCATCCCGGCGCGAAAATTGGGCCGGGGCTGTTTATCGACCATGGCATGGAAGTGGTGATCGGCGAGACCTCCGAGATCGGCGAGGACGTCACGCTGTATCACGGCGTTACGCTCGGCGGGACCAGCAACGTCAAGGGTAAACGCCATCCGACCCTCGAGGACTGCGTGGTGGTCGGGACCGGGGCGAAGATCCTCGGGGCGATCACGGTCGGGGAATCCAGCCGGGTGGGCGCCAACGCCGTCGTGGTGCGCTCGGTCCCGCCGGATTCGGTCGTGGTCGGCGTGCCGGGCGAAATCCTCGTCCGCTCGCGGCCGCACCCGGGTATGCATACGCCCGACCTTGAACACTCGCAGATGCCGGACCTGATCGGGGAAACGCTTCAGGAACTGATGAAGCGGGTCGATGAGCTGGAGGGACGGGTGAACGGGCATGCTCATCCGTCGCACGTCCGAACACTGGAGGACGGAGTCTGGACCGGGGAGGATTTTGAAATCTGAGCACTGTCCTAACCCCCGCTCCCCCGTCCCCTCTCCCCCTTCCCCGTAAGGGGAAGGGGGAGAGGGGTGCCTGAGCCCCGTGTTCTTCGGGGGGATGGCGGGGTGAGGGGGTTGGGATGGAAATTTATCTTGACACACGTTCCGCCGCTGTGATATAAGCGCGCCCAACAACCGAATACGCAAAGCGCTCTTATCCAGAGAGGCGGAGGGACCGGCCCGATGAAGCCTCGGCAACCAGCGGAAACGCAGGTGCCAATTCCGGCAGCAGGGATGACTACGCGAGTCGTCCGGACTCTGAAAGATGAGAGGGCAGTGAAGTCAATCTGTTCACCGCCTCTTCTTTCGGAAGAGGCGTTTTTTTTTCAACGGGAGAGCGGTGCGTGAAGGTTAATTCGAAGGAGGAACCATGACGCAGGAAAAAACAAAATCGTACGGTTTCACCACCCGGCAACTGCACGCCGGCCAAAAGCCGGACCCGGCCACCGGGGCGCGGGCGGTCCCGGTCTACCAGACCACGTCGTTCGCATTCCGTGATACGGCTCATGCCGCGCGCCTGTTTGCGCTCGAGGAACCGGGCAACATCTACTCGCGGATCATGAACCCGACCAACGATGTGTTCGAACAGCGCCTCGCGGACTTGGAGGGCGGGGTCGGGGCGCTGGCGGCATCGTCGGGGCACGCGGCCCAGACCATGGCGGTCCTCGCGCTGTGCGAGAAAGGCGATCACATCGTCTCCGCCTCCACGCTCTACGGCGGAACCTACAACCAATTCAATTACACCTTCCCACGCCTGGGAATCGATGTGACCTTCGTGGATCCCGCCGATCCGGAGAATTACCGGCGTGCGATCCGCCCCAATACGAAAATCCTGTACGGCGAGACGCTCGGCAATCCGCGGATCAACGTGTTTCCGTTCGCGGAGGTTGCGGCCATCGCGCGCGCAAACCGCATTCCGCTGGTAATCGACAATACCTTCGCTACGCCGTACCTGTGCCGGCCCTTCGAATGGGGGGCGAACATCGTCCTGCATTCCACAACCAAATTCATCGGCGGCCACGGCACGACGATCGGCGGCGCGATCGTCGACGGCGGAAATTTCGACTGGGCCGCGTCGGGACGCTTCCCGAATTTCACCCAGCCGGATCCCTCATACCACGGGCTGACGTTCGCCACGCTCGGACCGGCGGCGTTCATCACCAAGGCGCGGGTGCAGATTCTGCGCGATATCGGCGCGTGCCAGGCGCCCTTTAACTCGTTCCTGCTGCTGCAGGGGCTCGAAACCCTCAGCCTGCGCATGGAGCGGCACGTGGCGAATGCGCAAAAGGTTGCGGAGTTCCTCGAAACCCATCCCAAGGCCGCCTGGGTGACGTATCCCGGGTTGAAGAGCCACCCGGATCATGAACGCTCAAAGCAGTATGTTCCCAGGGGACCGGGTGCGATCATGGGCTTCGGCGTAAAGGGCGGGCTGGAGGCCGGCGGGAAGTTCATCGACAACTTGCAGCTCTTCAGCCACCTGGCCAATGTCGGCGATGCGAAAAGCCTCGCGATCCATCCGGCCAGCACGACACACGCCCAGCTGAGCCCCAAGGAACAAGCCGCAGCCGGCGTCACGCCGGATTTTATACGCCTCTCCATCGGGATCGAAGACATCGATGACATCCTCTGGGACCTGGACCAGGCGCTGGGGAAGACGTGAGACAACCCCTCCCCTCGCCCCTCCCCAATATGGGGAGGGGCTGACCATGGACAATGGACCATGGCCGTTAATCGTACGGGTGATAGTGCATGACTGCGGGCGAATAATGTATTCGGCGGTCGAGTAGGCTGCGCTATCCTCGCGGCCGTATCGAGACCGTGTGAAAAACGCAACCTGGTCTCGATACGCCTCGCGCCGTTTCTTCGGCGCGGGGCGTATCGACCACCTAAAAGCCGGCCGGATTGTCCCCTCGCGGTCCGGCGGCGGTCTCATTTACAATAAACCCATGAACACGTTGTCTCCGCGCCTTACCGGTATCCTCGATACGCTCCCTCAGAAACCCGGCTGCTACCTGATGAAGGACGAAGCCGGGAAGGTGATTTACGTCGGCAAGGCGGTAAATCTGCGCTCGCGCGTACGCTCTTATTTCCAATCCGGCGCGGATCACAGCCCCAAGACCGAAAAACTGGTCCGCCGCATTGCGGATATCGAATGGATCCTGGTCGGCTCGGAGCTCGAAGCGCTGATCCTCGAGATGAACCTGATCAAGCGCTACCGGCCGCACTACAACATCCGGCTCAAGGACGACAAGCGCTTCCCGTACATCCTCGTGCACTGGGCCGATCCGTTTCCCAAGGTGACGATCACCCGGATGATGGGCCGGGACGGCAACCGCTATTTCGGCCCGTACACGTCGGTCTGGGCGGTGCACCAGACGCTCGATCTGCTGCGCCGGATTTTCCCCTACCTTACCTGCAACCGTGATATCACCGGAACCGACAACCGCGCCTGTCTGTGGTACGACCTCAAATTGTGCAGCGCGCCCTGCATCGGTGCCATCGGGCAGGAGGAATACCGGCGCACGATCGACGATCTGTGCCGCTTCCTGAGCGGTGAGATCGAGGCGGTGGTGGCGGACGTCGAGAAGAAAATGCGGCAGGCGTCCACGGAGCTGCACTACGAGCAGGCGGCCCGGATGCGCGACCGGCTGCAGGCGATCCACACCGTGGTCGAGCGCCAAAAGATCATCTCCTCCACCCGGACCGATTCCGATGTGATCGCCTTGGCCCGGCAGGATGGAGATGCCTGCGTTCAGGTGTTCATCATCCGCGGCGGAAGGCTGATCGGGCGCGAGCATTTCGTCCTCGAGGGGACGCGCGATACCGAGGAAGCGGAAGTCCTGAGGCAGTTTCTGATGCAATTTTATGAAGCGGCGGCCTTCATTCCGGGCGAAGTGCTGATCCCGTCCGAAGTGGAGGAGGTGCGAATCGTCGAAGAGTGGATGCGTTCCCGGCGCGGAGGGCAAGCGGTGCGCATTACCGTCCCGCACACCGGCGTGGACCGCGAGCTGCTGGGCATGGCCGCCGAAAACGCGGCCGAGACGCTTAAATCCCTGCGGACTCAGTGGAATGCCGACCGCGCCCGCCAGGTGGAGGCGCTTGCGGAGGTACAAAAGTCATTGGACCTTCCCAATCCGCCGGCCCGTGTGGAGTGTTATGATATCTCCAACATCCAGGGGACGGCGGTCGTCGCCAGCATGGTGGTGTTCGAGCAGGGGGTGCCCAACAAGGCGCATTACCGGCGCTTCCAGGTGCGGTGTGTGGAAGGCGCGCCCGATGATTACGCCTCCATGCGCGAGGTATTGCATCGGCGATTCGCACGCTGGAAAGGACCCGAGACCGAGACGGTCGGGCGCAAGAAGGATCCTTCCTTCTCCGTCCTGCCGGACCTGCTCCTGGTGGATGGGGGAAAAGGCCAGCTGGCGGAAGCGGTGAAGGTGCTTGCGGATTTCGGGCTGACCGACCGGGTACCGGCGGCATCGCTGGCCAAACAGGAAGAAGAAGTGTTCCGGCCGGGAAGAAAGACTTCCATCCGCCTGGCCCGGGATTCCAAAGGATTGTTCCTTCTGCAGCGGATCCGTGACGAAGCCCACCGGTTCGCGATTACTTACCACCGCAGCGTACGTGCACGGAAAGGCCTGGTTTCCCGACTCGATGCGATCGAGGGCATCGGGCCTGCGCGGAGGAAGCAGCTGCTCACGGCGTTCGGATCCCTCGAAGCCATCCGCAGCGCGCCGGTGGAAGAACTGATGAAGATCAAGGGAATTTCCCGCGAGGTGGCGGAACGCCTGCGGGGGGAACTCTGAGGGCAGCGGATGTATAAAGCCTGGATCATCGATGACGATGTGGATATGTGCAAGGCGGTGGGGCTGATGCTGGTGGTGGTCGGCGTCCAGGCCCGGTCATTCTCCAGCCCGGTCGAGGCGGGTAAAGCGCTGCTTTCGGTGCCGCCGCCCGATGTTATTTTTCTCGATCTGAATATGCCCAAGGTGGACGGGGCGGAATTCCTGCGTTTCGTCCGCAGCCGCTACCCGAAGGAAAAACTGCCGGTGGTGATGCTCTCGGTGGAGAGCGCCGAGACGGCGGTGTATACTCTGATCTCGGCTGGAGCCAACGGCTTCCTCGTGAAGCCGCTCGACGTAGACGATCTGCGCAAGACGCTGGTGAAGGTCCTTCCGGGGTTCGCCGAGCAAAACCAGGATGATATTCTATAACCCCCCGCTATTGGAGAAGAAATGTATTCGAAAACCGTAAAACCTAAACCCCCGCGGCGGCGTCCGATTAACTGGACGTACGTGCTGTTTGTGATCTTCGGCGTGATCATGGTGATCGGGTTCATCATCACGGCCATCGCCTAAGTAGCCACCGTCCTCTGCGAGCCGCTTCCCGAATTAAGGAAACGGTTCCGGCGCATCCGGATTTTCCGGAGGGAAGCGGGTAGGCGTTCCGAAGCGTTGATTCATTGCCCCCGCCGACCCGACGGATCCTCTCCTCTTTCCGCCCGATCGGGTTTCCATCGAGAGGCAATCCGCGCTCCCAGGCTGGGAGGTTTTTTGGATTCGGCGGAACGGCGCGCGGAACGGTAAAGGTTCCATCCGGCTCCGATGACCAGGAGCGCGATCAGCGCGACGCCGATCCATTCCGCTGGCACTGTCCCCGGATCCTTGCGGAATGCCTGAACGATCGGGAATGCAAAAAGCAGAAACGTCGCCATCCCAACGGCGAGGAAGAAACAGCCGAAGCGCTCTTTAAGACCCATTGCCAATGCCCTCACATAAAAATGTACTAAGCTGAAATCCATTATCGCATATTTTCCTCTTCCCCCCGCGTGCACGTCCCCCCATTTGCCGCGGAGATAAAAATATTTTCGAATGGATTCATTTCAAAGGCAAATGGGGGGACCACAGGGGGGAGGGAGGGGGATGGGCCAATGGGGGGGCATAGGGTCGGGGGAGGGGCCGCTTGTTGTATACTCGTCACGGACGAGGATAGTTCATCCATGGATTCGAATCGCTTATTCGCGGGGATTGATCTTTCGACAAGCCGGCGCGGGCTGACGGCGGCGCTGCTAACGTCGCGGCTGGATGTGCAGTCCCTGAAATGCCGTTCCCTTGAGGAAACGATCGGGGAATTGTCGGCCTGCACGGAGATCGTCATCGCGGTCGGCGGCCCGTTGCATCCCTTGGCGTCCATTGCGGAGTCGGATCCTCCCGCGGGGGATGCGCCGCGCAAAAATATTGCCCGCCGCACCCGTGCGGCGGATGGCGAACTTTCCCGAAGAGGCATCCCCGTCCGGCGGCCGCCGTCCCGGGCCAACGAAGCGCCGGCGTGGATGCGGTGCGGATTCGACCTGGCGCGGCAGCTCGCGGCGCGCGGGTTTGCCGAAGGCAAAGATGCCTGCGCGGAGCCGCGCGTTCTGCTCGAGACTCATCCGGCGGCTTGCGCATCCGTCCTGATCGGGAAGCTGCCCTACGGAAGGGGAACCCTCGAAGGGCGGATCCAGCGGCAGCTTGCGCTGCTGCGGGAAAGGGTTGCGCTGCCGGATCCGATGGGCGCGCTTGAAGAACTGACCGCACATCATATTTTATCGGGGAGGATGGAATTGAAGGGAATCTCCGAGGCGGGTGAATTGGACGCGCTGCTGGCGGCCTTCACCGCCTGGCGCGCGTACGCCCACCCGGATGCGGTCGCCTGGCTGGGGGATGATGCGGATGGATGGCTTTGCCTGCCGAAGAAGGAATTGTTGGAGAAATATTCGAAATAAGTTGATTCGACCGTCATCCCCGCGCCCGCCTCCCGAGCGATGAGCATCGGTTTTTTTCCGATGCGAAGAATTTGCGAGCGGGGGGAGCATGTTGCCATCGTTCATGTACTTGGATGGCAACATGAATGCGAAGCGGGGGTGCACTTGGCGGGTAACCAGGAATCTGGTTCCACGTTTTGTGTATTGCATTTACTGGATTCCCGCCAAGATTACGCGGGAATGACGAACACGGAAAAATGTCTTTCTTTAAAACCAGCCCAGAGTACTCCGGGCTGGTTATTCCCACTTTATTCGGTGATATCGGTTTTTTCATCGCAATCCGTGTACTTTTTACTCCCCGATCGTAACTTTAACCGTGATACTCCGCCCGGCCGTAATCGGCAGCGGGATGATCGTGCCGTCCAGTTTCCTGCCGTCCACCTCGAGCGTAACGCGGTTGCCCTTGCCGATTCGTTTGGCTTCGATCGCATACGTGCTGCCACGGAAGACTCGTTCGGCTGAAAAGCCCGCCCACTTCTCCGGGATCACCGGCGCGATCTGCAATCCCTTAAAGGTCGGCCGGATGCCGAGAATCCACTGCGTGCCGGCGACATAGGTGTAGGAAGCCGTCCCGGTCAGCCAGGAGGTCCGCCCGCGGCCGTAATGTTTGTGTTCGGGCGCGGCGATGTTCTGGCAATACACGTAGGGTTCGGTCATCAGCCCGTCAACGTCCTTGCGCGCCAGGGGCAGGATCTGGCGGTAATACTGGTAGGCGCGCTCGCCCCAGCCGAGTTTGGCCGCGGCGATGATTGCCCAGGTATTGGCATGGCAGAAAATACCGCCGTTTTCCTTCACGCCGGGCGGATAAGTGGTCGTGCCGCCGATCCGTTCCTGGCTGCCGTCGTACGGCGGCCACATCAGCCGCAGGCCGAACGGGGTGTTTAATTTTTCGTAGGCGCTTTCCATCGCCGCCGCCAGGCGCGCCGACTCGCCGATCTCGCCAAGCACCGCCCAGGTCTGTGCATTCAATCCGATCTTGTGCTTCTCCTCACCCGCCACACCGACCGGGAGGCCCTTGTCGTCGAAGGCGCGGGCGAACCAGGCGCCGTCCCAGCAGTGTTTCTGGATGATCGCGGCCATCTCGCGCTGGAGTTTTTCGAACCGCGCGGCGTCGGAATCCTTGCCGAGATAGCGGCTCAGGTCGGCCAGATCCAGCATCGCCCGGCAAAACAGGCCGGCCGCGAAGACGCTTTCCGCTTTGCCGCTGCCGTGATCCAGGTTCATCGTATCGTTCCAGTCCGCGAACCCGATCCGCGGCAGGCCGTGCGGCCCGCGGTGGGCAAGCGTGAATTTCATCGCGCGCAAGAGATGGTCCCAGACGGCATCCTCACCGCCGTTGTAATAGGAGATTTTCTGCTGCAGGTAGCCAAAATCGGCCGTCTCGCGCAGGTAGGCGCAGGTGGCGATGATCAGCCAGAGATGGTCGTCGGAGAACCATTGCGGCCGGTCTTTGTATTCCGCGGCCAGGCCGGGCCCGCCTTCGCCGGTCAGCGGGAAGATCTGGTGCCAGGTGTGGCCGTCGGTGAACTGCAGCTTCCAGATCATGGTCAGCATCGCGCGCGCCGGACGCGGCAGGTTATGCAGCGCGCCGAGCGTGTCCTGGGCCGTATCGCGCGTCCCCAGTCCGCGCCCGAGGCCCGTGTCGTAGGCCGAAACGAACCGCGACCAGTAAAGGTTCGCCCGGCACTGGATCGGATTCCAAACGTTGAGCATGGCGTTCATTTCCGGATCCGGAGTGTTAACGGTAAAGGAAGCGAGGTACGCATCCCAATCTTTGCGCAACGCTTCGAACGCGGCCTGAACCGCCTTGGGGCTGCTGTAGCGCGCCACCCGGTCGGAGATGGCCTCGGGCGTGTCGGTGACGCCGAGCATGTAGACGATCGTTTTCTCCTCGCCCGGTTTGAGCGTGACAAGGTGCGAGAGCGACCCGATGTTGTTGCCGCGCGGGGCGAGGGTGTTGCCGGGCTTGCCATGTTCCACCGTTTGCGGATTGGATAGATCCCGCATCCGGCCGACGAATTCCTCGCGGTCGGTGTCGAAACCGGAGGGCTTGAGGGAACTGGCGGCCCAGGTGGATGTCGGGCGGAATTTGACGCGGGCCTGGAGGATGCCCTTCGACTGACTCGAGTAAAAGATCTGCTGGCCCCAGTCGACGTTCTGCTGGTCGATGATCGCGTCCCAGAAGGAATATTCGGCGTAGGAGAACGTGCGCAGCGTGCGCTTGCGGCGGGTCGTATTGCGCAGCGTCAGCACCCATAATTCACAGGGACAGGTTTCTTCCGGCGGCGCAGGCGGGACAAAATAAAGGATGCTTGCGGCGATTCCCTTATACGCAGAGGCGATGCGCGTATACCCGGCGCCGTGGCGGCATTCGTACCCCGTGAGTTTCCGATCCGGCACGGGCTGGACGGTCGGGCTCCAGAATTCACCGGTCTGCGCGTCGCGGATATAAATGTAGCGCCCCGGCTGGTCGGCCGGAATGGTGTTGTAGCGGTAGCGCGTCACGCGCCGGTTGCGCGGATCGCGGTCGAAGGAAAATCCACCGGCAGTGTTGGAGATGATCCCGCCGTAGCGGCCTTCCCCCAGATAGTTGATCCAGGGCGTCGGCGTGTCGGGGCGGGTGATCACGTACTCGCGGGCTTCGGCGTCGAAATATCCGTACGGGTTGCCGATGCGCTTGGAAGGGGCGGTTCTCTTCATCCGTAATTCTCCTGTGAGGATAATAAGCTTCGGCATGGACGGACGGTCCGTGTCCGCGTGCGGGATATTATATCGAAAGTCGATGCCCTTCCGGCGCGCGCGAGGTTCCATCCGGCAGGCACTCAGAGGTTCCCGTTTGGGCGACGCACATTGGGTATCCCGACACCCCTTCCATGGGTAATCAAGGGCCGGATGAAAAGTATCTTTCGGAAAAAACACCCTGGCGCGGCGGAGAATTCTGACTGTTTTCCGATAGGAGGAAAAAAAAGAAAAACCGGAGCCAATGGAACTCGATGTTTCGGATGAAAATAATAAATGAAAACCAGGCGAACGCCGGTTTGAATTTATTTGAAAGTACCATACAATGGGATGTGCAGTTGAGTTACATAGCGGGAGTCGGCCGGTCGAGAATTTCTATGAAAAGCAGAAAGGAGGGAAAAAGGGGGTTGGGAAACCAAGAGTGACCGTTCGCATGCTGATGATGCCCGACGGTGAATTCCCTGTCTCTTGCAGGGAAGGGGACCGAACCCCATTGCCTTTCCCGGCCCCGAGAAATGGATTACTTCATGTACTATGCGTCACGCGACTCACGGACTCGGGCGTGAAACGACCGTACTGCCGTTGCCATACCTAAAAACCGAGACCCCGAGCGCCGCAACCCGGCGCTCGCCCGTATCGAAACCGCCTGAACGGCGCGGGATTTTAAAGGAGGATTCTTATGTCAGGCTGCCTGGGAAAAATCAAGTGGGGGGCGATTCTGTTGGCCGCGTTGATTTCCGTGGTCATCGGATTGGTGTTGGGGTATTTTTGGTTGATGAACCTGGATATTTCGACGTGCATGGAATCCATGAACACACCAGATAGCGGAAATATCCTTGCGGACATTTTCGCGCTCATCATGGTTGGACTGGCCGTCGGTGTTGTCTGTGCGGTTATGGGCATGGCGGTATACATTCCCATTTTCATCGCCATCTCCATTATTATCTGCACCATCGTCGTTCTGTGGCGGGTTAAGGAAGCCCGGCTGTTGAATATCGTCCTTGCCGTATTGCTATCCCAGATCGTTGGCTTTATCGGACTCGCCGTATTGTCGTTGTTGACAAGGAATTCATAGGGGACACCGGGCGCGCTCAAAAGAGTACCGGGCATCCATCGCGGCGGCCGCCGCGATGGATGCCCGGTACTCTTTTTCCGATTTTCATTCCGGCGAGTGCATCCGGGATGCCGTCGCCTCTTCGACGTCCCCCTTGAAATCGCCCATCATTCGGAAATACTGCAGCCTGCCCGGACGGCATAAGGCCCGCGAAAGCGGGATCGCCGGGTGACGACTTGCTCCGGATCATGTGATAATCTCTTTGCGGGCTCTCATCGAATGATGGAGAAAATCACCATCTCCCGGTCTGGATGGTCGGCGGAATGGATGGCCCATAAGGAATTCAAGGAGGCTTTTTGCCATGGAATGCCTCGTCGGATAAATCCCCGTCCACTATGAAATCCGCGGCGCCGGCCGTCCGATCCTCATGATCCACGGCTTCAGCCCGGACCACCGGCTGATGCTCGGGTGCATGGAGCCCATTTTCGATAAACGCGAAGGCTGGAGGAGAATCTACTTCGACCTGCCGGGCATGGGACGGACTCCCGGGCCGGAGTGGCTGACCAACTCGGATCAAATGCTCGATGTGGTTCGCGGATTTACAGACAAGATCCTGCCGAGTGAAAAGTGCTGCGTCGCGGGAGAATCCTACGGCGGATACCTGGCGCAGGGTTTGGCCGCGCGCGATCCGGACAGGATCGAGGGCATGTTCCTCATTTGTTCGCTGGTCCACGCGGATCCCGCCCGCCGGCGCGTGCCCAAGCACGTGATCCTGGAACGGGAGCCGGGGCTGCTCGAGCAGCTCACGCCCGCCGAGCGGGCCGACTTCGAGCCGATCGGCGTGATCCAGACCGCCGTCACCTGGGTGAAAATGAAGCGCGACATACTGCCCGGTCTGGCGGCGCGGGATCAGGCGTTCCTGGACCGCCTGTGGGCGACCGGGTACCCGTTCGCCGACGAGGCGTCGCTCGAACGCGCCGCTTTCGAAAAACCGGTGCTGATCGTCGCCGGGCGGCAGGACAGC
Organism: Anaerolineales bacterium; assembly: GCA_034430775.1. Lineage (GTDB taxonomy): Bacteria > Chloroflexota > Anaerolineae > Anaerolineales > RBG-16-64-43 > JAFGKK01. The sequence continues at coordinate 65,567 of DAOUDU010000247.1, read as the reverse complement.
ATCGTGGGATACGCGGACTCGCAGGAGCTGACGTCGCGCTACCCGCATGCGACGTGTGCAGTATTGGACCGCGCCGGCCACAACGCGCAGATCGAGCAGCCGGCGCTTTTCGAGGCGCTCGCGGGAGAGTGGCTGGAGCGGGTGAAGAGAAAGAGCGACCATGGACCATCGACCATGGACGAAGGTCGATAATCATTCGCGAAAGTTTTGCGTTTCCCGCCCCCATGTTTCTTCGATCGTTGATGTATTACTCCCCTTGAATAAAAGACGGCCATGGTCCATTGTCCATAGTCGGTTTTTTTAATGGTCGATTGTCGATAGTCGATGGTCAGGGAAAAACCGGAGGATGGCAACCATGACAAACATCGTAAAGTACCACTCGGCGGTGATCTTCGTTCGCGACATCGCGGCGGCGAAGCATTTCTACATCGACCTGCTGGGGATGGAGATCGCCCTGGACTTCGGGACGAACGTCGGCCTGAAGGGTGGACTCGCGCTTTGGCAGATCGATCCGGCCCATATCATCCCGCAGCGGCTGGGCGCTGAAGCGACCGACGACCGGAAAACCAACCGTTGCGAGCTGTATTTTGAGACGGAAGACCTCGACACGGCGTTCGGGATGGTGAAGGCAAGCAACGTCGAATTCCTCCATGAATTACACGAGGAACCGAGGGAGGCAGCGGACGATGCGATTTTTCGATCCGGACCGGCACCTGGTCGAGGTCGGCGAAACGCTGGAGGCGTTCGTCCGGCGGCTGTACGATGGGGGCCTGACCCCGGAGCAGGTGGCGCAAAAATCATCAATCCCGCTGGGGAAAGTCCACGAGATACTCGGCGGATGATCCTTCGCCCCTGCCAGCCGACCACAGACCATCGGAAAGCCCGACCGTGGACGATAGCTGATAATTGAAAGTGATAGGCTGTATGCAAATGAATAAGTAAACGACCGCCCTCGGTTTATGGGCGGTCGTTTACTACTCGATACACGCAATTTCAAAAAAGATTATCGGCGATGGGCCATCGTCTGTCTTCCTCACTCCACCGTCACGCTCTTGGCCAAATTCCGCGGCTGGTCGACGTCGCAGCCGCGCAGGACCGCGATGTGGTAAGCCAGCAGCTGGAGCGGGATAACCGTCAGGACCGGGCTGAGCATCCACGAGATGTCGGGGATCGGGATCGTAAAATCCACCTTCGGGGGGATCTTCTCGTCGCCGTCGGTGCATACCGCCACGACCATGCCGCCGCGGGATTTGGTCTGCTCGATCTGGTTGAGCATCTTCTCGTACCACGGATCGCGCGGGGCGAGCGCGATCACCGGCATGGTTTTATCCACCAGCGCGATCGGCCCGTGTTTCATTTCCCCGGCCGGGTACGCCTCGGCATGGATGTAGGAGATCTCCTTCAACTTCAACGCCCCTTCATAGGCGATCGGCATGTTGCTTCCCCGTCCGAGGTATAGGCAGTGGGTCGTATCTTTAAGTGCTGCGGCCACGCGGGCCACCGCCGCCTCGCGCGCCAGGCACTCGCCGGCCAGGCCGGGCAGAAGCCTGAGCTCCGCCACCCGCTCACGGCGCTCTTCCGCCGGGAGAGTCCCGCGCATCTGCCCGAGCAGGATCGCCAGCATGAAAAGATCGACCAGCGGCGCGGTGAAGGCTTTGGTCGATGCCACCCCGATCTCCGGACCGGTCTGCATCGAAAGGTATCCGTCGGCGACGCGCATCGCCTGCGATCCGACGACGTTGACGACGCTCCACAACACGGCACCCTTGCGCCGTGCCTCGTCCATCGCCGCGAGCGTATCCACCGTTTCCCCGGATTGGGAAATCGCGATCACCGCGGTACCGGGATCGATGATCGGGTCGCGGTAGCGGAATTCCGAGGCGATATCCACCTCGGCCGGGATGCGCGCCAGGCGCTCGATCAGGATCCGTCCGACCATGCAGGCGTGCGAGGCCGTTCCGCAGCCGATGAGAATAACGCGTTTGAGCTTGCGGGCGAGGGCCGGCGTAAGGTTGAGGGTCGGAAGGAAAATCTCACCGGCTTCGAAATCCACCCGCCCGGCCATCGTATCCCCCAAGGACCGCACCTGTTCGTGGATTTCCTTCTGCATGAAATGGGTGTAGGTTCCTTTTTCAGCCGCCGCGGCGTCCCACGTGACGGTTTGGATGGGAAGCGCGACCGGATTTCCCTCCAGGGTCTGCACCGAGAAACCGTCCCGGGTGACGAGTACGATCTGTCCGGAATCGAGAAAGGCCATCCGCCGGGTGTGATCCAGAATCGCCGGCATGTCGGAGGCGACGAACATTTCCCCGTCTCCGGCGCCGACCGTCACCCCGCCGGCGTTTCCCAGCCGCGCGGCGACGATTTTATCCGGCTCGCGGGCGGAGATGACCACAATCCCGTGCGCGCCGCGCAGCCGCGCGACGGCGAGCCGCACGGCCTCAAAAAGCGGCGTTTCCCTTCCGGTATAAAGTTCGATCAGATGGGCGATGACCTCGGTATCCGTGTCGGATCTGAACTTCACGCCTTCGGCGGTCAACTCTTCTTTTAATTCAGAAAAATTCTCGACGATCCCATTGTGCACCACCACGATATCGCCCGAGGCGCTGGCGTGGGGGTGGGCGTTGCGCTCGCTGGGTTCGCCGTGCGTGGCCCAGCGGGTGTGGCCGATCCCCGCCTGCCCGTGAACGGGGCGGGCGTCCACGGCCTGCACGAGGTTGACGAGTTTTCCGGCCGCGCGGCGCACGACGATTTTTCCATCCTGCACCACGGCGATACCGGCTGAATCGTATCCGCGATACTCCAGACGCTTCAGCCCCTCGATCAGAATCGGCGCCGCATCCCGCGGGCCGATATATGCGACGATTCCACACATGGAAAAAGTCCTCCCAGGGCCGCATCCCGGGCCGACGGATTCGCGCGCCCGGAAACGGGCGGAGGCGGGGGATCCGGATGCGAGGCCGGGTGGATGCGGACGGTAGCGAAAATTTTACGGTTGCGGATGGGGCCATTCTGTCGGAATTGTTATCCCGGTCACCCGGGATTTTTCATCCGGCATTCTGCAGGTGAACCCTGCTTTTTGGGGGAAGAGAACGGGCAATGGCGTGCCCGGAGGGTATCCGCTGATCCTTCGATTTTCTCCCGAAGCGAACACTCGGGATTAGCCCGGCTGCGAAACCGGGAGCCCTCACCTCGTCAACCGGCGGGTGCCGGTCCATGCGCTGTTCTTCCCGAAGCGATTTTCACCTCCTTTCGGTCGAATACGGAAAATTCTACCATGAATGCAATCCGGGAATCGGGTCATGCGATTTCCCGGAACGAGAAAAAAAACTAGAATCCAAGCCTTTTATATTACTTGATTATTGGAGCGGATTTCGGTTTTCCCCGCTATTACTACCGTTTTTTACCCTCTTCTTACGGTTTTCCGCTGAGGCGGACGATACCATTGGTTGTTGATTTATTGCGGTGCAACTATTCGGTTTTCCACAACCCCCTGAATTCCGATTCCGAGGGGGCTAGGGTATTATGGGCATTCCTCTGCAGTTATTACTCGTCGAAGACTCCGCCGACGACGCGGAACTGCTTCTGCGCGAATTACGCCGGGCCGGGTATGAAGTGCGGGCTCATCGGGTGGAGGATGAGAAGCATTTCCTCGCCGGGCTCCGCAGCCTGCCGCAGATCATCCTCATGGATTACCGCCTCCCAGAATTCAGCGCCCTGCGCGGGCTGGCCATCCTGCGTGAACGCTCTCTCGACATCCCCTGTATCGTCATCAGTGGAATCCTTAGCGACGAAACCGCGGTGGAGTGCATCCGCCAAGGGGCCGCCGATTATCTTTTAAAGGACCGGCTGGCCCGGCTGGGCGCGGCCGTCGAACGCGCCATCCAGGAAAAGGAAGTCAAGGCGGATAAACACCGGACGGAAATGGCGCTCCACGAAAGCGAAGCGCAGTTCCTGCGGATGACGGAAAACGCCGCCGATATCATCCTGCGCTACAAACGGGGCAAGGAGCCCCGGTTTCTCTATATTAATCCATCGGTCCGGAAGATCACCGGTTTTTCGCCGGAGGAATTTTATGCCGCGCCGCAGTTGTGGGCGGAGCGGGTTTCCGTTGACGAACAGGAAGCGGCCCTGGCGATCGAAGGCGACCGCACCGGGGTCGCGCTGGTTCAACTGGGGCCGAAACTGCGCTTCCTGCGCAAAGACGGCACCTCGGCCTGGCTGGAGCAGCGCGTGGTGATGATGCAAAACGGTTCGGATGCGGCCGATATCGTGGAAGGAGTCGTCCGTGATATTACCGAGAACGAACAGCGCGATCGCGAGCTCAAGGCGATTTCTTCCGTGGCGAGCGCCATGCGCTCGGCCCCGACCCGCACCGAGATATACCCGGTTGTACTGCAGCAGCTGAAAGATCTGCTCAAGGCCGACGGAGTCGCCCTGGCGATGAAAGACCCCGCCAACGACGAAATGATCGTCGAACTGGCGATCGGTGTGTGGGCCGACCGGACCGGCAAACGGATCGGACATGCTTTTTCCGATAACGGCGGGATTGCCCAGCCAGTGCGCGATGCGCGCGGTTTGATGAACGGGCTGGTGGACGTGGTGTGCGTCCCGATGATTTCACAGGGACAGACCATCGGGGTGATCTGGGCGGGGTGCAACGCCGAAATCAGCGACGAGGAAGTGCGAATCCTCACGGCCGTGGCTGACATCGCCGCCAATGCCCTGCGCCGGGCGTCGCTCCATGAGCAGACCCAGCGCCGGCTGCAGCATATCACCGCGCTGCGCGCGATCGATATGGCGATTACCTCCAGCTTGGATCTGCGTGTCACGCTTAATTTTTTCCTCGATCAGGTGACGATCCGGCTTGGGATCCACGCCGCATCGGTCCTGCTCCTGGATCCGCGGACCCAGATCCTGCAATTCACCGCCGGCAGGGGATTCCATACCCAGGCGCTGCATCACACCAAGCTGCGACTTGGTGAAGGGGTGGCCGGACGGGCAGCGCTCGAACGGCGGATGATCAGCGTCCCGGATTTAACGAAATCCTCCGAAGCGTTCCGCCGCGCGCCGCTCCTGACGGAAGAGGGGTTCGTCTCATATTTCGCAGCGCCGCTGGTGGCCAAAGGCCAGGTTAAGGGGGTCCTTGAGATTTTCCACCGCGCGCCGCTCGAGCCTGATAACGAATGGCTGGAATTTCTGGATACGCTTGCGGTTCAGGCCGCCATCGCCATAGACAACGCGGGCTTGTTTGAGGGGTTGCAGCGCTCGAACTTGGAACTGGCCATGGCGTACGATGCCACCATCGAAGGCTGGTCCCGGGCACTGGATTTGCGCGACAGGGAAACGGAGGGCCACACGATCCGGGTGACGGATTTGACCCTTCGGCTGGCGCGGTCGATGGGTGTGACCGAGGAGGAACTGGTGCATATGCGGCGCGGCGCCCTGCTGCACGATATCGGGAAAATGGGCATCCCCGATAACATCCTGCTTAAGCCGGGCCCGCTGACCGACGAGGAGTGGATTGTGATGCGCCGCCATCCGGAATATGCGTATGAATTGCTTACGCTGGTCAGTTATCTGCGGCCGGCGCTCTTGATACCGTATTGTCACCATGAGAAATGGGATGGGACGGGCTACCCGCGCGGATTGCGGGAAGAGGCCATTCCGCTCGCGGCGCGGTTGTTCGCTGTAGTGGATGTGTGGGATGCCCTGCGTTCCGAGCGCCCGTACCGGAAGGCATGGCCGGCCGAAAAAGTCCGCAAACATTTAATGGAACAGTCGGGGAAGCATTTCGATCCCCAGGCGCTTTCCATGTTTTTAAAAATGCTGGATCAGGAGGAAGCCGCCGGATTGCCGGCGAATATGAAGAATTAAAGTGTGATCCCCAGAATTTTATGGATGACCCCGAGGACCCGGTCCTTCTCAACAGGCTTGACGATGTAATCCTTCGCGCCCGCCCGGATGGCTTGCAACACCAGCGTTTCCTGCCCCATTGAAGAAAGCATAACCACCTTGGCGTCGGGTTTTTCCGCGAGGATTTCCTTCAGCGCGGCCAAGCCGTCTTTTTCCGGCATGGCAATGTCCATCAAGACGATATCCGGCTTTTCGGTCTGGAACAATTCCACGGCCTTTGTGCCGTTATCAGCTTCCACAACGGAAAATCCCTCTATGGCCAGCAACCGGGCTGTCCGGACCCTAAGGAATTCCGCGTCATCCACGATGAGGATTTTCGGCATCCGATCCCTCCTTGCGCCTGGAGCGATCACGAATCACCCGGTTCGCACCTGGAAACTCCAGGGCGATATCCACCGGATAAGACATGATTTTATCGCATCCCGGGAAAAAACACCGTCCGGATTTTTTTGACATCGGGAGCCGAACCGGCACACCCGGCCGGGCGATGTTATCGCAAACGTCCGGGAGTTTGCGCTGCTTCGGCGGTGTGAAGCGCCTTACGTAGTAATCGCGTTTTTATTTCCCGAAATGCCGCTTTTTTGGGATACTTGGCCGCAATACCGCGAGTAACTATCCAGGAGAGCGGCTGGTGAGACGGGAATATGGGGTGGATGCGATGAAGAAAACCCCTCGAACGGCGGACGCTGCAACCCCGCATCAATTGATCGGCATGGCGTACGAACTCGCCATTCTGGCTTGCAGCCGGGAAGAGGTGGTGCGCTCGCAGAAGGCCATCGGCCTCCTGCGGAACGTGATGCGTTCGGTCGGGCCGGCGGATTCCTCAGATCTGATGGGGTGTTACGATTGATGTTTGGACCGGATCGGCAACGGCGAATTCGCCCTGGCTGCGCAAACGCTGACGATTCTGGGTCAGGCCTGGGCGGATGCGGAACAACACGTCTGCCGGTGATGCCGCAGAAGGTTTATTCCAACAACGGCGGATTCTCCTGCTCTTCCGACAACAGGTCCCGCAACCCATCCAACGCAGGCGGTTCCGCTTGGGAAGCCAAGTTTTCCGCCAGGCGGGTCTGCTGGTGGATCACATCCAGGAGTTCACTGCGCAGGATGGCTACTTCCCGGGGGGCGTCGATTCCCAGTTTCACCTTCTCCCCCTCCACACCCAGCACTGTTACGATGATGTTGCCGCCGATTACGACACTCTCCTCCGTGCGTCGTGTCAGGACCAGCATTGTACACCTCCCTGTATCCCGTGGTTCCCTCGGTATTTCATTATAAATCAATGTGCCATATCGAAATCGCCCCGGTGGAGGAAGCCGGGATGACAGGTGAGCTTATGGCGTTCGACAGTCTGCTGCCGTGGGATGCGGGGTTGCGGCGGGGTGAGGTTGTCCGTTAGAAGGGCTTTTCCCCCATTATGTGGCCAACCAGAAGCGATGTTTCGCCGGTGTGCAGATCGCCCTGAATCCGAGGGCCATGCGAAAGGAAGGCAACCGGCAACTGGCTTTGATGGAGGAAGTTGAATAATTCACCGAGGGTTCGTGTTTCGTCCAGCCGGGTAACGACGACGCTCCCGATTCCCAAGTGGGAGTACGCGGCGTACATGTCCCGCAGGTCGGATTCCTTTGCCGTGGCCGGCACCACCCAGAGGATGTGCCGGTCCGGGATTTCCGCCAGGAGTCCGTCGAGCTCGTCGAGTTCGTCCTTCCGGTATGGGTTGCACCCGGGCGTATCCACGAGAGAAAGTTCGGATTCGGAATCCCAATGCAGAAGCGACGGCAGTTCCTCGGACCGGTACGTGAGGTGCAGCGGAATGCCGAGCGGGGCGGTGAACGCCTGGGCCTTCGCAATGGCGCCCGCCCGGGTGGTATCGGAGGAAATCCAGTGCACATGCTTACCAAGCGCCTTCATCGCATAAGACGCAATTTTCGCGCACGCGCTGGTTTTCCCGCAGCCGCTCGGGCCGATCAGGAAAATGACTTTTCGGCGGATAAGGCAGGTGCCCCCGTCTGATCGCAGCCGCCGCAGTAATTCCTGCCGGACGAGTTCGCGACTTAAGCCCTCATCCCCGAGGACTCGGTCGTTCGAGCCGTCGCGAATGGAATGCAGAACCTGGGTCAACCAAAGGGGGTCCACGCCCTGCGACCGCAGATGTTCGTGCATCACGGACAGCGTGGGGGGAAGCCCGGGCGCGGCGGTGGTGGCGGCCCCCATTTCGGTGGCGGATGCCGCGTTCCCGTCCGATGCGCCGGCGCTTCCGCCGGATTTCGGGGTGCGGGCGGGGATGCCGTCTGTGTCTTCCGTGGAGGCCTGGTCTGTTGCCGGATCGCCGGCCGCCGGCGATTCATCGGAATATTCATACAAACCATCCACCGCGGACGGTATGGCCACCACCTCGATGCCGGCGCGGCGCCATAATTGCCATGACGGTCCGGCGGGGATCGGGTGAACCGAAACGATCAATGCCCGACTGCCAAGTGCCTTTTCGACGGCGGCCAGCGCCGCCGGCATCGTCTTCGCGCGAAAGGCGCGGGGCATCATGCGTCTTCCCCGGGCGGCGGTTTTATCGTTTACTGTCATCCCGTATACCGACATGCTCCATCCTGATCCCAAGTATCCTGCGGGCGAATCGTATGATACGTGGACCCGCCGGATGCGTACTCCACCCAAAAGAGAATATTGTAAGCATATCCGTACACCGTACCGGATACTGTAAAGGGCCGGTGAACAGCCGATGAATTCCCGATAAATTGAATGCGGAAGGCCACCGGCACGAACTCGGGAATTAAAAATTTTTCCAAGTCCGTCCATTTGAGAATTCCATGGGGACGGCTTAACGTCTTTTTTATGACACGACACAGCCGCTCAGACGGATTTCTTTCTTTGAGGCACGGATAACCCAGCTCGCGCTTCGTGCTCCCGGGGCAGCCCGACCCGGTTGGGAGCCTGTCCTGAGCGAAGCGAAGGATGGGCCGGGGGCACAGAAAAAGCGCTGAATATACCAAAAGCAATTGATTTATCCTGCTCGCTATCAACTGCCGTCTCATACCAAAAAGCCCGGTGTTTTTGGTTTTTTCGGCGTTTCCGTATACGGTTTTTCCGATCTGAGGAGCAACGACACGTTCTAATTAATCCGGCCCTTGTTTGAGAATGCGTTTCCTCGGCCCGGAATCCGATGGGAAAAAGGTACGTCTTATTGGGATGCCAGGACTCTTTGCTAAAGGGACTTAATGGGGTTTTTATGGCCTGGCTTTTTTTACAAACTTACTATAGGCATATCCATTACCCCTCGTTCTCGGCTAATCCCAGCGGGTTCTTTATCGGTATCCCCGATGGGGTTTGGGCGATGCATTGCGAGTGGGGGTGTTTGTCTGTTTGGAAGCGCCGGAATATTGGCGCGCGGAAGGGTATTCCGCGGCGTGAAGAAGGCATTCGGCAGGGAAGAGGGGTATGGGAGATAATATCAATGGATCCCGTTTCTCGAAAGCAGGTCAACGATCACGGAAGTCCGATGACGCCATGACCGACGTTACCAGCCGCCCGGTATCGCATTTCGTCACCGCGGATCAGGGGGAAGGCCGATCCGCCGAAACGGCCGATGCCTTTCCGCCGCTGGCGAAGGTCCGCGTTCTGTTGGTGGACGATGATATTAATTACTCCGCGCTCGTCAAAGACGTCCTCGGGTTTGCGGAAAATTATTCGATGGACCGGGCGGCAAACCTGCGCGAGATGTGGTCGCTCCTGGATCACAATGCGTATGATGCGCTGCTCCTGGATTACAGTTTTCCGGACGGAACGGGGCTGGATGCGCTGAAAAAAATGGTGGAGCAAAAACGCCAGCTCCCGATCATCATCGTCACCGGGCGCGGCGATGAGCGTGTAGCCGCCCAGGCGATCCAGCAGGGAGCCACCGATTATCTGGTGAAGAGCCCGGAAACCGTTTTCGAACTTCCGGTCCTGATCAATAAGGCGGTCCGCAATTACGCCTATCAAGTTGAACGGATCCGATCCCTCGAAAAAATCCGTTATCAGGCCCTGTTGCTGGACAATGTCCGGGACTCCGTCGTGGTCTGGGATTCCAACGGGAAAATCACCTATTGGAATCCGGCTGCGGAACGGCTTTATGGCTGGCCGGCATCCCAAATGATCGGGCGCGGGGTGGGGGAGGTTTACGCCGTCCTCTTCTCACCGGCGCCGGTGCCAATTTCCGCGGACGCCAGTTCCCCGGCGGAGGTGGAACGGTCCGCGCGGACAAACCGCGGGGAAACCATCTGGATCGGTTCCCGGATCACGGAATTGCGCGACGAATACGCCGGGAATCCGTTCCTGGGTTTCATCGATGTGACCCGCGATATAACGACTCGCAAGCGGGCCGAGGAGCAGATCCAGGCCGCGCAATCGAGCTTGGTCGAATCGGCGCGCCTGGCGGCGCTCGGCGAACTGGCATCCGGAGTCGCGCATCAGATCAACAATCCACTGACGGCGATCATCGCCGAAGCGCAAATCCTCGGCCGTCAGCTGGCGCCCGAATCCTCGGAGCGGGAGAGCACGACGATCATCGAACAGGCCGGCTGGAAAGCCCAACAGGCGGTGCAGGATTTACTGGAATTCTCCCGCGCCAGCCCCGATGCATTACAAACCGTTTCGGTCAACGAAACCATCCAAAAGGCGGTGCGCATGGTCGGCGCGCCGATCCAGGCCGGCGGGGGCGGGTTGGAGATTCAGCTGGCGGAAGATCTCGGGTCCGTTCAGGGTTACCCCGTACGGCTGGAAGACCTGTGGGTCAACCTGCTGCTCCTGGCGCGCGACGCCATCCCCGACGGATTGCCGCATCGCATCTTCGTCCGATCCAGCGCCCGCGAAGGGAACGCGGTGACAGTGGAAGTGGGCGATGACGGCCGGGTAATCCCGGCGCACGAACTCGAAACACTTTTTGAACCGCATTTCGCCGGAGCCGTGGCGGGGCGCGGCAACGGGATGGAATTCAGCATCTGCAGGGAAATCGTGCGGCAACACGGGGGTCAGATCCGCGCAACCTCTTCGGCGGATTTTGGTACAATCGTTACAGTGGAGCTTCCCACGGAGGTCGGCAATGGATCTGGCGAACATCCTGGTCATTGAAGACGATGATATTGTCGCCCGGACGATTGAGCGAAGCCTTCGGGGCGAAGAATTCAGGGTGGATCTGGCCTCCAGCGGTGTGGAAGGCCTGAAAGCCGCCCGCCGAAACCGCCCGGATCTGATCATTCTCGACGTCATCATGCCGGGGATGGACGGATATGCGGTGTGCCGGGAAATCCGCGCCGATCCGGTCCTGACCTCCATCCCCGTCCTGTTCCTGACGGCCAAAATCAAGGATGAGGACAAGATCACCGGGTTTAATGCCGGCGCCGACGATTACCTCTGCAAACCGTTCAACATCGACGAATTGATACTGCGGGTGCGCGCCATCCTGCGCCGGACCCAGCGCCAAGCTGCCGCGCCGGTCCCGGCGGAAACTGCGGTACAGGTGGGGGAGTACACACTCGACACCGCAACCTTTGAACTGCAAACGCCACATCGCGGTAAAGTGCGCCTGACACCGGTGCAGTATGATCTTCTGTATCACCTCATGAGCCACCCCGGACAGATTTATTCCCCTATGCGGCTCCTGAATGAAGTCTGGGATTATCCAACCGATACCGGATCCCCGGACCTGGTCCGCGTTCATGTAAAAAACCTGCGCGAACTGGTTGAACTCGATCCGCGCACGCCGACATTCATTCGAACCGTTCCCGGCTACGGATACACCGTCACCACCGATCCCGCGTAGGCTGTCACCGATGAGTGCCAAAAGAAAAGAACCCCGGTCTGTCCGGCCCGCACGGGGCCGGACAATCCCAAGTGATTCGCCGCCCGCGGCGGCCGTTCGTCCGTCTGTGAATGCAGCCGGTGAAACGGGCGGCTTATCCGCCGCGGCGCTGGAATCTCTGGATTACATCCTGCAAACCCTCGGCCGTCCCGGCGGCGCCATCCTTGTCCAACCCGACGAGGGCGGAGAACCGCTCCTGATCGCCGCGCGAAATGTCCCCGCGCCCTGGGAAGGTTTTATCGATAATCCGGACCACCCCCTGCGGAAAATTGCGCGGCGGGTGTTGAAAACCGGCACGGAAGATCCCCCGGATCCGAACATAAAACTGGCGGCCGCCGTTCCACTGATGGCCCGCTCTTCGAAGCAGGGCGCGCTGCTCGTGGCGGGCGAGCCGTTCGCGCCCTCCGTCTATGCGCGGCTTCCGGAATTGGCGCACGTCGCAGGACGGACACTGCGGATTTCCCGCTCGATGGAATCCCTGCAGGCGGCCGATAAAGAGCTGGCATCGCTGCATATGATCGCCAGCATCCTTTCGTCCGATCTCGCTCTGGATGATATCCAAAAGGCGATGGTGGCCGGGGTCCGCCAGATTATGGATTGTGAGTTCGGCTGCCTGGTTCTGGTCGGGGACGATCAGACGTCCTTCGAACGGAAAATTCTCGGCGACGAATCGGAGTGGATCCGCCGGGAGGTTTTGCCGATGGAAGGCAGCGTAGTCGCCGAATGCCTGAGTCATTCGCAACCTGTCCGCTGGGACGAACCCGGGGCGAACCCGCGCCTGAGTGCGGAGGCGGAACAACTGCTGGGAACGCCCCCGCGCTCCTACCTGTGCGCGCCGTTGCGGTCCGGCGACGAGCCGATCGGCATGCTTAATATGTTCAACAAGCACAGCGGGCCGTTCACCCCGTACGATCAGGAGCTGATCAGCCTGCTGGCCACTTCGATGGCCGACGCGGTGTACAACAAACGGTTGATCCAGCAGACAAAGCAGGTCAACCTGGATCTGAAGGCCAACCGCGAGGAACTACTGAACTCGCGCAACACGCTGCGGGCCCTGTTCGACAATCTCCCCGCTTCGCTGTATATCGTGGACCGGGCGTATGCCGTGCGGGCGATCAACCGCAGCCGCGCCCAGCGCGCCGCTTCCCGCCCGAACCTGCTGGTGGGCCGCTGCTGTTACGAGGCGTTATTCGGACGGATCAGCCCCTGCCCCGAATGCCGGGTGGCGGAAACAATGCAGAACGCCAAAAGCGCGACGCGCGCGCTTCGGCTGGCGGAGACCGGCGGCGAGGCGAAGGAGTGGGAGATCAGCACCTATCCGATCCTGGACGATGCCGGGGGCGTGGCGCAGGTCGTCCTCTTCGAAGCGGATGTCACGGAGCGGCACCACCTTGAAGCCAACCTTGCCCAATCCGAGAAACTCGCGGCCGTCGGCCAGCTGGCCGCGGGCGTGGCGCACGAGATCAACAACCCGCTGACCGCCGTGATCGCCAACGCCCAGTTAATGCAGCGTTCCCTGCCGCCCGACAGCGAGATGCAGGAATCGGTGGAACTGATCCTGATCGCCGGAAGCCGGGCGGCGCAGGTGGTCCGCAATCTTCTCGACTTCGCCCGCAAAGAACAGTACCGCTTCGACCGGACGGAAATTAATGAAACCATCCGCAAAACATTGGAACTGGTTCAGCATGAGGTCGTATCGCGCTCGATCGTGGTGAAGTTCGACCCGGATCCGGATCTGCCGCGCATTATGGCCAGCGGCGACCATTTGCAGGGAGTCTGGCTTAACCTGGTTCTCAACGCCTTCGACGCCCTCGCCGGCGAACCCGGAGAGATCCGGGTGTCGACGCGGCATCAGGATCGCGTGGTGCAGGTGATGATCGAGGATACCGGCAAGGGCATCCCGGCCGATATCCTCCCGCGGATTTTCGAGCCGTTCTTTACCACCAAACTTCCGGGCCAGGGGACAGGGCTCGGCCTCTCGGTTTGCCACCAGATTATCAAACAGCATAACGGCCAAATCCTGGCCGAGAGCGAGATCGGGCGCGGAACGCGCTTCACCGTTACGCTGCCCATTCCGTAAGCAATCCAATATTCATAATTTATTCGTCATGCCCGCGTTTGCCTTTGCGGAGCTGGGAAACCGGGGAAGATTCCGTCCATCCCCGTTTTTATTTCTTGGAGACCTGCCCTTTACTGATCTGTGTGATGATGCTCTCGTGAAAGAAGCTGGTTGCTAAAAATCGGCGGCGTGTACCATACGGCTGACAACTACCGGCATGACATGGGGGTGCTGCTCGGCGCCCCCGAGTATTCATTTTTGGATTTCGCCTGGTGGCCGATGGGGAGCGACGCATCCCTTCGGACCGTATGGCCGGAATTGATGAGCCTGAATTTTTTTAAAACGCGCCCCGGATCGAGGCGCCCGTGGTTTTCCTCGCGGGGCGGTTTGATGCCAACGCGCCCCCGGAATTGACGCGGAAATATTTTGAGCGCCTGGATGCCCCGGGCGGGAAGCGGATGACTTGGTTCGACGAATCCGCGCACGATATCTTCTTCGATCAGCCGCAATTGCTGGTGGAGGAACTGATCCGGATCAAGGGGGAATAACCGCGGAATCGGCCGCGGATGAACCGCGGCGAACCGCGGAAAGCGAAAGGGGCCGGCCCGGGATGTTACAATTGGCCGATCATAAATTATTCCCATCCTGCCGGTCGGGCCGTCGGTGTGCATCGGGCTCGACGGCCTCGACATGAGGGTCCGCATGAAAAAGTGGAGTGTCCTCGTCCTGTTGATCCTGGCATCCTGCGCCGGCTCCTCCGATCCGGCGGCGGTGGTGGAGGAATATTTCCGCGCTCTGGTGGATAAAGACGCCACCAAGGCGGTGACCCTTTCCTGCGCGGCTTGGGAAAGCGGCGCGCGCACCGATGTCGATACCTTTGCCATGTATCCGGCCGAACTGGAAAACGTCGCCTGCCGGGATGCGGGAGCGGAGGGCGATGCCCACCGGATAACCTGCACGGGCAAAGCCATCCTCGATTACAACGGGGAGAAGCAGGAGATCGACCTTGCGGGCCGCGATTACACCGTCGTCCAGGAGGGCGGTGAGTGGCGGATGTGCGGTTATCGATGATGCCGGATCGGATCCTGCGGGCGGTTTTTTCGCGGGAAAACCTTTGTGCCCTCCTGGTGTGCGCGGCGCTGATCCTGTTCCTGGTATTCACGGCGGATCAATCTCCGCAATGGATCTATCAGGGTTTTTAAAACCCCGCAGCGGAATCCCATAATCCCGTTATGACCTTCCCCAATATTCTTGTGTTCGCGGCGGTCTGCCTGGCGGCGGGCGGCGTCCCCCGGATCCGCGCGTGGCTGCTGTTCCTCGCCAGTGTGCTGGCCGTGTTTTGGCTGCAGCCGGCGCTGCCGGTCCGCAATCTGGATTTCTGGCTGCCCATGGCGTCGATCGGGCTGGCGACGGCGGTCTGGATCGTCACCGCGCGCAAACGCGCTCCGGCCGCGGAAGCCGCCTCCCCGGCGGGATCCGGCGGCCGCCGGATGACCCGCGAGGATTGGATTGCGCTGTCGGTTCTCGGGTTGACGATCTCCGCCCTGGCGCTCACGCGGTATCTCGATCTCAATCCCTTCCTCACTGCCACTCGTCCTCCGGAATTTCTTTGGGTCCTTGCGGGCCTGGCGATCGGGATTCTATTACTCGGCGGGTTGTGGATCTTCTCGCCCCGCCGGGGACTGGCGTTGGCGGGAATCCTTTTCCTCCTCGCGCTGTTCGTTATTTTAAAATCGAATCCCCTGACCCAAGCCGCGGCGGCTTTGCTTCGCCGGTTAACGGGACAGGCCGCGGACCTCGCTTCGCCGCTGGATATCCGCTGGCTGGGTTTCTCCTACATCGCCTTCCGGCTGATCCACGCGCTCCGGGACCGGATGACGGGCAGGCTGCCCGATTGCTCGCTTCGGGA
Source organism: Anaerolineales bacterium (assembly GCA_034430775.1). Classification (GTDB taxonomy): domain Bacteria; phylum Chloroflexota; class Anaerolineae; order Anaerolineales; family RBG-16-64-43; genus JAFGKK01. The sequence goes on along the minus strand of DAOUDU010000247.1, from coordinate 49,832 downwards.
ATTCATCACCTACGGGATTTTCTTTCCGGCGGTGACGGCCGGCCCGATCGACCGGGTGGAACGTTTTGTAAAGGACCTGCGCGCCGGCCCGGCCGGGTTTTCCGGGACGTTTGTACCGGGCGGTGAACGCGTCCTGATCGGCGTGGTTAAAAAGTTTGTGCTGGCCGACGGCCTGGCGATCCTGGCGCTCAACGCCGCGATCGCTTCCCGGGTCACCGCTCCGTATTGGATGTGGCTCTTCCTCTACGCCTATGCCTTCCGGATTTATTTCGATTTTTCCGGGTACACCGACATTGCGCTGGGGCTGGGACGGTGGGCCGGAATTGCGCTTCCCGAAAATTTTCACCGGCCGTACCTGCAGCCGAACCTGACGCTCTTTTGGAATTCCTGGCACATCACACTGGCGCAGTGGTTCCGCTCCTATTTCTTCAACCCGCTGACCCGGGCGCTGCGTTCCGGCCGGCGGGCCCTGCCGATCGGGCTGATCATCCTGCTGGGTCAGCTGGCGACGATGACGCTGATCGGATTGTGGCACGGGGTCACCTGGAATTTTTTAATCTGGGGTTGCTGGCACGGGATGGGACTCTTCCTGCACAACCGGTGGGGCGAGTGGAGCCGCGGCTGGATGCCGCGTCTGGAAAAAAAGCCGCTTTTGAAAAAGGCCTATACGGCCGCCTCCACGCTGGCGACCTTCCATTTCGTCGCATTGGGGTGGGTGTGGTTCGCGCTGCCCACGGTCGGGAGTTCCACGGCCGTCTTTCTGCGCTTGTTCGGAATATCGGGCTAAAGGGATGATGGGAGCGAATGTCTGACCGAAACCGGTTTGTCCGCAACGTGGTCATCAAAGCGCTGATCCTGTTTGCCGTGGTGAACGGTGTGTTTGCGGCGGTGAACCTGATGCCGGCGCTTGGACGCATGTCCCTGTACAACACGCTCCTTCCGGGACGCACCCGGCTTCCCTACGGCGAGGACCCGCAGGCCGATTACAACCTGAGCCTGTTCAACCTGGAGGCGATGTTCGCCTCGCACGAAGCCGCCGCCCGGACGTCGCCCGGCCCTCTGCGCGTGATGCTGATCGGGGATTCCGCGACCTGGGGGTTTTTGCTCCCGCCGGAGGAGACGCTGGCGTCCCGGATCAACCGGAATTCCCAAGGCGCCGTCCGCGTATACAACTTCGGCTATCCGACGATGACGGTAACAAAAGACCTGCTGATGCTTTCGCATGCGGTGCGGTACGAGCCGGACCTGATCATCTGGCTCGTCACGCTCGAATCCCTGCCGCAATCGAAACAGCTGGCCTCGCCGATCCTGCAGCACAACGCCGGGGCGGTCCGCGCGTTGATCGCGCAGTACCGCCTGCATTCGGATCCGCAGGACCCGCGCCTGGCCTCGCCGACACTCTGGGGCCGGACGCTGGTCGGCGAGCGGCGGGCGCTCGCGGACCTGATCCGTCTGCAGATGTACGGTTTCCTTTGGGCGGCGACCGGTGTGGACCAGGCCATCCCGGCGCAGTTCGATCCGCCGCAATCGGACCTCGAAGCGGATGAGGGCTTTCACGGGCTTCTCCCGCCCGTATTAAAAGAAGACGATCTTGCCTTCGATGTGCTTGCCGCCGGCCGGGAAATGGCGGGGGGCGTTCCGCTCTGGATTGTCAACGAACCGATCTACCTCAGCCGCGGCGCAAACAGCGGCATCCGGTATAATTTTTTCTACCCGCGTTGGGCGTATGATGCTTACCGGTTGATGCTTGCGGATTGGTGCCGCGCCCAAGCGCTGACATGCTACGATTTCTGGGATTTGATCCCGGCGGAGGAATTTTCCAACAGCGCGATCCACCGCACACCCCGCGGAGAGGCGATACTTGCGGATTCATTGGAAGCGCTGATCGCGGAGGAGCGGAATGGACGGTAATCGAAAGGCGGGGATGTTCGCCGCCTTGTGCCTGGCGCTGCTGATGCCCGCATGCGGCGATGCCGCCTATCCCGCGGAAACCGTCATGCCAGAGCGCTCGGTCACTTTTTCCGTTACCGACAGCGCCCTTTCTCCGACCGTCAAATCGACTGAACATCACACCGAAGTTCCCACTGCCACGCTGCGTCCGAGCCCCGGAGGGGAGGATTGGCAGTCCTTTCCGGTGGTACCCGTATTCGGCGGGCGGGCTGCGGAAATCTTCCACAGCGGAATTTCCATGCGGCATGACGCTCATGCCTTTTCCAAAATCGGCGACTGCCAGAACATCACCACATACTTCCTGGCGGATTTCGAACAGCCGGAGAAGTACCGTCTGGGAGAGTATGCCGGACTCCAGCAAACCATCGACTGGTTCAAGGGATCCTTCGGCCGTAAAAGCCTGGCGGTCAAAGGCGGGATGAATGTGGCGTCGGTCATGAATCCGCTGATGGCTGATCCGGCCGCCTGCCGGCCGGGCGAAAGCCCGCTGGCGTGTGAACTGCGGATCCATAATCCCAGCCTGGCCCTGATCAGCTTCGAGGAAGCCTGGGACGGGAACGTGGAAAAATACGAAACCTACCTGCGCCAAGTGATCGAGACTGTGATCGAACAGGGGGTGGTGCCGGTCGTGGCGACCAAGGCGGATAATCTGGAGGGTGGGCAGCGGATCAATGCGCTTATCGCACACCTGGCCTGGGAATACGATATCCCGTTGTGGAATTTCTGGTCCGCGGTCCAGCCCTTGCGCTACCGCGGGCTGACCCAGGACGGCTTTCATCTCACCCAGACGTCCGATTATCATAATTTTTATTTTGACATGCCCCGTTCCCGATGGAGCGGCTGGATGGCCCGCAACCTGACCGCGCTGCAGGCGCTGGACGCCGCGCGGCAGGAACTGATCGCCCCGGTGATCAACTGACAAGGAGCAACCATGAGCGATGACATCGAAACCAAGCTTTCGCAATATATCGCCGGACAAATTCTCAAGCAGCCGGACCGGACGATCGGCCCGGAGGAAAAATTAATCTCTTCGGGTTTGATCGATTCGTTCCATTTGGTGGACCTGTCCCTGTTCGTTGAGGATGCTTTCGGGGTGCACCTGGACGATACGGAGCTTAACGCGGAGAGTTTCGACACCCTCGCCGGGCTTGCGGCGATCATCCAATCCCGGCAGCAAACCCCGTGACCACCTTTTTCTCCCGCCTTCAAAAATTATACGAAACGGATCCGGAGCAGACGGTCATCCATTGGATGCAGGCGCGGCAGCCCGAGCGCCCGATGCCTCGCCGCGAATTCATCGGCCAGGCGGCGGGCTATGCCGCGGCGCTCGAGGCGGCGGGCATCCGGCCGGGGGAAGTGGTGATCCTCATCCTCCAGCATTCGGAGGCGCTGGCGGCCTCCTTCTTCGGTGCCGTTCTGCATGGAGCGATTCCCAGCATCATGCCGTTCCTCACCGAAAAACTCTCGCCGGATTCCTACCGGCGTTCCTTGAAATCGCTGTTTGAGGTGACGCGGCCGGCGGCGGTCGTCACGTATCCGGAATTCGGAACCGAATTGCAGGAGGCCATCCCCGCCGGCGGGTCGGTGCGGAAAGTGCTTTTTTCCTCGGACGTTGCGCCGGTCCCCGAACCGGATTTTTCCGCGATGCGCGGCCGGGAGCGCTTACCCGAGGATCTCGTTCTCCTGCAGCATTCCTCCGGAACGACCGGCCTGCAGAAAGGCGTGGCGCTCTCGCATCACGCCGTGTTCCGGCAATTGGCAAGCTATGCCAAGGCCATCCGCCTCGCGCCGGATGATACGGTCGTTTCCTGGCTGCCCCTCTATCATGATATGGGATTGATCGCCGGTTTCCTGATGCCCCTGCTCGAAGGTATCCCGCTGGTGCTCATGTCGCCGTTCGACTGGGTCCGCGCGCCGTACAAACTCCTGCAGGCGGTTTCGTATCACCGCGGGACGCTTTCCTGGCTGCCGAACTTCGCCTTCAACTTCTGCGCGCAGAAAATCCGCGACCGGGATCTGGAAGGGGTGGATCTTTCCTCGTGGCGGGCGGTGATCAACTGCTCCGAACCGATGCATTACCAGAGTCACCGGATGTTCCTCGAGCGGTTCCGCGACCATGGGCTGCGCGAAACGGCCCTCGCGACCTGCTACGCCATGGCCGAGAATGTGTTCGCCGTCACCCAGGGCGGTATCGACCGGGCGGTGGTGGTGGATGCGATCAGCCAGCGCGGCCTGCTCATCGACCGGATCGCGCGCCCTGCGGCGGACGGAGAGGAGACGATGCGGATGCTGTCTTGCGGGGAGCCGGTGGAAAACGTCGAAATCCGGGTGGTGGACGACGCGCGCCGGGAGCTTCCCGATCGGCATCTGGGCGAGGTTATGCTGCGCAGCGACTGCATGCTCAGCGGTTACTACCACCGCGACGACCTGACCCGGCAGGCGATCCATGACGGCTGGTACCTGACCGGCGATCTCGGGTACCGGGCGGATGGAGAGGTATACATCACCGGCCGGAAGAAGGACCTCATCATTGTGGGCGGGAAGAACGTGTATCCGCAAGACCTCGAGAGCCTGGCTTCCGAAGTGCCGGGGATTCATCCCGGCCGGGTTGTTGCCTTCGGCGTGTTCAACGAGGAGATGGGAACGGAGGAAGTGGTGATCGTGGCCGAGAAGGATGCCGATGCGGAGAATCCCGCGGGCGCCGGGCCCGAGAGCCTGTCCAATGCGATACGCGCGCGGGTCACCCGCGGATCGGATATCGCGTTGCGGCAGGTGAAAGTGGTCGAACGGGGATGGCTGCTGAAAACGAGTTCGGGCAAAATCGCGCGGAATGCAAACCGCGAAAAATTCCTCGCCGAGAAAGCCGCAACAGCGGGGGGATGAGCCGGCAATCCCTGCAAGGCGGCCGCAACCCTGATAAACACCCCCCTATAGAAAGCCTTACCAATAGAAAAAATCCCGGGCTGTCTGTTTTTTCAGTTCGGTGATTGAACAACCCGCTCCGGCACTCAAGAGAGTGCCGGGAAGACCAACCTAATCCAACGCCTTTCCTGCCGGGATGGATCCAACAACGTGCGGCGGGTTTGACCGGCTCCGACAACTGACTGATTGGAATCCTGACGAAAACTGTCGCATTCGCATCCCGATACAATTTCGCAAGTCGGGTGCATTGATGAAATCCTGTCATTTCCTTGACATCACCCACAGGCGGGAGTATATTCGCAAAAGCGTTGATTTTTCCGAACCGGGAGTGTTTGTCCGCCGTTTCCATTCGACAAGGCATCATGGACACCGACCTTTCACTCGATCCTGATCATTTGCGTAACGCTCGACTGCAGATACCACCTGCCGTCCGTTGAGACGTTAGCCGGGGCTTAAGCCGACCACCTGCCCCCGCGTCCCACAGGACGCGGGGTTTTTATTTTCTCGTAAACGCAGGAGAACATCTTATGGCGTATGTCCGCGAACTCCTGGGCCGCCCGGTCGCCGATGTCAGCGGCAAGCAGATCGGCATGCTGGCCGATCTGATCGCCACAACCCAAAACCCGATTGCGCACCCGCGCATCGTGGCAATGGTTGTCCGCTGCGACGGAAATCCGCTGCTGATCCCGGTTTCCGCCGCGACGGTGCTGATTGCCCCCGCCATCCCCTTGAAATTCCGGTTGAAGGATTTGCCGCCGTACGAACCCGCCAAGGACGACCTGTTCCTGGCGCGCGACGTGCTGGACAAGCCGGTCATCGACATTAACGGCGTGCGCGCGGTGCGCGTGAAGGATCTGGAATTGACGCGCGTCGACAACGATATCTACATCGCCAATGTCACCGTTTGCGAAGACGGAAGGCGCGGGCTGGCGCGGATTCTGTTCGGTCACGGCGCGCCAAACTCCACGGCCGGTGTGATCTCCTGGGAAAACATCGAAATGCTGCCCGGAAACAATCCCATGCGCCTGAAAGTCTCCGGCGACAAACTGACCGACCTCCATCCGGCGGACCTGGCCGACATTGTCAGCGACCTCTCCCGCCATAACAGCAGCGGGCAGCTGCTGGACCAGATGGTGGTGGAGACCCTGGCCGATGTGCTGGAGGAATCCGAACCGGAAGTGCAGGCCGGCCTGGTGAAGCACATGCCGGATGAAAAGGTGGCGGACGTGCTTGAGGAGATGGCGCCCGACGAAGCGGCCGATCTGCTGGCCGAGCTGCCGAAGGACCGCTCCGAAGATCTGCTGGACTTAATGGATCGCGAAGAAGCCGAGGATGTCCGGAAGCTGCTGACCTACCCGGTGGATTCAGCCGGTGGATTGATGAATACCGATTTTCTGGCTATGCGGCCGGCCCTGACCGCCGCCGAAGCCATCGCCGTGCTGCGCCGCGAGGGGCCGAAAATACAGAATCTCTTTTATATCTACGTGACGGATGAAGGGATGCGGCTCATGGGGGTGTTTTCTTTGCGGGATTTGGTGCTGGCGGACCCTGATACGAACGTGACGAAATTCATGCATTCGCGCGTATTCACCGTCCGCCCGGAAGACAGCCAGGACGATGCGGCTCACGCGATATCCAAATATAACCTGCTGGCCGTGCCGGTGGTGGACGAACAGAACCGCCTGCAGGGGATCATCACGGCGGACGACGCGCTGGACCAGATCATCCCCACAGCCTGGAAGAAGCGCATGCCGCGCCTGCACCGGTAGGGGTAAGGGGCGTCGGGGCGCAACGCCTTGCGCCCCGACGTACGGGCGAGGCCGTGCCGCGCCCTCCTAGAACCAATCCAACTTTTTCAGAATAAACACAACCGTCAACGAGAGCAGGAACGAAGCTCCCAGGATGATCAGAAATGCGGCGGGGTGCTGTGCCAGCGGGACGGCCACGTTCATGCCGAATAAGGCCGCCACCAGCGCCGGGAAGCTGAGTACGATCGTGATCGAGGTCAGCAGCTTCATCACCTGGTTGAGATTGTTGGAGATGATCGAGGCGAAGGCGTCCATCATCCCGCTGAGGATGTTGCTTTCGATGCTGGTCATCTCGATCGCCTGCATGGTCTCGGTGATGGCATCATCTAAAAGGTCGGCATCGTCCGGGTACTTCTGAAACAATTGGCTTTTCTCCAGGCGCTCCATCATCAACGCATTGGCTTTCAACGCGGTGGTGAAGTAGGTCAGGCTTTTCTGGTAGCGGAGGAGTTCCAGCACTTCCCGGTTGCGGATCGACTGTTGCAGGCGGTCTTCCAGCGCCTCCACCACGCGGCTGATCTCGCGCAGGTAAGCCAGGTAGCGGATGGCGGTGTTGAGCAGAAGGCGCAGGACGAACCGATTGTGCTTGGCGGTGGAAAGATCGCGCACCCGTCCGGTGACAAACTCCTGCAGCACGTCGTTGTTCATCTGGCAAACGGTGGCGAGGTGGTTGGGAGTGAACAGCACCCCGAGCGGCATGGTGGCGTAGGGCACATCATCCACCTCTCCCCGGAAGTAGGGTATGCGGATAAGGACCAGCCAATCCTCGCCGTCGTGTTCCACGCGCGGCCGTTCATCCGGATCCAGCGCATAGGCGATGCTGTCGCCGGAGAAGCCGAGGGAGGTCAGCTGGGCGATCTCGGAGGGCGACGGGTCGACGGCGTGCAACCAGCAGCCGTTCACGGGTTCGGATAATGTTTTCAGACCCTGTTCGTCGTTGCGGAAGATGAGTAACATGGATCGGCCCTCGAACTTTCGGGGAAATTGGCCGCGCCGCTTTCGGAAGCGCACGGCCGCCGCCTGAATTTTACCCCCGTTCACCCCCTGAAAAATGTCCGGAGGGGGCATCGGCTTCGCGCCGGGAGGCGGTCAAAAAAATCCGCCGCCCGGTTTTCGTTGACGGGGATTTTTGATGGTGCTACACTACCGCGGCGCTGTCGGCCGATCCCTTCACAAATCGTCCGTGCCCCGTCCTCCGGGGCATTTTTATATCAGAGGTGACCCATGCCCTATATCAGCCAGCTTCTCGGCAGGCCCATTGTCGATGTCGACGGGGTGAAGTTCGGAACGCTGCGGGATATTTTCGCCGCGACCCGCGCCGATCGCACGCACCCGGAAGCCGTCGCCCTCCTGGTTCGGTGCGGATCGGGAGAGCGGATCATTCCCGTTTCGGAGGCGGCTGTGCTTGTCGCGCAGACCATCCCCCTGACCAAATCCGCGGCGGAGGTTTCCGAATACCGGCCCGGCGAACAGGACATCCGCCTCGAGCGGGACGTGCTGGACAAACAGATCATCGATATCGACGGCGTGCGCGTGGTGCGGGTGAACGACCTGGAGCTGACCCGCATTCACGGCGGCTATTACATCGCCAATGTCGATGTCAGCTCCAGGGGGCTGATGCGCCGGTTGCTGCCCTCCGGATGGATGCGGCTGTTTCCCGAGCCGATTCACGGCAAACCCCAAAGCGGGATCATATCCTGGGAAAACGTGGAGCTGCTGGCGGGCGGGCAGCCCATGCGTCTTAAAGTGCCGGGAAAGCGGATCGCCGATCTGCATCCGGCCGATCTGGCCGAGATCATTTCCGACCTGTCCAAACCGGAGAGCGACCATCTGCTGCAGACGCTGGATGCCAGTACGGTGGCGGATACTCTCGAGGAGGTGGAACCGGACTTCCAGGCAAGCCTGCTGGAGAATATGACCGACGACAAGGTGGCCGACGTTCTCGAGGAAATGGCGCCCGATGAGGCGGCCGACCTGCTGGGTGAGCTGCCGGCCGAACGTTCGCAGGAACTGCTCAAGTTGATGCACCGGGAGGAAGCGGACGGAGTTCGCCGGCTGCTTACGTTTCCGGAGGATTCGGCCGGCGGCCTGATGAACACCGAGTTCTTCTCCGTTCCGCCGGGTTTGACGGCCGGCGAGACGATCGCCCGGCTGCGGCGCACCGCCCACGAAGCCGAGACCATTTACTATATTTACGCGACCGGGCCGGATGGAAAGCTGGCCGGGGTTTTTTCGCTGCGCGAACTTGTGCTTTCGGATCCGCAGCAGCCCGTCTCGGCGTTCATGCACAAGCGGGTGGTTTCCGTGCTTCTGGACGCGCGGCAGGACGCCATCGCCCAGGCCGTCTCGAAATACAATCTGCTGGCGCTTCCGGTGGTGGATGAACAGGGGAGGATCCAGGGCATCGTCACCGCCGACGACGCGCTGGATAAGATCATCCCCACGGCCTGGAAACGGAAATTGCCCCGCCTGTATCATTAGCTTTTTTCGGAGATCCCGCCATGCGCCTGTGGATGCGATGGAAACCGATCCGCGTCCGGCTGATGCTGCTGCTTGCGGTCGTCGGCCCCGGAATCATCACCGCCAATGTCGACAACGACGCCGGCGGCATCACCACCTACTCGGTGGCCGGCGCGAGTTTCGGGAACACACTGTTGTGGATGCTGCCGCTGGTTGCGGTCGCGCTGATCATTGTCCAGGAGATGAGCGCGCGCCTCGGCGTGGCGACCGGCAAGGGGCTGGCGGATCTGATCCGCGAAAGCATGGGCGTGCGCGCCACCGCGGTGATCATCGGCATCGTCGTGGTGGCGAACCTGGCCAACACCGTCAGCGAGTTTGCCGGCGTGGCGGCCAGTATGGAGATCTTCGGCGTTTCGAAGTACATCGCGGTCCCGCTGGCAGGGATCGCGGTTTGGCTGCTGATCGTGAAGGCCAACTACAAAGTTGTCGAGCGGGTTTTTCTAATTGCCAGCGCCATATACCTCGCCTATATCGCCTCGGGGTTCATGGCCCAACCGGATTGGGGCACGGTGGCAAAGGATTTCGTCACACCGCGCTTCCCGCTGCAACTGGGCTACGTCACCATTTTCGTCACGGCCATTGGCACCACGATTGCGCCGTGGATGCAGTTTTATCAGCAGGCCTCGATCGTCGATAAGGGGATCAAACCCTCGGATTACGCCTATGAACGGATTGACGTTGTCGTCGGATCGGTCTTTGCGGTCGTCGTCGCGGGGTTCATCATCATCGCCTGCTCTTCGACCATCCATGCCGCGGGTAAAGAAATACAATCCGCCAAAGATGCGGCCCTGGCGCTCGAGCCGCTGGCGGGAAAATATGCCTCGGTTCTTTTTGCCCTGGGGCTGCTGAATGCCAGCGTCTTTTCCGCCGCCATCCTCCCTCTCTCCACCGCTTACGTGGTTTGCGAAGCGTTCGGCTGGGAAAGCGGTGTGGACAGGTCCTTTTCCCAGGCGCCGATTTTCTTCGGCACCTATACCGCGCTGATCGTGCTGGGCGCCGGGATCATCCTGCTCCCGATCCCCTCGCTGGTGCAGGCGATGATGGCCAGCCAGACGCTCAACGGCGTGGTCCTGCCGATCATCCTGATCGTGATGCTGCGGCTTATCAACGACCGCCGGCTGATGGGTGATTTCGTCAACGGCCGGATCCTGAACATTATTTCCTGGTTCGTCGTCATCGTGCTGATCGTTTTAACGATTCTTCTCATCGTGCTGGGGGGACTGGAGGCGCTTCGGAATTGGAGCCCGGGCGTATTCCCTGCCTGATTCGATTTAAGGAAACATCGGTTTTTTGTTTCTGAGTTTTAACGTGGAAGTTTTATGCGGCCATAATTTTGTTTTTCAAATAATAAGATTATAACTATCCATAAAGTATTATTATTGGAGTATTTACGAAAACGGGACTATACAAGTCAGCGCCTAAATTATATAAAAATATATCTCAATATATTACAAATGAGCCCTCTGCTCACCACGAAGCAAGTTCAGGATTTCTAAAGGTGGAACGCATCACGGTCTACCGGATGGTCAATGACGGCTGCAGGAAGGGCGATAAAAATTGGAAAGGAATGGCGCTTCCACCGGCTTTAGATTGAGCAGATGCTTGGAAAGCCGGAGATTGCCTCCCCCGAAAAAGACTCCGAGGTCGTTCTGACCGAGTTTCCAGTTGGATGCGTGGAGAAGGTGGAAGACCTCCTGGGGGGATACTCGGCATCGGCGTCACGACGGTCACCCTGACCGGCGGACCGCTCAATGCGATCGTCCATCCCAACCCTTTTTGCCAATGCATACTTTCCAGCGCGTCCGGCCGTCAGGCTTGCCAGGCCGCATGGGGGAAACCCGCCGACGGATACGGCGGCAAACCCGCTTTTCACGACTGCCACGCCGGCCTGACTTTTCTGCGCTGTCCAATTGATCTGGACGAACGGATAGTGGCCTGGGCGATCTCCGGTCAATTCCAAACCGCTGGGCCGAATCCGATGAAAGATCCCGTGGCCGTCGAATCCCTGGCGAAGCACCAAAAGATCCAGCTCCGCCCGTTGGAAGAAGAGTTGCACAGCGTACCGACGCTTTCCAGCGACCATCAAGACCAGGTGGGAGCCTGGCCCCCCGCTTATCAAAGACGATCCAATCCATCCTTCAGGAACGCCAGAAGCTGACCGACCGCCTGCAGCAAATCTCGGATCTCAGTTCCATGCGGCCGGTGTTCACCGGTCCCGAAAAGGGCGGCTGAATAGTCGTTTTGCATTTTCCGCAGATTTCCGTTGCGGGTTTCCAGGGAATCCATCCTGGTAATCGAAGCGTGCCCGGAAGAAAGGAATGCAAACGGGATATTAATAGTCCATTTAGTATGAAAAAATCTTTTCCAATTGATGAGAATGTTACTCGGGAAGCAATTCCTGTATTTTGATATGAAAGCAGACAAATGCCTTTGCCGCGCCTCCATTGGCGGTTTATCAAGAGGATCGAGCAGGCGGTCTCGATCCGCAAAGAACGATGTCCCGATCCACCGGGTTTAATTCGACCGCCTTTTCACATTGCGTGAGGTCCCCATGTCGATCACATCCGACCAAACACTCGATTGCAGTGGAATGGCCTGCCCGATGCCGATCATTAAAACCAAGAAGGCGGTCGACAGCCTGCAGATCGGGCAAGTGCTGAAGCTGATCGCCACCGATCCGGGTTCGGTCAGCGACATCGACGCCTGGACCAAGAAAACCGGCCACGAACTGGTCGGCTCCGAAAAGTCCGGCGACAGCTATATTTTCTTCATAAAACGAGCGAAATAGCGCAAAGGAAGAATAATGTCGGAAAAAAAGCTCATCCTCGTAACGCACGGAACGAATTCCCCGGAACTGGCGACGATCCCGTTCGTCATGGCGACCGCCGCGCAGGCCTCGGATATCGAGGTGGTGATGGGTTGCCAGGGAAACGGGGTCACCCGGCGAAAAAAGGGGGCAGTGGATTCCATCATGGCGCATAATTTCACTCTCTCAAGCCGCACGTACATCGAGACCGGCGGCAAATTGCTCGCCTGCGGTCCGTGCGTGAAATCCCGATCGATTAATCCGGAGACGGATTCTGTAAAAAACGCGACGGTGGTTAACGCGGCCACCTTCGTCAAAGAATCCACGGAAGCAAAAAGCACGCTGGTCTATTAGAAGGAGACTCCCATGGCAAATGAACCCAGCAACCGCCTGGCCATCATCGCCCTGCACGGCACGATGGACCTGGCCTATCCGCCGTTTATCCTCGCCACGGCGGCGGTCGCGATGGATATGAAAGCGGCGATCTTCTTCACCTTCTACGGGCTGAACATCCTCAAGAAGGGGTACATCGACAAGCTCCAGGTGGCGCCGATCGCCAATCCGGCGATGCCGATGCCAGTCCCCAACGTCATCGGGATGATCCCCGGCATGACCGCCATGGCCACCTGGATGATGAACGGCTGGATGAAGAAGGCCAAGGTCGCCAAGCTCAGCGAACTGCTTGAGGCGTCCCTGGAAGGCGGCGTGCGGATGATCGCCTGCCAGATGTCGATGGATGTGATGGGCGTCAAGCGGGAGCAGTTGATCGACGGGATCGAAATCGGCGGCGCAGCGACCTTCCTGGAGTTCGCGAGCCAGAACGCGATCACCCTGTCGTTCTAATTCTTTCCGAAAGGAAAAATCCCATGGACGATAAAGTCCTGATCATCATGACGAGCGGTCCGGATACTCCACGCCGTTGTGCCACGCCGTTTTTCTTCGGCACCCTCGGCGTTGCGATGGAATACGACGTGGCCATGTTCTTCACCATCGACGGGACGCTCCTCCTGAAAAAGGGCGTGGCGGAAAAGATCTATCCGAAAACTGGCGGAAAACCGGTTTCGGATTTCCTCAAGGAAGCGATGGAAGCCGGCGTTAAGTTCTATGCTTGCACCGCTTCCACCGAACTGCACGACCTGAAACCGTCGGATCTGATCGACGGCGTGAAGATGGTGGGCGGGGCCACAATGTGGCAATTGGCCGAGGAGAGTAAAACCGTTCTTACGTTCTAGCGAAGGGAGGGATCATGACGACCGTTCACGGATGCAATTTACCGGAGGATGTGTACTACCTGATCGAGAAGCACGTCTGGGCAAAACCGGCGGAGGGCGGGGTGATCCGAGTGGGCATGACCGCCGTAGCCGCAAAGCTTTCCGGCGGGAAGCTGGCCGCCGTCACCATCCGGAAGAAGAACCTCGGCCAGCCGGTGGCGCAGGGAAAGAGCGTCGCCACCGTCGAGAGCAGCAAATATGTCGGCCCGGTGGCCTCTCCCCTTTCCGGGACGCTCCTGCGCGGCAACGATAAGCTCGAGACAGACCCCAACCTGGCCGTTTCCGATCCGTACGGCGAGGGATGGATCGCGGAGATTCAACCCGGCGCGTGGGATACCGAAAAGGGCGGCCTGGTGACAGGAGCGGATGGCGTTGCCAAGTATCAGGCCAAGCTGGAGGCGGACGGAATTAGCTGCGAGTGAACCCCCTCCCTTCCCTCCCCTGTTTAGCGACTTACGGTAAACGGGGGAGGATAGAGGAGAGGGAAGGAGGCTGTTGTGCCCATCGAAACTATCGCGGAAGAATTGCGCCGGAAGGGTATTTCGCGCCGGGAATTCATGAAGATCAGCGGGGCGATCGCGGGCGTGATCGGGCTGATGGATTCGCCGGTACGGGTGTTGGCGAAATCCATCGATCCGGTGGAGCGCGTCCTGAAAGCGCTCGAGACCAAACAACGGGTGCCGGTGATCTGGCTGGAGTTCCAGGATTGCGCCGGGTGCAGCGAAGCGCTAACCCGCTCGCAGGCGCCGACGCTGGTGGATCTTGTCCTGAATACTCTGACCATCGAATACCATGAAACCCTCTCCGCGGCAGCGGGTTTCCAGGCGGAAGAAGCCAAACAGGCCGCGATGAAGAAGTATGCGGGAGCGTACGTGCTGGTGGTGGAGGGGAGCATCCCGACCGCCGACGGCGGTGTGTATTGCACGATCGGGGGCCGCACTGCCGAGGACCTAATAAATGAAGCATCCGAAGGCGCGGCGGCTGTCATCGCCACCGGCAACTGCGCTTCCTTCGGCGGCATCCCCAAAGCCAGCCCCAACCCGACCGGAGCGCGCAGCGCGATGAGCGTCCTCGCGAAGGATAAGCCTCTGATCAACATTCCCGGCTGCCCGGCCATCCCCGAGGTGACCACGGGAGTGATCGCGCAGTACATCCTGTTCGGCGTTCCGGAATTGGATTCCCTCAAGCGGCCGATCGCGTTTTACGGCAACACCATTCACGACCGCTGCCTGCGCCGGCCGTTCTACGAAGCCGGCAAATATACCGCCTCTTTCGACGATGAAGGCGCGCGCCAGGGCTGGTGCCTCTATAAGCTCGGCTGCAAAGGACCCACCACTTACAACGCCTGCGCCACGATTAAATGGGACGCCGGACTTTCCTTCCCGGTGCAATCCGGCCATCCCTGCCTGGGTTGCTCGCAGCCCGACTTCTGGGACGGCGGCGGGTTCTACCAGGGGCAGAGCGCTCCGCTTTCGCGCCCGGCCATCGCAGCCGTCGCCGCCGCGGCCGGGATCGGAGCGGCGGCCGGGATCGGCGCCGCGCTCGTGAACCGTTCGCAAAAGAAGCATCCCGCCCCGCAGGCGCCTGCCCAGGCCGGGGAAGAGAAGGAGGCGAAATGAACTGGAACAACGCACTCGAATTCGTCCGCGGTCCGCTCTTCAATGCGGCCTTGATCATCTTCATCGGCGGGATGGCCTACCGATTGGTGCGCGTGCTGCTGCTGGGATGGCGGTCGGACAAGGTTCCCGGAAAAGGGAGCAAACTGGGCGGGGTGATCCTCTCCTACCTCAAAGGGCTTGTCATCTGGCCGTTCATCCCCTGGGTGCAGAACACCTTCATGCGCAATCCGCTGATCTACCTCGCCGGCGGCCTTTTTCACCTGAGTCTGTTCATCGTGCTGCTGCTGGGAACCGCCCACATGCTGGTGTGGAAAAGCCTGCTCGGGTTCGGCTGGCCGACGCTTCCGCTGCCGATCGTGGACTGGATGGCGGCCGCCGGGATTGCCGCGATGATCGCCCTGGCGATCAACCGGCTGATTCATCCGGTGCTGAAGCTGCTTACCGGCGCGGCGGAATGGCTCAACCTGCTGTTCGTGTTCCTGCCGATGGTCAGCGGGTACATCCTCACGCACCACCTTTTCTTCCCCTATGAAATGGGATTCACCATCCACATGGCGGTGGTCGACGCTTTGCTTATCTGGATCCCCTTCAGCCGGATCGCGCACTTCATGTTCTATTTCTTCTCGCGCACGATCCACGGCGCGCAGTTCGGCAAGCGCGCGGCGACGCCGTAAGGAGGCCGACGATGAATACTCAAACCGCGGTACAGACGTTCGTTTCGGAAACCGGCGGATGGGTGGCCTCCCAGCTGGAAGCCTGCACCCGCTGCGGCATGTGCGCCGAAGCCTGCCACTTCTACCAGGGGACCGGCAATCCCGAGTTTGCGCCGGTATGGAAAATCGAGCTTTTACGCCGGGCGTACGAACAGCGCTTCACGCTCTCCGGGAGGGTGAAAGTCGGCCTGGGTTTGGACAAACCGATTACCGACGCCGACCTCTCCCGCTGGAGTGCGATCGATTACGAAGCCTGCACGATTTGCAACAAGTGCGCGCTGGTGTGCCCGATGGGGATCGATCTCGGATCACTGATCTACGAAGTCCGCGAAGCGCTTTCCGCCGCGAAAGCCGTTCCCGCCGATCTGATGGCTGCCGTCGAGAAGCAGGTGACCGAAGGCAGCCCGCTGGGCGTGACCGACGCGGTCTTCGATGAGCGCATGGAGTGGATCTCCGACGAGTGGGAGGTCAAGCTCCCGATCGACAAGCCGGGCGCCGAACTTCTGGTGGTGTTCACCTCGATCGAGATCATGAAATTCCCCGGCAACATCCCGGCGATCGCGAAGATCCTGAATGCCGCCGGCGAAAACTGGACCATAAGCCGGAAGGGCCGCGAATCCGTGAACTTCGGCTTCTTCGAGGGCAGCCCGGAGCGGACCGTTCTCTTCCTGAAGCGCGTGTTTGATGCGGCCAAGGAACTCGGGGTGAAACGCATTATGGTGACCGAGTGCGGACATGCCTATGAAGCGCTGCGCTGGACCGCGGCGAACATGATGGAAGTCCCGGCCGGGATAACGGTGACGCACATCGCCGGCGAGATGTGGAATTACATCCACAGTGGACGAATCAAGGTGCGGCATGGCGCGCTCGACGGGGACGGGATCATCACCTTCCACGACGCCTGCAAGATTCAGCGGCGCGGAGGTTTCATCCAGGAACCCCGTAAAGTGCTGAGGATGCTGGCGCCGAACGCCTTCCGCGAGATGACGCCGAATAAAGAACAAGCCATCTGCTGCGGGGGCGGGGGCGGAGTGATCGCCATCAAGGAGGCCGATCCCAACCGTTATGCGGCGTTCGAGCTCAAGATGGATCAGTTGCGCGCGACCAAAGCCAAGGTCGTCACCATGACCTGCTCCAACTGCCGCCTGCAGTTCACTGATTGCGTGGCGCACTTCGGACTGGATGTGAAAGTGGCTGGCCTTTCGGAAATGGTCGCCGACGCGATGGAATAGGAGGTGTCTGATGGCATCATTCACAATCACCCCGGTGGAAAAGGGAATCATGCGCTGCCGGCATACCGGACCCTACAGTCATGAGGATGTAAGGGCGATGGCATCCTTTTTTTACGATTACCGCGGGAAATTGCTGATCGACTTGACGGGATCCACCGGGGAGGAATGCACCCGGAACATCCGCAACTTTCGTCCGATGATGCCGACGGCGGCAATCTTCGGGGCGAAAATCGATTCGGCCATTCTGGTGATCCCGGAGAGCTATTACGCAAAGGAAGTCCGCTGGTTCGAGACCGAACAGGAAGCCCTTGTCTGGCTTCGGGAACAATAGGAGCTCCTATGACTCAACGCATCGTCATCGACCCGATTACACGCATTGAAGGCCATCTGCGGATCGAAGCCCAGCTCGATTCCAACAACGTGATCACCGAGGCCTACTCCTCCGGCACGATGGTGCGGGGGATCGAGAAAATCCTCCTCGGCCGCGATCCGCGCGACGCCTGGGCGTTCACCCAGCGCGCCTGCGGCGTGTGCACCACCGTGCACGCTTTCGCCTCGATCCGCGCGGTGGAGGATGCACTCGCGATCCGCATCCCGCCGGCGGCCAACCTTCTGCGCAACCTGATGATCGCCCAGCAGTACGTGCACGACCACGTGATGCACTTCTATCACCTGCATGCGCTGGATTGGGTGGACGTCACGGGAGTCCTCAGCGCCGATCCGCAGGCTACCGCTTCCCTTCAGCAGTCGCTTTCGGCGTGGCCGAATGCCTCGGCGGGGTACTTCGCCGGCGTGCAGAGCAAAGTTAAAGCGATCGTCGACAGCGGCCAGCTTTCGATCTTCGCCAACGGATATTGGGGGCACCCGGCGTATATCCTGCCGCCGGAGGTCAACCTCCTGGCGGTGGCCCATTACCTCGAGGCGCTGGATTGGCAGAAAGACGCCACCAAGATCCACACCATCCTGGGCGGGAAGAATCCGCACCCTAATTTCGTGGTCGGCGGTGTGCCCATGCCGATCGACCTCAACGGCGAGCTCACCCTGAATGCGGAACGTCTTTCGATAATCGGCGAGTCGATCGGCAAGCTGGTGACGTTCGTCGAACAGGTTTATCTACCGGACCTTCTCGCGGTGGGCGGGCTGTACCTGAAGGATGACGCATACTTCACGACCCATGCGCTGCTCGGCGAGGGGTTGAAAAACTTCCTGACCTGGGGGGAATTCCCCGGCGACGATTCGCTGGACACCAAGAGCTATCTGATCCCGCGCGCGATGATCCTTAACCGGGATCTGGCCAATGTGCAGGAACCCGACCCGCGCGACGTGCAGCGGATGCTGGAGTACGTCGCGCACTCCTGGTACACCTACTCCAAAGGCGATTCGGCGGGTTTGTATCCCGGGCAGGGCGAAACGGTCCTGAACTACACCGGACCGCAGCCGCCGTATGATCTGCTGAACGTCGGGGAAAAATATTCCTGGTTGAAGGCGCCCCGCTACGGGGACCAGGCGATGGAAGTGGGGCCGCTGGCGCGGGTGCTGGCGCTGTACGCTTTCGGCCATGCCGAAACAAAGGAATTGGCCGGCCAGGCGATCGCGAGGCTGAACCAGGTTTCGGGCCGGTCGCTGCCCTTCCCGGATGTGCTCTTTACCACGCTCGGGCGGACGGCGGCGCGCTGCCTGGAGACGGTCGTGATCGCGCATGCGCTGCAGTCGATGTACCAATCGCTGCTGGAGAAGATCAAAACGGGGGACACCTCCACATTCAACGGGGAAAAATGGGAGCCGATCACCTGGCCCGCGCACGCCGAGGGTTTCGGATTTTGCGAAGCGCCGCGCGGCGCGCTCGGGCACTGGATCGCAATCGACGGCGGCAAGATTGCCAATTATCAGATGGTCGTCCCGACCACCTGGAACGCCTCCCCGCGCGATGCGACAGGGGCGCCCGGCGCTTACGAGATGGCGCTGGTGGGAACCAAGCTGGCCGATCCGGAAAAGCCGCTCGAGGTCCTGCGCGTGATCCACTCCTTCGACCCCTGCATGGCCTGTGCGATCCACCTGGTGGATGCGCGCGGGGCGGATCTGGGCGAGGTCGGAATCGGCCTGAACGTGTGCGTGCGGTAGCCGCGGATGGCGAAGGCGGTTTCCGTTCTGGGCGTTGGGAATCTCCTGCGTACCGACGAGGGTGTGGGCGTGCATGCCGTGCGCGTGCTCGCCGGGCGCCGCCGGGACGATTCGCCGGATGTGGATTTCCTCGACGGCGGTACGCTGGGTTTGAATCTGCTCCCGTATGTTGAAGAAGCCTCCTCGTTGCTAATTCTCGATGCGATAGATGGCGGATATTCTCCGGGGACCGTAATCGAACTCGCGGCGGATGCCATCCCGCTGTTTGCGGGGATTAAATTATCCGAGCATCAGGTGACACTGCAGGAAGTGCTCGGCTTGGCTCGCATCCGCGGACGGTTCCCGCTGCGGTTGATGCTGATCGGGATGCAGCCGGGGGACCTGGCGACCGGGGATGTGCTGAGTCCGATTGCCGCCGCCGCGCTGCCGGAGATGGTGGCAAGAGTGGAGAAGGTATTGGCGGAGTGGAGAAAAACTTCAATCGAATGAATAGAGCGGAAGGTTAACCCTCCCTCACCCCTACCCCCCTCTCCTGGCTTATGCCAGGAGAGGGGGGGTAGGGGTGAGGCGGTGGTGGCAAGAGATGGGGTTAGATTTAAGGCGAAATCTCAAACGCATCAGGATAAAAAATGGATCTCTACAATCTCGGGACCCGGCCATGGCAGGATACGCAATCCATCTATCACGCCCTGGCGCACCTCGGCCGGGAGGCGATCTGCCTGATCGAACCGGCAAGCCCTTACGTTTGTCTGGGGTATCACCAGGACGCCGCCAAGGAACTCGATCTGGATTACATCGCGCGCGAAGGGATCCCGCTTTTCCGCCGGGAAGTGGGCGGCGGAGCGGTATACCTCGACCGCGGCCAACTCTTCTACCAGTTCATCCTCCGAAAAGACGATCCGCGCATCCCGCCGGACAAGGCGGCATTGTTCGATTTTCTCCTAAAACCGGTAATCGAAACGTATCGGGAATTCGGAGTCCCGGCGGAGTACAAACCGGTCAACGACATCCTCTCAAACGGGAAAAAGATCTCCGGCAACGGCGCCGCGGAAATCCAGGAGCGAGTCGTTGTGGTGGGCAATTTCCTGCTGGATTTCAACTTCGAACAAATGGCCCGGGTCCTGCGGGTTCCCGATGAAAAATTCCGGGATAAGGTGTTCAAGACGCTTCAGGAAAACCTGACCACTCTGCCGCGCGAAACCGGCCAGCCGGCGCCATCCCTCGAAGAACTCAGCGCGGATTTTATCCGCCGGTGCGGGGAGGTGTTTGGCGAGCTAGTTCCGCGCGAAGTGGACACGGAATTGCGCGCCAAGGCGGATGCGCTGGCGGCCGAATATTCCGCGCCGGGGTGGGTGCTGGAAAACGACCGGCGCGAGCAGGCCGGGCGCGAAGTGAAGATTGCCGAAGGGGTGAGCGTGATGGAGCGGGTCGCCAAGCTGCCGGGCGGGCTCGTTCACGCGTCGGCGGTCAGCTCAAACGGGAAGCTGCACGATATCCATCTGAGCGGGGATTTCTTTTTCTTCCCGGCCGCACGGCTGGTGGATCTGGAGCGGGCGCTCGAGGGAGTCGACAACCAGGTTGATCCGCTGGCGGAGCGGATCGAATGGTTCTTCAGAACGTATGGCATCTCCGCCCCCGGCCTTCAGCCCGGGGCATTGGCGCAGGTGTTTTTCCCGCAATAGGGGCGACCCGGCGGGTCGCCTCACGGAACAAAAAACGCCAAGCAGATGCCTGGCGTTTTTTGTTCCGTGAGGCGACGGTGGGATTCGAACCCACGGTGGGGGTTTTGCAGACCCCTGCCTTGCCACTTGGCGACGTCGCCGGAAAAAGACGCCCCGTTTCCGGGGCGTTTGTTCAGAGCGGGCGAAGGGATTCGGACCCTCGATCTTCTCCTTGGCAAGGAGACGTTCTACCACTGAACCACGCCCGCAATTGTCCGCTTCCGCGGAGGTGCCGAGACCCAGGATCGAACTGGGGACACCGCGATTTTCAGTCGCGTGCTCTACCAACTGAGCTATCTCGGCGAATTATAGGCTGAAAAAGCCGTGCATTGAAGCGCAGGAATTCTACCTGCCGGGAAAGAGAATGTCAAGGAAAAGGCTTCATGTCGAGTGACAAAAAGTTGATCCTATCCTCCAGGAAAAACCTGTAAACACCTTTTCTTCTTTTTGCCAACAAATCCGGATTTGTCGGCCAATTACGTTATTATTTGTGCCTTGATTTTACTGTCATACCCGGCCTGGAGGAGCTTGCCCGCCAGAATATCGATCGTCCACTGATCGGCGTAGGGTGGAGCATGCAGAACCACGTTGTAATACGCCTGCACATGGGGCGTGATGGAACAGTGCGCGCGTTGCCGCTGGAAATGCGTGCGGGAGGCAACTGCTGTTTGCTGAATGGATGGCGATTGGCGAAGTGGCAGCCAGGCTGCCTTGTTCCGCTTTTTCTTGAGTCGAATCGAACCATTTTATCGCGTGCTTTGGCTTTTCCGAAAGGAGTGGGAATCGAACAGACCGGCTATCGAAACTTTCAAAAGCCCGTCATCTCGTGCTCGGAATGTCGTGAGCGGAAAGGTTACCAGGAAGGAACCCTTATGGGGTAGATAAATAATTTTCTGGAATTCGGAAGATTGCGACGTACGAATCCTCGTACACTGGCGCCCCCCATTCGGAATCGACTCCTTTACGGGTTACATAATAAACGGGCGGATGTCTTGAGATAAAGTACTCGGAATGCAATACCTGCCAAAGTATATCCTTTCCGGAGGTTTCCAGCGTGAGTGCCGCCAAATCCTGCGGTCGGGTAATCTCGAGTTCGATACGAAAATCGTGCAGGTGGTTGGCGTCTATGGGATCCAAATACCGTATCCGTTCCAGAAGGCGGAACCGATGATCTGCCAGATCCGGTGCCGGATTTTCCACAATCAAGGCATTCGTCGGCGTATGGTTGTTCATCCAAAGAATATATCTGAATTCCTCCGGCATCTCTGGACAGGAAGCTAGTGTCAAACCGGCTACAACGATATTCTTCTTTATTTGGAAGGCGCAACCAATGGCCTGCGCAGATGCAGGTTGCACAAAAGAGAACCAGGTCACCGATTGGGCCGAGGCAAAAACAAACACGAAATATCCGAGGACGAGCGATAAAAAACTCATTTTCGCGAAGGGAATCCTTCTCCGTATTGGATTTCCCTCCCGGGCGGGTTTTTTCCAGTTCTTAAACAAAAACGCGGCGGACAATGCAATAACTATCTGCATGGGAATAAACCCGCGGCGGGAGAAATTTCCCCCGCCATTTTGGTCGGTAAGAAATTCCATAACAACAAACATCACCAGAGGGTATAAAACCGCAAGACGGTTCCAAACAAGCCGCTGCCGCCAGCTCTTCAGAAACACCCAAACCGCATAGAAAACGAATGGCAATCCGATCTCGATCAGGAATATCCAAAACATCACGACCGGTAAATAGAACAACGTAAGGAATTTGTCCAGCATCCCGGACCATGACGTCTCGATCGATAAGTATGTTTCGAGAAAGGGAACACGAAATTGGTTCCAAACAATTTTCCCCGACGAAGACATCGTCAAAATCATTTGCGGTATCCAGCCCGCAGCAAAGGGAAGCCCGAAGGCTATTGCCGGGAGGATCATCCGACGGGATTTGAACAGCCTCCGGTATTCCACGATCCATAAAATCACAGCAATCCCGAAACCCAAAAAGACAAATGGGCTGGTCCCAAAAGTAAAGGCCAACAGCACACCGAGGACAGTGCAGCGAATCCACGCATTGGCCCGGATGTTGTTCCACAACCATAACGCCATAACAAACGCCATTCCGCCCGCAAGGTGCTGGGGAGCAAAGAAATACAGAAGCGGCAGAGAAAAGATCTCATTATCAGAAACGAGCCAAGGAACATGTTTCTGCCACCATTCAATCCCCGACATGGTGACAAAGTAATCGAATCCCGCAAATATGGTGAAAAATCCCATTCCAGAGACTCGGGACAGCCAGGAATGGGCATTCGCCCGCAAGAATCCGTAAACCAGGCCTAGAAACGCGGCGGTTTGTATAAACGCATGGAAGGCAAATGCTCGCGCAAGGGAAAACGCCACAAACCCGGAATTTGCTATCGCCGCAGGATAGATCTGTGACCAGTAGTAATAAACCAATGAGAGATCCGGAAAGACATAATTCCGCGGTGGAATACCGCTTCGAGCGACAGATGTTAAAACCGTCAGATGGCGAAATTCGTCCCAGGAAGGCAAATAAACCCCTTGATCCGCATGAACAAACATCTCCAGCCGAGGCAAATTAATTATGAGGGAAAAACCCAAAATAAAAATGGATGCGAGCAACCACTCAAGCCGGCGAGGACTTTCGAGATCCTGGTTTCTTTCGCGGAAGTTAACCGACGGTCTCCGCTGGCTTCGCCGCAATAGTTCACCCAGGACCCAGATGAGAAGGGCGAGAAGCAGGACTTGCCATAGGGACGGAATAAAAGGGAAGAGATTGCCGATCGCCGCCAGGGAGAAAGGAACGAACACCAGGGATATGGGAACGGCGAGAAGACATTTCGCAAGGCGCCCGATCCCTTTCGTCTCTACGAGATTAACAACCGCATATCCTGGCAGGAAATATGCAGACAAAGCAAAAAAAAGAAACAGAAGTATATTCATGAGATCTCCTCAAATCAGATTCGAGGAAGAATGAAAAGAGGTCGAATCCCGCAGAATTCGATAAGGTACAGGAATATTTGGGCGCCGAGCGTTTTGCGATCCCTCCCTGTTTATCCCCGCGGACAATCCAATAGCGTTTCCCCTGTAATTTCCACTTGCTGTTTACCAGCAGGACATCTATGGGGTTGGGTTAACCATCCGGATTGCTAATGATATTAACACATAGTGCGACGATCGATCAAGGGAATATCAAGCCGATAGATGGGTTTTTGCTCCCAATTGGCGCGTCCTCTGCATGAGCAGGTTTACCGCCGGGATAAGACATTCCACCGGGCGCATCCCTTTTTGAAAACGATCGAAAACCTTCACGCCTTTTGCATATCGACGAAATAAACAATTACAATTGAGTCCGCCTATAGATCGAGATTATAATGCCCGAGAAACCATTGTAAGCCGACACCGCGTTTATTTGCGTGCGCCTTCCGCAACCACGTTCCGGATACTTCGCCGGCTACTCCGACAGGTTCTTGCTCGCAAAATTCGGTTCGCTGGTCAGGTTGATCCCCAGCCGGCGCAGGCCGGCCTCGTCGCCCGGGGTCGGCAGGTGGGTCAGGTGCATCTCGCAGCAGCGCAGTTCCTTCAGCATCTTCACCGCTTCCTGCGCGACCGGATTGGTCGTGGCGCTTATGGCCAGCGCGGTCAGCGCTTCATCCAGCGAAAGGCTGATGTTCTTGGCGGCGAAGGTTTCCTTTTTACAGGTCCCCACCGCATCGATCGCGTTCGGCGCCAAAAGGTGCAACCGGTCCGGAATGCCGGCAAGGGTTTTTATCGCGTTGAGGACGGTGCTTGAGGCGGCATGCATCAGGGCCGAGTTCTTCCCGGTGACGATCGTTCCATCGGGAAGTTCCAGCGCCGCTCCGACGAAAATGCCCTCATTTCCCTTGCCCGTTTTGGCGGCCTCCTGCGCCGCCGCCCGCGCCGGGAGGACCGTCGGGCGGTCTTCCTGCTTCATCCCCAGTTCCTCCATCAGCAGTTCCTCGCGGCGGACCGTATCGTGGTCGCAAAATCCCATCGCGTATTCACAGGCGCTGCGGAAGTAGCGCCGGATGACCTCCTGCCGGGCCGCCGCCTGGACCGCCGCATCGTCGATGATCCCGAAGCCGGCCTTGTTCACGCCCATGTCGGTCGGGGATTGGTAGATCGATTTGGCGCCGGTGATCTTTTCGAGTATCCGCTTCACCACCGGGAAGAGCTCCACGTCGCGGTTGTAATTGACGGCAATCTTGCCGTAGGCCTCGAGGTGGTGCGGGTCGATCAGGTTGAAATCCTGGATATCGGCGGTAGCTGCCTCGTAGGCGACATTGACCGGGTGATTAAGCGGCAGGTTCCAGATCGGAAAGGTCTCGAATTTAGAGTACCCGGCTTTCACCCCATGCCGGTATTCGTGGTAAAGCTGGGAGAGGCAGGTGGAAAGTTTGCCGCTGTTGGGGCCGGGGCCGGTCACCACCACCAGCGGTTTGGAGGTTTCGATGGAGGGGTTCCGGCCGTAGCCTTCGTCGCTGACAATGTGCTCGATGTCGGTCGGATAGCCGCGGATCACTTTGTGGGTGAACACGCGGAAGCCGCGCCGCTCGAGTTTATTTTTGAAGATGCTCGCCGCGGGCTGATCCTCGTAGCGGGTGATCACCACCGCCGCGACCGAAACGTCGCGCTCCTTGAGATCGTCGATCAGCTTGAACGTATCCGCGTCGTAGGTGATGCCGAAATCCGCGCGGACCTTTTTGCGTTCGATATCGCCGGCGAAGATGCACAGGATGATGTCGGCCTGATCCTTGAGGTTGTGCAGGAGCCGCATCTTGACGCATGGGTCGAAGCCGGGCAGGACGCGCGAGGCGTGCATGTCGAACAGCAGCTTCCCTCCGAATTCAAGGTAAAGCTTGTTGCCGGAAGCCTTAACGCGCTCGAGGATCGCGGCGGTTTGCTCGGCGAGTTACTTTTCGTTGTCGAATCCGATTTTGTGGGGGGTGGTGGGCATGTTTAATTATAACGCAGGGTGGGGGAGTGAAAGGCGGGCGAGTGATCGTCATTCCCGCGTGCACTCAGCGGGAATCCAAGAGATGCGCTACGGGAAGGACGGCCCCGGATTCCTGGATGCCCGCCACAAGCACACCCGCTTTGCCAACATCACCACTCAAAGAACAAAACCGAATAGTGATGCTCCGCAGGGGCAGGCGCGGGCATGACGGTCCCTTTGCGTTTTTCTCCGTTCATAAAAAAAAACCTGCCCCCGGTAAAGTGCGGCATGGATTACCCCACCGGAAGCGGGCAACAGACAATTTTCGACCGCACTCTTGCCAGGAACTCTGCTTTTTGGAAGGGTTTGGTCAGGAAATCGTCCGCGCCCAGGGCGAACCCCCTGCTGATATCGTCGGTGGACGACTTGGCGCTCAGCAGAATCACCGGCAGCGCATGGGTCCGGGGATCCTCCCGCACGCGCTGAAGCAATCCAAACCCATCCAGGTTCGGCATCATGATGTCCGTCAGCAGCAGATTCGGCAGGATTTCCGACAACGATTTCCATCCCCTTTCGCCGTCCGCGGCAAGGGCGACGTCATAGCCGGCTCCGGCAAGCATCATTCTCATCAGCAGGCGTGTATCGGTGTCATCATCCACAACTAGAACTCGCGGGTTCATTCCCATTTTTCCGGCATAAACCAGGATCTCATATTCACAGCTCGGGATGGATTGAGGTGTGGCATTGATCATATGGGCCATCCGGCCCGGTATACCTAATACTACATTTATACCGAATGACGCAGCGTAAAGAAGGCAATAATTTTTTCCGCCATTCCGGAAGGGAGGGGTATTTCCAGGGGATGGTGGCTTTTTTCAGCCGCTGTCATCCCGATTCCAACCCTCGCGGGGCATCCCTGCTCGAATTTATTTCATGAGAAGCGGTGATCGGGGAGCAAGGCTGTTCTCAGCGGGAATTCAAGAGACCCGATACAGGATCCTCATTATGATTTCTGGATGCCCGCGTAAAACACGCGGGCATGACGATCTAATACTCTTCGGCTCTCCCTGCCTCAAATGCGCTGGCATGACGATCGTTCGGCGTTGCCGGGACTCGTCCACCAGGCGGGATATAATACGCCCCGCCGGAAATGTTCACAGCGGTTCCATGGCAGAAAAGTAAACCATCCTCCAGGAGAAATCTTCATGCGCTTCGGCAAGTTTGACGACAAACACAGAGAGTACGTCATCACCCGGCCCGACACCCCGCTGCCGTGGATCAACTACCTTGGCTGTGAAGCTTACTTCGGAATAATTTCCAACACCGCCGGAGGATATTCTTTTTACAAGGACGCGCGCCTGCGGCGGCTCACCCGGTACCGGTACAACAATGCGCCGTTCGACATGGGCGGGCGCTACATCTACCTGCGCGATGCCGCGAGCGGTGCATTCTGGTCGCCATCGTGGATGCCCACCCGGCACAAGGCCGAGCGGTATTCCTGCCGGCATGGAATGGGGTATACGACCATCGGCTCCACGTACAAAGGGGTGGAAGCCCACACCCGCTACTTCGTACCGATGGGCGAGAACCTGGAAATCTGGCAGCTGACCGTCACCAACCGCCGCAGGAAACCCGCGAAGCTTTCCGTGTTTTCCTCGGTCGAATTCTGCCTGTGGGACGCGTGGGACGACCAGACCAACTTCCAGCGCAACTTTTCGACCGGGCAAGTCGAGGTCGACGATGGGGTGATCTACCATAAGACGGAATACCGGGAACGACGGGATCATTTCGCATTCTTCGCCTGCTCGGAAAAACTTGCCGGGTTCGACACGCAGCGCGACACATTTCTCGGTGCCTATCGCGGCTGGGATAACCCGGCGGTTGTAGAACGCGGCCGCTCGGATAATTCCATTGCCCATGGCTGGGCGCCGATCGGATCGCACCACGTCAAGATCAATCTGAAGCCCGGGGAATCCAAGCAGGTCATCTTCATCCTCGGGTATCAGGAGAATCCGAAGGACCAGAAGTTTATGCCGGCGGAATCCCAAACCATCAACAAGCAATACGCACAAACGGTGATTGCGAAGTACCGCGACGTGCAGCATGTGGAGGAGGCTTTCCGATCCCTGCGGCAGTATTGGGAGGAAACCCTCTCGGTCGTCCAGGTCGACACGCCCGACCTGCATACCAACCGGATGGTGAACATCTGGAATGCGTACCAGTGCATGGCTACGTTTAATATGTCGCGCTCGGCCTCGTTTTTCGAATCCGGCATCGGGCGCGGCTTAGGTTTCCGCGATTCGAACCAGGACCTGCTGGGGTTTGTCCAGATGGTCCCTGCCCGGGCCCGGGAGCGGATCCTGGATCTGGCGGCGACCCAGCTCAAGAGCGGCGGAGCGTTCCACCAGTATCAGCCGCTGACCAAGCGCGGCAACAACGATGTCGGCAGCAACTTCAACGACGATCCGCTGTGGCTGATCCTGGGTGTCACCACCTATATTAAGGAAACGGGGGATGCGTCGATTCTCGACGAGAAGGTTCCGTACGAGAACGAACCCGGCAGCGAGAAGCCGCTCTACGATCACCTCCAGCGTTCGCTCCGGTACACGCTCGACCGTCTCGGGCCCCACCGCCTGCCGCTGATCGGCCGTGCGGATTGGAACGACTGCCTGAACCTGAACTGTTTTTCCGATACGCCGGGCCAGTCCTTTCAGACGACGACCAACAAGGAGGGTAAAACCGCTGAATCGGTCTTCATCGGCGGGCTGTTTGTGCTTGCGGCGAATGAACTGGCGGACCTGGCGGAAATGCTCGGCCGGCGGGGGGAAATCCGGCGTTACCGCTGGGAAGCCGAACGGATGAAGGAAACCGTCCGCCGGCACGGGTGGGACGGTGAATGGTTCGTCCGGGCCTACGATGATTTCGGCCGCAAGGTGGGTTCGAAGGAATGCCCGGAAGGCCAGATCTTCATCGAGAGCCAGGGCATGTGCATCATGGCCGGGATCGGGATCGAGGATGGGATGGCGCAGAGGGCGCTCGAATCAGTCAAGGCGAGGCTGGCGACCAAGCACGGGATCGTTATCAACCAGCCGGCCTTCACCCGCTACTACATCGAGTACGGCGAAATTTCCTCCTACCCGCCGGGATACAAGGAGAACGCGGGCATCTTCTGCCATAACAATCCGTGGATCATCATCGCCGAGACGATGGTCGGCAACGGAGACCAGGCCCTCGATTACTACCTGCGGATCAACCCGTCGGCGCGCGAGGGGATCGGCGAGGTGCATCGCTGCGAACCGTACGTTTACCCGCAGATGATCGCCGGCCGCGATGCGCCGACCCACGGCGAGGCGAAGAACTCCTGGCTGACCGGGACCGCGGCCTGGAATTATTGCGCAATCACGCAATTCATCCTGGGGATCCGCCCGACGCTTGCGGGCCTGCGGATCGCGCCGGTAATCCCTTTGCTCTGGACCGGCTTCACAGCGGTACGGAAATTCCGGGGTGTCACCTACCGAATCTCCGTCCAGCGCAGCGGGAAGGGGAATGCGGTTTCCCTCTTGGTGAACGGGCAACCGGTGGCGGGGGATGTCATCCCGCTGCCGGCGCCGGGCACGGATGAAGTGACCGTCGTCGCGACGATACAGTAGCAGAAACGCCGGGACAGGACCCTGAGGGTTCGAAGAACCCTCAGGGTCCTGTCCCAAATCCAAGAACGGGAGGATGTGAACGGCTTCACGAACTCTCCCGGCATTGACGAAGCCTATCGGCGCGACTAGAATAGTCAGGTTGCGTGAACCCCGGAGGCGGAGGACGCCACAGCCGCCGATTAACACCGTCAACAATCCCAAAGCCAGCGGCAAGGTGCGTGAAAAGAGAGCGCATGCAGCCCTCTCGAAGGCATTCTGCCGCAGGCATACCGCTAGGAGACAGCTATGGCACAAGGAAAATCCATCAGTTCCCTTATGACCGAAAACCGGAAGTTTCCCCCTCCCGATTCGGTCCAGAAAAACGCTTACGTCAAATCGTTCGATGAATATCAGAAAATGTGGGAGCAATCGATCAACGATCCGGACGGCTTCTGGCTGAAGCAGGCCGAGGCGCTGACCTGGTTCAAGAAGCCGACCAAGAGCCTCGAATATACCTGGAACACCAAAGCCCGGGACATCCATCACACTTGGTTCGCCGACGGGGAGTTGAACGTTTCCTACAACTGCCTGGACCGGTTCCTGGGCACCCCGACCGCCAAAAAGACGGCGATCATCTTCCAGGGCGACGATGACTCCCGGGTGAAGAAGATCACCTATGAAGAGCTGCACAAGGAAGTT
This sequence comes from Anaerolineales bacterium, assembly GCA_034430775.1. Classification (GTDB taxonomy): domain Bacteria; phylum Chloroflexota; class Anaerolineae; order Anaerolineales; family RBG-16-64-43; genus JAFGKK01. The sequence goes on along the minus strand of DAOUDU010000247.1, from coordinate 19,852 downwards.
TGCAAGTTTGCCAATGTCTTGAAATCGAAGGGGGTCAAGAAGGGGGACCGCGTGACCATCTATATGCCGATGGTCCCGGAGCTGGCGATCGCGATGCTGGCGTGCACGCGGATCGGCGCGATCCACAACATCATCTTCGGCGGCTTCTCGGCCGACGCGATCAGCGACCGCGTGAACGACTCGGAATGCAAACTCCTCATCACCACCAACGTCTCGTTGCGCGGCGGCAAACACATCAAACTCAAGACCATCGCCGACGAAGCCATGAAGAAGACCCCGAGCATCGAATCCTGCATCGTCGCCATGGTCGCGGACGATCCGTGCGAGATGAAAGCCGGCCGGGATTACTACTGGCACGAGGAAATGGCCAAGGCGTCCGAAACCTGCGAGCCGGAAAGGATGAAGGCGGAGGACCCGCTGTTCATCCTCTACACCTCGGGTTCCACCGGCAAACCCAAGGGCGTGGTCCACACCACGGCCGGATACCTGTTGCACGTGGCCTTCTCGCACAAATACGTATTCAACATTCACGACGACGACGTCTACTGGTGCACGGCCGACATCGGCTGGGTCACCGGCCACAGCTACATCATCTACGGCCCGCTGGCCAACGGCGCGACCACGATTATCTTCGAGGGCATCCCAACCTACCCGGACCCCGGTCGCTTCTGGCAGATCGTCGATAAATTCGGTGTCACCGTGTTCTACACCGCCCCGACCGCGATCCGCGCGCTGATGCGCGCGGGCGAGGAATGGCCGGCCAAGTATAAGCTGGATACCCTGCGCGTGCTCGGCAGCGTGGGCGAGCCGATCAATCCCGAAGCCTGGATCTGGTATTACGAAAAGATCGGCCGCGGCCGCTGCCCGATTGTGGATACCTACTGGCAGACGGAAAACGGCGGCTTCCTGATCACGCCGCTTCCGGGCGCGATGATCACCAAGCCGGGCAGCGCCAGCCGCCCGTGGTTCGGCATCGATCCGGTGGTCCTGCGCGACGATGGAACGCAGTGCGACGCCAACGAAGGCGGCAAGCTGTGCATCCGCCGGCCCTGGCCGGGAATGATGCGCACCACCTGGGGCGATCATGACCGGTTCATCGATACCTACTTCACCATGTACGAGAACATGTACTTCACGGGCGACGGCTGTCGCGTGGATGAAGACGGCGATTTCTGGCTGATGGGCCGGATCGACGACGTGGTCAATGTCTCGGGCCACCGCATCGGGACCGCCGAGGTGGAAAGCGCGCTGGTGGCGCATCAGAAGGTGGCTGAAGCCGCGGTCTGCCCGATGCCGCACGACATCAAGGGACAGGCGCTGTACGCCTTCGTCACCCTCAAGGAGGGCATCCCGGAGAGCGAAGAGTTGAAAAAGGAACTGGTTGCCCACGTGCGCAAGGAAATTGGACCGATTGCCACGCCGGACATCATCCAGTTTGCCGAGGGCCTGCCCAAGACGCGGTCCGGGAAGATCATGCGCCGGATCCTGCGCAAGATTGCCGAGAACCAGACGGACAATCTTGGCGACATCACCACCCTGGCGGATCCCAGCGTCGTTGAAAAGCTGGTTAAGGGACGGGGCGGATAATCCGCTAGCCTTTCGGTCGATCAACGGCCGGACGCAGAAAAAAAGCGTCCGGCCGTTTTCTTGTTCGTTCACCGACGATCGACCATTGTCGAAAGTCGAAGATGGCTGTGCGGATTGTTTTTTCGATGGTTCATTGTCGATGGTCGGGTTTGGCAAGGGAAGACCGACTCGCACGGGGATGTGCGGGGCGAAAGCAATCCCTCTACCTTAAAGGAGGAAAATCACATGGCAGGCGAAAAAACAATGAATCGGTGGTGGGTGGTCCTGGGCGCGCTGGTGATCCAGATCAGCCTCGGTGCGGTTTACATCTGGAGCGTGTTCCAGACACCGCTTAAAGCCGTTTTTCAGGATTGGAGTGAGACACAAGTCACGCTGCCGGCCCAGATCGTACTGGCGGCGTTTGCCCTGGCGGTGATATTTGCCGGACGGATACAGGACCGCGTGGGACCGCGGGTGGTGGCCACCGCAGGCGGAATAATACTCGGCGCAGGGCTGATCCTCGCCAAGTTCAGCGAACTCTTCCCGTCCGGGACCGCGCTCGTATGGCTGATCGCCACCTTTTCGATTCTGGGCGGGATTGGGATCGGCGCGGCGTACGTGTGCCCGATCGCCACTTGTGTCAAATGGTTCCCGGATAAGCGCGGGTTGATCACCGGCCTGGCGGTGGCCGGGTTCGGTGCGGGCGCATTCTTCTTCGCGCCGCTGGCCAAGGCGCTGATCAGCGGCGGAGCCTACACACTCCTGGGGGCAAAATTATTCACCCTGCCGCAGATTGGTGTATTCAATACCTTCCTGATCCTGGGGATTATTTTCCTTATCTGCGTGGTGGCCGGCGCCCAGCTTCTGCATAATCCACCGGCCGGGTACGTTCCCGCCGGTTGGACTCCTCCGCAGGCGAAGACCGCTACGAAAGTTGCCGTCAAAGCCGATCTTTCCCCTTCGGAGATGCTCCGCACGCCGGCCTTCTGGCTGTTGTGGATAACGTACTTCTTCGCCTGCATGGGAGGGCTGCAGATCATCATGAAGGCTTCGCCGATCTGGCAATCCTTCAGCCTGGGCACCCTGACGCCGCCGATCGCCGCCGTGGACTTCGGTCTGACGGCCACGGCCGCAGCGATGGCGGTCTCGATCATCGCGATCTTCAATTCCACAGGCAGAATCGTCTGGGGGATCGTCTCCGACAAGCTCGGGCGCAAGACGACCCTCGTGCTGATCTTTATCCTGTGCGGGCTCGCGCTCTTGGGCTTGGATTTCCTGCACGAGTATGCGTTCTATCTGATCATCGTCTCACTGGTCGGATTGTGTTTCGGCGGATTCCTCGCCCTGTACCCAGCGCTGACCGCCGACTACTTCGGGACGAAAAACATCGGCGCGAATTACGGCGTGATGTTCACGGCCTACGGGGCGGGCGGGATTGCGGGACCGTACCTGGCGGCTTCGCTGATGCGCGTGGTAGATAAGGTCACGTACCTGACCAAGGATGCCGCCGGGCAAACCGTGGAAAAATTCTTCACCATTGGAGATTACCGCACGGCGTTCATCGCGGCCGGGATCGCCTGCCTGCTTGCGGCAGGTATGGTGATGCTGATTCGGCCGGTCCGGGAAAAATAATACTATCGCGCGACCTGAGGGGCGAGGCATTGCCTCGCCCCTCAGGTTTTTAATTCCTAAAGTGAAAATACCATTGGGTTAAAAAAAAGACAATGCCAGCTGCGTTGCCCCCCGTCATTCCCGCGTGTTCTTGGCGCGAGTGACAGGCAGCCGCTGAAATATCATTCTTCCCATCCCTGGATGCCCGCAAAGCAGGCCCGAGCCTTCGATCTGCTATCGTCCTGGCTGGCGAAACAGAGACGAGCAAGCATGCTGTGCAATGGCAGGATTGACGCCGAGGGGATGGATGTCATTCCGGCGAGTTCTCCAACGGGATCCAAAACAAATGATGTTCGAAGCATTCACAGTAAGCTCTGGCTGCCGGCTAAATACATCTTCGCAAGGGCGGGCGCGGACATGACGATCGCCGGGGAAAGGCATTGCCTCGCCCCTACGGTTTTAATCCATGGATCGGGAAAACCAATTCCTTTAAATTTTTAACCGTGTATGCCAGCGCTTGGGTGACGGCTTCTTTTTGCTGCTCCGGGATCACCAGTTCCCTGTCCCGCAATCCGCCCTTCCAATCCGTGCTTCCCAGCATCACGCCGCCCAATCCGACGTTTCCATAATCGTCCTCGTCCTGCCCGCTGAGTACGCTCCAGGCCAGGGCCCAGGCGCGGACGGTGTTCTCCACGTTGTATCCGCCGCCGCCCGTCATCAGGATTGGCTTGTCGAATCCTCTCAAACGACGCAGGATATCCGCGTATACATTGTTGGTTAATTGCAAATGGGCCAGCGGATCCTGAGCCAGTCCGTCGGCTCCGAATTCCATGACGAAAATATCCGGCTGAAACGCGCGGATTAACGGAAGCGCCACCTCTTCGAATGCCCCGAAGTAAGCTTCGTCATAGGTTCCAACCGGAAGCGGGACATTAACACAGTAGCCCCTGCCCTTGCCGGAGCCGATCTCGGTTTCGAATCCGGTTCCCGGGAACAGGACGCGCGGATTTTCGTGGAAGGAGATTGTCATCACGTCCGCCCGGTCCTGGAAGGCGAAGGCGACCCCGTCGCCGTTGTGCACATCGATGTCGAGGTACAGGATGCGTTTCCCGGCCTCCGCCAGCGCAAGGCAGCCGAGGGCGGGATCGTTGATGTAGCAGAATCCGGCCGCGCGTTCCGGGAACGCATGATGAAATCCGCCGTGCGGATTGAACACCGCGTCCGCGCGGCCTTCGAGGATAGCGGCCGCGCCGGCGAGCGTGGCTCCGGCGGCCAGGGCCGAGTGCTCGTACATCCCCGGGAACACCGGACAATCCGAGGTCCCGATTCCCATATTTAGAACGTCGTAATTCCATCCGCCTTGCGATGCATTCTGCAGTGCATCCAAGTAGCGGCGGGTGTGGAATTTCTCAAGCGCCGCGCGGGCGGCGGGTTCGCACCCCGCTTCGGCGTGGTCCTCACCCGTCAGCCAACCCATGGACTGGATCAAATCGCGGGTCTTGGGCGCGCGGGTGGCATTAAATGGATGATCGGGTGGGAATGGATATTTTGAAAGTTCGGGGCTGTAAACGAAGATGGATTTCCGTTCGAGCATGACCGGATTATAGTGTCTTGCCCTAATCACTTCAAGGCCGGGCATAATCCGATCAGTCCGTCGTATACAAAAAGCTGCCTGGTACCTTTTTCGCTAAGATCCCCGCATTATTTATGGCCGGGCTGGGGTGGGCCACGGGGATGGGCCCTACGAAGTTCCATCAGATAAAGATCCCCTCCGGTCGCTTCCTTAGAGGATCAGAGACCGAAGCGGAAATCTTCCGGAAAAGATAATCTTGCGGCATTCACCAGATGCCGGTTGTTTCCCGGGATTAAGCAGCCCGGTATGGAAGCGCTTCCAAAAATGTGGCAGGAATCCGATTTCTGCACTCTGCAGCAGAATCTGCAAAAAAGGCTAGAAATATGCGCAAATATTGAGCAAAAACGAACCAAAAACCATTGACATTTGGTTATTTTTCCTCTACTATTGGGAGCGGTCCCAATTGTATTGTGTATTTTCTGTTATATGTGAAGCTGGCCTCACTCGTTAGGGAGCCCTCCTGAATGTTGATTGAAGAAATCGCCAAGCTGAGTGGCGTATCGCGATCCACGGTTTCTCGTGTGATTAATAACGATCCGAATGTAAAAGAGTCTACCCGCGCGCATGTCAAGGAAATCATTCGGGAAATGAATTATCGGCCGAATACCGTTGCGCGAGGGCTGGCTTCCGGGCGGACGCGGATTATTGGCTTGGTTTTCCCGACGGCGCAATCTTCGCTGTTTACCGATCCGTATTATCCCGGTTTAATTCAAGGGATCACCACGGTTTGCAATGCGCGTGATTATTCGGTCATGTTGTGGTTGACCAATCCGGAACAAGAAAAGACCAAAATCCATCAATTAACACCAAACAGCCTGTTAGATGGAATGGTCATTGCTTCCTACCTAATCGATGACCCCATCCTTGAGGCCTTGACTAAATCTGGCCCGCCGTTCCTTCTCATCGGACGGCACCCCACTCGAACAGACCTGAGTTATTTGGACGCGGATAATTTTCAGGGTGCACGCGAAGCCGTCACGCATCTGCTCGGCCTGGGCCGGCACCGGGTGGCGACCATCACCGGTCCGAATAATATGATCGCCGGAATCGACCGCCGGGAAGGCTACAAGCGTGCTTTCCACGAGCGGGGCATGAGCCCCGACCCGGCTCTGATCGTGGAGGGCGATTTTTCTGAAAGCGGCGGATACATCAGCATGATGCGCCTGATCCCTCAGAACCCGGATGCCGTCTTTGTCGCGAGTGACACCATGGCTGCCGGCGCGCTGCGCGCATTGCGCGAATCGGGCAAACGGATACCGGAAGATGTGGCTGTTGTGGGCTTCGACGACATTCCGTCGGCCGCGCACATGGATCCGCCGCTCACCACGGTCCGCCAAAGCATTGAGGGTATGGGGAAAATGGCCGCAGAAATGATGATTGGAATTCTTAATGAGGAAACGACTACGCCTCACCGCTTGGTACTGTCGACGGAACTGGTTATTCGTTCCTCTTCTGGACTGATGTTAGATCCCATCGCTGTATAATCGTGAAAGGAGGTGGTTGTAGGGGATAACTTGCCAGGTTCTGTTTCGCGCACGAAAATCGGTACGTCATTCGACTGTTCTGAATTTCTGATTGAGGAGAAAGGAGAAAGGCAATGCGTAAGATTTTTGTTGTTATGACGGCGCTGACCGTCCTGAGCATGCTTCTCGTGGCATGCGGCCCCACAGCTACTCCCGAGCAGGTTACCGTGAAAGAGACGGTGGTGGTTCCGGGTGAAGTTGCGGGCAAGACCAATGTCCGATGGTTCGTGGGCATGGGAACCGGGACCGATCCTGTCCAGGTTCGCGCTGAATTGGAAGTCGTAAATCAATTCAATGCGATGCAGGACGCGATCAACCTGATCCTGGAAATCGTTCCCTTCGATTCCGCGAAGGACGTCCTCTCCACCCAAATCGCTTCCGGCAACGGCCCTGACATCATCGGACCGGTAGGCTGGGGCGGCTCGAACGCGTTCTACGGGCAGTGGCTGGACATCTCCTCCTACATGGCCTCGAGCGGGTTCGATTCATCGATCTTCAACCCGGCCCTGGTCAAGAGCTATGAGACCTCGGAAGGCCAGGTTGGCCTGCCGTTCGCGGTTTATCCTTCGGTTGTGTTCTACAATGCCACGCTCTTCGATGAAGCCGGTCTTGCGTACCCGCCCGCCAACTACGGCGAAAAGTACGTTATGCCGGACGGCAGCGAAGCGGATTGGACGTGGGATACCCTGACCGCCGTTTCGAAGCTGCTCACGATCGACGGCGCCGGGCTCAACTCGACCGAAGAAGGCTTCAACAAGGACGATGTCAAGCAATACGGTTACACTTGGCAGTACGAGAATCATCCGAACTACTGGGGCGCCTTCTGGGGCAACGGCTCGATGGTCGCCGCCGATGGCAAGACCGCCCAGGCTCCCGATGTGTGGGTCGCCGCTTGGAAGTGGACCTACGACGCGATCTGGGGCGATCAGCCCTTCATGGCCAACGCCGCGGTTGAGGGCAGCCAAGACTACGCCGGCGGCAATCCCTTCAACAGCAATAAAGTTGCCATGACCGACCAGCCGTTCTGGTACACCTGCTGCATGGGTGACGTCAAGGCTTGGGACGCCGCCGCGATGCCGTCCTACAACGGCACCGTCTCCGGCCGCGTTGATGCCGATACCTTCCGCATTTGGAAGGGCACCAAGGTTCCGGAACAGGCCTTTGAAGTCCTCAAGTACCTCGTAACCGATGCCGTGGATATCCTGATCATCGGCAGCGAGGACATGGCCGCTGCGTACGGCGCGATCCCCGCGCTGACCTCCGCGCAGGAAGAATGGCGCGCGCAGAAGGCGATTGCGTTCCCGTGGGTGAAGAACCTCGACACGGTTATCGCCGGCCTCGATTACCCGGATGCTCCGAGCGCTGAAGGCTACATGCCAAACTACAATGAGGCATGGGACCGCGGCAACACGTTCGGCAACCTGCTGAGGAACACTGCCGATCTCGACCTGGACAAGGAAATTCAGACGTACCTGGCCGACCTCACCGTGATCTTCGGCAAGTAATCGGATCTTGATATACTATCGGGCGGGCGATGAAAATCGCCCGCCCGATATCTTTCAACGGAGTGTTCCAATGGAGCAACTTACCCGTTTACCCCAACTGCCTTCCGCTGATTCCCTGCGCAACATGCCCCCGCTGGCACGGCGGGAATTCCGCAACGGGATGCTGTTTATTTCCCCGTGGCTTATCGGTTTCCTGCTCTTCACCCTCATCCCCATGGTGGCAACGTTCCTGTTCACCTTCATGGACCTTAAAATCGAAGACCAGATCCTCGCCGCCCCAAAGTGGGTGGGGTTCGACAACTACGCCACCCTGTTCACCGACGGCACGGTTTGGGGAAAAGCCGGGAGTGAGACCCCGGGGGCCATGTCGGTGACGCTTAAGTTTGGTCTGATGTCACTGCCGGTCGCGATCTTCCTCCCGCTCTTTATCGCGATGCTGATGAACAACAAGAACCTCAAGGGCCAGAACTTTTTCCGTTCAGCGTTTTACATGCCCTACATCATCCCCTTCGTCGCCAGCGTCATCCTGTGGGGCGGCGTGCTGAACCCGGAAAACGGCTGGGTCAACAAGTTCCTGATGTGGCTGGGCATGTCAAAATCCCAGGTTCCACTATGGGTAAACGACGTCAACTGGGTGTACCCGACTTTCATCATCATGGGCGTTTGGGGGATAGGCAATGCCATGCTGGTCCAACTGGCAGGGCTGCAATCCGTCCCGACCGAACTTTACGATGCCTCTAAGGTGGACGGTGCCGGCGTGTGGGCCACTTTCTGGAATGTCACCTTCCCTATGATTTCCCCGGTTGTGTTCTACAACCTGATTCTCAGCGTCGTCGGCCTCTTCCAATACTTCCTGGTTCCCCTTGTGGTTAATCAGGGCACCGGGTACCCGGGCGGCGCGACGATGTTCTATAACCTGCTCCTTTATCGGACGTTCTTTTTCTACCACAATATGTCGTACGGGGCGACGCTGGCCTGGGTGCTGTTCCTGGTCATCCTGGTGATCACGTTTCTCCTGTTCGCCACCGCCCGCAAGTGGGTGTACTACGCATCGGATAAATAGCCCGGTTCCCCGAATGGTGCAATCATGGAGACTACTTACCGCCCATCCAGGATCGTGAAGGCTCTGCCGTCGATATTGGTAACGGGCTTTACGACCCTCCTGCTGATCGTGTTCCTGGTCCCGTTCGTGTACATGGTCATGACGTCTTTAAAAACGCAGGCCCAGTTCGCCCTGCCGAATGCGCCTATTTGGCCGGTGGCTCCGCCCAAGTACACCACCCCGGTGGATCTATCCGGGAGCTTCACCGTCACCGTCAACAAAGCGGGGACCGAAGTGGAGTCGACCGTGGACCTGGCGGGGATTGCCGGCAAGACCCTGGAACTCTACACCGTTCCCCAGAAAGACGGATCGAAAAAGAATCTGGCCTTGATCCAGGGTTTCCAAAAAGGAAGCATCTTCCTAAATCCGGACAACCCTTCCGCGGAACCGATCGTCTGGAATGGTGGTTCCTATAAGTCCCTCGACCGGCCGTGGGTCTTCTCCCCGACCTGGGGGAACTTCACCGAGATGTGGAATGCGATCAACTATCCGCAGGTGCTGTGGAACACGTTCTTTTACGCGTTCACCACGACCATCGGGGTGCTGATCTCATGCGTCCTGGTGGCGTTCGGCTTCTCACGCTTCCACTTTCCGTTCCGAGACCTGCTGTTCATGCTCCTGATCTCGATCATGTTCCTGCCCGGAACGGTCACCGTCATCCCGACCTTCCTGTTCTTCACCCAGATCGGGTGGGTGGGAACCTGGCTGCCGATGATCGTCCCGTCGTTCTTTGCCAACCCCTACGATACGTTCCTGTTGCGGCAGTTTTTCATGACCCTACCGCGGGAGTTGGACGAGAGTGCGATGATCGACGGTGCCACGCCGTTGCGGGTCCTGTGGTCGGTGATCATTCCGCAATCGTACCCCGTGATTGTGGCGGTGACGGTATTCCATATCGTGTGGGCCTGGAACGATTACTTCACCCCGCTAATTTACCTCACGTCCAAGATGGATATGCAGCCGGTCTCGGTGGCCTTGGCCCGCTTCAATGGGATGTTCGGCCAGCGGCCGGAGCTGATCCAGGCCGGCGCGCTCGTGACGCTGATCCCGCCGCTGATCCTGTTCGTCGCCGCCCAGCGGTTCTTCGTCCAAGGTATTGTTATCACCGGGGTTGAGAAGTAAATCGGAACGGGAATCCATCCGGGAAGACCGCCGCCTTCCGCGCACCGTTTTCCAAACCCGCGGTCCACACGCTTGAGATGAGCATTCCGGCCGCGGAAAACCGCGAACGGGTTTTCCGAAGGACGTACTATAAAATAGAGCATTGGGAGACATAGCAATGGAGACGACCACCGTTCGAACACCGAGCATAAAAAAAGCCCTGTCGCCCATCCTGGTGACGGGGTTTACCGCTTTGCTGTTGATTGTGTACCTGATCCCGTTTGGCTATATGATCATGACGTCCCTCAAGACGCAGGCCCAGTTCACACTGCCCAACGCTCCGATCTGGCCGGTGGCTCCTCCCACGTTTGTTGTTCCGGAGGAACTCCGGGGTACCTTCACCGTTCAGGTGAGCAAGGTGGGAACGCTGGTCGAGGAGACGGTCAATTACCAGGCAATCGCCGGTCAGAAACTCGAAGTCTACTCCGTGCCGATGCCGGATGGATCGATCCGGTCCGCGGGGCTGATTAAAGGATACCAAAAGGGGAGCATCTTCATCGACATTAAAAATCCCGCCGCCGATCCGATTGTGTGGAACGGCGGCTCGTATAAAGGCCTGCAGCGGCCATGGGTCTTCTCCCCGGCCTGGGAAAATTACACGGAAATGTGGAATGCGCTTGACTACCCGCAAGTGTTGTGGAACACATTCTTTTATGCGTTCTCGACGACCATCGGGGTGCTGATCTCGTGCGTCCTGGTGGCGTACGGGTTCTCACGCTTCCGCTTCCCGTTCCGGGATCTGCTGTTTATGCTGCTGATCTCGATCATGTTCCTGCCCCAGACGGTTACCATCATCCCGACCTTCCTGTTCTTCACCCAGATCGGCTGGGTGGGAACCTGGCTGCCGTTGATCGTCCCGTCCTTCTTCACCAATCCTTACGACACGTTCCTGCTGCGGCAGTTCTTCATGACCCTGCCGCGCGAACTCGACGAATCGGCGATGATCGACGGTGCCAACCCGTTCCAGGTTCTGTGGTCAATCATCATCCCGCAATCCTACCCGGTACTGGTGGCGGTGACGGTATTCCACATCGTCTGGGCCTGGAACGACTATTTCAATCCGCTGATCTACCTCTCAACCAAGGTGGACCTGCAGCCGATTTCGGTGGCGTTGGCGCGCTTCAACGGGATGTACGTCCAGCGGCAGGAACTAATCCAGGCGGGCGCGCTCGTCACCCTGATCCCGCCCCTGATCCTGTTCATTGCCGCCCAGCGCTTCTTCGTCCAGGGCATCGTTATCACCGGGGTGGAAAAGTAGTGCGCCATGGCGGATCGGTTCCCGGTCGCCGCAGTAATTTCATAGGCTCACCCGCTCAGCCTGACCTTCTGTCAGGCTGAGTTTGTTCTGCCGCCGGATACCGAAGGAACGGTGGACCGGTTCGCGTGAAATTGCTCGGCGGTGCATGCGGTTCGCAGGGATGCCGGACCGTGGAAAGGACGTCGTTGGCATGGCCACGAAATCCAAAAAAAGCACAGCCCGTGGAGCAACACGGAAGAAGCTGACAACCCGCCGAAAAACCCCGGTCGCGCGCAAACCCGTCCGGAGCGTTCCCGCCCGGCCGGCTCCCGCCCGGATCAACCCCCAAGGAGGCACACCCGCAGCGGCGCTGGCGCTTCCGGCGCCCGATGAACAGCGCAAATCGCGCTTTGCCAAGGCGATCCCTTCGGTTCTACTCACCACCTTCACCTCAATTCTGTTGGTCGTGTTCATGATCCCCTTCATCTACATGGTCATGACATCGCTGAAAACACAGGCCCAAGCCACATTTGAAAACTCGCCGATCTGGCCCGTGCTCCCGCCCAAATTCCTGCTACCGCAGGAAACGACGGGAACCTTTACCGTGCAGATCAACAAGGCGGGTACGGAGGTTGAGGAAACCGTAAATCTCGCGGCGTTTGCCGGAAAGAATCTGGATGTCTTTTCGGTTCCGATGGAAGACGGCACGAAAAAGAGTCTGGCGATGCTCAAGGGGTACCAGAAGGGAAGCATCTTCATCGATCCGGCCGATATCGCCGCCGGACCGGTTGTTTGGAACGGGGGGTCGTTTAAATCCCTCAACCGGCCGTGGGTCTTCTCCCCGGCCTGGAGCAACTATGTCGACATGTGGAACGCGATTAACTACCCGCAAGTGCTATGGAACACCTTCTACTATACGTTCACCACGACCATCGGGGTGCTGATCTCGTGCATTCTGGTGGCCTTTGGATTCTCGCGCTTCCGCTTCCCATTCCGCGATATCCTCTTCATGCTGTTGATCTCGATCATGTTCCTGCCCGGAACCGTAACGATCATCCCGCAGTTCCTGTTCTTTTCACAGATCGGATGGGTGGGGACCTGGCTGCCGCTGATCGTCCCGGCCTTCTTTGCCAACCCCTACGACACGTTCCTCCTGCGGCAGTTCTTCATGACCCTGCCGCGCGAACTCGACGAAAGTGCGATGATCGACGGCGCCACCCCGCTGCGGGTCCTGTGGTCGGTGATCATCCCGCAATCCTACCCCGTGATCGTGGCGGTGACGGTTTTCCACATCGTCTGGTCCTGGAACGACTATTTCGGCCCGCTGATCTACCTATCCACCAAGCTCGACATGCAGCCGATCTCGGTGGCATTGGCCCGCTTCAATTCGATGTACGGCCAGCATCCGGAACTGATCCAAGCCGGCGCGCTCGTCACCCTGATCCCGCCCCTGATCCTGTTTATCGCCGCCCAGCGGTTCTTCGTCCAGGGCATCGTCATCACCGGCGTGGAAAAGTAAAACCGGCCGGGACGGGAACGGATCCGGATTCGCATTTCGGCTTCATCAGAATAATCCGGGCGGCCGCATGGGTCGCCCGGATCACGTTTTCGCCGGTTTATTCCACCGCCAAGTTTTTTATTTTCAGCCGTTTCCGAGATCGGAAACCCGTCAGCCTGAGTTCGTCGAAGGGGTAATACAATCAGAGTAAGATGTTCCGCTGCGACCAGCAGGACAGTGATAAATTCCTTACTGGAGAGAAAAATGGACACCCACCACCGCTTCCGAACGCTATCACTCTGCGGCATCCTCTTTTTCCTGACAGCCTGCCAGCCGGAATTCGCCACGCTGACCCCGACGAATTATCCGTCGGGGGTCTTTCTTATCGATACCGCCTCGGACCTGGGAGAGATCAGCCCTTACGTGCTGGGTACGAACCATGGCCCGTGGGCGGACCTGGGTGTGAACAACATCGAACCGGCCAAGCAATCCGGAATCACCTTCCTGCGCTGGCCGGGCGGCAACTGGGGTGACCGCAACGACATCACCACCCGCCAAGTGGACAACTACATCGCCCAGGCGAAGATGATGAACGCCGAGCCGAGCTTCACCCTGCGGCTGCCGGGCAGCACCCCGGAAGCGGCCGCCGGATGGGTTCGCTACGTGAACGTCGAGAAGCAATACGGCGTGAAATACTGGAGCATTGGGAACGAACCCTCCCTCTATGAAGCGGACACCTCGCTCGGAGACCAGGCGATGGACGCCATCGCAGCCGCCAAGCGCTGGCGGGAATTCGCCCAGGCGATGAAGGCGGTCGATCCGACAATCATCCTCTATGGCCCCGACACTCACCAGTTCAACGGGGATCCGGCCGTGGATCCGAAGGATTCGGAGGGCAGGGATTACCTGCGCGAGTTCCTGAAGCTGAACGCCGACCTGGTGGATATCGTAACCGTCCACCGCTATCCGTTTCCGTCCTGCCGGACCTGCGGAACGCCGTCGAAGACGGAATTGCTGGCGAACACGCCGGAATGGGACGATATTATCCCCAGCCTGCGGCGGGTGATCAAGGAAGTGACCGGAAAAGACATGCCGGTCGGGATCATGGAATGGAACTCGAACTGGTCCAACGTCTCCGGAGCGGAAACTTCGCCGGATTCGTTCCTGGGCGCGCTGTGGACGGCGGACGTCCTGGGGCGCATGATCCGCCAGCGCCCGGAGTTGCTTGCGTATTGGACGCTGAAAGCGGGCGCCTCGGGCGCCGGGCACGCGCTGATGTCCTCCTATGCCATCCGCCCGAGTTACTATGTGTACCAAATCTACAAACGCTTCGGGAACCGGCTCCTGGCGGCGAACGCCGACGACCCGATGGTTTCGCTTTTTGCCGCCAAGCGCGATGATGGCGCGCTGACGGCGATCTTCGTCAACCGCGGCGACGCGGCGGTAAACATGGTCCTGCAACTGGAAAAGGGGGACGCGTACACGCTGGAAGAAGCGTACCTCTTCGACGCGGCGCATAATGCGGAACCGGTGGATCCGCCGGGATTTTCAAACGGAGCACCCGTGGAGCTGGGCCCGCTTTCGGTGACGCTTTGGGTGTTCACGGCAGGGTGACGGCACAGGATCCTTCCCGGCCGGAATGGATATAGCAATGAAAAACGCCTCTTCAGAAGGGGCGTTTTTTTTCATATCGATAATGAAACCGGCGCGGTCATCAAGACCGTGCCGGTCTTTTTTAGAAGCGCGCCTGCTATTTGGTCGTGAACTTTGCCAGCGCGACTTGCTTCTCCGCCAACTCGAGCAGCTTCTTCATCCGTGCAACGAGCGGTTCCTGCGGCGTGGATTCCAGATCCGTAACGGTGGCCTTAAGCGCCGCGACGAAATTCTCCGTCACTTCGGCCGCGCGGTCGGCCAGCATGCGCTCGGCCAGTTCATCATTTTCCTGGCCAAGCAGATCGCGGACGAAACGCAGTTCCGGGGGCAGGGAATTTTCCAAGGCGGAAAGAATCTTCGTTTTTACTTCCTCCAGGCGCTGGATGGCGTTCTCCTGCTTGTTGCGGCGGGCGCTTTCCAGATTCGCCTCGAGCACCGCGAAGAACAGGTCGTTGCATTCCGGTAAGTGTTCCGCGACCGCCGCATCCAAGTCCGGCGCCTGGAGAATGCTCTGCAGGAGACCCGCGGTGAGGTTCATTTCCGATTGCATCGCCTGCTGCACGCGCTGGATTTCCTCCAACGCGCGGTCGCGGATGGCCGTCAGCCGTTCGCGTTCGGCGCCGACGGTTTTTTCCAGCGTTTCCGTGAAGCGCTGGAAGAACGCGTAATCCATCACCTGCCAGGCCAGCGCGGCCAGCGCGGTCACACGGTCAAGGGAAGGCGCCGCGGCGACCAGTTTTACCAGCGCGTCCAGGCTGAACTCCTTGCCCAGCACCTCCAGATCCCGGGCGGCGGTTTCCAACTCTTCCTTCTGGGCCAGCGAGCGTTTTCCGGCCGAGGAGTGCTGGATGACCGCATCCCTTGTCTGCAGGGCCTTTTCCGCAAAGGCTTTATCCTCCTGGGCCGCCGCCGAGTGCGCGATCGCGCCGAGCAGCGCGAGCACATCCGAATCGATCCGCGCGTCCTGTTCCCGGATGAGGGCGAGGCGCGCATCGGGCTCGGCGTCAATCAGCTCGCGGACCAGTTTCGATTTCGAGCGCTGCGCCTCGAGCATCTCCTTGGTGATCCCGTCGGCTTCGAGCACCCGTTCCATCAAGCCCTGTGCCGTGAGCACCGCCTGGGGGCGCAGAAGATACCCTTTGCGCTGTTCGGCCGGCAGGGCGTTGACCACCTGCTGGGTCAGCCCGCCGAGGATTTTTTCCTGCTCGAGCGGCGCAAGCCGCAAATCGGGCGGGACGAAGGTAAGGAGCAGTTCCTTGGCCGGGTCGTGGTATACGAGCGGCGAAGCCAGCGTGCCCTGAAAGCCGCAGCCGGGGCACTGGAAGAAATTCAACCGCCCCTGTAGCAGCCGCTGTTTGGATCCGGGATCGCGCCCGACGTCGATCACTTGCTCGATAAGCGCGGGCTGCGGGGTTCCGCAGGTCGGACAGTTAATGGTTGTTTGAATGGCGGGCATGGGTACCCTTTCGCGTGGGGATGATGCATTCTACCCGGGAGGGGTGTTCTCATCAAGCGGGAGGAAAAAAAACGACAATCGACGATAGACCATCGACCATGGTCGTGTGGTTCTATGGGGGCCTTTGTTCTTGGGATCTTTGTAGGGTGGGTTGGGAAAAAAGAAAAGGACTTTATTATGGGATGTAAATCCCCAACCCACCCTACAAATTGCATTATGGTGAATAGGTTTTATAAGCAAACATACCTTATGCAGCGGTTTCCGGCGCGCGGGGCAATGTAAATGACGCCCGGGTGCCCCTGCCGGGCCGGCTTTCGATCCAGATCCGGCCGCCGTGCGCTTCGACCACCGCTTTCGCCAGATACAATCCCAGCCCGGCGCCTTTGGTCCGCTTGGCGGTTTCCGGGCCGCGATAGAACCGGTCGAATACGTACGGCATGTCCTTTTCCGCGATCCCGAACCCCTGATCCTCGACGGTGACGGTCACTTCCTCCGGGGCCGCCGCGCCGCGGATCGCCACCGGTGATTCCGGCGACGAATACTTCACGGCGTTGGATACCAGGTTGGTGATCACCTGGCTGATCCGCTGCTCATCCGCGGAGACAACCGGAAAATTCTCTGGAAGCTCCGCGCGGATCGTGCGGCCCGGGAATTGCCGAGTGGCGCGTTCGGCGACCCGCGCGGCCAGCCGGGGGATGTCCACCTCGCCGTAGTTCGGCGAGAGCCCGCCGGCCTGCAGGCGCGAGGCATCCAACAGGTCATCGATCAACGCCGCCAGGCGGTCGGCTTCCTCTTCGATCACGGTGAGAGAATCCGCGATCACGTTCCGATCCCATTCCACATCCTCGCGGCGGAGGGTGCTGGCATAGCCTTTGATCAGCGCCACGGGGGTTTTCAGTTCATGGCTGATGATTGAGATGAATGTATCTTTCATCTCCTCGGCTTCACGGAAGCGGGTCAGGTCGTGCATCCCGATGACGATGTTGAGGAGATTCCGTTCCTGGGTGAACACGGGCGCGTAGGTCACCCCGACGGAAAGCGGCCCGCCCGCCGCGCGGACCAGGTCCGCCTCCAGGTAAAGCGTTGCCCGGTCCGAAAGCGGCCAGCCGCCGGCTTCCGCCTGGGAAAGCGTGCGCCCGGTTTGCACCGCGGAAAAGTGGAGCACGTCGTCGTGCAGGGCGTTCACGGCTTTTTCGCGGGAGACGCCCGAGAGGCGGGAGATCGCGCGGTTGAAGCGTTGGATGCGGTTGTCGGGGCCGAGGATGGCGATGCCCTCGGCGGATGAATCCAGGATGGCATCCATCCGCTGTTTTTCCTCGCGCACGAGAGCGAACAGGCGCGCATTCGCCACCGCCACCGCGGCTTGATCCGCGAAGGATTGCAGCAGCGCGCGCTCATCCTCGGTGAAGCGCACCGGGCCGGTGCGGAAAATATACGCCGCCCCAACGACCGTCCCGCGCGTCACCAT
Organism: Anaerolineales bacterium; assembly: GCA_034430775.1. Classification (GTDB taxonomy): domain Bacteria; phylum Chloroflexota; class Anaerolineae; order Anaerolineales; family RBG-16-64-43; genus JAFGKK01. The sequence goes on along the minus strand of DAOUDU010000247.1, from coordinate 2,439 downwards.
CGGCAGGCCGAGTGACGCCAGCCAGCCGAGCGAGGCCGTGCGGGTGAGCTGCCGCAGGCGGCGGTCGATTTCCGGAAGCAGCGTACGCTGCGGATCGCCGGTCGGCGGGATCCCGCGCAGGATGGTCTCGAGCGATTTCAGGAAGGCGGGTGCGACCCCGACCGAGGCGGCGATCCGCCAGGAGGCGGTATCCGTCAGCCCGCCTTCGGGCAGCGCGATGATGCCGGCCTGGCCGTTGAGGATCTCGACCGAGCTGCGCAGGATCTTTTCCAACACCCGGTCGAGGTCGAGTTCCTCGGTGATGGTGCGGATGATTTCAAGCAGGGCGTCGCGCTGTTGGATGCGGTAATCGGGAAGCATGTTCCGCCTATTCGGAGGTGTGCCGCCCATAAGGGGTGGCGGGACGAAGCCCGTGAGGGAACTCTACGGCGATGGTCGATCGTCTATGGTCCATCGTCGGGAGTATACCGGTCTATCGGAAGGGGGGCAAGCATGCATTTCACTTTCCACACTCCAACAAGTAGTAATTTTACAGATCCCATGAAAGGAGATATAGAAAGTAAATTCGCGGTGGAAGGATTATTCGGAAAGCGCAACGCGCAATCCTCGCTTGCAGGCGCTCTCCGATAAGATGACGCAGAAGCAGGCACCGGTCTCCGCCGTAATGTTTCGGCCGCGGACAAAGTATAATGAATCCATTGTCGTTCGGCTGGCCATTTGTGGATACCGCCAGTTGCAGCGCGGCTCAGAGGAACCATCCCCTTCGGTCAAGGATGCGCCGTATGCGGTTTCAAAAAAGGTTTCCCCCTCTCTCCCAAACAAATCTGATCATCATCGCCGCATCGATTTTCAAAATTGCCATTCATATGTTCGCCGCGCCGGGATACGGTTTTTTCCAAGACGAATTGTATACCATCGCGCTCAGCCGCCACCTGGCATTCGGGTATGTGGATCTGCCGCCGTTCGTTCCTGCGCTGGTGGCGCTCAGCCGCGCCCTGCTGGGAGAATCGATGTTCGCCCTCCATATCGTTCCGGCGCTTGCCGGTTCAGCCACACTGATCTTCGTGTGTCTGATAACCAAGGAAATGGGCGGTAAATCCTTCGCCGTAGCGTTGAGCGCTTTGGGGTTTCTGTCCGTTCCCATATGGATGGGTCTCGATTCCATTTTCTGCTACGACTGCATCGATCAGATGGTCCTGGCCGCTTTCCTGTTTGCATTTGTCCGGTTCCTGCGGACGGGCAACAAGCGGCTTTGGATCCTGCTGGGTATTCTGGCGGGCGTCGCCGGCATGACCAAAATGACGATTTTATTTCTGGGCCCCGGCTTTCTGGTTGCGGTGCTGTTTTCAAAATACCGCAAGGACCTGATAACTCCCTGGCCGTGGGCGGGAGCCGCGCTTTGCCTGGTCATTGTCTCGCCGTATATTTTCTGGCAGATGGCCAATCAATGGCCGACGCTTGAATATTGGCAAAATTACGGGACCCTGCGGGTATACGATGCTTCGGTCGGGCAGTATTTTAATAATCTTCTCGCATACATGAATCCATTGCTTCTACCCCTGTGGGGGATCGGGCTATACCGTGTCTTCCGCCGAATGGAAGGCGCAGAGTATGCCTCCTTGGGTCTGCTCTTTCTGGTCACCGTAGCTCTGATGTTTTTCTTGCACGCGGCGGCCAGGCTGCTTGCGGAACTTTTTATTCCGCTTATAGCGGCCGGCTCTATTTTTTTTGAGGAAAAGTTAAGCGGAATCCGCCGGGGGAAAGCGGTGAAAATTGCTTCCGCGGCCTATCTGCTGGCGGCGGGCATTTATGTCGCTCCTTTCGTGCTGCCCATCATTCCGGCGGAATCCCTGCCCGCCTTCGCAAGTTCGTTTAAATCCGTTTTAATCCCAATTAGGGAATTCAATGGAAGTGCCTGGCAATTGGCCCCGATACTTTCCGGCCGGATCGGATGGGAGGAATTGGTTCAGGAGGTGGCCAATGTTTACAATGAACTTTCTCCGAAAGAGCGAGCCGTGGCGGGAGTTTTTACCGATTGGTACATGCAGGCCGGCGCGATCGACCAATTCGGACCTCAATACGGTCTCCCCCATGCGGTTAGCGGATCGCTGACATATTATCTATGGGGTCCGGGATATACCTGGGAAGTGATGCTTATTGTCACCGACAAATCGAATGATCTGGCCGTTTTTTTCGAGGAATGCGAACTCAAAGCTGTTGTTAAACACGAATATGATGTGCCGGTAGGGCATCCGCATATTTATGTGTGCAGAAAACCAAAAGTGCCGGCGGATGTGATCTGGAGCAGCCAAAAACTGTACCGCTGATACCAAAAACAACACCGAGCAGCGTTTTCGCCGGGATAATCTTCGGCCGCGGGCAAAGTATAATAAACATGGTCCGGCCTGGCCGGTATGCGGCTGAGCCGCCGTTCGTTGG
>DAOUDU010000246.1:0-31991 GCA_034430775.1 Anaerolineales bacterium | reverse complement strand
GAGATGGTGATGCCGGGGGACAACGTGAACCTGAATGTCGAGCTGATCGTGCCGGTGGCGCTCGAGAAGGGTTCGAAGTTCGCGATCCGCGAGGGCGGCCTGACCGTGGGCGCCGGCGTGATCACCGAGATCATCGACTGAAAGGAGCCCTCACGGATTTTTCCGCGGGGCCAAGGAACAGGCAATGGCGAAATCAAAGGATGTCCGGCCGGTGATCACACTGGCATGCTCCGACTGCAAGGAGCGAAATTACACGACCCAGAAAAACCGGCGCAACGACCAGGGCCGGCTTGAGATAAAGAAATTCTGCCCGCGCTGCCGCAAACACACGGTGCATAAAGAGGGCAAATAACGCGTTCGTAGGGGCGCACGGTTGTGCGCCCGGGCGCGCAACCGTGCGCCCCAACACAGGCCAGTAGCTCAATTTGGCAGAGCACCGCTCTCCAAAAGCGGGGGTTGTGGGTTCAATTCCTACCTGGCCTGCCTGACGCAGGGGCGGATTAACGATCCGCTCTTTCAAAGGCAGAGACAAGGTCTGCCCGAACGGAATTTTAGCGCAGGCCAGATGCCTGCTTCGGGCGGGCAAACAGCCCGCCCAGACAGTGAGGTTACTCGTGCCGAAAACGCAACCCGCACGCAAACAGAATTTTCTCACGCGGTTTATCAGTGAAACCGTCGGGGAGCTGCGCAAGGTCAGCTGGCCGACCCGGGATGAAGCGCTGCGCCTGACGGCGATTGTCATGATGGTGCTGATCGCCAGCAGCCTCTTCCTGGGCGCCATCGATGCGCTCTTAACCGATTTCTTCCGACTGATCCTTGTCTGAGAGAGGGAAAACAGCCGTCATGTTGGAAGACCCGGAACGCGTGGAGCAGGAACTCCAGCCGGAAGCGGAACGTTCGGAAAGCACATCTTCCGAGCAGCCGGTTTCTGACGCCTCCATCCCGTCGGCGCCCGCCGAAGCAATCGCGGCTCCGGAAAGCACGGAATCCCCGGCGGCCTCCGGTGAACCAATCACGGCTCCGGAGGGCGCGGACTCTCCGGCGGCGGAATTGCCCGCCGAGCACGCCGAACCGGCGGACGACCGCGCCTGGTACGTGGTGCATTGTTATTCCGGACAGGAAAACAAGGTCCGCCATAATCTGGAGCAGCGGATCGAGACGATGGGCATGAAGGATCAGATCTTCGATATCATCATCCCCACCGTCGAAGAAATTGAAGTCAAGGACGGCAAACGCCGCACCGTGGAAAAGCGGGTCTACCCCGGTTACCTCATGGTGCAGATGATCCTGACCGAAGAATCCTGGTTCGTGGTGCGCAACACCCCGGGTGTAACCGGGTTCGTGGGCATGGGCAACACCCCGACCGCGCTGCGCTCGGAGGAAGTGGCGCAGATCCTTCACCGGATGGAAACCACCACCCCGACCGTGCGCCCCACCTACAAGGCCGGGCAGAAAGTGCGCATCGTCGACGGGCCCTTCAACGAGTTCGTCGGCACCGTAGACAGCATCGATATGGACCGCGGAAAGGTCCGGGTGCTGGTATCCTTTTTCGGCCGCGAAACGCCTGTGGAACTGGATTTCCTGCAGGTGGAAAAAACCTGACGCGGCCCCCATTATTTCGTGGGAGGGCCGACAAGCGCGCCCGCTAATACCACAAGGAGAATCCCTTGGCAAAGAAACTAAAAGTCGTCGTTCGTCTGCAGATCGAAGCCGGAAAGGCGAATCCGGCGCCGCCCATCGGTCCGGCCCTCGCGGGTCACGGAATTAACCTGATGGCCTTCTGCAAGGAATACAACGCGCGCACATCCTCGCGCGCGGGGGACATCATTCCGGCGGAAATCAGCATCTTCACCGACGGATCGTTCACCTTCATCCTGAAGACTCCGCCCACCCCGGTTCTCCTGCGCAAGGCGGCCGGGCTCGAGAAGGGCTCCGGCGAACCGAACCGCAACAAGGTCGGCAAGGTCACCCGGGCGCAAGTGCGCGAGATCGCCGAAGTGAAGATGAAGGACATGCGCGCCACATCGATCGAAGGCGCCATGCGCATGGTGGAAGGCACCGCCCGCAACATGGGAATAACCGTCGAAGGATAGCGTGGGAGGGCCGTTCCCCGGCCCGTTTGCACCACAAGGAGAAGAAAAAATGTCGGAACATGGAAAAAAGTACCAGGCCGCCGCCAAGCTGGTGGATCCGGAAAAGCTCTACTCCCCGGCGGAGGCCGTCAAGCTGGCCAAATCCACATCGATCACCAAGTTCGACGCCACCGTGGAAGTGCACATGCGCCTGGGCGTCGACCCGAAGCAGGCCGACCAGCAGGTGCGCGACGTCGTCGGCCTCCCGCACGGGCTGGGCAAGAACATCCGCGTGCTGGTCTTCACCGCGGGCGAATCCGCGAAGGCGGCCAAGGAGGCCGGGGCGGAGCACATCGCCGACAGCGACGAGATGGTCAAGAAGATCCAGGACGGCTGGGCCGATTTCGACGTGGCGATCGCGACGCCGGAAATGATGGCCAAGGTCGGGAAGCTCGGGCGGGTGCTCGGGCCGCGCGGGCTGATGCCCAACCCCAAGGCCGGTACCGTCGTCCCGCCCGAGGATATCGGCAAGGCGGTCAAGGCCGCCAAAGCCGGACGGGTGGAATTCCGGCTGGATAAAACCGCCAATTTACACGTCATCATCGGCAAGGCGTCCTTTTCGGAACAGATGCTGTATGAGAACTTCGCCGCCCTGATGGATGCCATTAAGCGCGCACGGCCGGCTACGATCAAGGGCGTGTACTTGCGCAAGATCGTGATGACCACGACGATGGGTCCCGGCGTGCACGTAGACCCGGCCGGGGCGCAATCGCTGGAAGTCTAGCGGTCTGAGATCGTCATTCCCGCGTGATCTTAGCGGGAATCCAGGGATTGATTTGAGAGAAGGCTCGCCAGAAAATACATGATCACGAAGGGCAAAGTCTCCGGATGCCCGCTAGAAACACGCGGGCATGACGGTCACTGAACCTTTCGGGCTTGATGATATAATTCAGTTGCAAGAATAATCGCTTCGCCTAAGACAGCAGGCCGTCCCGAGGTTCTTCGAAGGACATAAGCTCCCTGCCGAGGTGAAGATTTCCTTTCCTGCCAGAAACCGGCAAGTGGAAGTCTTTGCTTCTTCGGTGCGCGAAGCAAAGACTTTTTTTTGGAAAGGAGGTGAGGCTCTTGGCGCTGACAAAAGACGAGAAAAAGGAACGCGTGGCCGAGTACGTCGCATTACTGAAGAAAAGCCAGGGCATCGTCCTGGCGGAGTACGGCGGGTTGGCCGCCCCCGGCATGAACACGCTGCGCGATAAGATCCGCGAAGGGCAGGGCGAGGTGCACGTGGTGAAGAATTCCCTGGCCGTGCTCGCCCTGAAAGAAGCGGGCTTGAACATCCCCCCGGAGAAGATCGCCGGCAGCACGTTGATCGCCTTCGGCATTTCGGATGTCGTCGGGATCGCGAAAGCGGTCGTCGACGCGGCGAAGGCGTCCGAATTCGTCAGCATTAAAGGCGGATTCCTGGATGCGAAGCTGCTGAGTCCCGAAGAGGTGAAAACGCTTGCCGCGTTGCCGCCGCTTCCGGTTATCCGCGCACAGCTGGCGGGCGTGCTTAAAGCCCCGGCCGGGAAGATTGCGGGCGTGCTTTCCGCCCCGGCCCGCAACATGGTGGGTGTATGCAAAGCGTACTCCCAGAAACAGGCTGCCGCCTGACGGCCGTTTGAACGGTCGGCAACACTGGAAAAATTCGATCGCAAGAAAAGTCACTCTGCGTAAAGCGAAGGGTCTCCCTGTCCAGGGATTGATCCGTCGCTTGCCGCGGAAGCCTTTTCGGGCGATCCCAAACCGAAAAAAGGAGTTTTGAAATGGCTGATATAGAGAAACTTGTGGATGAGCTGAGCAAGCTCTCCGTGATCGAAGCGGCGGACCTGGCCAAGGCGCTGGAAGAGAAGTGGGGCGTTACCGCTGCGGCTCCCGTCGCGGTCGCGATGGCGCCCGCCGCGGGCGGCGCCGCCGCAGCGGAAGAGGAAAAGACCGAGTTCGCCGTCGTCCTCAAGGACCCCGGGGCGAAGAAAATCGACGTCATCCGCGTCGTTCGCCAGCTGACGAGCCTGGGGCTCAAGGAAGCCAAGGAACTTACCGAAACGGCCGGCGCCAAGGTGGTCGATGGGGTCAGCAAGGAAGTCGCCGCCGACGCCAAGGCCAAGCTCGAGGCCGCCGGTGCGAGCGTGGAAGTCAAGTAGGATTTTCCGCAATAAACCAAAAAGCCCTCGCCAGAGGGCTTTTTTTTATACAATTATTCTTGGCGTTCTTTGCGCCCCCCCGGCCCGACCACCGAGGGCGGGCTTTGCGGTTAATTCGGTTTATCTTTCCCCATCCGCACCAGGATCTTGTGTATCACCAGGCTGCGGTCGAGGAGGATCTCGCCGTCCGGTAGCGGCTGGCCGTCCAATTCCACCGCGGCAACGCCGTGCTCGCAATGCTCCGGGTTCTCCACCCGGATTTCATACACCGCTTCCCCGTAGCGGTAGCGGATCTGGAATCCGTCCCATCCGCCGGGGATCACCGGATCGATCCGCATCCTTCCGGCTTGGATTTTCATCCCCAGAATCTCCTCAACCCATACCCGGTACATCCATCCCGCGGAGCCCGTGTACCAGGACCAGCCGCCGCGGCCGGTATATTCCTCGGCGTGATAAATATCTGCGGCGGTGGCATACGGCTCCAGCCCGAATCGCCAGACGGTATCCGGATCCCGCGCGCGTTCGACCGGATTGATCATCCGTAAAATTTCCACCGCGCGGCCCCCCTTTCCTGCCCGGGCCATTGCCATCGCCAGCCAGACGGCGGCGTGCGTATACTGGCCGCCGTTTTCCCGGACGCCCGGCGGATAGGCCTGGATGTACCCGGGAGACGGTTTGAAATCCTGGAACGGGGCATCGAACAACAACGCCAGACCGTCCTCTTCCCGGACAAGGTTCTTCCAGGCCGACTCCAATGCTTTTTCCATGCGCTGCGGATCGGCGGCGCCGCAGATCCGAGCCCACGATTGCGGCAGGGAAAAAATCCTGGCTTCCGTGGATTCGGAGGTTCCCAACCGCGTACCATCGTCGAAAAAGGCGCGCAGATACCACGCGCCGTCCCAGGCCGCTTCTTCCACTTGTTTAATGAGAGCGGTCCGGATGCGCGTGTATTTCTGCGCGAGCTCCGGCTGCGATACCCGCAGGGAGAGCTCGATCATCCCCTCCAGGACGTCCGTCAGGAACCATCCCAGCCAGACGCTTTCTCCTTCCCCGCCGGCCCCGACCCGGTTCATCCCGTCGTCCCAGTCGCCCGTGCCCATCCGGGGCAGGCCGTGCGCGCCGAAGGTCAGCTGCCGTTCGACGGCCCGGCGGCAGTGTTCGAACAGGGTGGCTTGTTCGAGCGTCGTCTCCGGCTGGCTGAAACTCTCCAGCTGGTCTTTTTCCAATTCCGGAGCGGCGAGGAATGGAATCTCGGTTTGGAGGACGGCATCATCCCCGGTCACGCGGACATATTGCGCCGCGGCGAACGGCAGCCACAACAGATCGTCGGAAATCCGTGTCCGCACGCCGGCGCCTCCGGGCGGATGCCACCAATGCTGCACATCCCCTTCCGGAAACTGCCGGCTCGCCGCGCGCAGAATATGCTCGCGGGCCAGTTCGGGATGGGTGTACAGGTGCGCCAGGCAGTCCTGCAGTTGGTCGCGGAATCCGTAGGCGCCGCCGGATTGATAAAAAGCGGACCGTCCCCAGATGCGGCAGCTTAAGTTCTGATACTGCAGCCAGCGGTTGACCATCAGATCCGCAGAGAGTTCGGGTGTGTGGATTTCGATTCCGCCCAGCAGTTCATCCCACGCATTCCGAGTTTGGTGCAGGGCTTCTTCGAAACTTTCCTCCACGCGGAACCGGCGGATCCATTCGCGGGCCTGTTCCAGCGAGTCGGCCTGCCCCAGCATGCAGATCACTTCCTTCTCCTCGCCCGGGTTCAGCTCAAGGTTAATCTGCAAGGCGGCGCATGGGTCCAGGCCGGAGCCCGCCCGTTGCGAGCGCCGGATACGATCCATGGCGGAGGGATTGCGCAGAGTCCGGTTACGGCCGATAAACGAGGTGCGGTCGCCGCTGTAAAAATCCGGCCGGGGATGGATGGACGCAAACGCCACCCGGTCGCCGAATTCCGGATGATACCGGTTGCGGGCGATCAGGGCGTGGGATTCCTCGTCCCAGCGGGTGGCGATGTGCATCTGGGAAGTCTCGCGATGTTCCCCCAGAGTCCATTCGACATAATAATTCACCGAGAGCTTGCGGACCCTGGACGCATCGTTCTTCAAGCGCAGCCGCTGAAGTTTGATCGGCGTCCCTCCGCCGGAATCCAGGGGAACCAGCATGGTAAGTTCCTGTTCGATTCCGTTGCTGTTGTGTTCGAACACCGTATACCCCGACCCATGCCGGGCACGGTAGGGCGTATCCTCGCGGATGGGGGAGGCGGTCGGAGTCCAAAATATGCCCGTTTCTTCATCCCGGATGTACACCGCTTCGGAGGGGGGATCCACGACGGGATCATTTGACCAGCCGGTCAGGCGGTTGCGCTGGCTGTTTCCGAACCAGGTGGATCCCGCGCCGGATTCGCTTGCGATGGTTCCGAAATCCGGGTTGGCGATCACATTGATCCAGGGGGCGGGAGTGTTGGCATCCGGTCCAAGGTAGATGGCGTATTCCCGGCCGTCCCGGGTAAAACCGCCCAGGCTGTTGAAGTAGGGCAGTTCCATGAAAGGTAATTGCGCCGACGGATCGCGCGCGGGACGTTTTTTGGCGATCGGATCCGACAGTTCGGGGATATCCAAATGGACTCCCAATTGCTGGGGAAGCGCGCCCCGCGCGGCAACCAGCACCACCCCCGCGGTTGCTTTAAGCAGGCTCAGATCCTCCTTCGGAATCTGGTCGGCGTGGCGCAGAAAAATTCCTCCGGGTTGATCGATCCCGGTATACATGGCATAGGCATGGATCAACCGGTCGAGTTCATCCTTGAGCGGGCGTTCGTACCCCCCGGCTTCTTCGTTAAGGATGACCAGATCCGCCCAGAAGCCGTGTTTCCGCCAGTAGCTGTGGGCCTGGAGCAGCTGGCGGATCAAACCCAAATCGCCCGATTCTCCGATCGTCACCATCGCGATCGGTAAATCCCCCGAAATACCGTACGGCCACAATCCGGCCTGCCCTTTCCGGTTTTCTTCCAACCGCTCCGTGGAAGGGCGCAGGAGCGGGTTTACATATAAGAGATGGTTGGCCAGCTTCTGAAAATGGCGGGCGTCGTCGGGCAGTATTCGCAGGGATCGCAGCTCGAGTTGGGCGGCAGCCCAGGTGAAATCCATCGCCCGGTCGATGGCGAGCGGGTCACTGTACTCCGCCATCAGGGATAGGACTTTCTCCCGCGTTTCACCGGCGGCAATCACCAGGGAGACCTGGATCCGCTGGCCGGGTTCCAGGATTATTTTTTCCCGCAGGCTGAAGATGGGATCCAGGACATACCCCAGGCTGTTTCCCGTCGGTTGGGAGAGCCCCATCGGATCGGCCAGAGTCCTTCCCCGGCCGATAAAGCGCCGACGGTCGGTCTCGAACTGCATTGGACCGTTCTCCGGCTGCGCGGTAGTCAACCGGTGGGCGACGTAGATCGGCGGTTCGTCGGGGCTGCGCGGCCGCCGGTGGGCCAGCAGCGCGCGCGGTACGCCGACCGCTTCGGTGTGGATGAATAATTTCTGGAAAGCCGGATGCTGCAGATCCGCGCTGTGAGGGGCCAGGACCAGTTCGAGGTAACTGGTGAGTTCCAGAGTGCGGACGTAATCCGACCGGTTGATCAGCGTAATTCTCCGGAACTCCACATCGTCTTCCGCCGAGACGAAGACTTCGGTCCCGGTGGTGATCCCTTCATCCTTGCGTCCGAAGACGGCCCGGTCCAGTGCGAAATGAACGGAATAATCCTCCGGAACTTTTCCGCCGACGGGATGATACGCGGCCGACCAGTGTTTTCCCGTTTCAGTATCGCGGATGTAGCAGAAGGTTCCCCACGAATCCTGGGTGCGGTCCGACCGCCAGCGGGAGACATCGCGGCGGTTCCAGTGGCTGTAGCCCCCGCCCGAATTGGTCACCATGACGCTGTAATTTTCATGGCCGAGCAGCTGGGTTCTCGGCCGGACGGAATGCGGCGTATCGAACCGCCCCTCGGTCGGCGCGGTTTCCGCGACGCGCGGGAGGATGGCGGTGCGGTCGCGGGACGAGACGACATACAGCGGCGGCGAGAGGGGAATTTTTTCCTGGAGCAGCAGTTCGGCCGCACGCAGTGGGGGATTGGCATGAAACCACCGCTGAACGGGATTCCCGAGCAGGAAATTCCCCAGGGAGAGGAACGACATGCTTTGATGATGCGCCATAAAGGTGTGGATGTTGATCCCCCGCCGGTCCTTCGGTCGGGCGCGTCGGCTGAAATCGATCGCGTCGTAAAAGCCGTATTCGCCGAGGACTCCCAAGCCGGTCAATCGATGGAGATTCTGCACCGTCTCCTTGGGCGCAATGTTCACCGCCAGGATCGACGCGTACGGGGCCGTCACGATCTCCTCTTCCGGCTGGCGCTTTAAGGCGAGGGCGGGCACGCCGAAGGCTTTGTACTGGTATGTCCGATTGATATCCAGATCCCCGAAGGCGGATTCCGAAAAACCCCAGGGTACGTGGTGTCTTCTTCCGAAGGCGATCTGGATTTCCACAGCCTTGCGGGTCATCCGTTCCAGCAGTGAATTCCCGTAGGTCTTCTGGAAGAGCAGCGGCATCAGATATTCGAACATGGTTCCGGTCCAGCTGATCAGCACCTGCTGCCGGTTGACTTCCCGGAAGAGACGGCCCAGGGAAAACCAGTGTTCCGGGGAAACTTCGCCGCGGGCGATGGCGAGGTAACTCCCCAACCGCGCTTCGCTGGCTAAAAGGTCGTAATAGGAGGTGTCATGCCGGCCCTCGGAAACGTTGTACCCGATCGAAAACAGCCTGCGGTCCGAATCGTATAAGAAACGCATATTGACTGTTTCACGTATGGTCCGCAGGTCCCCCGCGAGTTTTCCTTCCAACCCGACCATCTCTCCCGCCAGCCACTTGGAAACAGAAAAGGCCTGCCCCAGACGGTCCAGCCATTCCAGCAGCAGAGGATCCGGATCGCGGAGAGTTTCACGAATCGATTGCCAGGCGGATAGGCCCGGCACATTTCCTTCGGCAAGGTCGAGCAGGCTCGGCATGTCCTCCAGCGCTGACGCCAGCAGAGAAAGCGGATCGGGTCCGGGAGCGGCGGTTTCGAGTCCCTGCCTTTCCGCAAGGATTTCCATCCACTGAAGATAGCGGTCGGCGGTCAGGAGCCAGGCTTTTACCTGGTCCTCCAATTGAAGCGCCCAGGCGGAGGAAACCGAATTCGGGCCTGCAACCTGGCGGATCATAACCGCGATGGATGCGACGTTTTTGCCCGTGAGCCGGAGGAGATTCAGCGCGTCGATTGCCCGAATAGGGGGGCTTTCGATCGCCCGTGAGATTTGCCGGAGGGCGTGCGCGAGTTTTCCGGAGTGCGTTTCCTGTGCGCAGGATTGCGCGAGGATCGTGATCGTATCCGCCAAGCCGGCAAATAGGCTCGGGTCGAGGACCGGCTTGCGGATGAGCTCGTCCAGGCCCGGATCGAGCGCATACAGGGCGGCCAGGAGGTTTCCGCTGTCCACGGTCGAGACGTAGCGGGGTTCCAGCGGAGCGAGGGATTGGATGTCGTACCAATTCAGCAGATGCCCTTCGAACCGTTCCAGTTTGGCGATGGTATCCATCGAACGGGTCAGCTTCTGGATAACCTGATCGGCCGTGAGATATCCGAAATTCCGGGCGGTGAGGGTGCTGATCATCACCAGGCCGATGTTTGTGGGGCTGGTCCGCATGGCGATCCGGTTTTGGTGGGAAACCTGATAATTATCAGGCGGCAGTCCGGAAGTGGATTCGCCGATGAAATCCGAAAAAAAGCGCCATGTCCTGCGGGCGACGGTGCGGAGGAATTCACGGTCTGTCTTGGAAAGCGAGAAGCGTTTCGGTTTCGGCCGAAAGTTGGAGTTAAGGATCCATCCGACAAGCGGGGAGACGAACCATAACGCAAGCCATGGAAGGGCGGAAGCCAGCGTATCCCCCTTCCGGAAGAAAAGCGCCCAGGCGGCCGCCCCGCTTGCCAGGGAAATGGGAAGCAGGGATAAGGAAAATTCTGCGACCTGGTTGAGTACGAGACGGCGGACGGTCTGGGTGGAGGTCCAACGAAGCATGCCGCGGTGTGAAACCATGCGCCGGTAGGCAACCCGAAGAATGGCGTCGAGCGACAGGAAAGCCTGATGCGGTAAAACGACCGCATCGACGAATCCCCGCAGGATATCGTGGGCCAGTTCTGCGGCGGAAAATGTTTTTCGGCTTTGACGGCTGGTTAATGTGGAGAAGAGCTGAGTCAACGGGTGGAAAAAGAGTTGGAGACCCACCGCCAGGGAGGCTGCTGCGCCGAGCGCGGGAGAGGCCGCCCAGGCGGCCGCCAGCAGCAACAGGTTGGCGACCGGTACCAGGCTTCGCCGCAAATTGTCGAAAATTTTCCAGCGGCTGAATAGCGGGAGCGGATTCGGCCCGGACCGTCCGCCCGCCAGGGGGACGCGGGGGAGCAGCCAATCGAGGATCTGCCAATCCCCGCGGATCCACCGGTGTTGCCGTTCCGCGTGCCGGAGATAGGTCAGGGGAAAATCGTCGAACAGCTCGATATCGCTGACCAATCCGGTCCGGGCGTATTCCCCTTCGATGAGATCGTGGCTGAGCAGCCATTCATCCGGGAAACGGCGGGCCAGAATCCGGTTGAAGGCATGGACGTCATAAATCCCTTTGCCGTTGTAGGAACCCTGTCCGGCCAGATCCTGGTAAACATCCGAGACGGCCTTGGTGTAGGGATCGATGCCGGTGGCATCGGCAAAGAGGCGGCTGAAGGGGGAAGCCAGGGCACTGGGAAGGGAGGGGGTGATGCGCGGCTGGAGGATGGTATAGCCGCCGGTGAGGGTTTTTCCCTGCGCATCCCAGCGCGGGCGGTTAAGCGGGTGGGCAAGGGCGCCGATCATCCGGCGGGCGGTGCCGGGAGGAAGTTGGGTATCGCTGTCGAGCGTGATGACAAATTGAATGCTTGAGAGCCGCTCGGCATTCCCCGCATGCACCAGCTTTGGGTTCGTATCCGGCCGGGTACCGGCCAGCCATTGATGCAATTCCTCCAGTTTGCCGCGTTTTCGCTCCCAGCCGATGTAGGCCTGCTCGGACGGGCTCCATCGCCGCCCGCGGTGGAAGAGGAAAAAACAATCCTCTCCATACCGGCTGTTCAAGGCGTTGATCCGATCAACGGCGGATTGGAGGAGTTCGGAATCCTCCGCCCTCTCCGCGGCGTCCGAATCCTCGAAATCCGTGAACAGGCTGAAGAAGATATTCGGATCCTTGTTGCCCAGGTACCGGATTTCCAATTTTTCAGCTTCCGCCTTGAAGGAGTCGGCATCCGTCAGCAGGATCGGCACCACCACCAGCGTCCGGAACGCATCGGGAATGCCCGGATTTTCAAAATCCATCTTCGGCAGAGACCGGGGAGGAAGTATGCGGGTTACGGCGTAGTTCATCGCCTCGATGGCGATCTGACTGACGGGTAAAAGGAAAAGGAGGGGAAGCAGAAAACGCAAGCCGAATCCCTGTCCGGTCAGACACAATAAAAGGAACGGCAGGAAAAGGACCGCGAAGGCGAAGCTGTAACTCAGAAAGTAGACGGCCGCATACCGGGTGTATATCCATTGACGTCCGATATAGCCGGTCGTCTCGCGTCCCTTCAGAAGGCGTACCAATTCGCGGCGGCCTTCGGCGACAAGGTAATATCCGACATGCCGGGTCCGGCCATCCTCCTGCGGGCTTTTTGCGGCCAGGTCGAGCAGGCGTTCGGCGACGGTGCTTTGCGTCAGTCGGGACCCATGCGCGATCTCTTCCAACGCATGGCGGTACCGGTCGCGGGTCTCGAAATCCATATGCGGATAGATCCCGGAAGGATCCAGACGCAGAAGCTGTTCGACGCGGCTGGTCTCCTCGAAAATAGTCCTCCAATCCAGCAGACTAAGTTGCCGCAGGCTGGAAAACGCGTTCCCGATGGAAATTTGGTCTTTCGTTTGGCGGTTCTGTTCGCGGAGATTCAGGTCGTTGAGGGGTTTAAGCAGCGTGCGTTCCAGCCAGTTCTGGACCAGGACCAGCGCGTTGGTTTCGTCATACAGGTAACTGATCAATTGGGAACAGAAGTATTCGCTGGGCGCGGGCTGGTTCTCCGTGAGTTTGGCCAGGACGGAAAACAGCTTTCCCGGATTGTGACGGTTGGCGGCGATCAGCCGGTTGGCCCAGAATCCGGCCGTCTCCCGTTCGCCCATTTCGGCCAGGGTCTTTTCCGCCAGGCTCCGGATGCTGTCGATCAGGGCCAGGCGTAAAACCTGCGGAAGCGCCCAGAGTTCGCCGATCGTAAGCGGATGGACGGATTGATAGGATTCGAGGAACAGCCGCAGCGTTTCCCGATCGACCCGCAAATCCACATGGGTGACAAGCTCTTTGGCCAGCCCGTAGACGCGGGGCAGGTTTCGGTAGGGGTCGCAGTTGAGTACCGGGAGTTCTTGAAAATAGCTGCGGGGAAGATTGGTCTTGATGTCGCGGACGTTGCTTTCAATAATATACTCGTTATCGAGAATCCATTCTGCGGACGGCGTGGTGGGCTGTTCCAGGCGGCTGGCATCCGAGAGATCCCTGCAGGTTTGATGGATGTCCTTCGCGACCCGGATTATCCGTTTGAGGAGTTCGCCGTTGCGGATCGGACGGGTGTGCAGCCGGTGCTCTTTACCCAGCCGCCGTGCGTATTCCTGAAGCTGGAAATGCGGAAGCAGAGCGCCGGTTTCTGGAACCTTGGGGATTTTCCGGGACAGACGGGGATGAAGCAGGAATACCGTGGGCTGCGTTTCTCCGCTGGCCCGGATGATGATCTGGGGCAACCGGAATGTGTGCAGCGGCGCCTGAAGCAGCAGGACATTTTCCTCCGGCAGCAGCCACAACGCATGCTCGGCCAGCACTTTGCGGTCGATCCCGTAATGCGACCGCCGGATTGCGGCCAGCCCGACCACCAACCCCAGCGCGCCGCCGGTGAGGAATGGAACCCAAGCGGGGTACGCTTCCAGGGAGCGGATAATGGAACCGCGCAGCAGAAAAAAAGCCAGGCCGGCCAGAACGGCGGAGAGGGCGGCGCATAAAAAGGTCAGAAGGATCAGGAAGGCGGGAAACGGATCCTGCACCTGTACCGATCCGTCCCCGGAACGATGCATTACGGCTGTGCGGATATACCCCTTCTTTTCCATCTCCCATAAGGCTTTCCGCGCATCTTTATATTTTGCGTAGTAGGCCGCGAGGATCGAGTAATCGGCGGAGGGTTTATCCGATTGTGCTTTCGCCGGTTTTGCGGAAAGCGGCGGAAGGGTCATGGGCGTATTCTATGCTCCTTCCGCCAGTATATCCTGCCGGATGAGGCTGGTCAAAACCGCCGATTCACTTAATCGATGGCGATTTTATAGGCGGGGGATGACTCGAACCGTCATCCCCCGCAGGACGCTAAAAAGGACCGGGGATTTATTACTCGGCGGGTTTCTGTATAATAAATTCATGACCCCCTGGAAAAAACGGTTCGCCTATAATCCCATACCGTCATTACTGGAATCCGGTTGCGCGCCGGTTGTATATTTTGCGCGCCGGGATCTGCTGGATGAGGATCCCGGCCCGGTGGAACAATTATGGGAGCTGCCCGATGCGCGGAAGATCACGCGCAGACAGATGAAAAACGGCGGATGGAAGTATCCGCCCTCCGGAGCCAGTGCGCGTAGCGCGGAAAATTACGACCAACTCGAGACCTACCGCAACCTGGGTTTTCTGGTGGAGAAGTATGGATTCTCCCGCCGTTCACCCGTCATCCGCAACGCCGCCGAATACCTGTTCGGTTTCCAAAAGGAAAGCGGCGACTTTCGCGGCATTTACGGTACGCAATATACGCCCAATTATTCCGCCGGAATTATGGAACTGCTGATCAAGGCGGGGTACGGGCGCGATCGCCGGATCGCCCGCGGATTCCGCTGGCTGCTGGCGATGCGCCAGACGGACGGCGGTTGGGCGATCCCGTTTCGCACGGCAACCGCCGGGAAGTTGGATGCCGCCTTCATGCGGAAAAAGACACTCGAGCCAAACCGCGCCAGGCCGTTTTCCCACCTGATTACCGGAGTGGTGCTGCGGGCATTTGCCGCCGCCGGGATTTTTCGGGACCGGGAGGAGATCCGGGCGGCCGGCGGGCTGCTGGCCTCGCGTTTTTTTAAATCGGATTCCTATGTCGATCGTAGAACCCCCGGGTTCTGGACCGGGTTCAGCTTCCCGTTCTGGTTCACCGACCTGCTTTCGGCGCTGGATTCCCTTTCGCGGCTTGGATTTTCCGCGGAGGATCCGGATGTGCGCAGGGGAATGGAGTGGTTCGTGGAGCGGCAGATGAAGGATGGCGGTTGGCCCTTGAAAGTTCAGAAGGGAAAGGATAAAGCCCTGCCGTATTGGCTGGATTTAATGGTATGCAGAGTCTTTAAACGGTTCTATCCGGATTGAGACCATCGACCATCGCCGCCATCCCATCCTCCCTCCCCTCTCGTCTCGTCCCACACGCAGAGTGATTGATATGCCCCTCCTCCCTTCCCGTATTACGGGAAGGGAGGAGGGGCGGCTGAATCATCCCGGAGGATAAATACTGGAAGGGGGAGGTAGGATGGGGTGGCAACCGGCACATGTGAACATACTATCTTGTAAAAATGTCGCCGCTTTATCTGAACGGCGCTTTTCACACAATGCGGCCATTATCCATGGTCCATGATCGAATTATTTCCTGCAAACCCTGTCCAAAGCCTTTAGGCCTTTATCACCGGCAATCGCAGGATGAATCGCGCACCGCCCCCGGGACGGTTCTCGGCGGTGAGCGTGCCGCCGTGCGCCTCGGCCAGCTTGCGGGCAATCGCCAACCCCAGCCCGGAGCCGCCGTCGGCGCGCGCTCTTGCGGAATCCAGCCGATAGAAGCGCTCGAAAATCCGGTCGATCTCTTCGGCGGGGATCCCCGGTCCGGAATCTTCCACCGATACTCTGATTTCCGCCCTGCCGGGGTCGGAGTCAGCGATCAGGCGGATGACGCCGCCGTCGGGAGTGTGGCGCAGTGCGTTATCCACCAGGTTGCCGAGAATCTGCTCCAGCCGCTGCCAATCGGCCGTCGCCGCGGAAAGGTCGTCGCTGCAGGCAACCGTGATCTTCTGCGCGCACCTTTCGGCGCGCGGGGAGAACCGTGCGGCGACCCTCCGCAGCAGGATGGAAAAATCGATTTCGGATTTTTCCAGGGTCAATTGGCCGGCGTCGGCCAACTCCAATGTGCGCAAATCCTCGATCAGCCGGTCCAGGAGTTCCGCGCTTTCGCGGATGGGGGCGAGGTTTTCTTTTGTCAGGGGGTAGATGCCGTCGGTCAGCGCATCCAGGTTGGCGCGGATGACGGCCAGCGGCGTGCGCAGCTCGTGGGCGATGTCGGCCGTCATCTCCTTGCGCAGGGTTTCCTGCTGCTGGATCTCCGCCATCATGCCCTGGAAGGAACGTGTCAGGTCGCCGACTTCATCTTCGGGGGAGGGCGGCAGATTCAAGTTGCGCTCTCCGCGCGCGAATCGCTGCATGACTCCCGAAAGGTGGCGCAGCGGCGAGGTCAGATTCTGGCTGAGGATGAGCGCGATGACCAGACCGACCAAACCGGCCGTGACGGCCGTCCACAGCATGACCCGGTTGATCGCCAGCACCAGCGGCCCTTCCGGCCAGTTGACCGATTCGTCGAATGTCACCAACTGCCCGATGGTCTCGCCGCCTTCCCGGATGGGGATGGAACGGCTTTCCGGCGCGGGGCTGAAGGGTTGGCCGGTCATCATCCCCGCGGTATCGATCACCACGAAATTGTGCGCGTCCACCACGACCAGCCGGCCGTTGCGCATGCCCTGCATCGGGCCCGGGAGCATGAGCACCCGTTCGGCGCCTTCCCAGGAATGATTGGCGCTGTAATACGCCGCCAGCTCGCGGGCGAACATGTTGTTGGGCATCATCTCGATCTGCGAGAGGGCGCCGCGCACTTCGCGCCCCGCCGTGCGGTTGGTGAAGAACACCACCGCCCCGAGCGTGGTCATCAGCAGGAGCCCAAACGCCAGCAGTATTTTCGTCGCCAGTCGCATGGTTATTCTTCCGCGAACTTGTACCCGATCCCGAACACGGTCAGGATCCAGGCCGGATTCTTCGGGTCTTGTTCGACCTTGGCGCGCAGGTTCTTGATGTGGACGTCGATCGTGCGCTCGTACCCTTCGAAGGCGCTGCCCTGTGCCAGTTCCAGCAGCTGCATGCGGTTGAAGACCCTGCCCGGTTGACCGGCCAGCCCGGCCAGCAGGCTGAACTCCGTGGGCGTCAGTTCAAGCGTTTGATCGCCGCGGCGGACGGTATGCCGCACGACGTCGATTTCCAGCCCGGCCGTGCGGATCACTTCGGGCGGGGCGGCGCCGCCCCGGGCGCGGCGCAGAACGGCGCGCACCCGCGCGACCACCTCGCGCGGAGAAAACGGTTTCGTCACATAATCATCGGCGCCCAGCTCCAATCCCACCAGCCGGTCGGTCTCCTCGACCCGCGCGGTGAGCATGATGATCGGCGTCTGCCCCAGCCGCCGGATTTCACGCGCCACGTCCAACCCGTCCATCCCCGGCAGGTTGAGGTCGAGGATGACCAGGTCGGGCTGGTTGGCGCGGAAAGCCTGCAGGGCTTCATCGCCCCGAAAAGCGGCCGCGGTCTGAAACCCGGCTCTTTCCAGATAGGACCGGATGACGCGCACCAACTCCGGTTCGTCGTCGATGATGAGAATTCGGGCTGTCATGTTCCCCATTATATTGGAATGCCGATTTCCGTTACCGTCCCTGCCCTCGTGTTCCGGAACGCGGCAGGTGGGCGAATGCCTTGCGGAAAATGGAAGACCGACGCGGCTGAAAGGGCGATGTGCCGGATCGCCCTTGCGCCCGCGCCGGTCTATTCCGACGACGCGTACCGGTATGTTACTTCTTTTTCTTTCCGCAGTACGGGCATGCCACCCAGCCCGGGTCCAGCGGTTTGCCGCAGGTCGCACACGGCACGGTGGCGGCCGGCGGAGGTGTGGCGGGCCGCTTCACCAGTCCGTAGACCAGGGCCGCAACGCCGCCGATAGCAAACAAGGGAACCGCGAGGCGGAAGAGCATACCGAACCACCCGATCCCGCCGATCCAGCCGATCCCCGAGCCCATCATCCCGCCGCGCATCACGCCGAACGAATGGATTGTCCGCGCCGGCATGGCCGCAAACCCTCCAAACAGCGGCAGGGCGACACAAAACGCCAGCAGAAACACCGCCCCCCCGAAAAGTATCCATTTCCATACGCTTTTCATAGTGCCATCTCCTTTTCCGGGATGATTATCCCGTGCCGGATTTGCCGTTGGACGTCCTTGGGTCATCCGAGTCCGATCGGCAAATCCATCACGGGGGTCATCCTTGTTCTTTCCATCATGTCCGATTTCAATCCGGAAGGGCCGTGTAAGTTGCGCTCAATGCACCGGACTTCTTCCACGCCGAAATCGGTTCCCCGATCGACCGCGCGCGGGGTTATTTTAGGGTTTTCTCCGGCGCGGCCGGCTCCGGATTGGAATCGTCGGATTGCCCTTGCCGGCGATCGCGGATCCGGTCCGTACGGTCCATCATCCGTTCGCGTATTCCGACCGGGTTGTAAGAATTGCACGAACCGTCGTCCGGTCCCATCATCCAAAAACCGCCGTCCTGCGTATCCGCACCGCGGACAGACCGGACGTTCTGGACGATGTCGGGACGGTAGGTTTTAATCAATTCGCTTCCGCCGTAGGCGGCGCCGATGCCGAGCGCTCCGGCTGCCACAGCCACCCCGATACCAATCAACCAACTTCGCATGTATGCCTCCCGGAAAGCGGCAGCTCGTTGAGCCGTTTTCCTGGGTAAAGCATAATCCGCGGGTGTGAAGATTTGATTAAGGCACGATGGAAGAATTCTGTGCTGTGGGCGGTTGGGGTGCGTCAGAAAGGAATTCGGCTGTTTCTATAAATCGGATAATGGGGTCGGAGATAAATTTTAGATGAGAGCGGATGGACCCCAACCTGCCTTCCCAGACCCTCCCCCCTGTGATCCCCCCATTTGCTTCTAACCATTTTCATTTATTCCGCCTGCTCTTGGAAGCAAATGGGGGGACGTGTTCTCAAGGGGGAGTGGGATGGGGCGGCGCGTTGCGAGCAAGCAACGGACAGCATATATTTATATTAAGTTTGTCTCTCGTCCAACCGGCGGAGTCCGGCCTCCATGGCGTATCGGAGAGCCTGATTAAATTCCTCGCGTGTGATGGGCCGATTAATCTCGGCAAACGCCCTCCAATCCCTGATAGCGGTTGGTGCCGCACGCGCGCGGGCAGAACCGGCAATCGGCCAGCCCGGCTGCGGCTTCGGCCGCCCGCCGCGGGAGTTCTCCGTCCGGCAGTTTTCGGTAAGCCGGTTTGAAATCCTGTTCGGAAAGGAAAAAATCCGGATCGTTACGCAAGGTCTTTTCCCAGCGCGTTCCGGACGATCCTCTGCAGACGGGTGAAATGCGATCCGGGCCAGAAGATTTTTCCACAGCCCACGCAAAGGTAAAACGCATCATAGCCCTCGCGGGTGCCGGCCGGGAGCCGGTCGAGGATGGAGGACTTCTCCACCGGCTGCAGCAGTGCATTGCACGCCAGGCAGCGCCGGAAGGGGGCGGCCGACCGCGCAAGGTCGAACCGCTCCACGACCTCGCGGATCTGATCGCGGGGGATCACCGCGCGAAGGCAATACCCGCGGGTGACGATGCTTCGCTTAAGCAAGCCGCGGTCGCGGGTCAGGAGGATGCGCTTTTCGGCGGCGGAGAGTGCGGCGAGCTCCTCGTCGCCAAAATCGTTCCGGTACAGTGAATCGAATCCCAACAGCCGCAGATAGGCCGCCAGGCGTCCGAGGTGCCCGTCGAGGATAAAGGCCGGGCGGCGCAGCGGCTCCGGGCGCAGGCGGAGCAGGGGATGGATGTCGAGGGCTTCGAAGACCGGGTAAACGCTGATCACGTCGCCGTCGCGGACCGGCTGCCGGAAATCCACCGATCGGCCGTTGATCAGGATCAGATCGACTTCGGTGTGCGGGATTCCCAAGGCTTCGATCCTGTCCTTGATCGACGCCTGCCCCTGGAAGGTGTGGACGAATGCCTTCCGGCGGCGCGCGGCCGGAAGAAAATCGTTCAACTCGGCGTAGAAGCGGAAGGTTGCGCGTGACATTTTTTATTTTTCCGTCGGGCCGGAGGGGAGAGTATCCGTCGGACCGGGTCTTGTGCCCGGCCCGGGATGCGCGCCGGAACCAATTATTATTTTACGCTATCGCTCAAGGATTCGGAAAGGATTATTCATAATATAGCGCCGGATACGCCGCAAATCCGCCTCACTCCGAATGATGTGTTCATAATACATGCGCTGCCAAATTCTTTTTTCGAAGGGATCCCAACCCAGAGTTTGGACTCCGCGAATATATTGGAGGGTTGTGGTGGATTTGAATGCGCCCATGATGTCCCCCAATTTCGGGCGCTTGGGCGCGGCGGCCACAAGGGCCGCCGGAACGAAATCGGAAATGGAGGCCGCCGGATCGGAGGGGATAGCATCCGCCGGGCCGGAGGGGATAGCATTTGTAGGCCCAGGCCTTGTGCCCGGCCCAGGCCTTGTGCCCGGCCCGAGCCCAGGATGCTTCGAAAGATCGTTGATAAAAATGATGCCATGGATATGATCCGGCATGATGACAAAAGTGTCCATTGTAATAAATCCGGAAAATCGGATCTCCATGGAGAACCATGCCTCCTGCACCATCAATCCAAAATCCGTAAGGACTATCTTTCCGGAATATCGACTGGCGAGAAATTGACGGCGGGATTGAATCCCCTGGGTAACGAAATATCCCCCGGGTGTTGAATAATCGTACCCTTTCAATCGGATGCTTTTTCGATGGATTGCGCGACGGAATCTTGGCATTTCATCCCCCTGCGTAATGATTATTCCATCAGTTTCAGCCTTCTCCCCTCCGCAACCGCCTGGGTGCGGCTGTTCACGCCGAGCTTGCCGTAAATGTTCTGGATGTGGCGTTTGACGGTTGCCAGCGCGATCACCAGCCGCTCGGCGATTTGCGCATTGGAAAGCCCTTTGGCAAGCAGCCGTAGGATTTCCAACTCCCGCTCGCTGAGCGGTTCGGGAAGGGATCCATCCTTTTGCGTCGGCGCAGTGTGAATGGGAATCCCGGCATCCCGAAAACCCAGCACCCGGCCGACGAATGCGGGCGCGGCGCCGCGGACTGCCGGTAAAAGATCCAGCACGTGGGCTTCCTCGTCGAGAAACACGCGGACATATTCCTCCGGCGCCGATAATCGCAGGGCATGCTCCAACTGCGCGCGGACCGCGTCCGGATCACCCGTCCGATCGGCCAGCAGCGCCGCAAGGATGCAGACCGTAATCAACGGCCGGCAAATCCCGTTCGGCTCGAGGAATGTTTGCAGGCGCGCCAGCCATTGCCCGGCTTCCGCATGGGCCCCCCGGGAGAGAAGCCAGCGGGCGTACACCAAGTGCGTATCCAGACGGATGTACTGCGGTTCTTCGTCAATCGAGCAACCGGCTTCTTCCACCCAGCGCGCGGCCGCTTCAAGGTGTCCGAGCCGGAGGTGGATACCGGCTTGCGCCGCCAGGATGCTGCCCAGATCCGAAAGCCCGGTTTGTTGGGCGAAAACCGCGGCCTGTTCGAGCGCCGCAAGCGCGGCCTGCTCGCCTTCGGTCGCCGCGAGCAGCGGCGCGCTGATCCCGCGGGCGAAGGTGGTGAACGGCTCCTGGTGGTGGCGTTCGCCGTAGGCGAGCGCCTCCTCGTAGACCGCACGCGCGCGCGCCAGTTCGTCGGATTCATAGTAGAGCATGGCCCGGCGGGCGAGCAGCATGCAGCTGGTCGGTGAGGCCTGCTCGTCCGGCAGGCTGCGCCGGCGGATTGTTTCCTCGCAGACCGCCAGCGCCTCGCGGCGCCGGCCGGCCAGGTTAAGGTCGTACACCAGCATCATGTCCACCAGATCGGTGAACAAGTGCGAAAGCCCCGCCGGAAGCGCCTTCCGGGATTCCGAAAGCGTGCGGATCGCCTGCCCGATATTCCCCATCCGCTCATACGGTTCGGCCTGCAGCCAGTAGGCCATCGGCAGCCACTGGTCCTGCCGGCCGCGCAGGTCCTCGATCGCAAGCGCCGTCAGGCGGATCGTTTCCGGGTAATCCATCCTTCCCATCAGGGCAAGGAACGCCTGCAGGAGGTGCGCCTTCCCGCGCACGGCTTCGATACCGCTGCGTCCGGCAACCTGCCGCTCCGCGAATGCGGCCAGTTCGGCGGCCTCCGCAAATCCCCCGGTCAGGGTCAGCGCCCAGCCTTTGTACAACACGAGTTCCGGATCCGAAAGCAGCAGATCCTTGGGCAGTGCGCCGAGCCATCCGAGCAGGGTTTGGGCCTGGCCTTCGCGAATCCCGTCTTCCGCCGCAAGGCGGATCAGGCGTCCGGCATTTTGGTAGTCGCCCGAAAGCGCGCCCGCGGCGAGCGCATGCCGGATGGCCAGGACCGTCAGATGGTTCTTTTCATACCAGGCCGCCGCCCGTTCCTGCAACAGCACTTCCTCCTGCGGCGCGAGCCGGGCTTTCAGGAATTCGGCGAATAACCGGTGGTAGCGGAACCACTCCCGGTGCGCATCCAGCGGGAAGAGGAAGATATTGGAGCTCTCCAGCTGTTCCAGCACCGTTTGGCTGCCGACGCCGGCGATCACCGCGTCACACAGCGGCCCGCTAAGCCGGTCAAGGATCGATGTGCGGTGCAGAAAGTCGCGGGTCTCCTGCGGCAGCCGTTCAAGGACTTCGACCACGAGGTAATCCATCACATAGCGGTGGTCGCCGCTGAAGGCGGCCAAAAAATTTTTCCCCTGGGCGCGTTCCTTCTGCAGCGCGAACGCCGCGAGCTGCAATCCGGCCACCCAGCCTTCCGTCCGCGCGTCGAGCGTTTCCACCGCCTGCGCCGGAAGGTTGAGATCCATAGACCGGGTGAGGAACTCCGCGGTCTCCGCCCGCGAAAAGCGCAAGTCGGCTTCGCGCAGCTCGGTGATCTTTGCGCGGGCGCGGAGGCGCGCCAGGGCCAGGGGCGGATCCTCGCGCGTTCCCAGGGCGAGGTGCAGGGACGGGGGAATATGCTCGATCATGAATCCGACGATTTCATGGACCGGGGCGGCGGTGATGAGATGGTAGTCGTCGAGGATCAACACAAACGGCGGAAGGCGCGACAATTCATTTAACAGGGGGGGCAATAGGCTCCGGGGCGGGACGGGCTGCAGGGATTGCATCAGCTGTGAGAGGACCGGGCTGAGGCTTTCCGCCGATTTGCGGATGGATTCCACCAGGTAGCGGACGAACAGCGCCGGGTCGTTTTCCGATTCTTCAAGCGCCAGCCAGGAAACGGGGCGCGCGGTGCGGCCGGCCCATTCCGCCAGCAGAGTCGTCTTGCCAAAACCCGCCGGCGCGGAGACCAGAGTCAGCTCGCGCCCGGCGGCCAGTCCGTTTTCCAGCCGGTCCAGCAGCCGCGGGCGGGAAACCCGTTTGGGCCGCAAGACGGGAGGATTGGTCTTGCTGTCGAGCAGAATGTCGCGGTTCATAACGCGGCTTCCGGATCTGCCGTCGGGGTGGGTCGGCGGATTGCCGCGGAACGGTATCCGTCCCAGACCGCAAGCGCCGGTTTCGGGGTTCCATTGCGTTCCCGCAGACCAACGATCGAAAAGAAGCGCAGGGTTTCCACGTTTTCGCCCATGCCCTGGCTTTCAAAAAATTGCCGGTAAGAATCCATGTTGAAATCATCCAGGATCAGGTAGACCCAGAACGCCAGCCGCTCCCCGATTTGGTTATGGATGGCTTCCAGGTACCGCACCTGGTCGGCGGGCGTTCCGTGGAAAGGCGCGATATCGGTCGAACCAAATCCGCCCTCGCCGACAGCGAGGGGTTTGTCCGTCCGGGTCAGGAGCGGGGTGTAATACTCGTCCGGTATCTCCGCCCCGGTATCGAACGCCACGAACGGATAGGATGAGATCACCCACAGGTCGAGGTCCGGTTCAAAGGCTTCGATTCGTCCCCAATCGATCGCGGGGCTGCCCTGATCGGCGAACCGGTTGACGTGGTTGATATCCTCCCATTGGAATGTGACGAAGACCTGGGTTGCGGGCGATTCCAATTTAATTTTCCGGTACGTCTCCCGATACAGGCTCAGGAAATTCTGGAAGTCCTCCGGAAACGCATCGGCATACGTGTTGATTTCCGATGCCAGGCCCAGGTAGCGTGGGTGGTAATCCCGCGCGAGGCGGAGCGCGAAATTCTGGTAGGCGCTCCGCACGACCGGATGGCCGAAATCGGCGCCGGCCAGATCGGGCGGGAGCGCGGCGAATGCGCGGCGGTCGAGGCCATTCAGCGGATCGACGACAAAGATCGGCTCCAACCCGCTCGACCAGGCCATGTTGACCTGGTTGCGAATATCCTCGATCCCTTTGGATTCCCCGTCGATCCCGCTTCGGAAATCGTCCCAGGCCACCGGCTGTTGTATCAGCACCGCATCTCCGTGCGCGGCGATGGCGCGGTGCGTGCTCCAGGCGCTGAGGATGCTGACCTCCGGCGGGGTCGGGAAGAATCCAAAGACCGTGCGGCCGGAATCGAACACCGAGGGCGAAGGCGCCATGGGATGAAGCGTGGAGCAGGCCCATACGACAAGGAGCGCGGCGCACAGGGCGGCGGTCTTTTCTTTGGGTTTCGGGATGGTCGCCACCGAGGGGGTCATAGGAATAATTCCGGAGCCCGGAGGGCGGCGGGACACCGGCCTGGCGCCGGGATGGATCCGCGGACGATTATTTCCACACCACCGGTGCGTCCGCCAGATCCCGCGCCATGAAGCGCAGGTCCGTGCCGTCCGGATGGACGATGATCAGCGTCCCGGGATGCTGGGGCGAGGGGCTCTCGAGGATCGCGATCCATTGCCCGTCGGGCGACCATGTGATGTGCGTCGGCGCCGTCTCGAACCCGGCTATCGGATACAACATTTCCCCTTCCTCTGAAACCGCGACCAGTTTGTGGGTCGGGGTGTGGTACAGCATGAAGGCGGACCGGTCGGGGAACCAGCGTGCGCCGAACGCCGGGTCGTAGCCTTTATCCTCCAGCGGAATATAGTGCTTGGTTTCATCCAGGCCGGAGATGATGATGTAATTCTGGTCTTCGGGGGCATCCTCCCCAAGCGCGGCGGTGGAGGGCTTCTGCGGATACAGCGAGGCAAGGAACAGACTGTCGGGCGACCAATCATAATGGCCGAGGTACGGATCTTCCTGGGCTATCCACACCGTGCGCGAATCCTTGGCGCGGAATGCGAACGGATAAGAGGCCTCTTCCAATGGATTGCCCCGGTCGTAGGAAAAAACCCATTCCCCGTCCGGCGACCACAGTATCCCGTCCGCCAGGCCGGATTCGATTCCCAGCGCTTTCTGCTGTTTGGCATATCCGGTGGCGACCGGCGCGGTATACAAAAAACCAAAATTATCGTCGATTTGCAGTACGCCCTGCGGATCCTTGGTGAAGCCGGAAGCCACAAACGCCATCTGCTGCCCGTCCGGTGAATAGGCAATAGTCCAAATCGTCCGCCCGGCTCCCGAACTTACCGGCAGCTTGGTGAAAACCCTGCGCCGCGAGCCATCCAGGTTGGTCGTCACGATCTGATTGCCGGGCGGATTCGCAATGAAGGCCAGTTTCTGTCCGTCGGGTGAAATCCGCGGCTGCATGCAATCCGCGGGGATTTCCTGGGTGAGGGATTCCGGAACCCCGCCGGAGATCGGCAGCCGCATCACGCTGCAGCTTTCGCTGTCCAGGAAAAGAAGCGCCGGTTCATCCGCAACCGGGGATCCCAGAAATAAAGTCGGGGTCAGTGTGAAGGTTGGAGTGTAGGTCAGGGACGGCGTGAAGGTTTTTGTCCGCGTGAGGGTTACGGTGGGTGTTTTGGAAAGCGTTGCGGTGAATGTCGCGGTCTCCGCCGGCGTGGCGGATTGGGCGGGCGTGGGGGAATTCCCCAACGGGACTGGAATCATCGCCAGGGGATTTTCCGGCAGTCCGACGTACACGCGCCATTGCGGATAAAACACAACCGCAGCGACGGCCAGGGTAATTCCCGCAATCAGCGCGGCCAGCACGAGGAGGGTTTTCCACCGGCAGCCGGAACGCCTCATCGGTCCGGTGCCTTTCTTCGGCCGGTAATACGTGGGGGGCTTTCCCGGGGGGCGGTTTCCGGTCAGGGGACCGGTCCGAAAACCCGCCAACCCTTTGCGGGCGTATTCACTGTGAGGGTTGTGGCGCAGGCACTCTTCCAGAATTTGAATCCGCTGCTGATGATCGGGTTCGGTTTGGACAAGCCATAACCAGGCCAATTCCTGGGTGGGATCCTCGCTGGTGATATTGTGCAACAGCGCGTGGGCGTCTTCCACCCTCCCGGATTGGGCAAGGGAAATGGCTCGCGGCAAGAGCGGATGGTGGGTCGGTTCGTCCATGGTATTCCGGCGGATGGTTCTCGGCTTGATTATATCCCAAGGGGAAAATACCGATTGCCCGGCGATGGATGCCTGGTGCAGGATGCCGCCACGTCGGATGGCCGCCATGCCCGCGCCCCCGGCCCGACCCGTCGGAGCGGGCATCCAGGGATTTTGCATATAGAGTCGGGTTTTGTAAGTGTTTGTCATGGATCCCCGCTTAGTACACGCGGGGATGACGACCATATGACATGCCCGCGTGTTGGAATCAATCGCTTTACCCAATGAGCCTATCCCGAGCCGAAGGCAGCCTGTCCCGAGCAGAGCGAGGGAAGGGATCATGCCCGCGCCCGCCCTCGTGAAGCATTCCCACTCGGATTTGGTTTTAGAGTGGGAATGCTTGCGGAGCAAGGGCGATTTAAGCGGGCATCCAGCAGATCTAGTCCTCGTAAAAAAGAAGAGAGGTGAATAGGTTTCTTATGGATTCCCGCTAAGAACGCGCGGGAATGACGAACTTTCGATGCGCCTGCCTGCGCCGTCGGCAGCCGGCTCAGAGCCGCTTCGCGAAGACGGTATCGACGATCGATTGCGGAAAAAGCCGTACGAGATTCATCCATCCCGCCAGATGCCCGACGAGGTATTTGCGTTTGGGTTTTCCGGCCGTGAGCGCGGCGTAGACCGTCCGCGCCACCGCTTCCGGTTCGGTCCGCCGCCGGTCGAACTGCTCAAACTGATCCTGCAGTTTCTGGAGGGATTTGGCATACAGGTCGGATGTCTCCCGCGGCCAGCTGCGCAGGGATGCCGCGAGCTCCGATTTCGTCCGGCCCGGTGCCGCGGTCCGGATCCCGCCGCAGCCGATCAGGATATTGGGGATCCGCCAGGGTGAGAGCTCCAGGTGCAGACTTTGCGCGATGCAGTTCATCGCGAATTCGCCGGCGTGGATGCTGGCGACGTAGGGGATTGCCACCAGGGCGGGGGTGGCGATCCACAGGATGCGCCCGCCGCGGGCGCGGCGCACCAGGGGCAGGAGCGATTGCAGGAGCGCCATCGGCCCGATGACGCGGGTTTCGATCTCCGTGCGGAACCGGCCGAGATCCATGAGCTCGACCGGCGCGATAAATCCCCCGCCGGCATTGTTGATGACCGCATAGAGCCGGTCCCGCCCTTTGCGGGACAGGCTTTCCTTGATCGCGGCCGATGCGGCGGCGATTTGCGCGGGATCGGCCAGGTCCAGAGGGCACACCGGTTCCAGGTTCGAGAGGTGGAAACCGCGCAGGCGCTCGGCATCCGGCTCGCGGCGGACCGCGGCCAGGACGTGGAAGCCGTGCGACGCCAGGTACAGCGCGGTCGCCAGTCCTATCCCTGACGAACAACCCGTGATCAGAACCGATTCCCCCGAGGGATGCGGGTCGGGGAGCGCTGCAGCGTTCATGGTCAATTCTCCTTGAGCTTTCTCGCGCGCGGTGAAAGGCGCGCGGCTTGGTTGATAATCACCGAGGATATTCACGGACCGCAGCGGGATGGCCAGATCCCGCAGCCGGTGCAGGACCCCGAACAGCGCGGCCTGGTCGGGCAACGGACCGCGCAACAGCGATTCGCCGTTCTTCCCGCGCTGCAGAGAGAATCCGGGGAACCATTTTGCGGCCGGTTCATGCTCCAGCCAGCCCCGGACCCGGATTTCCACCGTGAGCGGCGGAGCACCGGCTCCGCTGCGGGCGCGGTCATTCATAAATCACTTCGCCGATCACCGTGCGCAGACCGGCGCCGGACCGTTGAACGGATTTGCCGGCGTCCAGCCGTCGCCGGCTTTCATCTTCCAAACTTGAAATCCAGCTCATCATTTCCCCCGAGATCTTGTCGACCAGCTCCCGGTCCTCCACGCTGCCGCGGAAGGTCATCGGCGGGCCGACGGTGATGGCATACGGGCCGTGGAAATACCAGGTGCCGAGGGCCGGTTCGTTTTTTACTTTTGTTTCGATCAGGCGCAGGCGGGAGCGGTCCAGCGCGACCCCGATCGGCACGACGGGCACTCCGGCTTCGAGCGCCAGCCGTGCGGCGCCGGTGCGCGGACGGTGGGTTCCCCCTGTGAGCGGGCTGATCGCGCCCTCCGGATACAATGCAACCGATTTTCTCAGCCGGAGGATGTGCAGCGCGGACTGGTAGGCAACCCCGCCGCTTTCCGGCCGGACCGGAATATGGCCGGCCAGGTGCAGATACATCCCGAAGACAGGCACCTGGAAAAGCCGCTGGTCGATGAGGATGTGCACCGGTTCCGGGGCGATTTCCAGGATGAGAAACGGGTCGGTGGTGCTGGGATGGTTGGAGACGAGGATTTTCGGACCAACCGGCAGCGGTGCATACCGGTGGATATCGATATCGAACATCAGGTTTTCATAGAGATCGATCACGGGTAATGCGAGGCGAAAAAACATGGAATGCATGGCGGACGCCTTTCTCTGTAAGCGATAAGTGAGATGCGGTTGCGGGTGATGCGTTTCCGAAGCGCAGTTCCGCTCGCGGAGTGGCCAGATAAAATCGGAGTACACGGATTTTTTTCTTGTTCCCATTTTGATCGTCGGTGAAATCCGTGAACGCCGCGCTATCCGCGGACCGGTGCTTCCGGATGGATCGTTTATCCTGAGCCTAATCATGGCGTGGAGAAGGGTGTAGTGTCATGGTTCGGAAGGTGTATTCGGCGGGTGTATTTCTTATCGGGTGTGAAATCCGGCTTATTTTCGGGAATTTACAGGTTGAATCCAAAGACCAAAGCCCAGGCACCCGGGTGCTGGAAGCGTTTTCCTGACTTTGTTATATTGACGGAAATCATCGACCGGGAGGCAGAATGGCTCAACGCAAATGGATCTGGTGGATCGCTCTGGCGGCCGCCGTCTTGTTCGATGTGCTCTTCTGGGGGCATGCGCCGGGGATTTGCTTCTTCCTGTTTGTCGTCGTATGCCTGGCGGCCGGGATCCTGTCGGCCGCGGTATCCGGCGCGGCGCCGAATTGGAAAAGCGCCATCCTGATTCCATGCATCCTGGCCTCGGCGGCGATCACCTTCCTGCGGGTGGAACCCATCACGGTGCTCTGCGGCGGGGCGCTTTCGCTGGGGCTGCTGATGATCCTGGCGTACACCTACCGCGGCGGGAACTGGCCGTTCTACGGGGTGGTCGATCATCTGATCGCCGCGTTTAAACTCGCCGCCTCGGCCGCGCTCCACCCGGCCCTCCTGCCGCCGGAAAAGAATCCCGCGGATGCCGCCGCGTCCGGCGCCGCCAGTTGGCGGCGCGGACTGCCGGCTGTCCTGCGCGGGCTGGTTCTGGCGTTGCCGGTGGTGCTGGTGTTCGCCACGCTGCTGGCCGCCGCCGATCCGGTGTTCGAACGCGCGTTGAAATACTTCTTCGACATCGAGCGCCTGCCGGAATACCTGTTCCGGACCGCCTACATCCTGATCGGGATGTACCTGCTGGCGGGCGTGTTCCTGCATGCGATTCTATCCAGCCGGGAAGAGTGGTTGTCGCAGCCGGATACTCCGCGGATCAAGCCGTTCATCGGGTTCGTGGAATCCGCGGTGGTGCTGGGCAGCGTGTGCCTGCTGTTCGCCGCGTTTGTCATCATCCAGTTCCGATACTTTTTCGGCGGCGTGGAAAACATCACCGCCGAGGGTTTCACCTACTCGGAATACGCGCGCCGCGGATTCGGCGAACTGGTGGCGGTGGCCTTCTTCAGCCTGATGCTCTTTCTCGGGTTCGGTTCGCTCACCCGGCGCGAGGATCCGCTGCGGCGGAAGATCTACTCCGCGATCGGCTCCTTCCTGGTGGCGATGGTCGTGGTCATCCTCGTCTCTTCCTACCGGCGGCTGGCGCTGTATGAAGACGCGTACGGCTTCACCGGATTGCGGCTGTATACCCACGTGTTCATCCTTTGGCTGGGGATCCTCCTGGTGGGAGCGACGGCGCTCGAGATCGCCGGGCGCATCCGCTGGTTCAGCGCGGCGGCCGTCACGGTGGCGTTCGGGTTCGCGCTCACGCTCGCCATCCTGAATGTCGACGCGACCATTGTGCGCATGAACGGGTTGCGTTCGTATGAGGCGGATACGGAGCGGTACGGAACCGCCCTCGATACGGCATACTTCCAGCAGCTTTCGGCGGATGCCGTGCCGGAACTGCTGGCGCTCTACGCGACCAGCCCGCAGCCGGAAAAGGACAGCATCGGGGCCGGGCTCTCCTGCCGCCTGGCGCGGATGGAGGAATCCCACACCGATGCCTGGCAGTCGTACCGTTGGCCGGTTGCGGAGGCGCTGCGCCTGCTGCGGGCGAGTTCGGTCGCGGCGGAGTATCCGGTCCATGCGGACCGCGGATGGCTGTACGTCACGGTGGGCGGGATGGACGAAGAGTGTTTCGGTCAGTATGGCTGGATGGATTAGGTAGTAATAGCAGGGGCGATCCATTGGATCGCCCTTACAACCGCCTCGGTCTCGGAAACAGCGCCGGTCCTGTGGACCGGCGCTGTTGATTTCATTTTTTCAAACCGAGACGAGCGCGGCGATCGGCGCCGGCGCCGCCACCTGCGCATCGGCGACCCCGCGGGTGCGGGCTTGTTCCACATCGCGGGCCCAGATGAACAGGCAGGTGTGGTAGGCCGTCGTGACGTAGGAAGAAAGAACCTGGATCGCCACGATCATCACGCCGGCCGTGAGGACGCCCGCGCCGACTCCGATCAGGATCGCGGCGGTCGACCAATTGGCGAGCGCGCCGATCAGAAGGAACAATCCCACGCCCAACGCGGCGGCTATCAGGAAGAGGACGAAGCCGATCAGCCCGACGACGGAACCGACGCCGATCTCGGTTACCGCCACCAGCAGGAGATTATCCTTGATGATCTGCGTCGCCCGCTTGACTCCCTGGCCAAGGTTGAGATCCTCAAGAATCATCGCCGGCAGGATGAAAAAGGTGGCGACGGTCCAGACCCTATTGAGAATGGAGGCGAGCACTCCGGCGATGGAGGCGGCCGCATTCCGCTGCCTTCCCCGCCGCGAATTCGCCATGTTTTCCACAAGCTTCACCAGCGCGGAGACCGTCGCCAGGCTGAGGATATCGAAGAAATCCCGCCGCACGGTCGCCCAGGCCTGGTCCATCCGGCCGTCGCCCTGGGTGAGGTAATCGTGCACAAGGCGGACGGTCATCCCGGCGAAGACGTAGGTGATGGCGTACTGGACGAAGAGGACGGCAAATCCCATTATGGCGAGGATGATCTGGCCGATAGTGCCGTCTCCCGCGAGAAGGGTCACGATGAGTATGGGAACCGCCAGAATAAGGGTGGCGATCCCCCCGGCGATCATGGCGTACAACGAGGGCTTGAGCAGGTCGGGGTCCTTGGCCGCCATGTCGGCAGCCTGCTTCAGGAACCCGAAACCGCGGCGAATGGAATTCAACATGGGATTTTCCTCCAGGGGGCGGATGCCGGATCGCCGGCGGCGGCGGGGACCGGTTGGAATAATCGTATCATGAATGGCCTGCGCGGATGGGGGTATCACCACCTCGGTCTCATGGACGTTCGTCACCCGTGCGCTTGCACCGCGCAGCGGTGTGAACTTAGCAGGGGGCCACAAAACTTCAATGTGCATAATTCTCCGGCTGGGGCAGGTTCGGGCATGACGCATTACCTCTTTTTGACATCTACTCCGCCCCTCCATATAATGGTTGAGACCGCCTCCCGCTCCCCAATTCTTTCATTGAATGAAGAAGGCGCAACCGGATGACCGACCGATCCCAGGTGGGCACTTCCCCGAACGGCTCCCCGTCCGAAGAAAAAATCCCGCTTCGGCGCGTTCTGGTTTTCTGCGCGGCATTCCTCTGGTTAATCCTCCCGATCGCGGTTTTTTACATTTTCCATAAACCGCTTCCTCCCGCGGCCTGGGAAAGGATTCGGGATGTGCTGATCGACCTGTCGGCCGCCGGATGGATCCTGTGGATCGCGGCCGGGATCGGCCGGCGGTTCTTCCGCGATGCGGGATTAACCGCACTGGAACGGATCGCGCTGTCCGGGGCGCTCGGATTGGGCATGCTGGCGCTGCTGTTCCTCGCGGCCGCCTGGGCCGGATTAATGACCCGCGCCGCGGTCCTGGTGATATGCGCCGGGTTGACGCTCCCGG
>DAOUDU010000245.1:0-9720 GCA_034430775.1 Anaerolineales bacterium | reverse complement strand
TCGCGGAAATGGCCGGCCGAATCGTCGGGACCGGCGCGCTCGTACCGCGCGCGGAAGGCGAGATGGAAATCCGCCGCATGTCCGTCCGGCAAGATGTGCGCCGGCGCGGGATCGGCGACGCGATTCTCCAGCGCCTGATCGAAGACGCGCGCGCGGCCGGCTGCCGGAGAATCATCCTCGAAACCACCTCAACCTGGAAAGACGCCGTTCGGTTCTATCAGAAGCGCGGTTTTTGCATCACGCACCATCAGGAAGGAGATACGTACTTCCTTTTGGAGGTCAATCCCGGCTCCGCATCTGTGGTATAACCGCACAAAAGCGGCCGCGAAGGAAAATGGGAATGGCGTTTCACCGCATCGTCGTCAAGCTCGGCACGTCCACCCTCACCGCCGGCACCCCGCACCTCTCCATGCCCCACATGGTAGAGATCGCCCGCCAGCTGGCCGCGTTGCGCGCCAACGGTACCGGCGTCATCCTGGTCACCTCCGGCGCGATGGCGGCCGGCCGCGAGCGGCTTGGTTTCCCCCAACTACCCAAGGGATTGCCCGCCAAACAAATGCTTGCCGCAATCGGCCAACCTCGGCTGATGGCGCTCTACGAGCAGGTCTTCGGGATGTACAACCTCACCCTCGCACAGATCCTGCTTACCCGCGCCGACCTGGCCGATCGCCGCCGCTATCTGAACTCGCGCAACACCCTCACCGCGCTGCTCGACCACGGCGCCATCCCGATCATCAACGAGAACGACACCGTCGCCACCGAGGAGATCCGCGTCGGCGACAACGACAACCTCTCGGCATTGGTGGCCAATCTGATCGACGCCGATCTGCTGGTGCTGCTTACCGATCAGGTCGGCCTCTACACCGCCGATCCGCGGTCCGATCCGGATGCAATCCTGGTCAACGAAGTCGGCGAACCGGAAATCCCCGAAAGCCTTTGGAAGGCTGCCGGCGGCACGGAGAACGGCCTGGGTACCGGGGGCATGCTGACCAAGCTCCAAGCGGCGGATCTGGCGCGGCGGTCGGGGACGACGGTGATCATCGCCTCGGGGGAAACGCCCGATGTGCTCCTGCGCGCCGCCGAGGGCGCCAGCGTCGGCACCTGCTTCCTGCCGGTGGCGACCTCCGTCGAAAGCCGCAAGCGCTACATCCTGGCCGGCGGCCGTGCAACCGGGGCGGTGCAGATCGATTCCGGCGCGGTGCAGGCGCTGGCCCGCGGCAGCTCGCTTCTCCCGGTAGGTGTAAAATCCGCAGAGGGAACGTTCGATCGCGGCGATTCGATCCGCATCCTGGATCCGTCGGGCAAGGAAATCGCCCGCGGGATCGCCAACTACGGCGCAAGCGATCTGGCGCGCATCATCGGTAAAAAATCCGAAGCGATTGAAACCATCCTCGGATTCAACTTCGGAGATGAAATAATCCACAGGAACGATTTGGTGATTCTCTGAGTCGCATGGGCCGGGAGTGGTAATTATTGCATTCAGGAGTTACCATACCGATGCAGCCCAATCCCGTCATTCTTCCCGTCACCCCCAACCCGTCCCCTGAAGCCGTGCAGCATCTTCACTACCTATACGAGATCTCCGGCAAGCATACGCTCACCGGCCAGCATTGCGCGCCGCTCCTCGGGTCAATCCGCCTGGCGGGGATGGAGAAGAGCACCGGCCGCTACCCCGCCGTCTTCGGGCAGGATTTCGGCTTCAGCGCCGCGGGCAGCCGGGACGGGATCACCTTCCGCCAGCAGACCGTCGACGAAGCCATCCGCCGGCATGCGGAAGGCTTCATCATCATGCTCATGTGGCACGCCGTCTGCCCGACCGACGAAGAGCCGGCCGATTTCGACGAGTCTATTAAAAGGAAACTCGCTTACCGGGAGTGGCAGGACCTCCTGACCCCGGGAACCGAATTCCATGAGCGCCGGAAATCCCAGGTGGACGTGGATGAACAGAAAAGCTCTTTCGTTTTTAACAATCCGCGTATCGAAGGCGAAAATGCCAATAGTGTTAGAATTTACCCCCTGATAGGGAGATTCTAATGTCTGTGAACATGACCGACCTCGGTACACGCGCCCGCGCCGCATCGCGGATCATGGCCAAGGCGCCGACCGATCAAAAGAACCGGGCACTGACGGAACTTGCCACACTACTCGGCAAAGACCGGCAGCCGATCCTGGACGCCAATGCCAAGGATGTGGCGGCGGCAAAAACCGCCGGCCTCGCCGAAGGTCTGATTGACCGGCTGACGCTCACGCCCGCCCGGCTGGATGGGATCGCCGCCGATCTGCGCAAGGTGATCGATCTCCCGGATCCGGTCGGCGAGCGCTACGACGAATCCACGCGCCCCGGCGGCCTGCATCTCTGGCGCCAGCGAGTCCCGCTCGGGGTGCTGGGCGTGATCTACGAATCCCGCCCGAACGTGACGGTCGACGTGGCCGGGCTGGCGGTCAAGACCGGCAACGCGGCCATCCTGCGCGGCGGGAGTGAGACGATCCATTCCAACCGGGCATTGGTGGCTGCAGTGCATCACGCCTTGCGCACCGCCGGGCTCCCCGAAGATGCCGTCCTCTTTGTCGACGACCCTGACCGCGCGCGGGTGACCGAACTGCTGGCGCTGGATGGCTATGTGGATATGATCATTCCCCGCGGCGGGAGCAACCTGCACCGCTTCTGCCGCGAACACAGCCGTATCCCGGTCATCACCGGCGGGGTGGGAATCTGCCATCTGTATGTTGAACAAAGCGCCGACCTGGCGCGTTCGGTCGAGGTGATCCACAACGCCAAGACCAAACGGCCGTCGGTTTGCAACGCGCTGGATACGGTCCTGGTGGAGCGCGCCATCGCGGCCAAGTTCCTGCCGATGGTGGCGGCGCGCCTGGCAAAAGACGGCGTCACCTTCCGCGCCCATGAAAGCGCCCTCCCCTACCTTGGCGACCCCCTGCCCGCTTCGGTCCTGCCGGCGGGTCCGGAGGATTTCGACACCGAGTGGATGGCGCTGATCCTCGGGCTCAAGGTGGTGGATACGCTCGAGGAAGCGATGGAACACATCGCCCGGCATTCGCAGAATCATTCGGATGGAATCCTGACCGAAAACAAGGAACACGCGGCGCGATTCATGGCGGAGGTGGATTCGGCCGCCGTGTACGTCAACGCCAGCACACACTTCACCGATGGCGCACAGTTCGGGCTGGGTGCGGAGGTGGCCATCTCCACCCAGCGCCTGCACGCCCGCGGCCCGATGGGGTTGCGCGAACTGACCACCTACAAGTGGGTGGCCGAGGGGGATTACCTCATCCGCACATAAGGTCCGGAGGGTTTTACCGAATAATCCGAAGGGCGGCCGGCCGCCGCTTGTTTGGAATACAGGGAAAATACCAATGCAGACTGAAAATACCCAACCTGTAATAAAAGCAATTGTCGGGAGGTTCGCCCTGCGCCATCAGGCGCTTCTGGTATTCACGATGATCGTCTGCAGCAGTATGAGCATTCTGCTGTGGATCATCCGTTTTCTGAAATCCGATTCAACAGTCTACGCCTCGTTGAATTTCAACCTGTTCCTGGCCTGGATCCCGGCGGTCTTTGCCCTCATCGCATACAACGCCTATCGCAAGGGGTCGTGCCTCGGCGCGGTCATCGCGCTGGTGTGCGCGGTCGTCTGGCTGCTCTTTTTCCCGAACGCGCCGTACCTGATCACCGATCTGGTCCACCTCCGTCCGCGGGAGGATATGCCCTATTGGTTCGACCAGATCCTCTACATGGCGTTCGCCTTCACGGGCTGTTACCT
Source organism: Anaerolineales bacterium (assembly GCA_034430775.1). Lineage (GTDB taxonomy): Bacteria > Chloroflexota > Anaerolineae > Anaerolineales > RBG-16-64-43 > JAFGKK01. Next base: position 5,941 of record DAOUDU010000245.1, on the reverse strand, counting down.
GGGAATGGTGTCGCTGATCCTGATGCAGTCCCTGGTCCGCCGCTCGCTGGGCGCAATCATCAGCTGGTTGTTCGCCCTGGGTTCACTGGTGGCGGGCGGGTTCGGAATCTACATCGGCCGTTTCCTGCGCTTCAACAGCTGGGATGCACTGCTCAATCCCAAGCCGCTGGTCAAGGAAATCTTCGATTGGTTCCGGCATCCACGGTCCAACTCCGAGGCCTTTATCTTTGCGCTGACGTTCTCGCTTTTTTTCGCGGCGATCTACTTTGTGGTGGTGGCTATCCTCAATCTGCGGCGCGCGGAAAGCAAGGAATAGAAACTCCCATTCGTCATGCCCGCGATGTTAATGGGCGTCCAGGAATACTCAATAATAATCCGGGAAAGTATGATCTGGATCCCCGTAAAGATCACCCTCGCTTCGCGTTCATCCCGGCGCATGAACCAGACCCGAGCCGGGATGCTTCGCGAGGGCAGACGCGGGGGTGACGTCCATAAAAGCTTCCGAAAGAAAAAAAGAGACTTGACGGGTCTCTTTTTTGTTCCCAACTCCGGATTCCGGATGCAACCGCTCAATCGTCGCTGTTTTCCAATTCCTTATCAAAATGATGATTCATCGCCAGTTCATCGCTGACGGCTTTCAGCCCCGGCTGGAAGGCCGTCCACAGCGGGACCAGCAGCAATCCCGCGCCCGCCAGGATAAACATGCCCGAAAAGCTTATCTTGATCACCGCCCCGGAAACGGCTTGCGAGACCGGGCTCAGGCCGGTGTTGGTGAGCATCAGCATGCTCATCATCCGTCCCAGCATCTCCCGCGGTGTGCGCGATTGGATCCAGGTCAGGACAAGGATCGTGATGTACCCGTTCCCCAGCCCGAGCAGGAAGATGATGACGAACAGCACGGCCGTCAGCCGGATGAATCCCAGCGACCCGATCGCCAGGCCGAAGCCGGCCAGCGCCACGAGGAGGAAGACCCGGATGAACTTCCCCCCCGGGCGGGGCAGCTGCGCGGCCAGAATGTACCCGATCAGGTTGCCGCCCGCCACGGCGGAGACCAGCAGCCCGAACGCCACCGCCCCTTCCGGCAGGTAATGATTGGCAAGCACCGGTACGCCGATCAGCACCGGTCCGATGAAGAGGAAATTCACAGCCGTGACGACCACGAACATCAGCCGCAGGCCCTGATCCTCCCACAGGAATTTCATGCCGGTCAGAATGGATTGCAGGATTCCGTCCGCTTTTTCGGCGGCCCGGGCCAGTGCGCCGCCCCTCCCGGAATTCATCAATAGCAATACAGCCGCAGAAACGGCAAAACTCAACGTGTCGACGCCGTACGCCAGTCCGACGCCCATCGGCGAATCCGAGAGTCCGCCGATCAGCAGGCCGGCCAGTGTGGGGCCGACGAATCCGGCCAGTTGAGTCGACCCTAAAATGATCGAATTGCCCGCCTGCAAATCCCGCTCCTCCACCAGGAGCGGCACGATGCTGTTGCCGGCCGGGATGGCGAACCCCGCCACCAAGCCGAAGCCAAGCGAGACGGCATACAGCATCCACATCTGAACGGTTCCGGTGAAGACCGCCACCGCCAACAGGCCGGTGAACGCCAGGCGCATGAGGTCCGAAGCGATCAGGATCGTGCGCGGGGAAAACCTGTCGGTTAAGGCTCCTCCGACCAGCATAAAAACCGCGCGCGGTATCCCGCCCAGTGCGATGACGAGCCCCAATATCAGCGGATCGTTGGTTATTTGCAGGACCAGCCAGGGGGTGGCGATCAGATAGAACTGGTCGCCCAGGATCGACGTGGCCGTGCCTCCGAGCAGGAGTCGGAAATCCCGCAACGCGAGAACACGCTTTATTGGATTCTTGGATGCCGGTTTAGGGGTTGTGGACATGGGCCCGTATGGAAAAAATTTTACCAATTATACCCATAAGGGGAAGGGGAATCGTAAAACAGGGGAACACGGGGGAAGAGGGTTGGATTTATCCGCGTAATCCGCGATTCATAGGTTAGGGATATAATTCCGCCTCACCGAAGCAACGGTTCGGGAATACCCCCAACAACAGAGGTCGCATGATTGAAAAACTGGCGGGGCTCGAAGCCCGCTACGAGGAATTACACCGCCTGATGGCCGAGAACGCGGGGAATTACACGCGCGTGGCCGAATTGTCGCGTGAGCGGTCCGACATCGAACCGGTTGTGCATAAATACCGCGCGTACAAACAGGTGCAGGATTCCCTCGCCCAGGCGAAATCGATGCTGACCGAACCCGATCCGGAGCTGAGAGCCATGGCGGAGAGCGAGACGGCCGCGCTCGAACCGCGGATCGTCGCGCTGGAACAAGAGCTGAAATCGATGCTCCTCCCTAAAGATCCGCGCGATGCGCGCAACGTGATCGTGGAAATCCGCGCCGGAACCGGCGGAGATGAAGCCGGGCTGTTCGCCGCCAACCTCTTCCGGATGTACAGCCGCTACGCCGAGAAGCACAACTGGAAAAGCGAGATTCTCTCCCAATCCGATACCGGGATCGGCGGGTTCAAGGAGATCATTTTCGAGGTAAAGGGCAAGGACGCGTTTTCGCGGATGAAATTCGAATCCGGCGTGCACCGAGTCCAGCGCGTTCCGGTCACCGAATCCTCGGGCCGGATCCACACCTCCACCGCCACCGTCGCCGTGCTGGCCGAAGTCGACGAGGTGGAGATCGCCATTCCCGATAAGGACATTAAAATGGAAGTCTACCGCTCCTCCGGCGCGGGCGGTCAGAACGTGCAGAAGAACTCCACCGCGGTCCGGCTGACGCACATCCCGACCGGGATGGTGGTGCAATGCCAGGACGAGCGTTCCCAATTGCAGAACCGGGTGCGCGCCATGTCGATCCTGCGCGCGCGCCTGTTTGAGATCGAGGAGGAGAAGCGCCGCTCCGAGATCGAGCAGGACCGGCGTTCGCAGGTGGGCAGCGGCGAACGTTCGGAGAAGATCCGCACCTATAACTTCCCTCAATCGCGCATCACCGATCACCGGGTGGGGATTTCGCTGCACAACATGGCGGCGGTGCTGGACGGCGATATCGATCCCTTCATCGACGAGCTCGTGCGTCAGGATGAAACCGATCGGCTGCAGGCCGCCGGAGAAGCGTGAACGGCCCGGCTTCCCCCCTCTTTCCCGACACCGCCGCGGCGCTGGAATGGGCCGGGCGGGAATTACGGCAGGTCGAATCCGCCTCCCTCATCGCCCAGGTATTGCTGGCGCATGTCTGGAAACAACCCCGCTGTTGGACTCTTGCCCATCCGGAACTTCCTCTTCCGCCGGAGCTTTGCGCCCGATACGCATCGCTGGTCCAGCGTGCCCGCGGCGGCGAACCGCTCGCATACCTGACAGGCATTCAGGAATTCTACGGCCTCGAGTTTGAAGTCACACCGGACGTGCTTATCCCGCGGCCCGAAACGGAATTGCTGGCAATCACGGCGCTGGAGTGGGTTGCGGAAATCACACGGGAGACAGGGCGAACCGCATCTTCGATCCGTGCGGTGGATTTGGGCAGCGGGTCCGGCTGCATCGCCGCCGTACTGGCCGTTCACACCCCCGGCTTGTCGGTGATCGCCTCCGAAATTTCCGCCGCCGCACTGGTTGTGGCAGGCCGTAATTTTACGCGCCATGGGGTCCGCAATCGCATCCGCTTGCTCCAAGCCGACCTGCTCACCGCACTGCGCGGCCCGGTCGATCTCCTGTGCGCCAATCTGCCATACGCGCTGACCCGTTCATTGGAAGGTTCGCCCGTCATCCGCTTCGAACCACGGCTCGCGATCGACGGCGGCCCGGACGGGCTGCGGTTGGTCGCGCGCGCGCTCGAGCAAAGCGCGGGCCGAATGGCAGAGGGTGGATTGGCCCTGTTTGAGATCGACGCCGCACATGCGGGCGAAGCCCGGGAAACGGCCCAGCGGTTGTTCCCGCACGCGTCTGTAAAAGTGAAAAAAGATCTCGCCGGACGGGAACGGTTGTTGATCATCCGGACGTGACCTGTCCTCCCATCACTCCCCTGTTTGCTTCCAAACGGGGGAGGATAAAGTTGGGGAAAATATCGATCTGCATCCTCATCCAAGTACAAACTCAACCCTTTTCCATTTCGGATTACTGATTCTTCCGGTCCTGTCCTCACCCCCTACCCCTAGCCCCTTCCCCCTTCCCCTTACGGGGAAGGGGGAAGGGGAAATGCACACAATCATTAAAAAGAAACATCTTGGGATAGGGGGCTAGGACAGTTGCCAAAAATAAAAAAAAGATAGAATAGCCTGAGAAATCTAAATCTTCCGGGATCGCAACTTCACATCCACGAGGTGACCATATGCCAAAACCATCCGCCCCCTCATTGGAACAACAGCTGCTCCAAGCCTTCCCCGCCCCGGACGAGTTACCTGCCGGAGTGCGGCCGGATCCTTCCGGGTATGAAAGGCTGTACCTGCTGGATGGCGAGGTGCGCACATGGGAGGGCGAGGTCAGCGAGGTGGGATCGCCGATCTACCTGCGCACAGGCGGGCCACTCGAACGCACGCTGATCGGGCACGCGCCGGTGATGGACGACGCAACCGTGATGGCCGCGGTGGATTCGGCGGCGCGGGCCTGGGACGGCGGGCACGGCGTGTGGCCGACGATGAGTGTTGCGTCCCGGATAGAAGCCGTGGAGAAATTTCTCACGCTGATGATCCCGGCCCGGGACGAAGTTGTGCGGCTCCTGATGTGGGAGATCGGCAAGAATCTGGAAGACAGCCGCAAGGAATTCGACCGCACGGTCGAGTACATCCGGAGCACCGTTGAAGCGCTGAAAGAGCTCGACCGCACCAGTTCGCGCTTCGCGCTCGACGCCGGGATCATCGCCCAGATCCGCCGCTCGCCGCTGGGGGTCTGCCTCTCGATGGGCCCCTTCAACTACCCGCTGAACGAAACCTACACTACCCTGCTTCCGGCGCTGATCATGGGCAACACGGCTGTGGTCAAACCGGCCAAATTCGGAACCCTGGTGCACCAGCCGCTGCTGCGCGCGTTCGCGGAATCCTTCCCGCCGGGCGTGGTGAATTTCATCTACGGCCGCGGCGGGAAGATCATCGAACCGATAATGCGCAGCGGGAAGATCGACGTGCTGGCCTTCATCGGCTCGAGCAAGGTGGGCGACCTGCTCAAGCAGCAGCACCCGCACCCGCACCGGATGCGCGCGGTGCTCGGGTTGGACGCCAAGAACCCGGCCCTGATCATGCCGGACGCCGACCTGGAAAATGCGGTGAAGGAATCAGTGCGCGGCGCGCTCGGCTTCAACGGCCAGCGCTGCACCGCGCTCAAGATCTTCTTCGTCCACGAGTCGATCGCCGATGATTTTCTGGCGCGCCTCGGCCAAGCCGTAAACGCGCTCCCGTTCGGAATGCCCTGGCAGCCGGAGACCCGCATCACCCCGCTCCCGGAACCCGGCAAGGCGGCGAAGATGAAGGCCTACGTCGACGAGGCGGCGGCCCGGGGCGCGAACGTGATCAACCCCGGCGGCGGGACGGCCTGCGAATCGCTGTTCTTCCCCGCCGTGGTGTACCCGGTTGCGCCGGACACGAGCCTGTACCGCGAGGAGCAGTTCGGCCCGGTCATCCCGGTGTGCAGCTACCGCGACGAGCGGGAGTTCTTTGAATTCGTCGCGAATTCGAATTTCGGCCAGCAGGCCAGCCTGTTCGGCAACGACCCGGTCAAGATCGGCACGCTGATCGACAAGCTCGCCAACCAGGTGTGCCGGATCAACCTCAACAGCCAGTGCCAACGCGGCCCGGATTCGCTGCCCTTCACCGGCCGGAAAGATTCCGCCGAAATGACGCTGTCGATCAGCGATGCGCTGCGCGCCTTCTCGATCCGCGCCCTGGTCGCGGCCGGTTCCAACCCCGCCAACCGCGATCTCATTCAAAACATCGTCAACGG
>DAOUDU010000244.1:0-2784 GCA_034430775.1 Anaerolineales bacterium | reverse complement strand
TGAATTCGTCGTCGAAATACGAATCGCCGATTTCGAGATCCTGCGTACCGAGCAGCTTGGCGATCCCGCTAAAGACCCCCTTGCGGTAGATGTTAAACCGGAAACCGTCCGGGTTGACGAACGGCGCGCGGATCCGGGTATAGGTGGTGGAGGATTTCCCGGTTGAGACGGTGAACGTATCCAGGGTGATCTCCCACTCGCGGTGCGTCAGAATAACCCGGTCCTGCCCCTTGAAAAATCCGCCCGGTTGGTACTCCGCGCCGATCTCCCGGCTGAGTTGCGACCACATTTCTTCCTTGCTGGGGCCGAATAATTGCCGCAGGATTCCCATGGAATTTGCTCCTCTCGAAGCCTGATCTGTATCCTTAGTGGCTTACGAAGGGAAACGGTAATATTCCCTCCAGGAATAATATACGCAGAAGGTGTGTTCCCCGGGTGGGAAAGCGGACTTTCCGAACCGGGACTTGGGATGGGTGATTAAAAATCCGCCGCTGTGGGGATGATCTCGCGGCCGAACGCTCGCAGCGGAGAGATTTCGTGCACGTTGGGCATGTTGAAGATCACATGCTGGATGCCGGCATCCGCCAACTCCTTGCACCGCTGGAGCACTTCCCGGGCGGTGTTTTGGCCGGGGGCGAAATGAATCGAATCGAGCGCCGTCTTTTCGATCTGCGCGTAATCCCGCCCGACGGAATCGCAATGCCGTTTCAGCACATCCAGTTTTTCCCGCACCGCATCGAGCCCGATTTGGCCGAATAGGTTGCAGGCATCGGCATACTTGGCCACCAGCAGCAGCGTTTTTCGCTCGCCGCCGCCCCCGATGAGGATCGGAGGATGCGGTTTGGATATCGGTTGCGGGTTGCACAGGGTCTCGGCCAGCTGGTAAAACGTGCCGTCGTACCGCCCGTTGTTTTCCGACCACATTTGCTTCGCGATTTGAAGCGTCTCTTCCAGCCGTTGGAAGCGTTCCGCCAGCGGTGGAAATGGGATCCCCAATCCGGTTGCTTCGCGTTCGTTCCAGGCCGCCCCGATCCCGAGGTACGCCCGTCCGACGGAAAGAATGTCCAGCGTCGTGACGGTTTTGATTAGAATCCCGGGGTGGCGGTATACCACTCCCGTTACCAAGGTGCCGAGTTTGACGGTTTCTGTCAGTCCGGCAAGGTACGATAGCGTGCTGTAGCCTTCCAGCATTTCATCTTCCGCCGGGCCCAATCCCCGTGAGTGCTCACGGTCGCCGATCTGGAAGAAGTGATCCATCACCCACAGGCTGGAAAAACAGGCTTCTTCCGCCGCCCCGGCGATCTCAGCCAGCGTCCCGGCGATTCCCTCCGGGACGCCCGGCCACGTAAAGTTGGGGATCTGCAATCCGATACGCATACCATCCTCCCGCCCGGATCCGGGCGCATCCGCCCGTCCCGGTGTCTGCTCCCTGTATGCTGCGAGGATTATTAGCGGACGGAAAAACTTCCCTCCAAACCGGCTGCGGCCCGCCGCCCGGGTTGACCGCCGCCGACCCACACCCGGAATTCGCCCGGTCCCAGGATCCACTGCCCGTCCTCGCCGGCGAACGACATCTGGGCCGGCGTGAGCGTGAAGGAAACGGTTTGTTTTTCACCGGGCGCCAGGCGCAGGCGTGCAAATCCTTGGAGTTGGATCTGGGGAATGGGCTGGGCGGCTTCCACATCCGTCAGATACAACTGGACGACCTCGTCGCCCAGAACGCCTCCGCTATTCTCCACCTCAATCCGAACGGAGACGGACTCGCCGGATTGTATTTCCACCGGCGTGATTTCCAGATTGCGGTAGGCGAACGTCGTATAGCTCAACCCATAACCGAACGGATAGAGCGGATCACCCGTAAAATACCGGTAGGTGCGGTTTTCCATGTCGTAATTATCAAATGCGGGCAGGTCACTGGCCGAACGGTAGAACGTCACCGGCAGCCGGCCGCCGGGGTTGGTCAGGCCAAAGAGGGCTTCGGCGACGGCCGTGCCGCCGGCCTGGCCGGGATACCAGGCTTCCAGGATTGCGGGGATGTGTTCGTCGGCCCAATTGACGGCCACCGCACTTCCATTAAAAAGCACCAGAATTACGGGCGTGCCGGTTTCGAACACACGCTGGAGCAGTTTTTCCTGCACCGGCGGGAGATTCAAAGTCATACGATCGCCTTGACTGGTGACGCCCGGCGGATTGCCTTCCTGCTGGCCCTGCTCGCCTTCCAACTGCTGCGAAAGCCCCATCACCATCACGGCGACTTCGGAATCGCGGGCGGCCTGGACCGCTTCCGCCATGTCCTCTTCCGATTCGCTCGTGATGCCGCTGCCTTTGGCGTAGCGGACGGTGGTTCCCGCAGGCACCGCCGCCCGAATGCCGGCCAGAACGGAGACCGGTTCGGCGGGCGTGCCCTGGTAGTTGCCCTCCAACACCATGGTGTTATCCGCATTCGGGCCGATGACGGCGATGGATCGGGTTTTATTTTTATCCAACGGCAGCAGATGACCTTGGTTCTTCAATAGAACAAGCGATTGGCGGGCGGCTTCCAGCGCCGTCTCGCGGTGTTCGGGCGAATCCACGACGCTGAACGGAATTTGCGCATACGGGACCCGTTCCGGCGGATCGAACAGCCCCAGGCGGAAGCGCGCCGTGAACAACCGTTTGACCGACTGCTTCAGATCTTCGACGGAGACAAGATCGTGCTGGTTGGCCTGCTTGAGAGACCGGAAGTGGCATGGGATGTTGTAGGTGCAGCCGCATTCCAGGTCGACGCCGCTCCTCACGGCCATC
>DAOUDU010000243.1:0-2427 GCA_034430775.1 Anaerolineales bacterium | reverse complement strand
AGGTTTCACATACGCTGGATTTTGGAAAAGGGATGGTACATCCGCGCTCTTCTCTAGCGAATTACCAGGATTGATACGCTTGGCCATCCGTTGGTACGCGTTGCATAGCAAACCCAACCATGAAAACCTGCTTTGGGAGCAATTGACCCGGCGGGAGATAGAAGCATTCCTGCCGCGCATCCCGGTAAAAACCGTAAATCCCCGCGCGCGAAAAACCCGGCCGATTTTTCCCGGCTATGTTTTCGTCCACCTCGATATTACCCAGCATGGCGAATCCACCCTGCAATGGATTCCCGGCGCCAGCGGGCTGGTCAAGTTCGGGAACGACCCCGGATACATACCCGACAACCTGATCCAGGCGATCCGCACACGCGTTGAGAGAATGCAAACGCCGTGCGGCAAACCGCCCCCCGCCGCCCGGCCGGGAGAGACGGTCATCATCCGGGACGGGCCCTTCCAGGGGTACGAAGCGATTTTCGACGAACAGTTATCCGGCAGTGAGCGGGTGCGGGTGCTTTTACGGCTTTTTCAGCGCGAGGCGATTCCGCTTCAGCTGTCCGCCCGGCAGGTCTTTACCCCAAAATACGGCGTCTGATCCCGGGCCCGGCAACGCCCGCGGGCCGGACGCCGTTCCATACCGCTTTTCGTAGAGATTCCAACCGCGGAATGTCGAAGGGGCGGAGCGCGGCTTGTAAGGATTCTTTTCTCAGAGGGCTGCCGACGCAAGTATCCATCTCTCTTTTCGATACACCATGATGTAATGATTCGATCCAAGGCCAACGATGAAATCCGCCATTAACCCCAAATACAACTTCCAGGCGTTTCGAGAGCTTATCTCGCTCCTGACAAGGCACCGCCAGTTGACGTACGAGCTGGCCCGGCGCGAAATCAGCGAACGCTACAGCGGGCAATTGTTCGGCACGCTCTGGACGATCGGCCATCCCCTGGTGCTGATCTTCGTGTACATCTTTGTGTTCGCTTTCGTTTTTAAAACGCGCATCGGCGGGTCGACGGACATGCCGCTGGACTATACCTCATACATTCTTGCGGGGATCATCCCGTGGCTTGCCTTTCAGGAATGCATGATGAAGGCCAGCACCGTCATCACCTCCAGCGCGAATATCGTCAAACAGGTGATTTTTCCGCTCGAGGTACTGCCGGTAAAAAGCGTCGCCGCCACGCTGTTCACCCAGTGCATCTTCCTGGCCATGCTGACCATATATACGCTGATCACCCACCACGGCCTGCTGTGGACGTACCTGTTATTGCCCGTGCTGTTCCTGCTGCAGGCCCTGGCCATGATCGGGGTCAGCTATTTGCTCGCTGCGATCGGCGCCTATTTCCGCGATGTCAAGGATATTGTCCAGGATTTTTCAACAGTGGCATTTTTTATTCTTCCGATCCTGTATCTGCCCGAATCGGTGCCGGAAGCGTTGCGCGTCATCCTGTATATCAACCCGCTCAGCTACATGATCTGGTGCTATCAAGACATATTATATTTCGGGCGTTTTGCGCATCCGTTGGCGTGGGCCGTGTTTGGATTGATGAGCATGCTTATGTTCGTCTTTGGGTACCGCCTCTTCCGTAAACTCAAGGTCATGTTCGGGAATGTGCTATGAATGATTCGGGCGACGTTGCCATCCGCGTTTCCAATCTGACCAAGGAATTTAAAATTTACGCCAAGCCGGCCGACATGTTTTGGGAGCTGGCCACCAGCCGGCCGCGGCACAAACTGTTCCGGGCGCTGCATGACGTATCCTTCGACGTTAAACGCGGCCAGGTCGTCGGCATTATGGGGCGCAACGGTGCGGGAAAGAGCACGCTGCTCAAGATCATCACCGGAACTCTGGATAAAACATCCGGGGATGTGCAGGTGAACGGACGGATCTCCTCGATCCTGGAATTGGGCACCGGCTTCAACGGAGAATTCAGCGGCCGGGATAACGTGTACATCGGGGGATTGATGGTGGGTCTGTCCAGCCGGGAAATTATCAGCAAAATGGACTGGATCATCAAGTTCAGCGAACTTGAGGATTTCATCGATCAGCCTTTTAAAACCTATTCGACCGGGATGCAGGCCCGCCTGACCTTCAGCACCGCGGTTTGCATCGATCCGGATGTCTTGATTATTGATGAAGCCTTATCCGTGGGGGACGCCCGGTTCCAACGTAAAAGTTATGCAAAAATGGAGGAATTTCGAAAAGCCGGACAAACAATTTTGCTGGTTTCGCATAATTCCAATCAAGTCGCTTCGTTTTGTGATTATGCAGTAATTCTGGAGAACGGACGAGTCTTTGATCAAGGCGATCCTTCCCGCATGCGCGGGGCATATTATGACTTGTTGTTCGGTAAGGGAGACGAACATATCCACTCCAATCTGGTTTCAGAAGGAGCTCAAACTCTTGAAGATAGTGCTGTTGTTAGCTC
>DAOUDU010000242.1:0-15168 GCA_034430775.1 Anaerolineales bacterium | reverse complement strand
GCCGTGGTCCGGCGGCGGATGGATCCAGAGTACGGTTTCTTTCTTACACAGACCAGGAGCACCCGTCGATGGAAAATCCGGCGGGTGCTCCTGGTTAGCCCTTTCCGAAAGCTTTACGGATTGGAAACTTGGGTTTCGGATTGTGCCGGCGACTTTTTCCCGGTCAGCAGTCCGCCGACAACCAGGGCAATTCCACCCAGGATCAGGATGGCCGCCGAAACGAAAGTCATGTATCGCGAATTCTCGCCGGCCAACGCCATCATGATGGTGGCGGCGAATGCGCCGAACCCGATAAACGACCAGCCTACCGTTCGCACAACCATATTCTTTGCCAAGATCCCCACGGCGATGATCATGATGCCCACGGCCGCCACTTCCAGCCCCCACAGCCAGACCCAATCACTCCAGTTGCCGGTGACGGCGCAGTACCCCAGGATCAGCCCGGTCGCGGCGAGCAGAATCGCCGGGACACCCATCCATAGGATCCGCGTCGTGAACGCCGCGAGGATCAGGCCGGCCGCAATGGCAATGATCAACAGCGACCAAGCCCAATCCCAAATATTCCAGCTATTAAGGATGTTGGAAACCAAGAGCAAGAGCCCGGTCACCAGGATCGGCATTCCGGGGATGAAGAAAACACCTGTCCATTTTTCCTGGCGAAAGAAGAACGGAACGAGCATGAACATGGCGCCTCCCGCGACGATGAACAGCGGCCATGTCTGCCAGACCCACGCTCCGGCCGCGGGGATGGCCATGTTGATCAGCATGAACGCACCACCCAGCAGGATCAACATTGTGCCAATCATTGCGGAAACCTTTTGATTCATTGTTGCCTCCTTTTTTTGCCCCGCCTATTGTGCGAGGATACTCACGAAGATGGCGAGCGGCCAGCCGATGAAGAAGATCAATCCGACGGCCGTGACGATCCGGCGGAAAACGCGTGTCACCCGGAAATCTGCGTGCCGCGGATCGGACGCTTCCCCCACGCAAACCGCTATGCCCAGGAACAGAGCGATCGGTTCGAGCAGCCATGCGGGCCATAAATCCCACAACCCGGTGGCCACATAGAATGCCAGCAGAATGGATGTGAGCAGCAACAGCGGCATGGGGACGAATACCCACGGATTTCCAAAATCCTCTCCCAGACCTCCCAGGAGGAAAACCGGCAACAGGATGACCACCGGCCAGGTGATTTCAAGAATCTCCGCCCGGTTCAGGGCGGCGGCCGCCGTCAGAGCGAACATGAAGTAGAGCAAAACGAGCGAGAGGGAGATAAAAACCGTCCGTAGAATCCGGACCGTCCGGTGGGACCCATCCCCCGGCATGGCGCGGCGTCCGATGGCCCGCTCCAGATCCGCGTCCGTCCGGTCTTTGGAAAACGGGGCGTCCGCCAGCCTCGCGCGGTCCGCCGAGGTATAGATGGAAACTGAATCGGGGTCGGAAACGGCCGCCACGAAGGAAAGCGGTCGCGATATCCGTTCCGGTACGACCACCCCGGCGTTCGCGGCCGCTTCCGCGAGCGCCTGCGCCATCTCCTTTGCGGAGGCATAGCGATCCTCCGGCTGCTTGGCCAGGGCTTTAAGAAGAACGCGCTCGAGCGGTTCCGGGATCTCCGGATTCTTTTCACGGGGAATGGGAAGCGGGTCGTTCATGTGTTTGAGCAGGATGGCCAGGGGTGTATCCGCATCGAACGGCGGTTCACCCACCAGTAACTCGTACAGCACGATCCCCATCGAATAAATGTCGCTGCGGACGTCGCCGCGGGCCATTCCCTGTTCCGGCGCCATGTACTGCAGGGTCCCCATCATTGCGCCGCTCGATGTGTAATGCGTTCCGCCCGTCACCTGGGCGATGCCGAAATCGGAGAGTACCGCCATGCCGTCGCCGGTGAGAAGGATGTTGGCCGGTTTGATATCACGGTGCACGATCCCCGCATGGTGGGCGTATTCCAGGCCGTCCAGCGCGCCGAGAACGATGCGCACCGCCTCGCCGGCGGGGATGCGGCTTCCGCGCGTCCGGTAATCGATCAGGCGCGCCTTCAGCGAATCGCCTTCGACGAGTTCCATCACCATGTAGCACAGGCCGTCCTCAGTGTCGAAATCGAAGACCTGTACGATATGCGGATGACGCAAACCGGCAACGGCCTTGGCCTCGCGCTTGAAGCGGGCGGTCATTTCCGCCTCACCGACCACATCCTGCCGGAGGACTTTTATCGCCACGTAGCGCTCCAGCTGGGGATGGTAGGCGCGATACACACGCGCCATTCCGCCTTGGCCGAGGGGCTGAAGCACCCGGTATTTTCCCAACGTCCTGCCTTCCAACGATCCGTCGCTCATGGCCGTCCGCTCCCATGGAGAATTTCGGGTACGATCAAAGGATGAAAAGGATTCCGGCGGAGGCCAGCCCGGCGGCAACCTGAAGCGCCCACCCCGCGTTGAGGAAAGTGGCCAGAGTCACCGCGCAGGCCGCCAGGCCGAACGCTGCCAGCGAACGAACGACCAGGTGGCGCCCGTCGAATCCCGATCGCACCGCGTTGGCCGCATTATAGAACGCTCCCAGGCCGGGCATGAGGATGAACATCCCCCACCAGTGAAAGGGATACCAGGCGGCCAATACGGCGCTCCGGGAGAAATTATTGCTAAGGAACACCAAACCCAAGATCAGAATATCGGCGCCGATCCAGAGGTCCATCCTCACCCAGTGGCGGACCCCCGGCCGGTCGACAGCGGACGTCCCGACCAGAAAAAGCGCGGCACCGGGAACGATCAGCATCAGCGGCCACCACGCTCCCCAATCCGCCTCGAACAGGAACATCGCCGCGACGGTGCTCACCACAAGACCCGCACCGGCGATCATAAGCGCCCCATAATTGCGGCACCCCAGGGAAACCGCCAGGATTGCGCCGGTGCCGAGGAAGATCAATCCCGGGAAAAGGATGAACAGCGACCACCAATTGGTCAGCGGAACCAGGGTCAGGATGCTCAAGAATGCTCCCGTCGACAGAAACATCAATCCCACGGCAACGGGGACAGCTTGGGAAACGGTCGGCCTTGGTTTGCGGGCAATTAATTTCGTCATCGGTCACCTTCCTTGGGGAAAGGATACCTTGGTGACCGCGGCGCGGCCTATCCGCCGGCTAACAATTTGCTAACAGCCGGCAACCAAATTGTAGAAAAGGCGAAGAAGACAAAAAATAAAAGGGGCAGAGACTATCTCGAATAAATATAATGCAATTCAATATCCACGGAGCACACGGAGATGCACGGATGTTTTTTAGTATTATTCTCCGTGATCCTCTGTGACCTCCGTGGATGAGAATTTGCTCATGCTAGACGACCAGTTTGTACCCGAGACCGCGCAAGTTCAGAAGCAGGCGGACGTTTTCCGGATCCGGCTCCAGCCGGTTGCGCAAGCGGCGAACGAGATTCTCGATCTGATAATCGTATACCCCCTCGCGGTATTCCGGCCAGACCGCCCTGCCGATCTCATCCTTGGCACAGACCTGACCGCGGTGGTCGTACAGGTAGGTTAGCAGGAGAAATTCCTTCGGGGAAAGCGCGATCACCTTGCGATTAAGCCGAACGATCCCCGAGGAACGGTCGACTTCCAATTCGACGGTGGAGGAGTCGCGCAGGGTGGTCTCCGGGTCGTGGAAGACAAAGGTGACATCACCGATAGAAATGCGGTCGCCATCGGCCAGTTCCACCGGCTCGCGGATCTGTTCGTCGTTCAGGAAGGTGCCGTTGGTGCTTCCGGCATCCTCCAGCAGGATTTTCCGGTTCTGGCGAAGCAGCCTGGCATGTTCGCGCGAAACACGCTTGCTGGTGATGACGATGTCGTTTTCAACCCCCCGCCCGATACCGGTAGCCGGCCCGGCGAGCAAGTGCTCGCGCCCGGTGGGATCGGTCAGAGAGGGGGAGTCGTTCGGATCGGCCATGGGAATCGGAACAATTTTAACCGATCCCCTCCTCCGCCTCAGGACAGCTCTGAAAAGTCATTCCGAGGGGCCGCAGGCCCCGAGGAATCGGTGACTCATGTGAATTGACCGATCCCTCGCCTTCGGCTCGGGATGACCTCTCACGCCGCCGCCGGCAGCAAGCCGCCGATCAGGGCCCGTTCCATCCCCGGCAGCGGATCCTGCCGGATGCCGTCGAGCTCGGCGACGATCCCGGCACGGTTGTACCCGGCCGGGACGGCTAGGCTTTCGAGCATGCGCAGAAAGAGCTCGCGGTAGCGGGCGGTGTCGGCCCGGTCCGTTTCCCGCCAGATGTCATACGGCCGCGCCCCGCCCCCGAGGGTCAGCACGAACTCGACCGCCTCCCCCGGCGAAAGGTGCACCCCGTGCGCGGCCAGCTCCCGTGCCGCCAGCGCCACCGGCAAGTTGGCGCGGTACTCCTCCGGCGGCTGCGAGATCCGGTGCAGGATGGAAAGCTGCCGCGGCGGAACCGCGCCGCGCTGCAGGTCGGCCAGCTTCCCGCGCGCGAGCGCAAACACCTCCGCCATGCGCGCGCGGTACCCGGCCGCATTCTCCGCCCGGGCGAGGATCTCGAGCATCTCCGCCTGGGCCTCGCGGATCCAGCGGATGGTATCGTGGCGCCGGGCCTCGATCCCGCGCATCTTGATCTTACCGTCCTCGAACGCGCCGAAGTAGCGATTGGCGACCGGGTTGCCGGTATATTGGCGCGAGGGCGGGAACGCCAGCCAGCGGTAGAGCCCCTCGATGTCGATCCGCACGCCCGTATCGCGCCCGATTTCCTCCACCAGCGCCTGGTGCTCGGCGTCGGTCGAACCCTCCTTGTAGATCCACAACGCGTCGGTGAGCGCGTGCAGGAAGAGGTAGCCGCGCTCCTCGGCGATCTCCTTGGCGCGCAGGAGCGTATCCCGCCCGCAGGCGGTCGTGGATTCATGCGCCTCGATCCGCCCGAAGCGCGCGTTCTTGTAGCCGAGGTACCCGAAGCAGGTCACCAGCAGCCACTTAAGCGCCACCTGCCGGCGGCGCATCACTTCGCGCTCGGGCCCCTCGGGCAGCGCGCGCGACGCGCGCTTGAGCGCGAGGCGCTTTTCCAGGAGCGGCGCGAGCGTGAGCGGGACGATCCCCTTGCGGCACTGGCACACCGGGTAGCCGATCTCGGGGATGATCGCGGGCGACCCCTCAACCCCTCGCTCCCCTCCCGTCGCAGGCCCTGTCCTAACCCCCTCGCCCCGCCCCTCGGTTCCCTCGGGGCACCCCTCTCCCCCTTCCCGTGACACGGGAAGGGGGAGAGGGGCCGGGGGAGCGGGGGTTAGGACAGGCGCTCGGGATGCGCACTTCGGGCACGTCCGCCCGACCGTCTCGGCCGAGAGGTTGAATTTGACCATCAGGCTCGGGTACATCGAGGCGAAATCCAGTTCGAGCACGTGCTCGTAGAGTCCCGGCTCGGGCTGGAACGTCAGCCCGCCCTTATCGCCGCGCACCAGGTCGAGGGCGGTCTTGAAATCCTCCGGCATCCGCTTGCGGTAGGGGATCAGCCATCCGCGCCGGTAGGCTTCGGCCGTCTGCATCGCGCTGATTCCCGTCCCGGAGGAGGTGCGCGCCACCTGCTGCAGCGGCTGGAGCGTGGTGCGCGCCAGTTCGACCAATCCATCCAGCCCGTACTCGTCGGCCAGGAAGGCGGTCTGCCGGTCGATGTGCAACCGTCCAAAGAGCCACACCGAAGACGGGCGGTGGACGATGCGGCCGTAGGAGAAGTAGGAGCGCTCGCGCTTGCGCAGCACGCCGCGGCGCGTGTCGCGGTTCAGCGGCAGCTCGACGCCCCGCTGGCGCGCCAGCGCGATCAGCTCGGGCAGCAGGAACGAATCGCCCCAGGCGGTGAGCAGGATGTCGGGATCGTAGGCCTGGAGCGCATCGCGCACCGCCTCGACCAGTTCGTGCGGGGCATCCCACGTGCGCGTTTGGGTGGGCATCTCCGGCACGGCGATCTCGAGCGGCGCGCGGTAGCCGTGCGAAGGATCGCGCATTTCGCCCGTGAGGCGCAGGGTGAGGATGCGGAACGGCGGCGGATCGGCGGCCAGATCCCAGCGGGTCTGGTCGGTGGCGATCGCCCGCACCCGCGCCCCTTCCAGGGTGACCTGGCATTGCGCAAGGGGAAACACGTTGCGCTCGATCGCGTAGACCAGCGCCGGGTCGAGGTCGGCGTTGTAGAAGGCGAGGTCCGGCCAGCGTGCGAGCGCCTCGCGCACCGCGGCGCGGTAGGCCGGCGGACCCGGCGCGGTGACGGCCAGCAAGTCGATCTCCTCGCCGCGGTGGATCTCGAAGCGGCGCTCGCGCGCCAGACGGAGCCCCTTTTGCCAACCGGAAATTTCCTTCCACACGGCGCGCAGGATGGAAGGCTCCGCGGCGATGAAGAAGCGCATCGGCAATGCGTCGACCGCGCGCAGCGCGCGGCCGTCTTCGGTCTTCAGCCACAGGACCATGCCTTCCGGTGCGGGGTAGAGGTCAAGGATCCAGGCGGGGAGGGAGCGGGCGGTCATGTTCGAGCGCCTCCACGCGCGCCGCGAGGGCCGCCACGGCCGAGGCGGTGCCGATCAGCATCCCGAGCAGGATGATCTGCATCGGCAGCGGATCGGCGGCCATCGAGGAGGCGGCCAGCCGGCGGCGCGCCAGGGCAAACAGCTCGTCGAAGATTTTCTGGTCGGCACGGGTGAGCGCGCGGCGGTAGCGGCCGAGGCGTTCCTCGGCCTGCGCCAATTGTTGGGTGATGGAAACCAGGGTCCGTCCCATGATTCACCCTCCTGACCTAACCGCCTCTCCCCCATCCCCTCTCCCCCTTCCCTCGTTGTGGGAAGGGGGAGAGGGGTGGCTGAGCCCCGGTGTTCTTCCGGGACGAAGACGGGGGGATGGTACGGGCGGAGAGCCGTCCGCCCGTACGTCCGTCAAAGGCGGAAGCGGATGTCGGAAGCCCCGGTCCGTCTTTGCGCATGGATCCGCCCGGAGCGGGTTATCAAATCCGGGAAGCGCCGGCGGAGTCGGAGGAGCGGGCTCCTCCTGCTCCGGCCCCACGCGCCGGTCGGCCCGGCGCAGGATCCCGGCATAGAAGCATTCCCGGTCCGCGACGCGTTCGGAGCGCGGCGGGTGCACGGTGAGCGCCACCGGAACGCTGCGGCTGCGGCGGCGCAATACCGGCCAGAGCGCGTTGAGCAGCCGGCGCGCCTCGGTGATCGGCACGTTCTCGTCGTAGAACGTATCCAGGAGGTGCAGGATCACCAGCGGCGCGGCTTCCGGAGGCAGCGAGAGAATTCGCTCGGCCATCTGGTGGCAGGTGAACGCGCGCGAAACGTTGATCCGTGCCAGAACCGGTTCGGGCGCCTGCCCGCCGCGGGCGATGTACTCCGCCAGCCACAGCGCGTCAAAGCGGTTGCCGCCGTCTATCACCCACACCGGCCGCCGCAGCGCGATCTGCGCGGTCAGCGCGAGCGCCAGCGGGACCGAATCCGGCCCGTAGAGCGCGGATAGCCCGGCCGGCGCCTGCTGCGATACATCCAGTGCGCGTTCATTCTCCATGTCCACAGTATGCAGAACATTTGTTCTAGTGTCAAGGGGGAACAACATGCGGCGCACCAGAAACTCGCATTCTTTGGATAAAGAGCCGATTAATTATTTAGCATGAAATGGAATGGACAGGATTTACAGGATTGAACAGGATTTTCTTTTAAATTTTTTCCGCAGATGATTTTTTAATTTATCGATTTGGGTGAGAATAAAAAGGAAAACTCAAATTTAAATTTTGAATTGTTTTTGTAATAATTCTTTGCGTCTTTGCGGTGAAAAGGTTTCCCGTTTACTCCCCGACGCAGGATATAATCCCGCCCATTGTGAACCGCCTTCGCGTCATCCTCCGCCGGCCGGCCTCGATCATCCGGCTTTTTTTCTTCCTCTGGTTCGCCGGGGGGTCCTTCCTCCAGCCGTACCTGCCGATCTTCTATCGCGGCCAGGGGTTGAGCGGATTGCAGATCGGGATGCTTTCGTCGATCGGGTTCGCGGTCGCGATCTTCGCCGCACCGCAGTGGGGCCGCTGGAACGACCGTGCCGCCGCGCCCCAGCGGATTCTGCAATTCGCGATTCTGATGAACGTCGTTACCATGCTGATCCTTTCGCGGCAGACGGCATTCCTGCCGATGGTGCTTGTGATCATGGGAAACGCCCTGTTTGCCTCCGCTACGGAACCGGCGGCCGCCTCGCTGGCGCTGCGCGCCACGCGCGGGACCGGATCCGGTTTTGGGAGCGTGCGGGTGTGGGGTTCGCTGGGATGGTCGATCATGGTCTTGGTCTCGGGGTGGTGGATCGAGCGCTCAAGCATCCAGACCAGCTTCGCGGGATTCGCGATCTTCATGCTGGCGGCGCTCTCGATCCTGTTCCTGTTTCGAAGCGGCGGCAAACCAACGCCGGCGAGCCCGCCGGTTGGCCCGTCATCCCCGCGCCCGCCCTCGCGCAACATGGGTGCTCTTCGCGGGGATCCAAGCGTTACATCCATAAGCAGCCACCCCGCCGAATATGCCTCCCTGGATGCCCGCCAGGAACCCGCGGCCGTGATGTCGGATCCGTCAATCCCCAACCGGCGGCGCCTGATTCCGGCCCTGTTTCTGGCGATGATGATGTCGTGGATCGCCGTCGCGGGTGTCCGGCAGTTCGAGCCGCTCTTCATTAAGCAACTGGGGGCGGGCGAGCAGATGATCGGCTTCTCGGCGATGCTGTCGGCGCTGGTCGAACTGCCCGGCATGTTTTGGGCGGATTCGTTGACACGCAAGTATGGCGCACGCCGCGTCCTGATCGCCGGGATGATCCTCGACGGCGTATTGCGCGGCTCAATCCTCTTGTGGCCTTCAATTCCGGCCATCGTCGCCGTCCGCGCGCTGATCGGGATCTCCTTCAGCATGATCACGGTCGGCGTGGTGGCATACGTTCAGGAACACACGCCCCACGAGCATCAAACACGGGCCGTGGCGCTGTATACCGTCGTCGTGCGCAACCTGGTGTTCCTGGTCGTCTACCCCCTCAGCGGTGTCATCTTCGATGCGGTCGGCGCGTACTGGTTGTATGCGATTGCGCTGGCGGGGAATGTGGCGGGGGGATTGATCTTGCTTTTTGCCCGGCAGGCGGGAAAGCGCGTCAGGTAAAAGGCTCCGCGTGTACGCGGAGCCTTTTCGCACATCGTCGATTCACTATACGCTTCTCCAACCATCAAAAGCAAAATCACTCTACTTGTAATACCCGAATGCGCTTGGTGATTGACTGCATCTTTTTCTTCTGCAAAACACGGTGGGATACAGAGAAAACGAATGGGGTCGGATTTTTTATCGTTGGGTTAAAACAATCAGACTGGAGCCTTTCCTCCAGCCTGATACCATCGTGAGCGGGTGACGGGATTCGGACCCGCGAATGCTTGCTTGGGAAGCAAGTGCCTTACCACTTGGCTACACCCGCAAATGAATTCCGCGCTCGGTGGTGTGATTATAGCCAGCCGCCGGACGAGCGTCAACCGTTCCGCAGCGGCCGGAGGATTGCGCCGTCCGGGGTATCCATCACACTCCATCCCTTGCGTTCGATTTCCTCCCGAATCCGGTCGGCGTCCGCGTACTTTTTATCCTTCCGCATCCGCTTGCGTTCCTCGAACAATGCCGATACCTCCGGGGGCGGGATGGGATCCGCTTTGCTTTCCGTACGCCGGACCCGGACATCCTCCCATACGCTTTTTTCCACCCCGAACGGCTCGGGCGGGATCCGGTATGCCCCTATTTCCTCGAGCGGGAACTCCGAGTCCGCGGGATGCACCTGTTCCCGCCCGTCCCGCAGAATGGTGATCGAGCCTTTTCCTTCCACCCTGCCCTTCCCGGACGTCCAATCCAGGATGGCCGCGGTGTGTTCATCCAACCCGAGGATCGTTGTCGCCGAAGGCAGGGTCCGGACAAGCGCGTCAAACCGCTCGCGCCCAACGAAGCATCGGCTGGTATCCAGATCCTCTCCGCCTTCCGCGTTGTTCCAATGGGAAATCACCGCCAGTTTCCAGCCGATGGGGCCGAACAGATCCAGCCCCGGTTTCCATTCCGGATCCTCGCCGGCTTTGAAGATTTCATACACCGGCAAGGTGAACGCACCGACCGCAAGCGCTGCGGCACTGGCCAGGACCAGCCCGGCACCCTGCTGCCAGCCGGCCAGCACCTGCTGCCACGCCAGGCTGCCCCGCAACTGACGGACCGCGTAGGTCGGGCTGCCGGCTCCCATATACACAATATCCGCAACCGGAAGCAAACCGAGAATTCCGGGTGAATCCGGGCTGAAGGGCGTTCCCTTCCGCCGCGCCGGGATCACGTCGATCTGCGGAGAAAATTCCGCCGTGCGCATGGCGATCGCATCGCCGACCCGCCCTGCGACTTTCGCGGAATTGAGCTCAAAGCCGGCCGGCGTTTCCAGAATGGCAAGCCGGTATCCGCGCGGAAGGGATGCCGACAATTTGCGGAAAACCGTACCGCCGGTCTGCGACGTTTCCCCCGAACTGATGAAGGTGACTTTTCCCGGAGTTATCTCTGCCATTTCCCGTCGAGTGTACCATCAGAAGATGGTCTTATAATAGGTGAATACTCCGGCGCCACAAAGGAAAAAACGTATGAACTTCTCACGAATCCCGCTTGGAACGACAAGCCTGGAAATCCCACCGCTGGGCATCGGCGCCTGGTCCTGGGGCGATAAGATGTTCTGGGGCTACGGCCGGGGGTACGGCGAGGCGGACATTCGCGAGGCGTTCGACACCTGCATGCAGGCGGGAATCAACTTCTTCGATACCGCCGAGGTGTACGGACTCGGCCAGTCGGAGAAAATGATCGGCCGCTTTCTTAAAGCCGACGGCCGGCCGGCCTTGCTCGCCACAAAGTTCTTCCCCTTCCCCTTCCGCTTGACGAAGGGGAGCCTGCAGCGCGCTTTGCGCGGCAGCCTGCGGCGGCTGCAGGTCGACACCGTTGACCTGTATCAAATCCACCAGCCGTTCGGGTTGATCCCGGATAAAACGTTGATGCAATCCCTGGCCGACGCCGCCTCCGCCGGAACGATCCGCGCCGCGGGTGTATCCAACTACAACCCTGAACGGACCCGGCGGTGCGCCGCGCTCCTAAAAACGACCGGCCTTTCGCTCGCCTCCAACCAGATCTCCTTCAGCCTGCTGAACCGCAAACCGGAAAAAGAGGGTTTGCTCAACTTGTGCCGCGAACTCGGCGTAACCGTCATCGCCTACAGTCCGCTGGCCATGGGCATGCTTTCCGGCCGCTACACGGCGGATTCCCCTCCCCGGGACTTCCGCGGAAACCGGTATTCGAGGGAATTCCTCTCCCGCCTTCCACCGCTCCTCGATCTCATGCGGGAAATCGGCCGGGCGCACGGCGGCCGCTCCCTTGTTCAGGTGGCGTTGAATTGGACGATCGGGAAAGGCACCG
Organism: Anaerolineales bacterium; assembly: GCA_034430775.1. Classification (GTDB taxonomy): domain Bacteria; phylum Chloroflexota; class Anaerolineae; order Anaerolineales; family RBG-16-64-43; genus JAFGKK01. The sequence goes on along the minus strand of DAOUDU010000242.1, from coordinate 3,708 downwards.
TTCCGATCCCGGGCGTGAAGAACAAGCGCCAAGCCGAAGATGTGATTGCAGCATTGGAATGGCGGCTTACCGGCGAGGAGATCGCTCAACTGGATGCCGCCAGCGACGCGGTGGGATCGCGATGAGCTGCTGCCATTTCCCAAACACTTCTCCAACGGATCCGGCGGGCGGATCTCCGCCTGCCCATCCGCAAGGCGGCCTTCCCAGGATGGCGTATGCCATTTTCTGATGATTCGTCGATGGGCGAAGAGGAATCCCCCCGGATTCTGGTTACCGGCGTGACCGGCTACATCGGCGGCCGGCTCGCCCCGCGCCTGCTGGAATCCGGGTACCGGGTGCGGGTTCTCGTCCGTGAGAAGGCGCGCCTCGCCGGACGTCCGTGGATCGATGACGTCGAGGTCGCCGCCGGCGATGTGTTGAAATCCGGTACCTTGGCGGAGGCCATGCTGGATGTCGAGACCGCATTCTTCCTGCTCCATTCCCAGCGCGGCGGTCCTGCCTTTCTCAAACGGAACCTCGTCGCGGCGGAGCATTTCGCGGCGGCGGCCCGGTCGGCCGGGCTGCGCCAAATTATTTTTCTCGGCGGATTGGGCGACGAGGAATTCGACCGGTCCGGCCTCCTCTCCTCCCAGCGCCGCTGCGCCGATATCCTCCGCCGGTCCGGCATCCCGCTTACCGAATTTCGATCCGGCCCGGTGGTCGGCAGCGGCAGCGTATTGTTTGAAATCGTCCGCTGTCTTGCCGAACGGTCGCCGGTACTCCTCTGTCCCAAATGGCTGACCACCCCGATCCAGCCGATTGCCATCCGCGACCTTTTGGGTTATCTCATCCTGGCGGTATGCACTCCCACCGCGCGCGGAAAGATGATCGAGATCGGCGGCCCCGAGGTGACGACCGTCCTCCAGATGATGCGCGCCTACACGCAGGAACGCGGATCGCGGCGCTCGATGATTCGTGTGCCCTGGTACCTGCCCTGGCTTTCCGCACAGTGGGTGCATTGGGTGACGCCGATCCCGGATGACCTTGCCCGGACCCGCATTGACAGCCTTTATCATCCGGTGGTGGTGAACTCCCATACCGCGGATGGAATCTTCGGTTCGGTTCCATTGATACACTACCGGGAATTCCTCCGCCGTGCGATCGATCGGATGGAACAGGGAGAGGTGGAAACAACCTGGGCGGATTCCCTGGCCAGCAGCCAGGGAGATCGCATGCCGAGCGGTTTGGAATTCCAGGACGGGTTAATTCTTGAGCACCGCCAGCGCCTGGCCGCCGCCTCCCCGATGGATGTTTTCCACGTATTCTCCTCCCTGGGCGGCGAGAAGGGCTGGTTCTATATGGATTGGATCTGGAGGTTTCGCGCCTGGCTCGACCGGCTGACCGGAGGCGTGGGCATGAAGCGCGGGCGAAGGCATCCGCAGGACGTGCGGACGGGAGATGTGGTGGATTTCTGGCGTGTCGAAAAAGTCGAAGAGGGAAGGCTCCTGCGTCTGCGCGCAGAGATGCGCATGTTCGGTTTGGGCTGGCTTGAATTCCTCGCCGTACCGCTTGGAGTCGGTAGGACCCGCCTGCTGCTGACCGCGTATTATCTTCCCAAGGGGTTTATGGGCATTCTCTATTGGATTTCCATGAAACCGTTTCACGCGACGATCTTTTCCGGTTTGATCCGCGCCATCTGCCGCCGCGCGGAACACGCCGCCAAAAGCGCCGCGTAACGGCTCATATAAATAAAAAACGCGCCGGGCAGGAGACTCCCGGCGTGTTTTTATTATTTAGGGATATACCCAGGATACTTTTACAACAGGCTTGTGAGGACGACATCCACGCCGCCGGGCAGATAGATCCGGAAGGCGGAAGTGCTCTTGCTGACAACGAAGGTCCAATCCACGGACGTGATCGAATTTATATTTCCGTGCGATTGCATGAATGCCCAAGCGATATCCTGGTTCAAGGAAACATCCCACTCCGATACTTTCTTGTGTGATGTGCCGCTGGTAAGGACGCTGGCCTCCACGACGATAAACGTGTCCGAGGAGGATTTGGGCGTATAGCGGCTGCTGCCGAGAATAATCTCCGATTCTTTGTGCAGGGCGGTGAATTTTATTTGCACGCCGTTAACCGTTACCGGCATGGTGATCCCCGGCACCCCGGTCGGGGTATTGGTTTTGGTGGGCGTGGGCGTCTTGGTTGAAGTCGGCGTGATGGTCGGAGTCGGCGTGGTGGTCGGCGTAGCCGTCGCGTGCGCTAAAAACGGCACAGACTGGCATGCCAGGGAGAAGAACACCAGCATCATTCCGATAACAAGCAAAGGACGACGTTTCATGACAAGGGCTCCTTGAAGAGATTAATTTCTTTCAATTCCTGTTGAATTGTACTCGAAAAACCTAAATTCCCGGTGCGGCGGAAAAAGTCCCCTCCCCCTGCCGCGAAAAGGCGGCTTTGGAATTCCGGCCGTGCCTACCATCTTAAGGGATGTCTCCTGCCGGTATCCGTAAAATGCGGTTAAATAACCGGGAAACCCGGAACCGGGATGATCAAGCCATGATGAAATCCAATGGAATCTCCGGCCCGTCCGGAAGAATCAGGAAAAAGCTATCCGCCTTGCTGGAAACGGGGTATGCCAGATCCAGTTCGATGAGCACGAGCGTGTCCGGATGCCGCTTAAAACAGTGTTGGGCATAGCCGTGCGATTTGCCGGCGTCGTCCGGACCGGTAAAATTAACTGCCCACTGGTCGATACCCCGGTCCTGAAGCCATTTCTCCAATTGGGCCGTTGTGGATTTCGGCCCGCCGTCCACCATCAGTAGAAGGAGCAGGAAGATTTGGTTTTCAGGATCGTCGATCGACTTGCTGTCCGTTCCGCACCGGAAGGCATCCCGCAGTAAGGCTTTGGAAATCAGCAGTTCCGCATTACCCGCCCTAATCGGCTCTTCGATCCCGGGGATTAGTGTGGGAGAAGCGGTACGGGTCGGGAGTGGAATTGCGGTTGGGGTCGGCGAAACGGTCGGGCTGGGATTATCCGTCAGGGTGGATGCGGGTGACGGGCTTGGTGAAGGGGAGAAGAAGCCGGTTCCGCTGCACGCCAGGGAGGCAGCCAGGCACGCCGTCCAGATGGTTGCCCTCCCTTTCCTGCCCAACCCTTCCCTCCCCCCGATGAATGAACCGGGATTATGAAATTATTTGGCAGCGGATAAGCATTGGCATCCCCCGTGAGTGCCCTGTAAAAAAATTTTACCATATCCATCTTGCGGATTTTTACCTGAACACGGCTCGGATCAGCGTGTTCCGCCGGCCCGGTGGAACACAATCCGCCAATAGCATTTATAATGAACAACCGTGCGGTAAGCCCCGCTTTCCGCCTCTGCTTTTTATGCGGAAAGCGGGACAAGCTGCTGGGATTTCATCATCCCGCGAAGCGGGATAAAATGGCATAGATCATCCCGGAGGCTCTCTTCGTGTCGGAATCTTTCCCCCGCGCGCCGGATTTCCAACTTGTGGATTCGAAAGGTTATCCGGTTACCCTTTCCACGTTCCGCGGTCACACCAATGTCGTGCTGGTAATAACCCGCGGCCTTGCCTGTCCCTTTTGCCGCCGCCACCTCGCCCAATTGCGCCGCGACATAGAAGCCTTTGAAGCACGGCATGCCGTCATTCTCATTATCGACCCCGACCGTCCGGAGCAAATCCGGGAGTATTTTGAACGCGAAG
>DAOUDU010000241.1:0-3395 GCA_034430775.1 Anaerolineales bacterium | reverse complement strand
GGCCGCTCCCGGCTGGAAAAAAAGCATTCCAAATCTGGCTGAAAACTCCGCTAGACATCACGCGCGGACCGGGTCCGCTGCTGACAAGAATTTTCTTCCTGGGGTTGGGCGGCCGCGAAAACGCCCGGACGTTTTCGCGGGAAGTCCGAAGTGCCGCGCGTGAGCGGATGTCGTGGTTGAAACGCGGAAAGGCGGAATTCAAGGAAAAAGCAGACCCCTACCAGGCGGCAACCTGGGAGTTTGGAATCGATTATTACAATTTTCTGCAGAGATGGTTTACGCAGTGGGAGGAAGGCAAATGAAAGTGTCGGTACGCTATTTTTCGGGGACCGGCAATTCATGGCGGATTGCAGCCGAATGCGCGGAGCGGTTCCAAGCCTCGGGTTACGAAGCCGATATGGAATCCATCTTGCGGGGTGCTCCGCCCGACCCGGCGGCGGACGCGGTCTGTTTCTGCTTCCCGGTGCACGCGCTGGACCTTCCACGTAACGTTTTTCCATACTTGCGCGGCCTTCCCCCGTCATCCAAAAACATACCGACCGTCCTGCTCGTGACCGGCGGCGATCCGGATAATTGCGGCTGGGCGCTGGAAAGCGGCGTACGATTGCTTGCCGAGCGCGGGTACCCGGTCCGGATCGCCGACCTGATACCGATGCCGGACAACTGGACCCCGTTCCATTCCGCGCCGGACCATGAAACGGCTGAACGGAGCATCGCGCAAGGCGTTCAAAAGACCGATGACCTGGTTTCACAATTTCTGGACGGCGGCACTCGTTTGAAACCGATTGCCCTTCGTAAGTTCGGCCGATTGGGCTCGATCCTGATGCGGACACTGTTTCACCGGCGCGGGGTGTACAAGATGTGGATCTTCTTCGAAACCGGGTCCCGCTGCAACGGCTGTGGGTTGTGCGCGCGCATTTGCCCGACCGCAAGCATCCGCCTGAAAGAGGGAAAGCCCGTTTGGAGTGAGGGGTGCGTACAGTGCATGCGCTGTTTCAACTACTGCCCGACCCGCGCCATCCGGCAGCTGGAACCGCTTCTGCATGGAAGCCGGCACCGCATCTATCATCTGCCGGGATTTAACCCGATCGCGGAGAGGACATCCAAGGACGACAAGGAGTAGAAAGAATTGGACAGGATTTACAGGATTACTTCAGGATTTACCATAAAAAATAAATCCTGAAAATCCTGATTAAATCCTGTAAATTCAGTCTATTATTTCATCCTATCCGGCGCTTTTCAATCGCGCGGCGGTGATCTTCGTAATGTTCGTAGGTATTAAAGATCACCCATTGCGCCAGCGGGCGCGGAGCGGCCCCGAAGCAAAGCGTCTCCTGCTTCAGCCGCGCTTCGTCGAGTTTCGCCAGTTCCGACATCAACCAGCGGTGGGTTTCATACCAGTCGGATTGCACTTCCACCAGGGTCCGGTCGCGGTTGCGTTCGAACAGGATCGCGTTCACCTCATCTTCGCTGGCCCTTTCCATCACATCAGCGGGCACACACAGCGCTTCCATGGCGGGGATGCCGAGGAACTGGTTGGCGATCAGGAACTTCTCCCAGGCGGCGATGTGGGCCAGGATATCTTTGACCGACCATTCGCCTTCGTCTCGGCGGACGATGCGCGGCTCGTCGAGCGTGGCGATCACGGCCGCGAAGGCCTCCCATTCATCATGGATCCGCGCATGGAGAATATCGGGATCGGTCGGGAATGTTTCCGGATTTTCAGTCATGAGGTTGATCCTTCCGTCATTCCATCAAATGATACTCGGAAAGAGGAAAATTAGGAATTGGATTGCCACAAAGGGCACATAGGACACAAAGAAGAAAACGTCATGCCGGCGTGCACTTGGCCGGCATCCACGGCCCCTTCGTCACAAGTGCACGAATGGATCCCGGCTACGACAATGCCGGGATGACGTTCTTTATTCTTTTTTCTCTCTGTGTTCTTTGTGGCAATAAAAAACAGCCGGCATCGAATGAGATACCGGCTGTTTTGAAGTTTGCGCGATTTGCTATTCGTCCACGTCGAAGACCGTCCGGTCGCCGGACGGTGTGGCGATGACGGTAGAGCCGCCGCCGGTATCGCCCATCTTGATCGTCCAGGCGGCGACCGTTCCCGAGGCATAGACAAAATGCGTGTTGTTATACCACTTCAGGCGCATCGCGCCGCCGGGAACCAGGAATGTTCCGCCGCCGAGCGAGCCGATCCAATCCGCGGTGCCTGAACCGACGTAATAGGAGAAATACTGCCCGTCCGGGGAGAAAGTATCCACCCCGGTATTTCCGTCCGCCAGGTGCAGCCCCGTGGACCCGTCCAGGGTCGAGACGTAGCTCTGCTTCACCGCGGGGTCCGCCGTGGCAAGGACATAGCCGACATGGGTCAGCGTGGGCGAGAGCACGGCCCTGGGGAAGAAGAAGTTCCCGTTCAGGGTGGAAGCCAGGGTGGCCGCACCGGTCGAACCGTTCACCAGCCAGATTTGGCCGGAAGTGACGGCAGCCAGAGGATCCTCCGAGGCGATGATCACGCCGAACTGCGAGGAATCCGCGGCCCACACGGGTTCGGGATAATACTGGTACTCGCTGTAAGTGATGATCGAGGGGAAGGTGATGACATTGGGGATGACGCCGCTCCCGTCGATGTTGGCAAGGGACAGATACGTCCCGCGCGAGATCACCATCTTGGTTCCGTCGGGCGACGGCCAGATTTCGCCGGCATTGCCGGCGGTGAAGATGGTCGTCAGCACACCGGTTTCGGCATTCACCATGAACAGGTCGTCGAGCCGGGGCAGGCCAGGGCCTTCGTATTGGGCCTTGGTGTTGACCAGGAGATTATGCGTGCCGGGAATCCATTTCACCTGGTAGAGGTCGATGAACAAGGCGCTGCCGACGGGCTCCAGCCCGCCGACTTGGGCCGAAGTCAGCAGGGCGTGGTCGCCGCTGCCGTCGTAATTCACGACGCGCAGCTCGCCCGGTTCGCTGTAGGTGTTGTGCCGGACGTAGGCGACCATCTGGCCGTCATCGGAGATATCGACCGAATCCACGCCGGTCAGGGCGGAAAGCGCGTAGGCGGGTGCCGGCGGCGCGACCAGCCACGGGCTGCCGCCGGAGATGAACGCCACGCGCAGGTGGGGGAGAGCTGCGGTGGGCAAGGGCGTCTGGGTCGCGGTCGGGCCGAGATCGACGGTTGGCGTATCTTCCGGACCTCCGCCGGAGGGAAGGGTTTCCCCGGGCGCGGGTGTATCGGCGACGGCGCCCCCGGCGACGGCGGTTTCGGTCAGGGCCTGGGCCACCTTGGTGGCCACCTCCTGGCCTCCGGAGATGATCGTCTCGACGACGACGTCGGGTATCTCGCATCCGGCAACGGCGACAGATACGGCAAGGAACAGGATGACTGC
>DAOUDU010000240.1:0-14131 GCA_034430775.1 Anaerolineales bacterium | reverse complement strand
AAACCCCGTTTACTGATTGCCACGACCAATCCCGGCAAGCAGCGCGAGTACCGCGACCTGCTGCGCGAGGTGCCGGCCGAGATCGTCTTCCCCGACGAGTTGGGTATTACACTCGAAGTCGAAGAGGACGGTGCGACCTTCCGCGAGAACGCGGCCAAGAAGGCGGTTGCGCTGGCGCAGGCGTCGGGAGTGCTTGCCGTGGCGGATGATTCCGGCCTGGAAGTGGATGCGCTCGGCGGCGAGCCGGGCGTGCGCTCCGCGCGCTACGCGGGCGAGGACGCCGACGATCCGAAGCGCAGGGCCTTCCTGCTCGGGAAGCTGCGGGATGTCCCTTCCCCGCGCCGCGCCCGCTTCGTGTGCGTGATCGCGATTGCTCCGTCCGAAGGCGAAGTCATCTACGCCGAAGGCGAATGCCGCGGGGAGATAACCCTCGCCGAACGCGGGACGAACGGATTCGGATACGACCCGATCTTCCAAGTGGAGGACCGGGCGGAAACCATGGCGGAGATTGCTCCCGAGGAAAAGAACCGAATCAGCCATCGGGCGCGCGCCGCGCATGCGGCGGTACCGATACTGCGAGGCCTACTGTCGGGCGGGGGAAAATAAAGGACAAGATTACCCCTCCCTTCCCTCCCCAAATCTGTACAGCATGATTTGAAATCACTAAAAACTCCTCTCCACAGATTTGGGGAGGGGTTGGGGTGGGGAGGGCCCGCGCCGCACGGGCGGCGGTTCCGATATTGCGGGAAATTCTATCCGGCGAAGGAAAAAAATAGACAGGATCGTCAGGATTATTTTTGAAAAAAGACCCTTCAAAACCCCTCTCCGATCGGGGGAGGGTGGCCGGAGGCCGGGAGGATCAGGAAAGAGAGGATTTGCGAATGGCAGGCAGTGGCGAACGGCGTCCGCCCTTTAATTTATTATCCTGCAAACTCTATCCATTATTCATTAGTAAATGGATGCAATATCTCGAACAAACGCGACCGAATATCCGGCGTGGAAGCAATTACGGCGGTCAAATAAAACAGCATCGCCAGGAAAAAATTATGCGCCAGAAGGAATAGGGCCGCCGAACCCGCGGCATGCATCAGGAATAGCATTCCCACCGCATCGAATACCTTTTCCCCGCCGAGTTTGCGCCCAACCGCAAATTCCGCCCACGCGGCAACCAGCGCCGACGCGACCGCCAGCGGTAGATGCGTCACCCACGGCCAGGCCGCCGCGCGGTAAAGCGTCCAGCGTGCCTCGTCGCAAACGACTCCCCATCCCAACAGGATGGAATACCGGGCCGAAACCCTTCCCAGAAAAATCCCCAGGATGACCGCCGCCGCGGTGCCGAGGAGCCACTCCGCCGGGGTGTGACCGGTCAGTCCGAAATCCCGGGAGGAGATCCATCCGAGCAGCAAGGCGAGATACGGCAGCGCGGCGCCTCTTAACCACGGCACCCATCCGGAAAGCCGCGGAAGTCGGGATGACATAATGGAAAGGATCCGCGCCGGGATCAGGCGAACGGCCAGCGGCAGGATCCATACCGCCAGGGCAAGGATCAGGCCGGGAAGAAAGGGGTTCAGGAACATCGGGCGTCAGGCGGATTTTTCGTCGGATGAAGAGAGCTGCAGGGGGACGCGGACCTGGACCCGCGTTCCCTTCCCGGCGGCGGAGACGATCTGCAGATTCCCGCCGGCCAGTTCGGCGCGTTCGCGCAGATTGACCAACCCGAGGCTTGAGCGTTCGGTGTAATGTTTTTCGACCTCGGCCAGGTCGAATCCGACGCCGTCGTCGGCGACTTCCAGCGCAAGGATATCGATCTCACGGTGCATGCGAATCCAGATGTGGGATGCCTTGGCATGCTTGCGGGCGTTGCCGATCGCCTCGTCGACCAGGTTGAAGAGTACCCCCTGGCGGTTGATGTCCAGCGTATCGGCGGCAGTGGGTTCGATGTCGAGGAGGATGTCCTGGTTGAAGGTGTCGCGGGTCTTTTCGGCCAGCTGGCGCAGCGCGCTGGCCAGGCCCTGGGTTTCCAGCACCAGCGGGCGGAGGGTGAACAGCATGTGCCGCATTTCCTTCGTGGCGCGGCGGGCCAGTTCTTCGATTTCAAATAATTCTTCGCTGGTGGTTTCCGGCTTCCGCTGCAACAGGCGGCGGGCGTAATTCACCCGCATGGCGATCGCCGCGGTGGATTGGATCGGCCCGTCGTGCAAATCGCGGGCCAGCTTCTTGCGCGCCGTTTCCTCCACTTCCACCAGCTTATCGCGTTCTTCGCGCAGCGCCTGGAAGAGCTCCGCGTTGCGCAACGTGGAGGCCGTTTGCTTGGTCAGGCCTTCCACCAGTTCGAGGAAGTCGCCTTCGATGAAGTGCGGGTTTGGATGACCAAACAGCAGCGCGCCGCGGACTTCGTCCTCAACCACCATCGGCAGCAGGACTCCCGCATGGCAGGCGTGCAGCGTGACCACCTGCGAGAGTTCGGGATCCTGCCCGGGGCTGTCCACGCGGGTGGGCATCCGCGAACGCAGAATGCGGGAGAGTCCGCCGCCCTCGCCGGGAAAGGTGGCGCGCAGATCGGCGCGGGTCAGCCGGCGGGCGGTGGCGATGAAGAACCCGGTTTGATCGCGCAGGAGGGCTATGCTGATCAGCCGTCCGGTGCTGCCCTTTTCGCCGCCGCCCTCGCTTGCCAGGTCGAGCGCGGTGTCGAGGATGCGCAGCGGTTCAAGGCTGCCGGTGATAGCGCTGGCCATGCGGTATACCGAACGCACCAGCGTTTTCAGCCGGTCCCGTTCCTGATTGAAGGCCTCGTCGGTCTTACGGCGTGCCAGCATCATCCGGTAATCCAGCCGGCCGGCGAGATTCCCCGCGCCGCCGGCGATGATCATCAGGGGGATGCTCCACACCAGCGCGAGGATCGCCGGGTTGGGGCTGGGGTCGGGCAGGAGCAGGATGATTTGAATGACCGCGAGCAGACACCCGGTCAGTACGCCCCAGATCGCGCCGAAGAAGATCGAGAAGGTCGCCGTCGGCAACAGACCGATCCAAAAGATTCCGCCCATCGATCCGCCGTTTTGAAGGTAGATCGGAAGGATCAGCAGCGAATCCAGCATCGCAATCCCGGCCCAGGCGATCTTCGGGAGGCGTAAATTAATATAACTGGAGATGCTGAATCCGAGCTGCAGGAGGAACAGACAGATCAGCGCGAAGAGCGAGGTCAGGGGCAGGGGGGTCGAAAGCGGCGCGAGGATCGCCAAGGCCAGCAGCATCGCCCAGCGCAGGGTGATGGTGGTGCGTTCCAGCGATTCCGACGCCTCCGGGGTCCTCATGGAATAATCATATCCTCTCTCCCCGCCTTTGCCAACCCTGACCCGGCGCGCTGAGAGATATGCTATAATCCCAATGCCCCGGCCGCAAAGGACGGGGCAACTTGTAACGTGCGGTACATCTTCCCCATGTCTCATCTGAAATATCTCGAACTCCACGGATATAAAACATTCGCCTCCAAAACCCGGTTTGAATTCGCGGAGGGTATCACCGCGATTGTCGGCCCCAATGGAAGCGGTAAATCCAACATCGCGGATTCCATCCGCTGGGTGCTGGGAGAGCAGGCCTACGGCCTGTTACGCGGCAAAAAGACCGAGGACATGATCTTTTCCGGGAGCGAACAGCGGCCGCGGGCGGGCATGGCTTCGGCGCTGATCACCTTCGACAACGCCGACGGCGGGCTGCCGATCGAATTTACGGAAGTGTCGATCGGCCGCAGCGCCTACCGCGACGGATCGAACGAATATTTCCTCAACGATGCGCGCGTGCGCCTCAAGGATATCGATGAATTGCTGGCGCGCTGCGGACTTTCCGAACGCACCTACACGATCATCGGGCAGGGGCTGGTGGACAGCGCCCTCTCGCTCAAGCCGGAGGAACGCCGGCGCCTGTTCGAGGAAGCGGCGGGGATCGGGCTCTTCCGCTCACGGCGCGAGGAATCCCTCCGCCGGCTGGATACCACCAAACGGAATCTCGAACGCGTCCTTGACATCCTCGCCGAACTGCAGCCGCGGGTGGAAAGCCTTCGCCGCCAGGCCAAACGCGCCTCGGAATTCGACACCGTCCGCAGCGAACTGAAGGATGTTCTCCTGCAATGGCACGGGTACCACTGGCGTCTGTCCCAGGAGGAAGCGGGGATCGCCCGCACCGCGGCCGAGGCGGCCGAAAAATCGCTCGCCGCGCTGCAGGAGGCGCAGGAAAAATCCGACAGCCGCTTCGCCAGCGTGCGCACCACGCTCGGCGCGCTGCGCGCCCAGCTGAACTCCTGGCACCGGCAGGCTTCCGAATTGCACCGCACGCGCGAAACGCTCAGCCGGGAGCTGGCGGTGAACGAGGAACGGCTGCGGCAGCTCGAGCGGTCGCAAACGGAAGCCGCCGCCGCACTGACCGGCGCGGAAGCGGAAAAGGCCGCGCTTGAAGAGCGTACCGCGGAACACGGCCGCGAGCTGGAACGGATCCGCGCCGAGCGTGAAGAGATCCTGGCGCAATTGGCGCGCGCGGAAAGCGCCCGGGAAACCCTCGAAGCCGAACGCCGGTCGCGCGAGCAGCAGCAGCAAGCCCTTCAGGCGGAAGTGCAGGAATTGGATTCCCGGCGGATGCGCGGAGATGCGCAAGCCGCGCAGTTGGCCCAGCGCCGGGAAGAACTGGTGCAGCGTGAAGCGGGTGTGGCGCAAGCACACAGCGCCGCTCGCATGGAAGCCGAAGGCTTGGCCGCGGAAAGCGATGCGTTGGCGAACGCCTGGGAGGGGGAACGGGAAAAACTCGAGCGGGCGCGCGCCGAACAAACCCGCGCCGCGGAAGCCGTCTCCGCCCTGCAGACGAAAGCCGAGCGCCTGCGCCAGGCGCTTTCCCAAAAGCGCGAAGAAGAGATCCGCCTGCGCACCCGCAGTGACGTGCTGGCCCAGGCCGAAAAGGAACTGCTGGGCTACGGCGGCGGGTTGCGGCACCTGGTCGGCCGCTCGCAACAGGGCGCATTACCAGGCGTGCTCGGCGCCCTCGCCGCGCAGCTTGAGGTAAAGGCGGATTACGAAGCGGCCATCGCCGCCGCACTCGGTGAATTTCAGGATTCCGTCCTGTTGCAGGAACTGGAGTCGCTTGACGGGGCGCTCGAAAGCCTCGCGGGGGCCGCGGCCGGCCGCACCGGCTTGCTGGCGCTGCCCGGCCTTATCCCGCCCGAGCCCATTTCCCTTCCGGCGGATGCGGAGATCATCGGACGGGCCGGCGATCTGGTGCGCGCGCCCGCCGCCTTGCGCCCGGCCGTGGATTCCCTGCTGGCGAACGTGGTGGTCGTCCGCTCCCGCAGCGCGGCCCGGATCCTTGCCTCACAGCTGCCCCCGCAGGCCAAAGTGGTCACCCTGGCCGGCGAGGTGTTCCATCCCGCGGGACCGGTATTGGCCGGACGCGGCGAAGGCTCGTCGACCCTTTCCCGGGCGCGTGAAATCCGCGAGCTCGAACAAGCACTGACTGCCGCGCACGCTGTTTCCGCACGCGCCGAATCCGAGCTGACCGAAGCCGAAGAGAACTACCGCGCCGCGGTCGGGCGCGCCGAGGAAAACGCCAGTGCCTTATCCGATGCGCAGCAAGCCGAACAGGATTCACGGCTGCGCCTTGAAGAGGCGCGCAAAACGCAGGCGGCCAAGGAAGAAGAAGTCCGCTGGCAGGAAGTCCGCAAGGCGGAGATTGAAACCGAGCGCCGCACCATCGCCGATGAAGAAACGCGCCTAGCCGGGGAGATGGAGGCGCTGTCCGGGAAGATCGCCGACGCGCGCGAAACGCTCCGCGGCGGGTCGGTGCTTTCCGAACCCGAGGAATCGGCCGATGCGGGGAGCGACATCCCCCACTGGCAGACCAAACTCGCCCTTACCGATCAGGCCATGCACTCGCTGGAAGCGCGGCGTGCCGATGTGCAGGAAACGCTCGGGCGGGCGGACCACAGCGTTGAAGAACGGAAGGAACGCATCCGGGCGCTGGAAGAAGAACGGTCCGCCCTGGAGGCCTCGCTGCGTTCCCTGCGCGAGGAGGAAGCCCGGCTTTCTGAATCAATCCACGAGACCCAGGTCCAGATTGAACCGGCGGAAAAACAACTGGCCGAAACCGAAGCCGAGCAGGGCGCACTCGAGGAATCCGAATCCGAAGACCGGCAGAAGCTGCATACCGCCGAGCGGCAATACACCCAGGCGCAGGTGGACCTGGCCCGGCGGCAGGAGGAACTGGAAGGTTTGCGCCGCCGGATCGAGGACGATTTTGGCCTGGTGGAATTCGAATATGCCACCGATGTGACCGGCCCCAATCCGCTTCCGCTGGCGGACCTGGTCGAGCGGCTGCCGCATGTGGCGGAGATCACGCCGGAAATCGAGGATCTGGTCAACCGGCGGCGCGGACAATTGCGGCGAATGGGGGCGATCAACCCGGAAGCCGTCCGCGAATACGCGGAAGTGAAAGAGCGCTTCGAATTCCTGACCGCCCAGGTTCAGGATCTGCAGAAGGCGGAAGTGCAGCTGCGCGAAGTCATCACCGAGCTGGATACGATGATGCGCGAGGCTTTCACACGCACGTTTTCCTCCGTGGCGGAGGAATTTCCGAAAATTTTCGTGCGTCTATTCGGCGGCGGATCCGCCAAGCTCACGCTGGTCGATGCCGACCAGGCCGGCGGCCAGGGCATCGACATCACCGCCAAGCTTCCGGGACGGCGGTCGCAGGGGCTGGCGCTGCTTTCCGGCGGCGAACGCAGCCTGACCGCCGTGGCGCTGATCTTCTCGCTGCTCAAGGTTGCCCCGACCCCATTTTGCGTCCTGGACGAAGTGGATGCCATGCTTGACGAATCCAACGTCGGGCGTTTCCGCGACCTGCTGCTTGAGCTCAGCCGGCAAACGCAGTTCGTGATCGTCACCCATAACCGCAACACCGTGCAGGCGGCCCAAGTGATCTACGGCATTTCTATGGGTTCCGACTCCGCCTCGACGGTGATCAGCCTCAAGCTGGACGAGTTCGTCGCCCAGACGCCCGACGAGTAACAGGCGAAACCTACTGCTGTCACCCTGAGCCTGCCCCCCGAGCGATGAGCATCGGTGATCTTTCGTTGCGAAGTATTCGCGAGTGGGGGAAGCATTCCCGCTCGATCCTGTTTTCCGAGCGGGGATGATTACGCTGCGATGGGAGCGATGAGAATTCGCAAGCCTGCCCTCGGCGGTGGTTTTCGCCGTGGGTGTGGGATTTGCGTCCGAAGGATCTCCACGAGCAGAAAAACAGATCCTTCGGCTGCGCAAATCGCAGCCTCAGGATGACACCTCCAACGCACTCCAAAATTCCGCGGTCCAGCTTGACATGACCGTCCCGCGGTAGTATAAAACCGGCTATTAACAACCCGATCGAGCGCATGCTCTTATCCAGAGAGGTGGAGGGACCGGCCCGTTGAGACCTCGGCAACCTGGTGGAAACCAAGGTGCCAATTCCGGCAGATTTTTCTGGAAGATGAGAGGCTAAATGATGTCTTTTCCATTCGCCTCTTCTCTACCGGAAGAGGTTTTTTTTTATCATGCGGAGCCGCGGCTTGTATCCTGCCGTCACGACACGGCCCATGCGCAATGTCGCACCAAAGCATGCCCGGCGGGATAGTCCGGTTCAACCCGTTCCCGCATCGACCCATTAAGTGATCGGAAGCGCCTGCCCATGGGCTGGCGGCAATCCGCCGGCGGCCGATGTCTGCACGATGGAGGCAAGATGCCCGTTCGAATTCCGGAAACCCTACCCGCCCGCGCCATCCTGGAGAGCGAGAATATTTTCGTCATGGGGGAGGAGCGCGCCCGCCACCAGGATATCCGCCCGCTACGGGTGGCCATGCTTAATCTGATGCCGACCAAGATCGTCACCGAAACCCAATTCCTCCGGCTGCTGGGGAATTCCCCGGTGCAGGTCGAGGTGACGCTGCTGCACATGGCCTCGCACCGCGCCAAAAACGTTTCCGAGGAGCATCTGATCAACCATTACCAATCCTTCGCGCAGGTGCGGCGCCAGAAGTTCGACGGGCTGATCATCACCGGCGCGCCGGTGGAGGAGCTTCCGTTCGAGACCGTCGATTACTGGCCGGAGTTGGTGCAGGTCATGGACTGGGCGGAAACGAACGTGTTTACGTCGCTGTATATCTGCTGGGGGGCGCAGGCCGGGCTTCATCATTTTTATGGAATCCCGAAGTATCCGCTGCCCGAGAAGCTGTTCGGAGTTTTTCCGCATCGGACACTCGAGCCGAAGCACGAACTTATGCGCGGCTTCGACGATGTGTTCTTCGCGCCGCATTCGCGCCATACCGAGATCCGCCGCGCGGATATCGATCGCGTGCCGGAATTGATCATTTTGGCGGAATCTGATGAGGCGGGAGTCCACATGCTCGCTTCGCGCGACGGGCGGAAGACGTTCGTCACCGGGCATTCGGAATACGACGCGGAGACTCTCAAGCAGGAATACGACCGCGACATCGCCAAGGGATTGCCCATCCGTGTTCCCGTAAATTACTTCCCGGACGACGATCCCTCCCGTACTCCCGTGGTCCGCTGGAGGAGTCATGCGTCGATGTTTATCGCGAACTGGCTGAACTACCATGTCTATGAGAATACACCGTACGATCTTCGCGCGATTCCCAGCCAGCGGACGTGAACAGGCGACCATTGGAACAGAATGAGGGGTTAATGTATACCGCTTTCGCGGGATGAAGAATCCGCTGCGGATTGCCGCGCGGCCTTTATTTTTTCGGCAGAGAGAAGAAGAACACCGCCCCCTTATCCACTTCGCCTTCGGCCCAGACCCGGCCGGCGTGGCGGTGAATCGCGCGCTGCACGATGGCCAGCCCCACGCCGGTTCCCTCAAAATCCGATTCGTTGTGCAGACGTTGGAAAATGCTGAACACCCGGTCCGCGTATTGCATGTCGAATCCGGCGCCGTTGTCGCGGATCGAGAAGATATCTTCTTCCGGTGTACTCCGGCATTCCACCCGGATGCGCGCCCAGTCCCGGTTTTGGCTGAATTTAACCGCGTTGGAGATCAGGTTGATCCACACTTGCCGGAGGAGGATCGGGTCGCACAGCACCTTCGGAAGGCACCCGGTTTGAAAATCAATCCGCGCGCGGCTTTCCGGAGGGGTTAATTCCTGAAAGACCGATTGGACCATCGCCTCCATGTCCGTGGGCATGTAATCCATTTCCGTGCGGCTCAGGCGGGAAAGCGCGAGCAGATCGTCGATCAAACCGTTCATGCTGCGGGTATTACGCCGGATGACCGCGCACAGGCGCCGGCCTTCCGGATCGAAGGTTTTCCCGTAATCTTCCTCCAAGACACGGGTAAACCCGTCGATGGCGCGCAGCGGCGCGCGCAGGTCGTGGGAAACCGAATAGCTGAACGCCTCCAGCTCCTTATTGGCGGCTTCCAATTGCGCTGTGCGCTGTGCCACCCGCTGTTCGAGTTCCACATTCAGGGCGCGGATTTCCTCCTCGGCCTGCTTGCGCTCAGTGATATCTTCGTATGTTCCCAGCACGCCGCGGATGTTCCCTTCCGGATCACGCAGTGGGATTTTGCTCGTGCTGACCCAGAATTTCCTGCCTTCCTGATTGATCATAGGCTCTTCGTAGTTTCTCTTCGCCGTCCCGGTCGCGATCACCGACTGATCATCGCGCCGGTACGCTTCCGTATGGTCTCCCCAGCCGATTTTAAAATCGTCGATGCCGACGATCTCCTCCGGAGTTTTAAACCCCGCATCCAGCGCGAAGGCGCGATTGCACCCCATATATACGAGATCGCGATCCTTCCAGAATACACGGACGGGAATGGTGTTCAGTACCGTCTCCAGCATTTGGCGTGATTCGCGCAGCGCTTCCTCCGTTTTCTGCCGCTGGCTGATGTCGCGGATGGCGGAAATGTGCACGGGAATCCCATGCCGGGAAAAGTAGCGGCTGGTAATCTCCACCGGAAACACCGCGCCGTCTTTCCGGCGGTGCAGCCGCAGCGGAATGGTGACGACATTCTCCGGAATAAGCGGGGTGGTTTGGGTCGCCTTGCGGGTCGCATGGGGTTCCGCCGAGAGGTCGATGTTCTTCATGGCCAGCAGTTCTTCCCGGTTGTATCCGTACAGGATGCTGGTCGCGCTGTTGGCTTCCAGGATCCGGCCGCTCCTGTTTTCCACGAGGATGATGGCGTCGGACACCGATTCAAACAGCTGCCGGTAGCGTTCTTCGCTTTCACCCAGCGCTCCTTCGCTGCGCAACCGGGCGATGGAATTGTTGATTTGGGCAACCAGGGTTTCCAACGCTTCCTGGATCGGCTTGGGAATCGAAGGTTTGGTGGTGGATGCCAGGTTCAGGCTGCCGATGACCCGATGCTCATGCCGGATGGGAATGCCCAGCAAGGAGCGGAATTGACCATAGAGGGGATGGGGACCGATGAGTTCCTGCAGTAGCTGAGCGTTGGTAAACACGGGTTCCCCGCTTTTCAGTAATAGGGTTTGCGGGTCATCGGGCGCAAGATGCCCTATCGCGGAAATAAAATCGGGCGACAGCCCCTGATGAACGACGAGATCCATCGCGCCGGTGCGGTCGTCCAGCAGGTACACGCCTCCGGCTTC
The DNA here is from genome assembly GCA_034430775.1 of Anaerolineales bacterium. Classification (GTDB taxonomy): domain Bacteria; phylum Chloroflexota; class Anaerolineae; order Anaerolineales; family RBG-16-64-43; genus JAFGKK01. The sequence continues at coordinate 3,495 of DAOUDU010000240.1, read as the reverse complement.
CACTCCGGATACGCGTATGGCGGTTTCCACGCACAAACGCAGGCCTTCCTCCAAATTAGTGGTGGCATTCAATGCCAGAGCAAGCCCGTGCTGAGCATGAAGCAGCAGCTCGGCTTCCATGCGTTCGGTGATGTCCTGGATCAGTCCGTCGTAACCCAGCAACCGGCCGTCCGGATCGGAATGAAGCACGGAGGTATTCCGGACCCAGCGCCGGCTTCCGTCTTTGCGGGTCAGCCGGTATTCGATACCCGGGGTATCACCGCCGGAAAGAATATCCTGCATCTGTTGAATCACCCGCGGCCGATCTTCCGGCTCGACCATGCGGATCCAAAGCTCCGGATCCGCATCGAATTCCTCCACGGTATACCCCGTAACCGCCAGGCAACGCGGTCCGTGAACCGTTCCCACGGCCTTTCCGTTTTCCACGCGCACATGGAAGATATAATCCGTAATCGTCCGGGAGATCCGTTGGTACCGTTCCTCGCTTTCGCGCAGCGCCTTCTCTGCCAATTTTTGTGTGGTGATATCTTCGTATGTTCCCAGTACGCCGCGGATGCCGCCGTCAAAATTCCGAAGGGGGATTTTGCTAGTCCGCAGCCAGATACGCCTGCCGTCGGTCCGGGTTTGCGGTTCTTCGTAACCGATCTTCTCCCGGCCGGTATTGATGACCGTGCAGTCGTCGGTTCGGTATAACTCCGCCTGTTCGGCCCAGCCCATGTGATAGTCATCCCGTCCGATGATATCCGCCGGTGAGGAAAAACCGGCGTCGCGGGCGAACGGTCGGTTGCATCCCTGAAAAACAGAATGGCGGTCCTTCCAAAACACCCGGACGGGTATCGTATCGAGAATCGTCTCCAGCATCCGTTGCGATTCTCGAAGATCGTTCTCGGTCCGGATCCGGTCGGTTATGTCACGCGCGGCGGCATATACGAATTTATCCCGGAGGAAGGCTTTCCATTCCAGCCAGCGATACGTTCCATCTTTGCAGCGGACCCGGTTGGCGATGGTCACCGCATCTTTTTGCCGATCCAGTTTTTGGATGCTTTCCAGGGTGGCCGGCTGATCCTCCGGATGGATAAAACTGATGTACGGTTTTCCCACCAATTCGGAAAGCGGAAATCCCAGGGTGTTTTCCCACGCCGGATTCAACTTAAAAAAATTACCGTCATAATCTCCGATGCACAGCAGGTCGAGTGCGGAATCGAAGAAGCGTTCTAAATCCACCGACGGGCTGGTTTTCCGCCTGTGAGACGGCAGAGGGCGGGCGGGAGTCTTTTTACGGGGTTTCCGGGCGAGTGGTTTGCGGGATTTCATAAAGACCTTCGCAAGGGGATGTAAAAATGCCGATGAGCTTATGGGAATGAACGGGATTCCCCTCCGCTGCATCCGAAAGGGAAACGCCATTCCATAATAGCATGAAACGCAACGGACGGGCCTTCTGAAAATATCACCTTGCGCTTTAACTCTCGCGGCCATCCCTGCGTGGGGCTGTTTCATGGGCGGGGATGGGTGCGTTGCGTGGGCAGCGAAGAATTTTACAAACGGATAATCCGATGCCTCGCTTCCCCGCTTGGCCGGGGCAGGCGCTCAGCCGGACGGTTGATTTCGGAGATTATTACCCGTCGTTGCGGCGGGTGGAGGTCAGGGATTGGGGTATGGCTGCGCGGTTAAAGAGAGGAACACGTCTTCCAGCGTCGGCTCCGCCGGTTCCACCCGGTCGACGGCGACCCCTTCCCGCTCCAGGCAGCCAAGCAGAACTCCTGCTTCCATGCCCGGGGGGGTGATGGCGCGCAGATGATCTCCGGCCAGGCCGACGCGCACGATGCCGGGGCAGGCGCCGAGTGCGGCCAGCGCGGGCAGGAGGGGTTCGGCAAGCACATCCCAGGCGCGCCCCGGAAGCGCATCGCGCTTCAGCGCGCCGGGTGAATCTAGCGCCAGCAGGCGCCCGCCGCTCATGATCCCCACCCGGCCGCAGTATTCGGCTTCATCCATGTAATGGGTGGTGACCAGCGCGGTGGTGCCGTGCTCCACCAGGCGGTAAATCAGGTCCCAGAAAGCGCGGCGCGCGGTGGGATCCACGCCCGAGGTGGGTTCGTCCAGAAAAAACAATTTCGGGTCGTGAACGATCGCGGTGGCCAGGGCCAGCCGCTGACGCCAGCCGGTGGACAGCCCGCCCACCAATTCGCGGCTGAACGGTTCCAGCCCGACCAGATCCAGCATTTCACGGATTCGCCCGCGGTCGGCGACACCGTACACCCCCGCGTAAAATTGCAGATTCTCTTCCACGGTCAGGTCGGCATACAGCGCGAATTTCTGGCTGACATATCCAACGCGTTCGCGGATCTGCTCGGGATTTTTCCGGATGTCGAACCCGAGAACTTCGGCGCTGCCGGACGTCGGTTGCAGCAGCCCCAGCAGCATGCGGATGGTGGTGGTCTTTCCCGATCCGTTGGGACCGAGAAATCCCATCACCTCGCCCGGAGGGACCGCGAAACTCACCCCGTCAACGGCGGTGAAGTCCCCGAACCGCTTGGTCAGGGTATCGGTGCGGACGACCGGGTTCACGGTTTCGCCTCCAGGAGCGAAATGAAGACATCCTCCAGCCCGGCCGGGATCGGGCGGATCCGTTCGACGGTGAACTGTTTTTCCATGGCGATTTCCCGGACCCGGTCGCAGACTGTGGCGCGCGTGCCTGCGCGCGTGCGCAGGTGCAGCCGGTCGCCGAACATCTGCGCGTCCTCCACATCCGGATCGGTGCGCACGGCGTCGCGCAGCGGCCTCAGCGGACGGCCGATCACCTCGAGGATTCGGTCCGCAAGTATATCCCGCAGAACGCCGGGCGGACCTTCGACTACCAAGCGGCCGGTTTGCATGAACCCAACCCGGTTGCACCGGCCGGCCTCGTCCATGTACGGCGTGCTGACGAGGACCGAGAGGCGTCCCTCGGATACCAACCGGATGATCAACTGCCAGAAGGATTGACGCGTCGCGGGATCCACGCCGGTCGTGGGTTCGTCCAGCAGCAGCACCCGCGGGCGGTGCACCAGCGCGGCCGCCAGCCCAAGTTTCTGTTTCATCCCGCCGGACAGCTGGCCGGCGCGGCGGCCGGCAAATTCCCCCAGGCCGACAAAATCCAGAATTTCCCTGCTGCGCGGCAGCCAGTCGGTCCCAGTCAGGGAACGGATTTCCGCGAAGAAGCGCAGATTTTCCAGGACCGTCAGTTCCTCATACAGCGAGAATCGCTGCGGCAGATACCCAATCTGCGCCCGCGCCTGCTCGACCTGGCGCGGCACCTCCCATCCGGCGACGGCGATCCGGCCGGAGGTGGGCGCCAGCGCGCCGCACAGCAGGCGCATGGTGGTGGTTTTTCCGGCGCCGTCCGGACCGACCAAGCCGTAAATTTCCCCCTCCCGCACCTGCAGAGTCAGCGAATCGACGGCGTGGACCGCGCCGAACGCCTTCACCACCTGGTCGGCTTCAATCGCGTTTTTCATC
>DAOUDU010000239.1:0-16773 GCA_034430775.1 Anaerolineales bacterium | reverse complement strand
GGCCGGTTGCTCCTGCAGGATTTTTCCGGCGTGCCGTGCGTGGTGGATCTGGCGGCGATGCGCGACGCAGTCAAACGGCTGGGCGGGGATCCGGCGCGGGTCAATCCGCTTATCCCGGTCGACCTGGTGATCGACCATTCGATCCAAGTAGATTCGGCCGGATGTGCGGATTCCATGGAAACAAATATGCGCCGCGAGTTTGAACGCAATATGGAACGCTACCAGTTCCTGCGATGGGGCCAGCAGGCATTCCGCAATCTGCGCGTCATCCCGCCCGCGACGGGGATCATCCATCAGATCAACCTCGAATACCTGGCCGGCGTGGTGAGTGTGCGGCCCGGCCCGGATGGGAAGCCCGTGGCGATGCCGGACACGCTGGTCGGAACCGACAGCCATACGACGATGGTCAATGGGCTCGGGGTCCTGGGTTGGGGAGTGGGCGGGATAGAAGCCGAGGCGGTGATGCTCGGACAGGCGCTGTATTTCCTCACCCCGGACGTGGTCGGCGTGAAGCTGACCGGCGTCCCGCGGGAGGGCGTGACCGCGACCGACATCGTCCTGACGCTGGTCCAGGCGCTGCGCAAGCACGGCGTGGTGGAAAAATTCGTCGAGTTCTTCGGGCCGGGGCTTGCGGCGCTTTGCGTCCCCGACCGCGCCTCCCTGGCTAACATGGCGCCCGAATACGGCGCGACCTGCGGTTACTTCCCGGTGGACGAGGAGACGCTTGCCTTCCTGCGCCTGACCGGCAGGCCGGATGCGGACGTAACGCGGGCGGAACGCTACTGCAAGGAACAGAGCTTATTCCGCATGGCCGAATCCCCCGAGCCGGAATTCACTTCCGTCGTGGAATTCGATCTGTCGGCTGTCGTTCCTTCAATCGCCGGCCCGAGCCGCCCGCAGGACCGGATCCCGCTTAAGGATTCCAGCAGGGCGTTCCGGACTGCTGTGAAGGATATCTTCAACAAGGATCCGGAGGCCGTCTCGCCCGCGCCCGGCGACGGGGCAGTCGTGATCGCCGCAATCACCTCCTGCACCAATACCTCGAACCCGTACCTGCTGTTCGCCGCGGGATTACTCGCCAAAAAGGCTGTGGAGCACGGGATGAAGGTGCCGGCGCACGTGAAGACCAGCCTTGCGCCCGGATCCCGCGCGGTCATGGAATACCTCAAGGCCGCCGGGCTGCTGAAGTATCTCGAGCAACTCGGTTTCTTCATCGTCGGGTTCGGCTGCACGACCTGCATCGGGAATTCAGGCCCGCTGGCGGATGCGGTGGCGGACGCGATCCGGGAGAATAACCTGGTGGCGGTGGCGGTGCTTTCCGGCAACCGCAACTTCGAGGGGCGGATTCATTCGCTGGTGAAGGCCAACTACATCGCCTCGCCGCCGCTGGTGGTGGCCTACGCACTGGCGGGCAGCATGACCGTCGACATCGCGGAAGGGCCGCTGGGGATGGATGAAAAAGGACAACCGGTCACTCTGCGCGATATTTGGCCGGGTGCGGAGGAAATTCGCGCCGCGATGCAGGCCGTAGGCCCGCAGATTTTCCGCAAGGTGTATGCCGACATCGGGCAAGGACCGGACGCCTGGAATGCCATCCCCGTTTCGGCGGGCGATCTCTTCGCGTGGGATGCGAAATCCACTTACATCCTTGAGCCGCCCTTCTTCGAGGGCATGACCACCGAGGTGATCCCGCCCGAGCCGATCGTGGGCGCGCGCGTGCTGGGTTTCTTCGGTGATTCGATCACCACCGATCATATTTCACCGGCGGGCGATTTTTCGGAAGAGACTCCCGCCGGTCGATACCTTTTAGGGAAAGGCGTGGCGCGCAAGGATTTTAATTCGTACGGCACCCGGCGCGGCAACCACGAGGTAATGATGCGCGGAACATTCGCCAACATCCGCCTGAAGAACAAAATGATGGAGGGATTGGAGGGCGGCTGGACGCTGCACCTCCCGGATTGCTGCAAGATGTCATTTTACGATGCGGCGATGCAATACCGGAAGGAAGGCACGCCGCTGGTCGTCCTGGCCGGGAAAGAATACGGAACCGGATCCTCGCGTGATTGGGCGGCCAAAGGCGTGCACCTGCTTGGCGTGCGGGCGGTCATCGCCCAATCCTTCGAACGGATCCACCGCTCGAACCTGGTGGGAATGGGCGTCCTGCCGCTGCAGTTCAAGGAAGGGCTGAACGCGGAGCTTCTCGGGCTTACGGGGGATGAGCTGTACTCGATCCGCGATCTGGGCGGCAAGATCCGCCCGCGGATGGAGGTTTCGGTCGAGGCGCTGCACCGCGACGGAACGAAGATCCGCTTTAATACGATCGCGCGGCTGGATACGCCGGTGGAAGTGGAGTATTACGTTAACGGCGGCATTCTGCCGGCAGTGGCAAGGAAGATGATCAATCCCTGACCCCTCCCTGACCCCTCCCTTCCCTCCCCAAATCAGAAAAACGCTGATTTGGGGAGGGCGCAGAAGAGAACCCTCCCCAACTCTGAAGCTTGCCGATTTGGGGGGCGCGATTAACTATCCCTCCTCAAATCCATGTTGAAGAATCCATCGAAGAGCAAGTATATACAGGCGGATTTTGGGAGGGCGCTATTGAATATTCCTCCCCCAATCCATGTTATAGAGAACATCATATACAAATGCTATATCTGCGGATTTTGGGAGGGCGCTATTGAATATCCCTCCCCAAATCCAAGTTATAGAATACATCATACACAAATGCTATGTTTGCGGATTTGGGGAGGGATGGGAGGGGGTAATCATCTCGGCTATCACATACAGCACCCCATCGAGATTTGTCATCACTTCGTTATTCCAAAACCGCAACACCGAATATCCTTTTTCCCGGAGGTATTCGGTCCGCGCATTATCATAACCCGCTTGAAAAGAATGTTGCCCCCCGTCCAATTCGATCACCATTTTATTTCTTGGAGAACAGAAATCCACAACGTATGGCCCGATGGCGTGTTGGCGGCGAAATCCTATGCCGAAAAAACGGTGGGCTCTCAGGTGAGTCCATAGAATTTTCTCCGCTTCGGTAGGAATTCTCCGTAGACAACGAGCCTTTTCGTATCCCTTCGGTGATGTCCGGCGCGGCGGCATAAGATCCCCCTTAAAGAAAAAATACCGATCGACGGGGAATAATTATAACTTACCCCTCCCTTCCCTCCCCAAATCAGAAAAACGCTGATTTGGGGAGGGATAGTGAGGGGCATCCTCCCTTAATCAGAAAAACGCTGATTTGGGGAAGGATAGTGAGGGGCAGCCTCCCTTAATCAGAAAAAGACTGATTTTGGTTGGCTCGTGGGGGGCAGCCTCCCCAAATCAGAAAAAGACTGATTTTGGTTGGATCGTGGGAGGTGGCCTCCCTAAATTAAAAATATTGATTTTTTAAGAGATAGTGGGGGGCAGCTTCCCGAAATTATTAAAATGGTGATTTGGGGGAGGGATAGGTAAGGGGCAGCCTCCTCAAATCCGTGATGTAAATTCAGACGAAGAGAATTGTTATCGCTGAATTGTGAAGGTTATAGTGAGATTCAACCCTGCCCAATAAAAAGCAAACACTTCAAAGAGTCTGGCCAACCTTTTTGTTTGGGCAGGGGGAAAGATTATCCGGGGTAACCCTCCCCAAATCCGCGAGTTCCGCGGATTTGGGGAGGGTTGGGAGGGGTCGGAGGGTTGGGTGCGCCGGCTACTCTTTCGTCCGCACCTCGACTGTCATGCCCCAGAACAGCGTGGCCTCAGTCGGGTCGAGCCGGATGCGCACCGGATAGACGATATCCCCGACTTTTTCCATATACGTTAACCCGATCCGTTCGATGACACCAGTCAGCATAAGGTTGGGCAGGGCGTCGGGAACAATGGTCACCAATTGGCCGACTTTAATTTTCACCACTTCTTTTTCCGTGAAATCGGTCGTTTCCACATACCAATGCTTTAAATCGGCAAAGACGATAACCGGCAGGCTGGGAAGCGCGTTTTCACCGACGGAGATATCGATCCGGGCCACAACCCCGTCGTAAGGGGCAACCACATCCAGTCGGTCCAACGCGGCTTGCGCCGCGTCCAGGCGTGCCTGGGCGGCATTGAGCGCCGACTCGGCCAGCGCCAACGTGTCCGCATCCGGACCGTTCTCGCGCTGCATGCGGATGCGGGTGGCTTCCGCGAGCCGCCCCCGGGCCACGGCAAGGTTCGATTCAACCTGAATGTACCGGTTTTCTATTTCGGTTTGGCGGATGACGGCATTATCGTATTTGGCCTGGGCATTATCCAGAGCCTTTTTGGTTCGGTCCCGGTCGAAGTTATCTTTCTCCCGGTCGGCGTACTTGTCAAATTCGGTTTGCGCGTCTTGTAATTCGGATAAAGCCGTGGCTACATCCGATTTGACTTTGTCCAGGTCTTTCTCATACCGATCCAGATCAAAATCATCCCAGGTTTTCAGCGCGGCGTTGTACTCCTTTTGCGCGGCCGCTTCATCGAGCAGCGCCTGGTGGTATTCCATATCCGCCGTGCGATTCAACTGGTCCACTGCCTGCCGGGCGGCGGTGACATCGGCTTGCGCGGCCGCCAGATTGGCTTGGGATGCTTCGCGGTCGCCCAGGCGCAGGAGAACGGTGCCTTTGGAGACGGTCGCGCCTTCGGCGACCAATACGTCCTCTACTCTGCCCGGTGTGCCGACATACAGATTGGTATAGTCGCGCGGCACAATCCGTCCTTCAGCCAGGATCGTACCCCCGCCGCCGGAGGGAGTTGACGCCGGAACCGGAGTGTCTGCGGCGGATGCGCTTCCACAGCCGGTCAGGAGGAGTGCGATCAATACAATAGCGGGGACTCGGATGAAATTTTGCTTTTTCATATTCTGCTCCATAGGCTTCATTCGTACGCCAAGACTTCCCGGATGGTCAGCCGCGTGGCGTTGCGCGCCGGGCCAACGCTGGCGAATACAGATAGGATGACCACGACGATCCCCCACAGGATTACCCCGATCGGCGTGAATGTGAAATCCGCCGTCGCACCGAATAACGCGAGGATGATGGCATTCGCCATCAGGGAACTCACCGGGAGCGCCAGCAGCAGCCCGAAGACCCAGCTCATCAGGCCGATCAGCAACCCTTCCACCATCACCAGTTCCATCACCGAACGGTCGGATGCGCCGATCGCCCGGATAATGCCGATCTCCCGCGTGCGCTCGAGCACGTTCAGGCTCATGGTGCCCGCCAGACCGATACTGCCCACGACGGCGATTAAGACGGCCATCATCAGCAGGAAACCGGTAAGGATATTCAATCCGCTGGCGGTAGTGGCCGTAAGCGAGCGGCCCGCCTGTACGTCGGTGATCCGGTACCCGTGTTCCTTTAGGCTCGTTTCGATCTCCCGGCCGAGGGCTTTCTGTTCCTCGAGGCTCATGGTATCCCGGGACCCGGTAACGCGGAAGGAATTGGCGCGGTTATTCTGGTGAATGACGACGGAGAGGTATTCGTATGTGGTGTAGGCCAGATAGCCGCCGCTTTTTCCGGCCATCTGGAAGAAGCCGATGACGGATACGATTTTTTCCTTGCCAAAAATTTTAATATTGATATGATCCCCCAATTTGAGCTCCGGGAACGTTTCCCGGAACCGTTCGTTGACGACGATCACCGCGTCATCCCCGGGCCGGAACCAGCGCCCCTCCAGGATGACCGGGTCCACCAGGCGGCTGTCGGCCGGCGGGGCCAGCAAACTGACACTTTCGCCCGGTTTGCCGTCGGATTTCACGAGGACGGCGGAGGTTGCCGCCCATCCTTCGACGTGCGCCACGCCCGGAACCTTCCGGATGATCTGTTCGACTTCCGAAATGCGCGCGCTGTCGTTGAGATTGACGGTCACATCCGCCAGGAAATAATGCCCGATACGCTCGATGTACCTGGTCAATGAGCTTTGCACGTTGAAGGTGGCGATAAAAATGGCTCCGCCCAAGGTAAGCGTCGTCAGCGTTAATGCCAGGCGTCCCGGCCGGCGGAATGTGTTGCGCAGGGAAAGCAGCATGGGCCGCGACAGTCTGCGGAAGCTTCCCCGGCTGCGCTTGGGTTCCTTCGGTTTATTTTGGCTGAGCCCGCTTAAGGCCTCCACCACAGAAATCCGGGTGCCGTTGAGTATGGGGACGATCCCTGCCAGTTGGGGGATCACGAGCGCAATTCCCAATTCCAGCCACACGACGGACGGTTCAATGCGGAACCCCTGCAGGTCGATATTAATGGCGCTGGCGAAATTCCGCATCAGGGCGTATGCGGCCCACCCCGAAAGCGGCAGCGCGATCGCAAAGGCCGTCAAGCCATAGACAAAGATCAGCGACATGTAGATGGCGATAATCTGGCCCCGGCGGGCGCCGATGGTTTTCATGATGCCGATATGGTTCACCTGCTGGGTGAGCAGGGCGGCGAGCGTATTGGTGATGAGGAAGGCGCTCAGGAACAATACCAGGAAACCCAGTACGACCAGCACCGCCGTGACGGCGTCGACATAGACCCGGTTGGGATGGTCGTTCTGCGGGCGCACGTGCGAGAAAACGACCACATTCCCGCCCTGTTCCACCGCGTGGGTCACACGGTCCGCAATCTCCTGAAGGTGATCCCGGTCGGTGGGGCGGTCTTGCACGGTCACGTACAGGCGGTTCATAAGCGGCGGGGAATCCAGCCACGCCAGCGTGTCGAAGGTAATGTACCCCTGAACCGGCGCGAGGAAGAATCCCCCGGCGCCCACCGAACCGATGGTTTGATCGTGGGTGACGGCCGTGACGGCAAGTTCCCGGATTTTCCCCGACGGGAGTTCGACCTGGATTGTGCTTCCAACGCCCTCGGCGACCTCGCCCAACCGGTACACGTCGATGGCCACCTGTCGGTCCTGCGGCGGCCAGATGCCCTCTTGCACGCTCACCCGGCCGATTGCCATCGTTTCAATATCCGGGATGGCTTTCAGTTCGATCGGCTGCCATTCCCCCTTGGTGTTCAGGACCCGCAGCGTGAGTGTTTGCACGCCTTCCGCCTGGCGGACCCCGTCGATGCGGCGGATGGAATCCACCAGGTCCTGATCGAACGGGGAGGCGAAGACCTCAATCCCCGCGGGATTAATCGCGGCATAACCGGCTTTCATATCCTGGTTGATGATGAGGCTCATGCTGACGATCAGGCCGGCGGCAAACAGGCCGATCGTGATCGATGCGATCACCAGCAGGGAACGGAATTTGTGTCCCCAGATATCCGCGAATACTTTCTGCCAGCGCGGGCGCATCATGGCGTTCTCTCCCCCTTGAGGGCACCGGTCGGATCGTATTTCCGGATTTTCCGGACGGCCGCTTCGCGCAAATACTTTTCGCTGGCCGGATGGGCGTTGAGGTACTCGCCGAAACTCGCCAGCGGAACACACAGGCTGTTCACCGGTCCCTGCGCGCGGAGCGAAAGGCGCAACGGCGGAAGTTCCAGCATCTCCAGTTCGCTGACGTAATCGCCGGCGCTCAGCGTGGTGATGACCTCGGGCGCACGGCCGATCCGGTCGCGGGTTACGTGAACCTTTCCTTCCAGGATGATGATCAAACCGTTGTCCAAGCCTCCCTGGCGGGCGATCACCGCATCCGGTTCAAAGCTGCGCGGCACGGCCAGCTTGCTTAGCAGGAGTAATTGCTGATGCGGGAGTGCGGGCAGTGCGCGATCGATCGCCTCATGCACCAATTCCCCGTCGGAAATGACAATCCGGCGGCGCGCGCGGCGGACCAGAGTCGGGTCGTGGGTGACGAGCAGGATGGTTTTCCCTTTGGCGGCGAGTTCTTCAAAGAGGTTCAGGACGATGTTCGCCGAGCGCGAGTCCAGATTGCCCGTCGGTTCGTCCGCAATCAAGATCGGCGGGTCGTTGGCCAGCGCGCGTGCGATCGCCGCGATTTGCTGCTGCCCGCCGGATAATGCGGCCGGGAGTTTGTCGGCCATGCCGTCCAATCCGACGAGTTCCATCCAGGTCTGAGCGCGGGAAACGCGCTCGGCCGGTTCGTACACATTACAGTAATCCATCGGGAGAAGAATGTTTTCGAGCACGGTCAGCGTGGGCAACAGCTGGAAAAACTGGAATACGATCCCCATATTGCGGCCGCGCCACTCGGCCATCCGGCCTTCTTGCATCCGGTACAGGTCGATGTCGCCGATGCGCACTGAACCGGAGGTGGGGTGGTCGATCCCGGTGATCATGTTGATCAGAGTGGATTTACCGCTGCCGGATTTGCCCATGATGGCCGTGAATTCGCCGCGTTCGAATGACAGGTTGATCCGGTGCAGGGCTAAAAATTCACCGGCGGCGGTTTTGTATACCTTGCGCACGTCGCGCAGTTCGATGTAGGAAGGGGCCGCCGTTTCCACAGGCTTACTGCTCCACAGGAAATTGCGGTTCGTCGGTCAATTTGCCGTCGGCGAGCCACAGTACGCGCGTATAGCGCCGGAAAAAGCTTGGATCATGGGAGACCATCAGGATGGTGTGGCCGCGGGCGGCGAGTTTTTCGAAAATAGAAAAAATCGTATCCGCCGTCACCGAATCAAGGCGTCCGGTGGGTTCGTCCGCCACGAGTATGGGCGGGTCGTTGGCGAGCGCGCGGGCGATGGCCACCCGTTGCTGCTGGCCGCCGGAGATGTCGCCGGGGAGCTTGTCGGCATGTTCGGCGATTTCCATCTCGCGCAGCAACGCCAGCGCGGATTCCCTGCTTTGAACGGGGGTGTAATTGCCGTTGAAATCCATCGCCAACATGACGTTTTGGATGAGCGAGAGCGACGGGATCAGGTGGAAAGACTGGTAGACCACGCCCATGTTTCTTCCGCGCCATGCGGCCGCCTGGTTTTCCTTCAGTTTGTGGACCGCCACATCGCCGATCCATATTTCCCCGGCCGTGAGGTGGTCGGTCGCGGTTATCATATTGACCAGGGTGGTCTTGCCGGCGCCGGATTTCCCAAGGATACCGATCAGTTCGCCGGGTAAAACGTTGAAATCGATCCCCGCCAAAGCCAAAAACTCGCCAGCGGCGGATTTATAGGCCTTGCGGGCGCCCAACAGACGGATAAGCGGTTTTCCCGGCTCGAGGTCTGAAATTCTTCGATGATGGATATTGGCGATGGAAGTCAAAGTAGTAGCTCCCGAACGGTCTCACGTTTCGATTGGCAAGCCATTCGGAAAGGAAATCCGAAAGGAAGAACGGAATAACGGGCGTGGAACGAATACGAAAAACAAGATGCCCATGGCGGTGGATTTGTCCGTTTCTTATTAGGAGGAGAATTCCCGATGTTAAGAAGGGGCAATAATCGAAGCCGTTATGATTGTACTATGCAGACCGCCTCCGGAACGGCGGATTGGTTTATTTTTAACCGTCCTATAAGCATATTTTACTGTGGTTTTACGCCCGGGGCGTCATTCCGCAAAAAAACGGTTGTGAAAACCAAACCGATGGTATGGATATTTACGGCTGATCCTTTGAAAAGGAAGACACCCTATGGGATACCTTCGAATGGCATAGTTGCCCTTACTCAGCAGCGCACCCCTCCCCTCCCTTCCCTCCCCAAATCAACGAATTCCTATCATTCTAATAGGCATATTCTTCCTCGTTGATTTGGGGAGGGTTAGGGTGGGGCCGATTCACGCGCAGCGTGTATATTTCGAGGGCTGCTGGAGAACTCATCCTAGATGCTTCTCGTAAAAATAGCTGAGCGGATCGGGTTGATATTCGCCGAAAGCTTCCCGCCTGCGATAACCCATCCGCTCATACAATCCGATCGCTTCCGGCTGGAGGATGCCCGTCTCCAGGCGGACGAGTCGGATCCCGTGGCGGGCGGCGTGATCTTCCAGGTGCTGCAGGATCGCACGGCCAAGCCCCAGCCCGCGGAACGGCGGGCGGACGTATAGGCGCTTGATCTCGGCGTAATCCGGATCGAAAAATTTTACCGCCCCGCAGCCGACCGCCACCCCCTCGCAGTGCGCCACGAAAAATTCCACCCCCTCGGCGATGAGCTTTTCAACCGGGTATCCGTGATGGCTGGCGGGCGGATAGAGGGGGATCAGGTAAGCGTCGAGCTCGGCGATCAACGCGAGGGCATCGGCCGTATCGGGCCGTTCGGCGGAAATGGTGACAGGCATAGCGGAGAATTTTACACCCTCCCGGACCCTCCCTCGTCCGATACGCCGGTTGGGCCGGGCGCGCGGGCCTAATCCGGAAAAATCTTCCCCGGGTTGAGAATGTTCAGGGGATCCAGCGCCTGCTTGATGCGTTTCTGGATCTCGATCGAGACCGGGCCGAGCGCCTTTTCCAAGTACGGGCGCTTGAACGCGCCCACTCCGTGCTCGCCGGAAAGCGTCCCGCCCAAATCGAGCGCCGCGGAAAATTCCTCCTTGACCATTTGCCCGACCTTTTTCCACTGCCCGGGGTCGCGCTTGTCGAACAGTATGTTGGGATGCAGGTTGCCGTCCCCGGCGTGGCCGAAGATCACCACCGGCAGGCCGTATTTCCCGCTGATGGCTTTCAGCCGGCGGATTACCTCCGGGATGGCGCTGCGCGGGACGGTGATATCTTCGCCCAATTTGTTGGGTGCCTTTCGGCCAAGCGCCGGCGAGACGGAACGGCGGGCCTGCCACAACGAAGCGCGTTCCGCCTCATCCCCGGCGACTCTCACCCGCCGGGCTCCGCGCTTTCGGCAGATCCCGGCCGCCGCTTCGATCTCCCGCGAAACAGATTCCTCGTCCGCGCCGTCGGTCTCGATCAGCAGCACCGCTTCCGCGTCCAACGGCAACCCCAGGTGCATGGCTTCCTCGACGCAGGCGATGGCGGTTTCGTCCATAAGCTCCAGCGCCGCCGGGACGATGCCCGCCGCAAGGATCGAATCCACGGTGCGGGCTGCGCCGTCCAGGGAGACGAACTCGGCCAGGGCTGTGCGGAAGAACTTCGGCAGCGCGATCAAGCGCAGCACGGCTTCGGTGATGACGCACAGGGTTCCCTCCGAGCCGGTGAAGAGAGCGTTCAGGTCGAAACCAACCACATCCTTGATGCACTTGCCGCCGGTGTGCAGGATGCGTCCGTTGGCCAGGACGACCGTCAGGCCCAGGACGTAATCGCCGGTCACGCCGTACTTCAGGCAGCGCGGGCCGCCGGCGTTGCAGGCGATATTCCCGCCGACCGTCGCATGCCGGAGACTCGATGGATCGGGCGGGTAGAACCATCCGAGATTTTCAACCGCCGTCTGCAGGTCCGCGGTGACAACGCCCGCCTCGGCGCGCACCACGGCGTTTGCCGCGTCGATTTCCAGGATGCGGTTCATGCGGGTTGTCGCCAGGGCGATCCCGCCGCGAGAGGGAACCGAGCCGGCGGCCAGCCCGGAGCCCATCCCGCGGGCCACGATCGGAATGCGCTGCGCCGCGGCAACTTCCACGATTTGGCTGACTTGCCCGGTCGTTCGCGGCAGGAGAACAACCCCCGGGCGGCTTTCTTCGAATGTGCCGTCGTAGCCATACACGGCCAGGTCTTCGGGCGAGGAGCGTACGCCGTCGCGGCCGGCGATTTTCTCAAGCTGCGAGAGGATCGATTGGGATAACATGATTTCCTCTTCCAAATCCGCCAAGCCTCCCCGTTATCCCCGGCTGACGGCGTTCGACTAGTCAATCGGGTTCACTTCCGTTTCCCGGCTTTTTCATTCTCCGCGCGAATACGCCCGATCCAGCAGCGCCACCGGATGCACCACTTGCATATCCAGGCCGGAGCGATGTATCCCCAGGCTTAGTTGCATCCGGCAAACCGGACAGCCGGTGGCCACGGTCCCCGCCTGTGTCGCGGCCAGGTTATCGGTTTTGCGTTGTAAAACGTCAAGCGAAGTTTGATAGTGTGTGATGAGTTGGGTGCCGGCCATGCCGCAGCACCAATCCGCTTCGGACAGCTCGACGAAGTCCAGGCCGTCGATCATCTTCAGCAATTCGCGCGGCTGGCGCCAGACTCCCTGGCCGCGCCGCAGGTGGCAGGGGTCATGGTAGGTGACGCGTTTTCCGATTCGGCCGCGCGGTTTCTCCAGCGGGATGGACAGCAGAAACTCGCTTATATCCCGGACCCGGGCGCTGAAGGCCGCGGCCCGCTCCGACCAGTCCGGATCATCGGCCAGGAGTTTGCCGTAGTCCTTCAAGACGGAGCCGCAGGTGGCGCAATCGGTGACGATCACCTCGACATCCGCTTTTTCGAAAAGCCGGATATTATGGATAGCCTGCCGCCGGACGTCGTCTGGGCGCCCGAAACTCATGGCCGGCATCCCGCAGCAGACGGTTTCGCGGGGTGTGACAACGGTGCAGCCGTTGCGCGCCAACACACGCACGGCGGCGGCGCTTTCTTCGGCGAACATCAGGTTCTGGGCGCAGCCCAGGAAGAAACCCGCGCGGTACCTGCCGACGCCTCGCGCCGGTGTTACTTCCGGCAGCCGTAGGCGAAGCGGGCGCCGGGGCAGAGGCGGCAGCAGGGCTTCCATATCGCGCAGCCGGCGCGGCATCAGCTTCCGTAATCCCAGCCCATAAAGAAGACGCCGGAGGCCCAGCCGTTCGTACAGCCGCAGCGGCCCGGTGGCGGCCTCCAGAAGTTCCGGTCTTCGAACGATCTCCCCGAATACCATCTTCTTCCAGCGTTGCGGGCGGGCCTGCTCCTGCACCCGCCGCATCTCCACGGCCAGGTCCGCCGGGCGAAGGCCGACCGGGCAGATCTCGTTGCAGGCCAGGCAGTCGAAGCAGGCGTACATCTGCTCGAACAGATTGGGGCTGAGGTTCAGTTCCCCATCGATCCCCTTGCGGGCCAATGCCAGCCGGCCGCGCGGCGAATCAATCTCATTGAGAGACTCCCGATAGGTCGGGCAGACGGCCAGGCACAACCCGCAGCGGATGCAGCTCAGGTATTCGGCTTCGGAGGGCAGGAAGGCAGCGTTGGGTTGAGGCACGGTTTCGGTGGATTATACGCTCGAACCCGGCGGATAAGGAGTAAAAGGTTCCATGGCCGTCGACGCATGGTTTCCAGTCCCGATGTGCTCGAAAAAGGTCAAATGCGTGAGATAGGGATACAATTATTCCGGATGATTTCCCTGCTGCTGCAGGGGTGGGGCGGGGCGGAAAAATCGCATGGGTATCCATAATTCAGGGAAAATGGAAATTGCAGTGATCGGCGCCGGCCCGGCGGGAATGGCCGCGGCGCTTCAGGCCGCCGGGTGGGGCGCGGCGGTGACGCTGTTCGAGCGGAATGCCGATGTCGGCCGCAAATTGCTGGTGACCGGCAGCGGACGCTGCAACCTCACCAACGACGCGGTGGCGCCCGGGAAATACGCCTGCGCCGACCCGCAATGGATGCGCGCGCTGCTCGGTTCCTTCGGTGTGCAGGAAATGACCGGGTTCCTGCGGCGGGTCGGCGTCCTTATGCATAAAACATCGGACGGGTGGTATTACCCGCTTTCCAATTCCGCGCACTCGGTCGTGGAAGCCTTCCATCAGGCGCTGCTCCTGGCGAATGTGACACTTCGCATGAAAAGCCCGGTCCTGGAAATCCAACCCGCGGAAAAGGGGTTTCTCCTATCACCGGCCGACGAGGGCGGCGAAGGGAACCGTTATTTTCAGAAGGTCATCGTCGCGGCGGGGGGAACGGCGCAACCCAAGTTCGGTTCGCGGGGGGAACTGTTCCCCGTCCTGGAAAAGTTGGGGCATACGCTGTTGCCCAAACGGCCCGCACTGGCACCCGTTGAAGCGGACCTGCAATCCCTCAAGCATCTTCTGGGCGTGCGGCTGGATGCCGGCGTAGGGCTGTGGAAAAACGGCCATCGCGTTGCGGAAACGGCCGGCAACATCATCTTCACCGAGTGGGGGATCAACGGACCGGGCGTGATGGACATCAGCCATTTCATATCCGCCGACCCGGACGCCGAATTTACGCTGTCGCTGGACTTCCTGCGATTCTTTGGAAAAGAGTTTGCGGACTTGCTGCGGGAAAAGCGGGAAACCCCCATTCCCCTGAAAGTTTTCCTGGAAGCGTTCTTCTCCCCGAAAATCGCTTCACTGCTGCCGCAACTGGCAGGATTATCGGAAGGAGTCACTCTGGATCATGTTAATGATGCAGCCCTTCAGAAGATGATCGAGGCCTTTCGCAATGTGCGTGTGAAGGTAAAAGGGGTGAAGGGTTTCGATGTGTGTCAACTTTCCGCGGGCGGGATACCGGTAACAGAGGTTGATCCGCTTACACTGGAATCACGGGTGGTGAAGGGATTGCATCTGACGGGGGAAACGCTGGATGTGGCGGGTCCGTGCGGCGGGTTCAACCTGCACTTTGCTTTCAGCAGCGGCGCATTGGCGGGCTTGGCGGCGGCGTCCGAATAACGTCCTTTCGGCGGGCCGGATACCCCGCGGGAAAAAATCCATCCGGCAGAAACGTTTTTCCCCTCTCTCATCCGGCCTCCCGTTGCTTTGCTCCGGGACAGGTTCGGCCGCTTTTTCCCAGCTTACCCCCGCTTCGCGAGGGCAGGTGCTGGGAGAAGGAAGGGCTAAGGGGTTTCCTCGGAAGCAATGGGTCTTTCCGAATATACTCATCGTCCGGTTGGACACAACCCGCTTGCCGATTTCGGGATTCTCCCGAAATTACGCGCGGGAAAATCGGAGGAACACTCCCAGCGGAAGTTTGTTGCCGGCCCGATCGGGCAGATACAACTCACCGATTTCGGGATTCCGTAACCCCTGAAAATATTTTTTAACAAGGTTCTCGGCGATCAACGGGGAAAAACCCAAAGAATAGAGGTTAAGCACCAGGAAGGAATGCTCTTTTTCCAGAAGCCGGCTGGAGAGTTTTATCAGCTCATCGATTCCTTCTTCCAGCACCCACCGTTCGCCCGCCGGGCCGTGTCCGTACGCCGGCGGATCCAAAATGATGCCATGATAGGATCTGCCCCGTTTGACTTCGCGGCGCAGGAATTTCATCGCGTCTTCCACGACCCAGCGGATGCCGTCCAATCCGCTGGCCGACTGGTTATCCGCCGCCCAGTTGATGACCCGCCGGACGGAATCCACATGCACCACATCCGCCCCGGCGGCTTTCGCGGCCAGCGAAGCCCCGCCGGTGTAGGCGAAGAGGTTGAGGACGCGGAACAGCTCGACGGGTTTTTCCTGAACGTGCTGGTAAATGTAATTCCAATTTTCGGCCTGCTCGGGGAAAACCCCGATTTGTTTCCAGCCGGTCAATCCCAGGCGCAACTTCAGCCTTAAGGTTTTCCACGTGTATCCGATCAGCCAGCGGTCGGGCATGCTCGGCTTCCGGACCCAATCGCCCTTTTCCGCCTCGCGCGGTGCGCTCGCCTCGCGCTGGAACCTGGCGGAAGCCTGTTGCTCCCACTCTTTTTCCGGCAGGGTTTTCCCCCAAACCGCCTGGGGTTCCGGGCGGCAAAGGATGTATTCGCCGAATCGCTCCAGCTTCTCCCCGTCACCGGTATCCAGGAGTTCGTAATCGCGCCAGGCGGTTGGAGTTAAGAGAGTCATGGTTCCTTCCGTCCAGTGATAAATCGCGGTGACCGGATCCCGCCGGCAAAATAGCTTCGGATTTTCAAACGAGAGGCAATCTTAGCATGGACACAATGACTTATCAAACGTCGGCAGGCGCAAAACCCTCCCCTCCCTGTCCCTCCCCAAATCGGCGAATGTGCTGCGACTCATTTTGGACTTCCTTTTTTCGCCGATTTGGGGAGGGTGACCGAACTTATCCCGGAGAGAAGGGGAGGGATGGGGAGGCGCTTTATGCCGGCATGTGAGTGCCCGTCTGTCCATCCAGGGCGCGGAGCATATTCACCGTGTCGGTTATGATCACGCGCTTGCCGCCGTGTTCCAGGTACTCCAGCGCCGCCTCGATCTTCGGCGCCATGCTGCCCCGGCCGAACTGCTCCTCGGCCAAATACCGTTTTGCTTCGGCGGGGGTCAGCCGGTCCAGCCAGCGCACATCCGGCTTTTTAAAGTTAAGGGCGACTTTTTCCACGTCGGTCGAGATCAGCAGCAGATCGGCCCGGAGGCCGTACGCCAGAAGGGCGGAGGCCAGGTCCTTGTCGATAACCGCTTCGATCCCGGAGTATTCGCCCGCTTCGTTTTCGATAACCGGTATCCCGCCGCCGCCCACGCCGATCACGGTATACCCGGCCCGGACGAGAGTCAGGATGACGTTCTGCTGCACGATCCGGATCGGCGCCGGAGAGGGCACCACGCGCCGCCAGCCGCGGCCGGCGTCTTCGATGACGGTCCAGCCGTCGTGATCACGGCGGATCCGGGCCGCGCGGATATCCATGAAGGAGCCGATCGGCTTGCTCGGGTTCGAAAACGCGGGGTCGTGTTTATCCACCAGGGTCTCGGTGACGACGGTGGCCGCGTGATTGTTCATCCCGCGCCGCCGGAATTCATTGATCAGCGCCATCTGGAGCATGTAGCCGATGGAACCCTGGGTGATCGCGCCGCAATGGTCAAGTGGAATGGTAAACAGCGCATGCTCGGTCAGTTCCGAGCGCCGCAGGATGAACCCGACCTGCGGGCCGTTTCCATGCGTAACGACGACATCCCAGCCGGCCTGGATGATCGAGACGATCTGCGCCATCACCGTGCAGGCGGCGGCGTACTGACCGGCAAGGGATTCCTTTCCTTGCCCGCTGATCAATCCGTTTCCTCCGACGGCGACGACCGCCAGTTTGCGTTTCATTCCCATCCTCGCGCGAGCACCATCCATCCTATATCAAATCG
>DAOUDU010000238.1:0-12701 GCA_034430775.1 Anaerolineales bacterium | reverse complement strand
GCGAAAATGACTCTGGGCGAAAAAGTCGGCCAGTGCCTCACCTTCACCTGGCGCGGCGCCTACCTGACTCCGTCGGGGGTCGAACAGATCACAAAACTGCAGGCCGGCGGCGTATGTCTTGAACCGTATGCGCTCGAGACCTGCAAGAACCTGTATTGGGGGCGTTCGCAGGTGGACAGCACCTTCAAGAAGCCGAAGGATTATTTCGACATCGCCCGTACCTACTTTGACGATCACAACTACGGAGTCAGCGTTACACCGGAGGAATTGACGGAAGCACTGAACGCGCTGCAGAAGATCGCCATGGACCGCCCGTCGGGTATCCCACTGCATGTCACGATCGACATGGAAGGGGATTTTAAGAACGACTACACCTCGGGCGGGATACGGCAGTTCATCCCGCCGATGGGATTAACCGCCATCGGCGATCCGGAATTCACCTATAAAGTGGCCTACGCGCTCGGCCGGCAGATGGCCGCGATCGGCGTGACGCAGTTCTACCACCCCGTGTGCGATGTGAACATCAATCCGAAGAACCCGGAGATCGGCGTACGCTCCTTCGGTGACGATCCGCAGGTCTGCGCCCGGCACGTGGAAGCGACGGTGCGCGGGTATCAGGATGCCGGCGTCGTCGCCACCGCCAAGCATTTTGCCGGCCGCGGTGATTCGGCGACGGATGCGCACGACGTGCTCGATGTCTGCCGGGCGGACCTGGCGCGGATGCATGCGGTCGAACTGGTTACCTTCTCGGCCGCGATCCAGGCTGGCGTCAAGGCGGTGATGACCGCTCATACGATCTTCCCGGCCTACGATAAAACGCTTCCCGCCACGCTCTCGCCCGCCGTGCTTACCGGGCTCCTGCGGCAGGAACTGGGCTTCGACGGTGTGATCGTCTCGGATGCGATCGGCATGGCGGCGATCCTCAAGAAATGGCCGCTGCCCAAGGCGTGCGCGATGGCGATCCAGGCCGGGGTGGATACGATCCTGCTCAAGGCCGACGACGAATCCCGCTCGCAGTGCTATTTCGGTATCAAAAGCGCGATCGAACGCGGCGAGCTTTCCGAAGACCGCCTGGATGACGCGGTCCGCCGGCTCCTGAACATGAAGGTCGACCAGGGGCTGTTCGAAAAAGCCGGTAAGATGGATCCGAAAAACACCACCGCCGTCGCCCGCAGCCAGGAAGTGATCGATCTCTCGCGCGAAGCGGCCCACAAGGCGCTGCTGGTGGTGCGCGATGGGAAGAAACTGCTGCCCCTCACGAAGGACAAAAAGATCCTGGTCGTCGAACAGCTCATCCCGTACCCGTTCCTGGGCAAAGACCTCTACAGCCATCCGCACATGTTCTGCGAAGAGATGTCGAAGCACTCCCTCAACCTGATCCTGGACGATGCCGGGTTCCATGCCGCCGAGGAGGATGTCGAAGAGGCGTTGCAGCTGGCGAAGGGAACGGATCTGGTTGTCGTGACGAACTATTACGCGCGGATTGAAAAGCGCGGCAACAACCAGCATCTGGTGAAAGCGCTGAAGAAGGCGGGTCACACCGTGGTCGTGGTGACCAACTACCCGTATATCGAAGGGACCACCCGCGAAGCCGATGCCGTCGTGTGCAATTTCAGCGGTTCACCGGATTCGATCCGCCTGGCCGCGGATCTGTTGTTCGGGGCGATCCAACCCTATTCCTCCACCCGGATGCCGATCGTGCTTCCGAAGGAAACCGACCTTCCCCCGCAGAAACCCTCCGCCGCGAAAAAACCACCGGCCAAGAAGGCGTCCGCGAAGAAGCCCGCAAAGCGGAAGGGATTTGCCTACGGGGGCAAGTGCTAGGTGCATTCCGATCCGGCTTATGAGGAAAAAAAGCTGATGCCGACCAACGCCGAATTCGACGTGCGTGATATCTATACCATCCCGGGCCCAAAAATCGCCGCCATCTACGAACAGAACAAGATGACGGTGCACTTCCAGGGTATGTCGAAGACGCTGCAATTCCCGCAGACGGCCGCCCTGCAGGGCGCGCCGACCTGTTCGGTCGGCGTTTCCCCATACGGCCTGTACAACCGCCTGAACGACGCGGGCCGGCTCATCCTGCTCAATCAGAAAGCCCTCCAGTTCGCCTCCGCACCTTTCATTCGTATCGGCGAGAAGTGCGTCATGCTGACCCAGCGCAAGCCGCAGTTCGCCGAAGTGCCGGACGACATCCCGGCGGTCGAGAATTACTACCATCCGGCGGTTGACGAAAAGAAAGTCTCCCTCACCATCGACCCGCCGGCGATGGAGATGGCGTTCAAATTGGGCCGGGTTAAGGTTGTCCGCCGGCTGATCTCCCCGTTCCTGGCGGGGAACGAAGAGACGCTGATGCCGCTCGGGGTCGAGGAATTCGAAGTCGCAAATACCGCCGACAAACCGCAGACTATCACGCTGGTCGTACCCCGGCCGTCCCTGGTCAACCTGCAGGAGAAGGAACTGAAACCGACCGACCAGGATAGCATTTACATCTGCACCGCGCCGGTCCATGGGCATGTGCATACAGTCTTCCGGTCCGGCGGATTTCAGGGAGTGGTCATGGCCAGTTCGGAAAGCCCGAACCGGATGGCGCTGGGGGTGCCCGATGTGCCTGGCGTGACGGTCGACCTTCAGCCCTACTTCTGCCTGAACCTCCTGATGCAGGATCTGTTGCTGAATGATGACGGGAGCTTCTACGAAAAACGCGAACCGGTCCTGCGGAGCGATTACGGGGCGGCAATCGGGCTGACGGTCACCCTGCAGCCGAAGCAATCGATCCGCATCCCGGTGGCCGTGGTTCTGGATTTCCCGACCCAGGCCTTCATCGACGGCGTGGAATTTGAGCGCCCGTACGTGCGCCGCTTTCCCGATACGGAATCCCGGACGGTGGATATGCTCCGACTCGCGCTGGATAGATACCCGGCATGGCGCGCGCGGACGGAGGCGTTCCAGAAAAAGATATACCAGCGCATCCAAGCCGGTCCCGGATATGCCAAAGATAAATCCGGTGCGCGGCGGCTCACCCGGTTGATGCTGAACGAGCTGCATTTTCCCCTCTCCAACGCCGCGGTCTGGGTCGAGGATGCGGACGGCCGGCAGCGCGCGCGATTCCTGGAATGCTTCGACTACGCCTACATCAATCCCTCGGATGTGGATTGGTATTCGATGGTGCTGATGCTCTTCTTCCCTCAGGTCGAAGAAGAGCTGTGCCAGAGCTTTGTCGATTCGATCCTGGCCGAGGATCCGACGCCGCGCTTCTATCACTTCCACTCGTCCTTCGTCGAGGCGCGCAAGCATTTCGCGGAGCACCCGGAGGAGTACGAAGGCGAGTCGATGACCCAGATCCGGGACGCCTTCAAGGTGAAGGGCAGCGTGGCGCACGATGTGGGGGCTTTGCCCAAAGGCCACGCTTTGCGCAACGTTAGCGATTACGCCTGGTACAACAACAACTACTGGGTGGACCTGTTCCCGAAGCTCGCGTTGCGCGTGCTGCGCAACCTAAAGTACATGGGGAATGCGGACTTCCTGAAAAAGAATTGGGAAACCCTGAAATTCGGATTGGATTCCCTCCTCGCATTGGATTTCGACGGCGACGGGGTCCCCGAGGGGTATCCCGACGAGGTCAAGAACACTTTCGATAACCTGGTCCTGTTCGGCGCGGACGCCTATGATGCAACGATGTTCCTCGCCGGCTGCCAGGCGATGATCAAGATGGCGGACATGATGAACGACCCATCCGCCAAGGCGCGGATCCAGGCGGCGTTCGATAAAGCCCGGGGGAGCCTTGAGCAATTGTGGCGGGACGGGAAAAACCGCAAGGGGGAAAAACTTCAATACTACATCACATGTTACGACCCCGAAACCGGAAAGGCCAACACCGACGTCTGGACCAACCAGCTGGATGCGATCTGGTACCTGATCGCCATAGGCGAGGAACCGTTCATCCCCGACGACCGGATCCGGAAAATCCTCAAGACGATCTACCGCAACAACCGCACGACGATGGGCTGGGCGATGACCCGGACGGAGACCGGGAAGAAAGTGGAATCCGAGCAGGGGCAGGATGTGTACACGACGTCGAATTACGTGTTCGCGCAGCTTCTGGATTATTACGGTTTTGTCCGGGAGAGCAAGGACGTTTATAATCACATGGACCGGGTCGTGTTCGAATATGGGAATTCGCTGATCACGCCGGACAACCTGCGGGCCGAAATGGAAAAGGAAGCCGGGGAATCCGCGCCGGGGCCGCACTACATCGTCGCCGCCTATCCCCGCCCGGGCGCGGTCTGGACCCATCTTGCACTGCAGCGGATCAGGGAATTGCAGGCGCGCGGGAAAACCAAGACCGTAGAATCACAGTCGCTGATCGACTTTGTGTCGGATTTGATAAAGTAATCCTGAGAAAGCGGGTCAACCGCCGGACACCGAACGCCTGCCGGCCAAACGCTATGCCGAAAAAGACCGCCGCAACCACCGAATACGATCTGACATTCGTCGGGCACATGTGCTTCGACGAGATCATCCCGTTCCGCGGAAAGACGGTCCGTGCGCCGGGAAGCGCCGTGTTGTGCGGCGCGATGGTCGCCGCGCGGGTCGGGAAGCGGGTCGCGGCGGTGGTCAAGATGTCTCCGCAGGATAAGCGCATCCTCAAGCCGCTTAAAGACGCGGGGGTCGACACTTACCTGATCCCGGCCGAAGTCACGACCTATTCGCGCGTGACGCACGAATCCGAAAACGTCGACCAGCGGCGGATTACCATTGTGCGGACGGCCGGCCGGATCCGCCTCGACGAGGTTCCCAAACTTCACTCGCGGAGCGTGCATCTGGCGGGGATATCCGATTCCGAATTCGATATGGACCTTTTACGCGGCCTGAAATCACGGGGCGGACACCTTTCGGTCGACCTCCAGAGTTTCGTCCGGCAGATCACACCGGTGACACAGGAGATCGCTTTCGCCGATGTCGCGGACAAGCAGGCCATCGTGCGGATGATGGACAAGGTGAAGCTGGATGTGGTTGAAGCCAAGATTCTCACCGGAACCGACGATCTGGAGCAGGCCGCCCGTATCGTGGAATCCTGGGGATGCCCGGAAGTGGTGATCACCCATTCCCAGGGCGTGCTGGCGCGGGCGTGCGGAAATACGTATTATGAGAAATTCTCGAACCGGTCCGTCGTCGGGCGGACCGGGCGGGGGGATACGACGTTCGCGGCTTATCTGTGCCGGCGGCTCGAGCATAATCCGGAGGATTCACTGAAATTCGCCGCGGCGCTGGTCTCGATTAAAATGGAATCCCCGGGTCCATTCCACGGGACTATCGAAGACGTCTTCCGGCGGATGCGGGAAAAACCTGGAAAATAGACCATGGACCATGGACGATGGCCGAATATCGTTGTCGGTATTAAGCGCATGACGGATGAGGTTGGCCAGCCCCCGCAGAAATAGCCCTTCGGTTGCGGAACCATTTATCGCAGACCATTTTCGGTCATCGTCCGCCCTCTATGGTTGGTCGTGTGTTTTCCCATGTTCCATCGTTGATGGGCTACGGCCGATTTTCGGTATTGGGCAGTGACAGACGCACCACCGTCCCTCCCCCCGCACGATTCTTCACTGTCAGTTCCCCGCCGATGACGGCCATCATCGTGCTGTGCAGCGCCAACCCCTGGCCGGTGGCGTCCTTGGCGGGTGCGACGGATTGCATGCCGACTCCGTCATCCCCAATCGCCAGAGTTAAGGACTCGGACCCCGAAAGTGAGACCGACAGATGCAGCGGACAGGATCCGTCCGCGCCGCGTCCGTACTTGGCCGCATTCCGGATCGCTTCACGCGCTGCGTAAAACCATACCTCCAAATACATCGGCGGGAGCGCGCACGCGGCCTGGTCGGCAAGCGAGTCGATCTGCCAGCGCACTCCGTCGAAGGATCCCGCCATCTCCCCTTCCAATAATCGGTGCAGTGCGTCCGCGATCCCGCCGGATAAATCCTCCGACGGCGGCGCACTGGGCGTATCGAGCAGCAATTGCGAGATCCGGCGATGGGTGGCGGCCAGATCGGAGAGGGCTTTTTCCGATTCCGGATCGCCGTGTTGTCGGCCGCTGAACGCGAGCAGCGCCGTGTGCAGCGTGGGAAGAATTTCATCGTGCAGGACGCGGCGGGTCTTTCGGTCGAGGATCCGGCTGCCGACCAGACGCTCGCGCTGGATGGCGACAAGGCGCCGGGTGAGCTGCGCGCTGGTTTGGGTATCGATAAACCGTTCGCAGGCGGCTTGCGCGATCTCGAAATCCTCCTGTGCGTAAAGGCTCCCGCCGCGCTTCGCGCCCAGCAGGAGGAGACCGATCGGCCCGCGGCGGCTTGAAAGTGTTAGCGCCCAGCGCAGCCGGTCCGCGCGCCCGGCCTCCAAATTCACGACCACCGGCCGGCCCGAGTCGCCGGTTGTTTCCGGGAAGGGCGGGGCGGGGGAAAAATCTTCCGGATACGTCAGCGGCGGTCCCCATAACGGAGCCATCGGACCGGTTGCCATAAGCGCCGCGCGCTCGCAGCCGAGGATCTCGGAACACAGCGCGCGGAACGGGCCGGCGGCATCCGCGTCGATCGGGGATACGCCGCCCGCGGTGACTCGTTCATACAGCCTCTGGCTGGTAACGAACGGGCGCAGAACTTCGAGGAAGGAATCCCGTTCGGTATACGAACGGCGTCCCAGCAGCGCGTAGAACACGGTCATCATTATGGTTGCCAGAAGCAGGATGGTGATCGGCATCACCCGGCCGGCCAGACTCCAGCCCACAACCAGGCTGTAGCCGCCGGCCAGCAGAACGGCGTTGCGCCAGTAACGGGCCAGCCCGCGCCGCGGAAGAATCCTCCCGGTGAACACCTCATAGGCCACGACCGCCTGCCCCAGGAGCAGTGTCGCCAGGCCGATCAAGCACGCGATGACCAGATCGAGGATCCCGAGCACGGTCAGGAACGGGTCGATCTGCTGTGTGCGGGCATTCAGCAGCACCCACCATTCGGCGATGCCGACCAGCAGGCAGACCGCGAGGAACACGAGCGATGCGGCCGAAAACCACGGCCGGGCGCGCAGACGCGCGTCGGCTCCCATCAGACGGGTGGTTGGGCCGGGCCGCCGCAGGGCATCGTAGGCGAGCGCGATGTAAAGGATGATAAATGGCGGGTAGGCCAGCATCACGCCCGGAAAACCGCCGTCCGCGGGCGGTGATTCCATTTCATACCGCGAGAGTTCGGCTACGGTTGGGAAGGAATTCGATGTCAGCGCCAGGAAGATCCAGGCCAGCGCGGAAGCCGCGCAGAAGAGGAACCATGAGCGGTGGCGGCGGACGAGATCGCCCGCGCCCTCCTCCCAAAAACCGGCGTACCACAACATCACCATATACCAGGAGAAGGGCAGGAGGACTACCGTGATCCAGCCCGCCCGCCACCAGGAATGCAAAGCGGGGATGATCGCGGACAGGCTGACTCCGAGCAGGATGGAATGGAAGACGAAGAACAGGCCGCCAAGCATCAGGCCGACCGCAGCGATCCAGAATCCCCACGAGCCGCTGCGGCCCCCCGGGGAACGATGGCCGGCGTTGAGGAACACCGTCAACCCGAGCCACAGCATCAGGATCGCGTTGAATAATGAAACCGAAAGCAGGGAGCCGTCGAGAAGGAAATGGCCGGTCATACTCTCACCCCCGACCCCTCTCCCGGCAGATGCCAGGGGAGGAGAGGTATACCCCTTCTCCAAGCGTCAGCTGGGAGAAGGGGACAGGGGATGAGGAGTGAAACGCGCGCAAGATAATCCTCATGTCATCCCCGCGCCTGCCCTCGCGGAGCGGGGGTGACCTTCGCGGGGATCCACGCATCGGATTTGAAAAGTCATCATTGATTCCTGGATGCCCGCTACGATCACGCGGGCATGACGAACAAATTCGATTATCCATTCCTGCCCGGTTTCCATTCCATACCATCCTCGGCCTTCGGATTTCCCTCGGCATCCCATTCCAGCAGGCGGCCGGCCTGAACGATCAGCGCCGCGCGCGTGCGCGCAATCTTCTCATCGGTGGCGTCCGCGGCCAGCCCCCAGGTTGCGTAGATTTGCCCGTTGGTCCTGCTGATCGTGCGCTTGTCGCGAAAACCCATCCGCGCGGCGATCTGCTCGTTGGTCAGCCCCTGGGCCAGCATCCGCGCCACCGCCTGCTCGTTCGGCTCGAGCAGCGCGAGCGGATCGTTTTCGTCCTTGCGGCGGACTTCCTGGACCCGCGCCTCGATCTCCGGGTCGATGAAACTTTTCCCGGCGGCGGCGTCGCGCAGGAGCGGCAGGATCATCGCCGGCAGGAGAAAGTTGGATTTGCGGACGTAGGCGTAGTGGCTGAGGATGCCCGAGCGGCGAAAATCGCGGTAGTAGGCGTCGTCGTCCTGGATCGAATAAAACACCACCGGCAGGCGCGGGAATTCGCGCCGGATGGCGGCGGCGGCCTGGACCCCGTTCATTTTCCCGGCCAACCGCACGTCCATCAACAGGATGTCCGGCAAGTTTTCAGTTTCTTTCGGGATGCCGGGTTTATTTTCTCCGGCATCAATCAGGTATTCCAGCGCCGATTCGCCGCTCTCGCAGGTAAAGACGGTCCGAACTTCGCCGGTCGCTTCCAGGCCGGTCCGAAGCGCATCGCGCAACTTGGTATTGTCTTCGACGATCACGAGGGATAGAGGATTCATTATTTAGTTTCATCCCAACCGACGTCTTATCACCTCCAACCCATGCACCCCTTCCCCCTCTCCTGGAATCATTCCAGGAGAGGGGGAAGGGGACGGGGGATAGGGGTGAGGTGGGCACCGCTCCGGAACCATACTGCATTCCCCCGGCATCGTCAAACACTCAGGTGCCTGCAGGAAACGCCTCGAAGGGTTGGATTGCATCCCGGAAAATCAATAATGTATTGAGACAGGCGGGTAAGGAACGGGTTCATCCCGGCGGGGTGTATCCGCCTTCCTTTATGGAGAAGCTATGACGATTAAATCCCGATTGCTGCATGTGGCGATCTTCGCCGTGGCGATGGCCTGGGTGGAGGCGGCGGTCGTCCTGTATCTGCGCGTGCTGGTCGACCGGCTGCAGCCGTACCAGGCGAATCCCCTGCCGCACTTCGGCGGGCTGGGCGGGGCGGAGGTCATCCGCGAGGCCGCGACTCTGGCGATGTTGCTTTCGGCCGGTTGGCTGGCCGGAACCAATACGCGGACCCGGCTGGCGTACGGCGCCTTCGCCTTCGGCGTTTGGGACATCTTTTATTATTTATTCCTCATTCCGCTTACCGGATGGCCCGCATCGCTTTTGGATTGGGATATTCTGTTCCTTATACCGCTTCCATGGTGGGGGCCGGTGATCGCGCCGGTGACCGTCTCCCTGATGATGATCGCCGGAGGAATACTGATGATCCTGCTCGATCGATCCGGCCGTTCGGCGTGCTTTTCACACTGGATCTGGCTTCCCGCACTGATCGGCGCGGGCCTGGTTCTCTATATTTTCATGGCGGAAGCCATCGGCGCCTCCGGGCGCGGAATGACAAGCGCGTGGAATGCGCTTCCGGTTCACTTCAACTGGATGGCTTTCCTGATTGGGTACGGATTGATGGCTGTGCCGGTGGTGGATATGGCGCGGCGAGCCGCCGCAATTTTCCGAAAAGGAGGAACCGCCTCATGATGGATGTTGTTTTCGATGACTGCGTGCAAATACTTCTCGTGTTTGCCGGATGGACCGGATTGACGTACAAGGAAATCAACGTGTGGATATTCGTCATCCTCTGGCCGCTGATTACGGTCGGATTGGCGATTCTGGTTGCCCTGCAAAGACGAAGGATCCGGTTGCTTGAAATGCAGAAGTTGAAATAGCCGCAATCATGACCATCCCATCCTGCCTCCCCTTTTCCCTCGCGCTACCCACCCACGGTAAAAACCACCGCCGAGGGCAGGCGTCCGGGACGTTCCCCTCCTCTGTCCTCACCCAGGGTTCCTCCGTTTGTGAGGATGGGGGTGCGGTCTCGGGGGAAGGTGGACTGGAAGAAAGCCCGGCAACCGGGAAAATGATACGGAAAGAGAGAACCGGGACGAGCGCACCTTTCAGGTGCGGCATTCCCGAAGCCGCCGCCTTTGGCGGCGGTAATTCACTAAACCGCGATTATTTTGAATGCAAACGGGGAGGATTTTCATTCAAAGCGATTGTGTGCAAGGAATTCCGAATTTGGGAGGTGGAGTCCATTTATAATTCAAGAAAAATTCTATCAATCCTGCAAAATCCTGTAAATCCTGTCCCATTTCCTCATCCCTATCGTGTATCAGTCATCTAAAAAACTGAATCATCACTTCGCCGCCGCGGCGTATCCCGCCATGCGTGCCGCCAAATCCGCGACCGCTTCCGCCGCATGTCCGATGTTGGCGATAAAAAGCGATGCCGCTTGCGCACCGTGCGCACCGAATCCTTTATCCTCACGCACGGTTCGTAAAAACGCGGCCAGATCCGCCGGGGAGCGGATGCTCGCCGCCACACCACGTCCGGCCAAATCCCAATCATCCAGCGGCCGCGACAGATCCAGGATCCCGACCGGCACCGAAAGCAGCGCGGCTTCCACGCCGGCGGTCGTACTAAACATCCATGCCGCCTGCGAGGCGCGTAGCAGCGGGTACAGCGGCTTCTCAGCGATCCGCGCCCAGCCGGTAGGCGAATATGCATCCAACAGGGATTGCATCGTCGCGGGATCTTCGGAGCGGTGAAGCTTGAACGCCAGGCGCAGATTCTTCCAGGAGGAATCGTCCCGCAACCGGCGCACCCAATCCGTCACACGCCCCAATGCCGCCTGCTTTTCCTCCTTCGATACGATCTGCATCCGTTCGATCGGGCTGCTGAGAAACGTGAGGAGGAAATCGTCCGCGGGATAACCCCATTCCGCGCGGATCGAGCGGGCCTCCGTGGAAAAATCAGCATCCACCAGTTGGTCGAAGCGCGGATTGCCGGTGATGACGATTTTTCGCGCCGGAACGCCCACGCGCAGGAAATACTCCCGCGAAGTTTCACCCCAGGCGGCGATCGAACCGCACCCGAACTGGCCGTAACGGCGCAATCCCTCCTCGATCCCGGAACGGATTTTGCGCCGCCATCGTCCAAGCAGTTTTCCCAGCGGCGGATTCTGGAAGAGATCCTTGCGCAGGCTTTCCTGGATGAGGAGTGCGGGGACGCGCATGCGGCGTGCTTCCCGGATGTATACATTGGATGGAAAATTCCGGTCGTTGAGAACCACTACGAGCGATGGATTCACGCGCGCCATTTCAAACTGTATTTTCCGGAGGAGGGGCCGCGCAACAGCTTCCCACTCCGGCTGGGTGGGCGGCAGCGGGCTTTCGGCCATGCGCACAAAGGGAATTCCCTCGCGCGCCAGCGCCTCCGTATCACTTGCGGTGCGCAGCAGTTCGCAGTCCGAATACACGATCACCGGGATCCCGCGCTTCAGTAATAAGCGGATCACCGGCAGGATGATTTGCTGGTGCGAATCGGCGGCGGTGATCTCGAACAGGATCGGTCCGGTCATTTTCCAAGTGCCTTAAGCTGCTCCTCGAGTTTAGCACGGGTTTCCTTAAGCGCCGCCAGGCGGGCGCGTTCCTTCTCCACCACTGCGGCGGGCGCCTTTGAGCCGAAATCACTCGCCAGCAGCGCTTCCACGCGTGCGATCTGGGTCTTCGCTTGTTCGGATTCCTTCTTCAAGCGGAGGCGTTCTGCCACGGGATCGGCCATTTCCGTCAGCGGGATCAGGATCCGCACAGGCCCGACGACGAGGGGAACCATTGTTTTGGCGTCGGCCGGCGGTTTGGAGGTAAACGTCAGCCCTTGGCTATCCAGCCTGGCCAGCAGGCACAGCCCCGCCGCGGATTCCGAAAGCGCTGTCTGGTATTTGTCGGGCAGGATGACCGCGGACGTTTTCTTCGCCAGCGGCACCTTTTTTTCCGCGCGCAGGTTGCGTATGGCCCGGACGACCTCCATGAAGATCGCGAACTCCTCGAGCGCGGGTTCATCTATCGGATCGGCCGACTCGGGCCAGTGGGCGATGATCAGCGCCTCGGGCCATCCACCCGGCGGGGTGAAATCCTCTCCCGCCGCATGGCAGGCATCCTTGAGGTAGCCCCACAGCGCTTCGGTAACGAACGGCGTGAAGGGGTGGAGCATCCGCAGGCAGGCATCGAACACATGCGCGAGGATCTGCGCCGTGGCACGGGCGCGTTCGGG
The DNA here is from genome assembly GCA_034430775.1 of Anaerolineales bacterium. Lineage (GTDB taxonomy): Bacteria > Chloroflexota > Anaerolineae > Anaerolineales > RBG-16-64-43 > JAFGKK01. The sequence continues at coordinate 437 of DAOUDU010000238.1, read as the reverse complement.
GCTTTCGGCGATCTGTAATTTTGAGAGCTCAATGTACCAGTCGGCAAACTCGCTCCAGAAGAAATCATAGACGGTGCGGCCGGCTTCGCCGTATTGAAAGGTGTTCATCAGGCGGGTGACGGTCTCAACCGTCTGCGACAGGCGCGAGAGGATCCAGCGGTCCGGGAGGGTCCGCGGCGCCTTTCCGCACTCCGGGCCGAGCTTCTCGAATGCCCCGAGCGTGTACCGTCCGGCGTTCCACAGCTTGTTGGCGAAGTTGCGGTTGGCCTCCACGCGTTCGATGCTTAGGTTGAGGTCATTGCCCGGCGAACCCGAGGTGATGAGCGTGAAGCGCAGCGCGTCGGTCCCCATCCCGGGGATGCCCTGCGGGAATTTCTCGGCGATCTCTTCGCTCGTGCCGGCCGCGCGGATCTGCTCGGCGGTCGCCCCGTCCATCA
>DAOUDU010000237.1:0-2665 GCA_034430775.1 Anaerolineales bacterium | reverse complement strand
CAGGAAGATTTGCGTGTACTCCATTTGCAAGTGTGAGTCCTTTCCCGTTGAGAAACGTTGTCATGCCGCGCGGTGCGGCGCCGGTCTTGCGCGGCCAGGATGCCCGGGCCCCCGTTGGGATACATGCCGTTCCCTATCCGGGCGAACCCGGGATGGGCGTGGTGGTTTCCCCGCGGCCGTTATTTCTTTCCGTACAGGATCCCGATTGCGCCGACCATAAACGGCAGTTTGAGCAATCCGGGAATGAAATCCAAGTTGTTCGTTTTCGCCAGGGCGACGCGTTCCACGCCCTGGGCTTGGATGGCCGCGAGCAGATCGTCCGTCCCGCCGTATATTTTCTTTTCAAGAAACAGATCTTGAAAGGCGAATGCTCCGCCTTTCTTCACCACCCGCAGCGCTTCGAAGACCAGATCCCGTTTGTTTTTTACGTCGGCGACTTCATGAAATACAAAATTGCTTACGGCGGCGTCGAATCTTCCGTCGGGATACGGCATTTGGGCGGCGCTGGCCTTCTGGAAGGTCACGCGCTCGGCTACGCCTTCCAATGCCGCATGTTCCTCGCAGGCGTTCCGGGAATAATCCCACGCGCTGCCCCAATAATCCATTCCGGTTACCCTGGCGTTTGCATATTTCTTCGCCGCTTCGATCGCGAGGGGACCGTTGCCGCAGCCGATGTCGAGAACTTCCCCTTTCCCGTCCCATTTCAAGTAGTCCAGTACCAAACCCCTGATCCTTGCCTGCAAATTTCCGCCCCTGGGGGAAAACCGGTATCGGGCATAGACAAAATAGAAAAAGCACAGGAAAAAAAACAATGCGGCAATGACAAGAATCGGCGCCAAAAAAGACAGCCCGCCAAATACAAGACCCAGTAGGCCGGATATATACAACAACTTATTCGACACCCAGTTCCCGTATGCGGGTTCCCGATTGGTGGTGTTCATTTTGATGAAGTCTCCTCTTTTCGAATATTAGGCTCCGAATACATGCGATCGTTGCGCTTTGGTGATGCCGGCCGCGCTCCGGCCCCGCTCTTCCGCCTATTCCTTCTCCGCGTACACCGCCCGTTCGATTTCCATCACCGGCAATGCGCGCCCGATCGGTTTCAGATACCGCTGGGCGTACTCCCGCGTGCCGGCCTGTTCCAATTCCTTCCAGCCGTACGGCTCCAGGAATGCGGGAACCCTTTCCGGGGCCAGCCCGAAATGCCAAATGGGTTTCTCTCCCCGATACGCCCCGTACAAAGCGTCCAGTCCGTATCGATTCGTTCCAAGGATGAAATCCTCACGGATGTAGGTGAAGACCAGACGGCTCCCGCGGCCGGCTTTCGATAAAAAATCCATCGTCTTCCGGACGCCTTCTTCGGTCAGGTATTGGGTGACGGCTTCCCAGATAAAGAAGCTTTTACACCCTACCGGATAACCTTGCGCGGTCAGGCAGCTTTCCAGATCCTGGGTCTCGAAATCCACAGGAACCAAATGCACATTGGCGGGCACTTTCCCAAACACCCCCCGAACTATTTCCCGCTTGTACTCGATATTCTCCGGCAAATCCGCTTCGAAAACGGGGAGTGCGCCCGCAGCGGAAGATCGGTAGGCGCGGGTGTCCATGCCGGCCCCCAGATTGACCACGGCCTGGATGCCGGCCGGCACCGCTTCGAGGAACTTATCGTCGATAAAGCGTTTCCGGCACAGCACGCTTCCCCATACACCGTGCGCGCGCCGTTCCGAGAGATGGAACGCCAATGATCGGAAAGGAGACCATCGGGCCAGCCTCGCCACAGCCTGCGTACCGGAAGGAAGAAACCGGAATGCCAGATCATCCTGAACCACCCTCCGATCGCGCGGGTAGTATTGTTCGGAAGCGACGAGCATCATCGGCCCGTAGGCGGTACCTGCAGCCGGATTTGTCATGTTTCACCTTTTCCCTTCTCGTTTCATAGCAGCCATATACCGGCGGCCGCCGCCAGCCCGATCAACACAATGGCTGCAGGCAGATACAGGAAACGCCAATCCAGCGGGATCTCGGCGCTGCCTTCGGGCAGCGGGGGGACGGCGGGATCGAAATATTTTTTCAGGCCGTCGATGACCGGGGTGGGGATGCGTGCGCGGTCGATCAACGTATCGAACTCCCCGGCCAGGTGGCGGATTTCATCCTGTGCGGCGTCGGCATGCTCCAGCATCGCGGTGCGCATTTTCGGATCGGGAAGCATCTTCTGCAGGTACCACACCAGGAGCGGTTCGGGGATCAACTCCATCTGCCGGATGGATGACGGAACGACGGGATACCCCAGTTTGCGCACAACGGCAAATCCCTCGCGGATGGCGCGGACCGCCAGCACGACCGCGTCGCGCGTGTGCGCCATGCGCACGTTGTCGCGCCCGGCCGCGCGCATCGCCGGCGCGAGCGAGGGCATCAGCAGCGCGACGTGCGTTTTAAGCCAGGCGTCCATGTCGGTGCGGATCTCGCCCGTAAATCCCTGCATGCCGTCAAAAACAGCGGCAACCGCGCGGGTGCGCGGGCGGATGCTCCCATCCGCCTCGCCGATCGGGATCTTGACCGGCTTGCCCGGCCGCCCGCCGAAGAGGTAATGCACGACGTGCCCGCGCCGGAACCCGGCCGCCATCGGGAAGCCCACCATCACCCGTTCCTTCCCGAGCGCCTGCAC
>DAOUDU010000236.1:0-6029 GCA_034430775.1 Anaerolineales bacterium | reverse complement strand
TGCTGGATGCGCTGAGCGCCGGCGAAAAAACCCAGGCGGAGGAAATCCTGATTGGTAAATTGGATGGATCGGACGATTGGCCGATCCGGGCCCTGGCATACCTAAAATGCGCCCGCGCCGCGCCTGCTCTGAGGAGATTGCTCGATCATAAGACGATGCCGATCCGCGCCATTGCCGCGACGGCTGTCTACGACCTTACCGGAGACAGGACCATGGAAAGTGTCGTTGGCGCGATCGCCAGCGATACTGCGCTTCTATGGGTGGACCGTCTGGACGCGGTTATCTGTCTTAAGCACTTTAATACGGAAACAGCGCGGGATACGCTAAAAGCACTCCAATCAGACCCTAACTTTTTAATTTCATACCACAGCAGATCCTAAGAGGCTGTGCCAGACCCGCGTTGGCGGCCGGGCTCCCGCCAACAACACCTTTTCTCCGAAAACGCATGTCTCCCCGGAAGGCAGCAGAATCCACAGGCTCCGCGCGGACAGGCCTCCGCTGCGAAATCGCGCAGGTTCCAAGAACAAACAGAACCTGCGCTCTCCCCTCGCTCCGCATGCAAGACACTTCTAAAAAAGGAAGTGCCCTGCTCCGCGAGGGTCCTGCCGGAGCAGACCGAAGCATGGTGCAGTTAAAAATGACTAAAAATTCGCTTTTTTAATTTTCCAGGTAGAATTCCTGCTAGAATTATCCCAGCGGGACGGCTGAAGGACCGGCCGCCGGGCGGGATGCAATGCATGGCTCTTTCCCGGCTGCCGTACGGCATGCTATCCCCCGAGGTAAACCTCGGCGCAAGGGCAGATACAGGGCTGGATGGAGGTCGGAACCCGATGGATCAGCAGGAATTCAAGCTAACGGTGGAAGAAAAAGCCGGCTATCTTCACGTGCACGCAAGCGGCGTACGCTCGCAAACCACGGTAAAAGCCATGACGGGGGAGGTCTTTAATACCGCTCTCGAAAAGCACCTGTCGAAGGTTCTCATCGACGTCCGGGAGTTGACCGGGACGTTCGGGATTAAGGATATCTACTTTCTTGTGGCGGATGTATTACGGGATCTCCACGGGAAGGGAGTCGATCAAGTCGCGGTTATTGATATTCGGAGATCTGCGAGGGAAGGCTGGTTTCTTGAAACCGTTGCCCAAAACCGCGGATTTAACTTCCGTGTGTTTGCCGCGGATGAACCGGCGCTGAAATGGCTTGGCGCAGGATAGGGCTCCGTCGGACAGTAAGTCGGACCGGCCGCGAGACAAACCCATATTGCCGGCCGCACCGGCACGTGCCGGCAGGTTCTGCATCAGGGGCAATTTAACAATAGGATTTTCCCTCATAAATCCCCCTTCGGGTATTGGCGGCCCGCCAAACCGGCGGCCGGCCAATCCGGTGGACGTGCGGTCTGCATCGCCGAGGGCGCCCATTATGACCAGTACAATGGCTTCGGTTATACGGATAGGTTTGCGGGCCCAGAGGCTTGCTCAAAAGGGCGCGTCGATTGATTCCGTGCGCCGCATGTCGAAAGTCACCGAGCGGCTGTTTACCGTTCCAAAAGACGTCCGCCGCGAAAAACTTCCGGCCGGAGACCTGACGCATGAGTGGCTTATCCCAAGGACCGTTTCCTCGCCGCTGATATTATTTCACATACACGGAGGCGGCTTCGTATTTCCCCTGTACGATCCGGAGCGGTACACCACCGCATATCTCGCGCGGCTTGCGGGCGCGCGCGCGTTCCTTGTCGAGTATCGGCTTGCGCCCGAAAACCCCTTCCCGGCCGCGGTGGAGGATTGCGCCGCCGCCTACCGCCGGTTGATCGATGGGGAGCACGTCAACCCGGACCATGTTGTGTTCACGGGCGAGTCGGCGGGAGGCAATCTTGCCGTCACGACACTCCTGGCGTTGCGGGATTCGGGGGACCGGCTGCCGGCCGGCGCCGTATCCATTTGCCCGGTCATGGATTTCGAAGCGAAGGGCACTTTCTATTCACAGGATGACCCGATGGTTCATCCCGAATTTGTGATGCGGCAGTTGAACGCTTATCGGGGGGGAGCCGACCCGCATCATCCGCTGCTTTCCCCCTTGTATGCCGATATGACGGGCCTTCCGCCGATGCTGGTTCAGACAGGCGGGCAGGAAATCTTCAGAAGCGGGGTGGAAGCATTTGCGGATTCAGCCAAACGATCCGGAGTGCCGGTGACACTGCATATTACTCCCGGCATGTGGCACTTCTGGCACATGTTTGTCCCCGTATTGCCGGAAGCGCGGGAGGCCATGGACGAGATCAGCCAATTCGCGCTGTCTTGCATCCAGTAGAATATTTTTTCCGAAACGCGGAGCCATTCGGACATTTATTGCGGCAAGAGCCTCCTCGTCAACGCATCGCGCCGGCGGATCGCCGGCCCGCATCCCGTGCCCGCATCACTCGCCCGCTTCGCCGGCATCCCAACTCCCGAAATATACCCAAGCCGGAATACTTGGCGAGCGCAAACCCGCCGGTTGAAGAGGCTTTCCTTCGAGGGCCGGGGCTGATATGCTGTCGCGCACGGTTGAAAAAGCACGGCAAGGCGCGGTGATGACCGGGAGTCGTTGTTTTTTTATCCCTCCGAAAAATCCGAACGCAAACTGTAAAAATCCAAATAATGGATTTGCCATTAGCCAATCCAATGACCCTTCCATGCCCCGATCCCGCAGTTCCTCTGAAATTATCGGATGGCATCGTCAAAATAATCCGATAATCCGGCAAAATTCTGCTTCACACCTTGTCATATAATTGAGGCGGTCACAATCACCGATTATTACAGGGAGGGTAAGATGCCACTCAAGAAACTGCATTCAAGATGGTTGGGGAAAACACGCGCCGTCCCATGGGCGGTTCTCTTCTGCATGGCGGCGCTCGTATCCTGCGCTCCGCCGTCGGCGGCGGCAACGGCCACGTTCAAATCCACCGCCAAACCGGCCACCCGGGCGATGATGCCGACGCTCACGCAGACGCTCGCGCCAACCTCCAAGCCGGCCGTGAGCACCGATATCCCATCGCTGTATGAGACCTTTGCCGGCGACTTTCTGGTCGGCGCGGCGCTCGAGCCGGATCAGCTCAGCAGCGAGGATCACGTCACCCTTCTGACCCACCACTTCAACAGCATCACCGCCGAAAACGCGATGAAGCCCGAGTCGATCGAGCCGAGTGAAGGGAGCTTCGATTGGACCGGCGCCGATACGCTGGTGGAATTCGCCAAGGCCCACAACATGGCCGTGCACGGCCACACGCTGGTCTGGCACCAGCAGGCCGCGGAGTGGATGTTCAACAACGGCAGCGGCCAGCCGTTGTATCCGACGGAGGAGAGCAAGAAGCTGGTGCTCCAGCGCCTGGAAGACTACATCCGCGCCGTGGTCGGCCGCTACAAGGACGCGGTCAACGTTTGGGACGTGGTCAACGAGGTGATCGATCAGGGCCAGCCGGACTGCATGCGCCGCAGCAAATGGTACACGTTCACCGGCACGGAGTACATCGCGACGGCGTTCCGCGTGGCCCGTGAGGCGGCGCCGGACGCCGTTCTGATCATCAACGATTGGGGCACCACCGATCCGGCCAAGCGCGAGTGCCTGTATACATTGGTCAAGGATCTAAAAGCCAAGGGCGTGCCGGTTGACGGGGTCGGCCATCAGATGCATGTCAACATCGACAATCCAACTCCGGCCGCCATCGAAGAGACGATCGTGAAATTCTCCGATCTGGGGCTCCAGCAGCACATCACCGAGCTGGATATGAGCGTCTATACCAACGACACCGACTCATACAAAGAAGTGCCGCAGGAGATCCTGGTCAAGCAGGGGTACCGGTACAAGGAAATTTTCGAAGTCTTCCGGCGCCAGGCCGCGAACATCGGCTCGGTGACGTTCTGGGGCATGGCGGACGATCACACGTGGCTCAAGACCTTTCCGACCACCCGGATCAACCTGCCCCTGCTCTTTGACGAACAGCTGCAGCCCAAGCCCGCGTACTGGGGAATCGTCGATCCTTCAAAGCTCCCGGTGCAAACCCGGCATCTGGATACATCGGAAGGCACGCCCGCGATCGACGGAGAGGCCGAGGGTTTGTGGAACATGCAGTCCTGGCCGGAGATCCGGACAAACGAGACGGTCAGGGCGGCGTTCCAAACCCTCTGGGATAAGGAAAACCTCTACGTGTTCGTGGATGTGAAAGACGCCACGCACGACGCGGCGGATGCGATCGACATCTTCATCGACCAAAACAACGGCAAGACCGATGCCTATGAAGCCGATGACGTGCACATCACCTGCCGAAGCGGCGCGTGCACACCATCCGGCAAGGGGGAGTTCCTATTGAAGGAAACGGAGGGCGGGTATCGATTGGAGGGAGCGTTCCGGCTGAGCACTCCCGCGGCCCTGGAACGGCGGATCGGTTTCGACATCCGTATCACCGACGGAGCTCAACCCAACGCCCCGGCCTGCTGGAATGATACGACCAACAGCCAGGACACCAGCACGGCCTACTATGGGACGTTGACCTTTGTCGCACCGATCGCGCTGACCGTCGCCATGCCGGGCAGCCCCGTCATCGATGCCGTCGAGGATGCCGTATGGGCCACGGCCAACGAGATCTCCACGGATGTGTGGGTTATGGGTTCGAGCGGCGCGACCGCCAAGGTCCGGACTTTGTGGGACGACCAATATCTCTACGTCTATGCGGTTGTGACGGACGCCAAGCTGAGCAAAGCCGCCACCAACACGTACGAGCAGGATTCGATCGAGGTGTTCCTGGATCAAAACAACGCCAAGACCACCTCCTACCAGGCTGACGATGCCCAGTACCGGATTAATTTCGACAACGAACAAAGCTTCAACGGCGACGCCAAGGCCGAACTGATCAAAAGCGCAACCCGGATCGTCCCCGGCGGATATGTTGTCGAACTGAGGATCAAGTTGGATTACGTCGTTCCGGCGGAAGGCGTCCGGATCGGCTTCGACTTCCAGGTTAATAACGACGAGGACGGCGACGGCACGCGCGACAGCATCGCCAAATGGCACGACCCGACCGACGAGTCGTACCGGAATACCTCCGGGATTGGCGTTCTCGAGTTCGGCAAAGCCGAGTAAACGACAGCGGCGCCGGGCCGTCATAAGAGGGGCGCGGATGCCATCTGTGTCCCTCTTTTGGATGGGATTTAAAGGATTTTAAATACAATTGTCCCGGGATTGTTTTTATCCATGGCGCCGGGGACGGCGGCCGGATGGAACCCCGCGGTCTTCCTTCCCCGCGGCACACAAAGGGATGATCGCCCGGTTGAGCGGCTTATAATTGTAAGGGCCGTGGAGGCCGTCTGCGGAGCGGGACGGCTTGCCGGAAACCCATCCGCTGCCTCCATGCGCCCCGCGAGGAGATATGAAAATCATCGGGATCTCGGGAAGTCCCCGGGCCGGCGGCAACTCGGAAGTGTTGCTCCACTGCGCGTTGGAACCATTCCACAGGCAGGGATGGGCCATCGTGGAATTTCTCTTGAGCAGCAAAACGGTTGCGCCCTGCAACGGCTGCGACAGCTGCGCCGAAACCCGGCGGTGTGCGCTCCGGGATGATATGGATATGCTGTATGACGAGCTGGGTTCATGCGATGCAATCATTATCGCTTCGCCGATTTACTATCGCAACGTCAGCGCCCAATTAAAGGCTGTCTTCGACCGGACGTATGCCGTCCGGGCATCGGCCCCGCTGGCGGGCAAAGCGGGCGGGGCGATCACCGTCGGCAGGGGAGAGGGCGGCGGGCAGGCGCTGGGCCTGGCCGTCATCTACAACTTCCTCCTTTCCTCGGGCGCTATTTGTGTTCCGGGAGAATTGAACGGCGTATCCGCCAGGGCGGATAAACCGGGAGAGATTCGGAACCACCCCGGACGGCTGGAACAGGCGCGCCTCCTGGGGGAAAACGTGCTTCGGCACACCCGCGTTCTTCCGGATGCGCGGAATGGAAGCGGATAATTTCCCGAGCGTATCACCCGGGGTCCCATGCGCGATGAGTTTATTG
>DAOUDU010000235.1:0-19120 GCA_034430775.1 Anaerolineales bacterium | reverse complement strand
GGTCTACAACAAGGCGCAGGAAAAGATCGGCATGTCGCCGGTCTACGGCGACATCTCCTTCCTGCGTTGCGGCGCCGAGAGGCCGAAGGGGGCGGAATAGGAATCGAGGAGGAAGCTGCGAAGCGGAGGATCCCGGCATAGGAGGCTGGGATCCTCCATGAGGGGCTCAGAGAGGAGAGAAAACGATGAACAAGACGGGCAAACGGCTTATCCTTCCGGTGTTCCTGTTGGCTTTCGCCGCGGGGCTTTTCGCGTGCACCGGCGGCGGTTCGACGTTGACGGTCAACAGCGACAACGACGCCGACGACGGAACCTGCGACGCGACCCACTGCAGCCTACGAGAGGCGATCAACAAGGCCAACACACTGAGCGGGACGGTCACCATCAGGTTCCATATCGGTGGCGGCGGGCCGCAGACCATTCGTCCACATACCCCACTGCCATCTATTGATGCATCGGTGGTGATTGACGGATCCACTCAGCCGGGATTCACTTCCGCACCTCTGATCGAACTGGATGGAAGTTACTTATCAATGTTAATGACGTCCGCCCACGGGTTGCTATTTGACCATGGCGGGACCGCCACGGTGAAAAACCTGGTGATCAACCGGTTTCCAGGAATTGGGATCTTTCTGGCACATAAGGAAAACATCCGTATTTGGGGTTGCTATATCGGGACGGACCGCACAGGGATGTCCGCAGCCGGCAACCGATATGAGGGTATCTATTCAACATCCGCCTACGGTGAAATCGGAGGGGGGACGGTCGGCACCCGGAATGTGATCTCAGGCAACCTGAGAGACGGCGTGTACATCATCAGCACTGGGGTCAAGGTCCGGGGAAATTTGATCGGCGTCAACGCCGCGGGTAGCGCGGTGCTGGGGAATCAGGGGGACGGCGTTGTAGTATTTGTAGACTATTCTGTTAATACCGGGGAGGAGAACATTATCGGCGGAACGGCGGCCGGTGACAGGAACATCATTTCGGGAAATGGGGGAAACGGGGTGTCCATTAGCATGTTTAACACGTCTACCAGGACCGACCCACCCAACGTGGTGAGTGTGGTGGGCAACTACATCGGCACCGACATCACCGGAACCGCCGGCCTGGGCAATCAGGGGGATGGCGTGTTCGTTAAAACAGACTTGCTCGATGCCGTGATTGGCGGAACCGACCCCGGCGCGATGAACGTGATTTCGTCCAACGGGCAGAACGGCATCTGGCTGAATGGAAAATCCGGGTACGACAGGGTGTACGGGAACCGGATCGGGACGAACGCGGCCGGAACGTCGGCGCTGGGCAACGTTTTATCCGGCATACAGGTGGACGGCCATCATCACCAGATCGGCGGCACGGACGACGGATCCGGGAACCTGATCTCGGGGAACGGCGGATCGGGCATTGAAATCAACTCCACGGCCGATGCGGTCGAAGTTCAGAACAATTCCATCGGCACCAACGCATCGGGCACGACGGCGCTCGGGAACGCTGAATCCGGCATCACGGTCAGCGGCAGCAACCATCGGATTGGCGCCTCGGGAGAGGGAAACCTCATCTCCGGCAACGGCGGTGCGGGAGTGACGGTGGAGGACCCGGCGAAGGGAATCAAAATCCAGGCCAATAGAATCGGCACGACCGCCGACAAGACCGGCGTATTGGGCAATGAGATCGGGATCGAAGACGCAACAAGCCTGGTGGCATCCTCCGTGCTAATCGGCGGCAGGCTGACCGGTGAGGGGAACATCATCGGGGGCAATCTTGCACAAGGCATCCTGCTCTCCAACAACGCGGAAGTCACCGGCAATTTCATCGGGGTGCAAGGCATGCAGTCCCTGCCCAACGGCGGGATCGGGATTCTGATCCGGGGAGACAACAACCGGATCGGCACTCCTCACGATCCGAATTCGATCGCCCACAACGGGGGCCACGGCGTGGCGGTGATGTCCAAGCAGGGCGACGCGACGGGCAACACCATCGACGGGAACAACATTTGGGACAACGGCGGGCTGGGGGTCGCGCTGGGGGGGAACAGCGTGATCGCCAACGACCCGGGCGATGCGGATACGGGCGACAACCTGCTGCAGAACTACCCGGTGATGGTCTCCGCCGTCCGCCTTCCAAGCCAGCAGTTGATGATCTTCACGGCGACGCTCGACAGCGCGCCGAACACGCAGTACACGGTGGAATTCTTCACCAACACCGCCTGCGACCCGTCGGGATACGGGGAAGGCGAGCAGATGACCGTCTCCGAGACGGTCACCACCGATGGGTCCGGGCACGCCGACATCACGACTCAGTTTCAAACCACCTCCTACTTCCCCACCGGCGATTTCGTCACCGCGACGGCCATCGACCCGGCCGGCAACACCTCGGGCTTTTCCCAATGCATGTTGATTTCGGAGCAGAAGACCGCTCCCTCCCCGGCCGCGATGACCTTCGCGCCGTTTGCCGACCCGGCCGAGATCTTTTACGGACGGGGCGGTTGCACGCCGAATGCAGTCCGGATCGGGGTGGAGATCGGCGATCCGCCGGAGCCGGTCAGCTATGTGCTGCTCTTCGTGCGCCTGTTCGATCCGGGGACGGGGGAAGCATCCGACTGGGGCGGCGGTTTGACCATGCATTCCTCGGGGGAGAATACGTACTTCTATGATCTCTTGGCAGAAGACGTTCCGCATTACCAGGACTTCGCGGACGCCTTGTTGCAATACCAATTCGTGGCCTACAACGAGGCACAGGCGGAAATCGGCCGCAGCGAGGTGTACGGCGGCGTATCCGTAAAGCGTTGCGGCGTACCCGGAATGGCCGGGTAGGAAGAAATCCGGATGTTTTCCCTGAGGGGAGGATTCCTCCGGACCATAGCGTGGCGGGTCGAGGCCGTTGACCGGTCCGCAAAGGAGAGAATGACATGAAAACCACATCCCTCCACAAGATTTTCACCGGAGCGGCGCTGTTGGCATTCGCCGGCGCGCTCTTCGGCTGCACCGGCACGGGGACGCTGACGGTCAACAGCAATAACGACGTCGACGACGGAACCTGCGACATGGCCCACTGCAGCCTGCGCGAGGCGATCCACAAGGCCAACACGATGAGCGGGATGATCCAGATCCATTTCGACATCGGCGGAGGGGGCTCGCAGACCATCCAGCCGCTGTCGGCTCTGCCGGATGTCAACGTGCCGGTGGTGATCGACGGATCCACACAGCCCGGTTTCACTTCCGCGCCGCTGATCGAACTGGACGGAAGCCTGGCCGGAGGGGCGGCGGTGGACGGCCTGGTGATCAAAGGCGGGGGAAGCACGGTGCAAAACCTGGTGATCAACCGGTTCAGTGGGAACGGAATCCGCACCATGTCGACGGCGGGAAGCGAATTCTACGGGAACTACATCGGGACGGACAGGACCGGGTTGATCGCGATGGGGAATCAAGCGAACGGTATGCTGATCAACGGCGACGGGAATCACATCGGGAGCGGATCGGCGCTGGGAGGGCCGACTCCCGGGCGGGTGAACATTATTTCCGGCAATTTCGGCAGCGGGATCGTCGTGGAGAGCGGCGGGAAAACCCAGATTCTGGGGAACGTGATCGGGTTGGACGTGACGGGGACGGCCGCTCTTGGCAACCAGGTCGACGGCGTTACGGTAAACACCGACCTGGTGATAATCCGTGGAAACATCGTCTCGGCCAACGCGCGTGACGGCGTGCGAATCGAAGGCGGCTGGAGCGATTTCCTGCTTGGCAACTATGTCGGAACCAACGCCGCCGGGACGGCGGAGCTGGGCAACGGCGGGAACGGGGTGAACATCGTCGATTCGGACGAAATCGACGTCGGCGGGTTGAACCCCGGCGAGGGAAACGTGATTTCCGGCAATCACCTCATGGGAGTGAACCTCGACGCGGCTTCCTCAGCGGCCGAGGTGCTCGGCAATTCCATCGGGACGAATGCGGCCGGAACGGCCGCGCTGGGCAACGGCCAAAACGGCATCCGGGTGGACGGCGCGGACCATAAAATCGGCAGTGCGGATGACGGATCCAGGAACCTGATCTCGGGGAACGGCGAAGCGGGCATCCAAGTCCTCGCCACCGCCGTTGCGGTCGAAATCAAAAACAACTACATCGGGACGGATGCAACCGGGACGGCTGCGATCGGAAACGCCGTCGGCATCGTAGCCGACTCGGCATTGGGCGGTTACGACTCGGTGGCGATCGGAGGAGCGGTCATCGCGCCCAACCAGGCCAACGTCATCTCCGGCAACACCGGGGAGGGAATGGTCCTGTACCACCGAACCAGGATTTGGGGGAATAAAATCGGCACCAACGCAGCTGGAACGGGCCCGCTGGGCAATGGCAGAGACGGCATCCTGGTCAAGGGCTCCAGCAACCTGATCGGCTCGATCAACAGCGGCAACACCATCGCCTACAACGGGGGGCATGGCGTGGCGGTGTTGACGGATACCGGCGGGGCGAGATTCAATACTATCCAGATTAACGACATTTACCAAAACACGGGCCTGGGGATTGCGATCGATGAGAACACGGTGATCCCCAACGATCCGCTGGATACCGACTCGGGGGACAATGAACGCCAGAATTACCCGGTGCTAAAAGTCGCCCAGGCCGATCTGATCGCCGGGACGACCACCTTCAAGGGCGAGCTGGACAGCGCACCCGCCACCTCCTATGAGATTGAATTCTTCTCCAACGCCGCCTGCGATCCATCGGGGTACGGGGAAGGCCAATCGATGTTCTACCACCTCACGGCGACCACCGATGCCCAGGGCCATGCCGATTTCACCGCGGTAATTTTCTCCACCTCCTTCATCGCAGGGAACATCTTCACCCTGACGGCCACCGATCCGTCCGGCAACACCTCGGGGTTTTCCAATTGTGTCGCGATGACGGAAGTCTCCCCGGCGGCGGCGACCCCGATGCCCGCAGGATTAACCTTCACGCCGTTTGCGGACCCGGCCGAGATTCTCTACGGTCCGCGCTGCAGCCCGGATACGGTCCGGCTTTCGGTCGAGATCGGCAATCCGCCGGAGCCGATCGCCTACGTCCTGCTCTTTGTCCGGCTGATGAACAAGGAGACCGGTGAAAAGACGGCTTGGGGCGGCGGGATGACCATGATCGCCGCCGGCAAGAACACCTTCTACTACGACCTCGTGTCGTACGACGTGCCGGAATACAGCGCCTTCGAATCGGCCTGGCTCCAGTATCAGTTTGTCGTCTATAACAAAGCCGAAGAAAAGATGGGCTACAGCGAGGTGTACGGCGATATCTCGTTCCTGCGCTGCGGGGCCGAAAAGCCGAAAACCACGGGGTAGGCGTTGGAAGGTACTCAAGTGGCGGGAACCCCGCCGAGGGCGGACGCGGCGGGATCGGCCTGAAGTTCATACGGGCGTGCCGGGATCTTCCCCCCGGCAGGAAAAGGAGAGAAAGAGATGAAGACCATAAGAAAACATTTGTTGTACCCGGCGATTCTGCTCGCATGGGCCGGGATGCTCTTCGGATGCACCCCGATCTCGACCCTGACGGTGAACACCACCGACGATGTCGACGACGGAATCTGCAATGCGACTCATTGCAGCCTGCGCGAGGCGATTAACAAGGCCAACACGCTGACCGGCACGATCACCATCAAGTTCGACATCGGCGGCGGAGGCGTGCAGACCATCAAGCCGCTGAACGCTCTGCCCGTCATCACCGGGGTAGTGGTGATCGATGGGTCCACCCAGCCGGGATTCACCACCGTCCCCCTGATCGAGCTGGACGGCAACGTGGCCGTCGATCCAACCGGCGGCGGCGGGGACGTCGACGGGTTGGTCCTCTCCGGCGGCGGCAGCACGGTCAAATACCTTGTGATCAATCAATTCAGCGGCAATGGGATCCGGATCGAAGCCCCGGGCGGCAATCGCATCGAGAACAACTATATCGGCACCAATGTTTCCGGAACGCTCGCCATGGGCAACCAGGCCAACGGAGTCCTGATCGACGGCGATGGAAACCATATCGGCGAAATCCTGGGAGTGAACGGCAACCTCATCTCGGGCAACGCCGAAAACGGCGTGTTCTTCCGCAGCGGGGGCAAGGATTACGTGCAGGGGAACCTGATCGGCACGGACGTCACGGGGTCGGCCAAGCTCGGTAACGGAATGGCGGGAGTCCTTGGCACGACGGACATGATCCAAATCGGAGGTACAACCGCAAACTACCGCAACGTCATTTCCGGAAACGGATCCGATGGCGTGCGGCTCGAGGGCTGGACCTGCCAGGTGCAGGGGAACTACATCGGCGTCGATATCGGCGGATTCCATCCGTTGGGCAACTACGAAAACGGCGTGAACCTCGTCGGAGCCGATACCATCATCGTCGGCGGATCCGATCCCCAAGCCGGGAACGTGATCGCAGACCACGGCTTGCTCGGCGTGTACATCGACGATAATTCCAAGAACATCCAGGTGCTGGGTAACAAGATCGGAACCGACGCGGCCGGGACGGCCGCCCTGCCCAATGTCAAGGCCGGGATCCGCGTAGGCGGCACCAACCAGCAGATCGGAGTGCCCGGTACCGGCGGGCGCAACCTGATTTCGGGGAATATGGGCCCGGGGATCGCGGTTGTCACCGGGGCGGTGAATATCACCATCCAGAACAACTACATCGGCACAGACGTCTCGGGGACGGCGGCCATCGGCAACTCCAACGGCATCGAGGCGAGCCCGAGCACGACCAATGTGATCATCGGCGGCTCTCCGTACGGAGAAGGCAACCTGATCTCCGGCAACGACAATGCGGGCGTGGTGCTGGCCGACAACATTAAAGTACGCGGCAACTACATCGGCACTGACAACAGCGGCCTGAATCCGCTGGGCAACCGCGAAGACGGCGTACTGATCAAGGGTTTCGGGAATGAAATCAGCGGCTCGCCGTCCTTCTACAACACCATCGCCTTCAACGGCGGGCACGGCGTGGCGGTGATCTCGGGCAGCGGCAGCGCCTCGAACAACCTCATCCTGCGCAATTCGATCCACGACAATGGCGGGCTGGGTATCGCGATCGACCAGAATGTGGTGATCCCCAACGACAATCAGGATCCGGATTCGGGCGATAACCTGCGCCAGAATTACCCCGTCCTCACCGAAGCCATCAGCGACCCGGTGGCAATGCAATCCACCATCAGCGGTGAATTGAACAGCACGCCCGGGACGGTCTTCACGATCGAAATCTACACCAACGCGATGTGCGATCCATCCGGCCACGGGGAGGGGCACCGCTGGATCCGCACCCTGACGGCGACCACGGATGCCTCCGGGAACGCGACGTTCACCACCCTGTTCCCATCCACGTATATCGATCTGGCGAACTTCATCACCGCCACGGCGACCGATCCCGCCGGCAACACCTCGGGCTTTTCCAAATGCATCCAGCCTGTAGAACCCAGCACGATCACGCCCACACCCACGCCCACGCCCGCACCGGCCGCGATGAGCTTCAAGCCGTTCTTCGACCCGGCTGAGATTCTCTACGGTCCGCGCTGCAGCCCGGATACGGTCCGGCTCTCGGTCGAGATCGGCAATCCGCCGGAGCCGATTGCCTACGTCCTGCTCTTTGTCCGCCTGATGAACAAGGAGAACGGTGAAAAGACGGCTTGGGGGGGCGGGATGACCATGATCGCCGCCGGCAAGAACACCTACTACTACGACCTCATGTCGTACGACGTACCGGAATACAGCGCCTTCGAATCAGCCTGGCTCCAGTATCAGTTTGTCGTCTATAACAAGGCCGAAGAAAAGATCGGCTACAGCGATGTGTACGGCGATATCTCGTTCCTGCGATGCGGGGCCGACAGGCCGAAAACCACGGGGTAGGTGTGTTGGAAGGGACTCAATCGGCGGGAACCCCGCCGAGGGCGGACGCGGTGGGATCGCCAAAAAGCGGTGCGGGGCCGCCGCGTCCGGCCGCCAACCCGTTGGGTCCGGGGCTGGAATGGAGCCGGCCTGACGCGGTGGATTGGGTGTCTGACACCGTGTATGGCGGAATGAAAAATAAAAAAGGGGAGGCGTCAAATGGATGGATGGCGTCTCCCTCGTCTTTCCATGAAAACAGCTCTCGACGGGTTTCGATTTCGCAGCGCCGAAACCTCGCTTACGCAGCCTCCCCGTTCCGCACATAAACCCTCGGCATGCGCGCGCTGATCCCGGTGATCACCTCATAGTTGATCGTCCCCCAGCGCTCGGCCACTTCCTCGACCCGGATCTCCTCATCGCCCTGTTTCCCGATCAGGACGACTTCGCTTCCCAGCGAGGCGTCCTCCGGTAATTTAATCATGCACTGATCCATGCACACCCGTCCGATAACCGGCGTGCGCCGCCCGCCCAGGAGGACGATATTCGGACGGCTGCGCCGCCAGCCGTCGGCGTATCCGACCGGGATGACGCCCACGGTTTCCTCGCCCGCCGTGTGATATTCCATCCCGTAGCTTACCCCCCAACCGGGCGGCAGGACCTTGCACGAAACCAAGCGCGCTTTCCAGGATAGGGCGGGGCGGAACGCGGCCGGCAGGCGGACATGCGGCGAAGGATGGACGCCGTAAATCGCCACCCCGGCGCGCACGATGTTGTACCGCGCCTGCGGGAACGCCAGGGTTGCCGCGGAATTCGCGGCGTGAATCCAGGCCGGCCGGATCCCGTTCTCCTGCAGCGCTTGCAGTGTGGAGGCAAATTTCGAAAGTTGCTCGTTTGTCGGCGCGGGATTTTCCTCGTCGGCGCAGGCCAGGTGGGTGAACACCCCTTCCAGGTGGACCGAAGGCATGCCGGTGATCGTCCGCGCCAGGTCGAGAGTCTGCTCTCCGGGCAACGTGCCCAGCCGTCCCATCCCCGAGTCCACTTTCAGATGCACGTTCACCGACCGTCCGAGTGCCGTTGCGCGGTTCGAATACAACTCGGCGCTTTCACGGCAATACACCGTCAGGGATAGCCCGGCGGCGATGGCTTCGTCAGCTTCCTGGGCGGTGACCATTCCCAGCACCAGGATCGGTACCGTGATTCCCGCTGTGCGCAGGACGATCGCTTCCTCCGCGCAGGAGACAGCCAGCCAGGAGGCTCCGGCGGCCAGCGCCGCGCGCGAAACCTCAACCGCGCCGTGTCCGTATCCATTGGCTTTCACTACCGCCATGACCGGGACTCCGGCAATTACGCGGACCGCTTTGATATTGTCCTCGACCGCGGAAAGGTTGATCTCGATCCAGGTGAAGATGGGTGATTTTAACAAGCTCGCTGCTCCATGAGGCTCTCTTGAACCTTGTTTCTGTTCCCTGCGCCGCCGGCCCCTCTTATAAACGAATTCAATTCGAATTGCAACGCGATCCTTTTCCAAACAGCCGGCCGGTATCGGACCGGCTTGGCCGAAACTTCAAAATGTGCCGGAAAAGGTATTCAGGCACGATAAATGCAACAGGAACCCATAACCGAATTCGACCGTCTGGGTGATAATTGGGACGGATACCGGAAAAAACCCGGAACCGCGAGCCCGTGTATTACCGCTGCGCCCAAAAAGATAGCCCGTTATATAATAAAGCGGTGCACCTTGGGGCGGTGGCGGAACTGGCAAACGCTGGGGACTTAAAATCCCCCGGGGTAACCCCCCTTGTGGGTTCAACTCCCACCCGCCCCACAAGGGATCGTCAGGCTACCCGGAGGGTTCCTGTTTTCGCACGGGCCGGACGGTCTCTGGAAAAAAGGAGAGATGCTATGAAAAAGTCATACCGCAAACGTATTGTGGCATCGTGCAGCATGGCGTGTCTGCTGGTGGCGTGCGCGCTGCCTATGGCGTCCACGCCGACGCAGTTTGTGTTCCCGACGCCCAACCTGACGATGACGGCGCTCTTCCAGATCCCCCCGACGCAAACCACCGCCCCGCAGGCGACGGCAACCGAGGGTGTGCCGATATCCAGCACCCCCACGGCCACCGTCTCGCCAACCGCTCCCAATTGCACCAACCTGGCGCAGTTTGTGAGCGAGACGGTTGCGGATCTGACCTATATCGCGCCGGGGGCAGCCTTCACCAAAACCTGGACGCTTAAAAATACCGGCACCTGCACTTGGGGAGCCGGATATGCGCTGGTCTTCGACAACGGCGACCAGATGGGCGGTCCGGCTTCCGTGCCGATGACGGCCAGCGTTCCTCCGGGGGCGGTGTACAACTTCACCGTCAACCTGACGGCGCCCGTCACCCTCGGGCAGTATCAGGGTTTCTGGAAGCTGCAATCGCCGCAGGGTGTCCGGTTCGGTATCGATGCCAGCGGCAAGGCGTTCTGGGTGAAGATCACCACCGCCGTGCTTGCGCCGGCCTGCTCTGCGCAGGCGAAACGGCCCGACGCCAACGGCGGAGTCATCGAAGCCTACTTTACCAACACCCCGCCGACGATCGATGCTGATCTCACCGACTGGGACAGCCCGTTGGTTGATGACGTGCCGTACGATGTCTGGGGCGATACCGATAATGATGCGCGGTTCACACTCAAGTGGGACCACGACAACCTGTATCTGGCGGTCGAGGTCGAGGATGATAATTTATTTCAATCGACCACCGACGGCTCGGTGATGTATAAGGGAGACAGCGTTGAAATCCTGCTGGATAAAGAGCTCAAGGAGGATTATTGCAACACGTGGATGGACGATGACGACTATCAACTGGGGCTTACCCCCGGCGATCTGCCGACCCCCAGTTCCAGCCCTGCGGCATGGCTTTGGTATCCGCTCACAATCAAGGGGACGAAGATCGTAACGATCGCATCGGTGGTAACCGCGTCGCCGGGGTACATCATCGAAGCGGCGATCCCATGGAGCGTTTTCCAGGGCGCGCCCGCCGGAAGCGAGTACTACGGCTTCGCCTTCTCCGTCTCGGATAACGACCATTCTGGAACGCAGCAGGAGGGGATGATCTCCACCGCGCCCAAGCGGACGATCTACTCCAACCCGATGCTTTGGGGAACCCTGCAGATCGAAATTCAGACCGGTCCGTAAAACCACGGTATGACCTTAAGAGGCGGACATGACGTCCGCCTCTTTTTTTATTTCCTCATATAATTGGCTTTACCGGGTCCGCCTCGATCCGAGGCATCTCGGAACCCCGGGGAGGTTCGATGAATCAGAAGAAGATACTTCCATGCGGAATGCTGGGGATCATCGCACTGCTTGCCGGGGGATGCAGCTTTTTCCCCTCGACCCCGACGAAGTTCCAATTTCCCACGCCCAACTGGACGATGTCGAAGCTATTTGAGGTTCCGAGCGCGAAACCCCGGACCACCGCCAGTGTTGGGACGGGTTCGGGACTGTCCACGGCGACAGTCTCGCCCACCGCCCCGAACTGCACCCATTCGGCTCAACTGGTCGGTGAATCAGTTCCGAACGGGACTTTTTATAGCCCTGGCTCTGCCTTCATGAAGACCTGGACGTTAAAAAACACGGGCACCTGTTTGTGGGGGAGGGGGTATGCGCTGGTGTTCGACCGCGGCGACAAGATGGGAGGAGCCGATACCATACCGCTTACGGCGAGCGTTCCCCCCGGCGCAGTCTACACCTTCGCGGTAAATCTTATTGCGCCGGCCGCCGACGGGGAGTACATCGGCTATTGGAAGATCCAGACGCCGCAACTGACTCGTTTTGGAATCGAGCCCGACGGGTTAACCGCGTTTGTGGTGAGCATCAAGGTCACCCGGGCTCCCGTTTGTGCGGCTCAGGACAGACGCCCGGCGGAAAACGGAACCGTTCTCCAAGCTACCTACACCGTCAACCCGCCGGTGCTGGATTCAAAGTTGCTGGATTGGGAAAGCCCGCTTTCGTATTCCGTGCCGCACGTCGCGCTTGGGAATACTGAGAACGGAGCGAGGCTCGGGCTCCGTTGGGATCATAAATACCTGTATTTTGCGGTCCGCGTGATGGATAACACCTTCTCGCAGGAAACAAGCGGCGCGGCGAACCTGTTGCAGGGGGATGCCGTGGAAATAATGCTGGATATGGATCTGCGCGGAGATTACTGTGATTCGATCATGAGCAGTGATGATTACCAGCTCGGCATTTCCCCCGGCTACCTCTCGGACCCCAGCCTGCAGAGTCCGGCGGCCTACCTGTTTTACCCGCTCGGAAAGAAGGGACCGGTGGAAATCGGCGTGTCCGCCGCGCTCGCCGCCGCCCCCGAGATGAAGGGTTGGATTCTCGAAGCGAGAATTCCATGGTCCTTATTAAGTGTTTCGCCGACCGGAGGCGAGTCGTACGGTTTTGTCTTCTCGGTTGCGGATAACGATCAATTCGGAGCCGTCAATCAGGACGGCATTATTTCGACCTCGCCGCGACGGACCGTGCCCCCCAATCCGATGCTGTGGGGAACGATTCAGATTATCTCTGACGCTGTGGCGTAAATCCTCCCGCAATAAAAAAGACGGACCCTCTCCTTTGTCCTCCCCCGTTTAGCGAAATCCGCTAAACGGGGGAGGGATGGGAGGGGGCCGTCGCTTCTTGTAACAACTCCTAGAACAGCACCGACGCCAGTTCATCCCGGTATGGGCGTGTCAGCGGATCATCTTCACCGAGGATTTCCAGCGCGGCGAGGAAGACCTTGCGGGCGTCGTCGTTTCGGTAGTGTTTGTCCCGGCGCAGCAGTTCGAGCAGGCCGTCGAGCGCGGCCGGATAGTTGCCGCGGGCAAGCAGCCGGGCGGTTTGCAGGTAGCCGGCTTCCATTGTGTCCGCCGGTTGATCAGCGCTGGATTCCACTTCTGCGAGCAATCCCGCCAGCGGCCGGAGCCGTTCCGCCGCGGAGGTTTCCATCCCGGCCGGGAAGCGGTCAAGCATTTCCAGTGCCGGGGATCCTTTGCCCGTGCACAGGAGCGCCTTAACCAGGCACAATGCCGCGGCGCTGTTTTCCGGTTCCAGTTCCAGCGCGCGGCGGGCGGCTTTTTCCGCTTCGTCCCACCGCCGCGCGGTCAGCAGCCCCTGTGCTTCGGCCAGGGCCTGGTCGGCCGGACCGGGGGCGATTCCGCGCAGGAACTTGCGGACTTCGGTTTCCGGTTGCGCGCCGACCATCTGCCCGGCAATTTTCCCGTCGCGGAAGGATTTCAACATCGGGATGCTTTGCACGCCGAACCTCGCCGCAAGCCCCGGATTGTCGTCGATGTTGACCTTTGCCAGGCGGAAGGTGCCCGCTGCTTCGGCCGCCAGCTTCTCCAGCGTCGGGCTCAGCATCCGGCAGGGAACGCACCAAGGCGCCCAGAAATCGACGACCACCGGGGTGGTCGACGAATACCGGATCACCTCCTGATCGAATTCGGCCTCCGCCACTTCCAAAATATCCGCTTTCATCTTGTCACCTCAAAGAGCGCGCGGGTAGATCGGCGTTATCATTATTCCGGATCGTCATCGATCGCGCGCGCCGGCTGGTCCACGCGCAGCAGTTCCCCGTGTACATCCACGACCGCGCGGAATCCCATCATCCCCATCCACATTCGCGTGCTTTCCGGCAGGCCGTGGCGGAAGATTTCCTCAACGTAGGCTTCGGGGTGGGCCAGGCTCTGTTGCAGCACCGCCCGCGAGAAGATGTCTTCCTGCCCGGTCATCTTGGCCGCCTGTTCGGCCAACTCGCGTTCATGCCCGCGGATCTGGTTCCACAGCCAGCGCAGGACGGATTCGTCCAGCTCCCGCGCCCGGATGTGGCGCCGGAATCCGGCGTCATCGAGGACGTAGAACGGGTCATCGCCGACTCGCGTGGCCGTGAGCTGTCCCCCGTCCTCGGAAAAAACCAATCCTAAAAACAGCGGTTCTGTCATTTTTGTCTATACCCACACTAGCATATATACGGTTAACGATCCATCAGAGGATTTTTCGCCCGATCAGCTCCTTTTCCAATTCCCGCGCGGACGTGAATTGCACGGCTTTCCAGCCGAGGGATGACGCGGCGGCGATATTGGCCGGGGAGTCGTCGATGAAAAGCAGCGATTCCTTTCGCAGCCCGGTCCGCGCAAGGAACAGATCGAAAATGCGCGGGTCGGGTTTGGCTATACCGACTTCGCCCGAAAGGAGAATTTGGGTGAGCCGGCCGAGGAAGGGATAGTTCCGCCGCAGAACGCGGTATTTCTCCACGGAAGTATTGCTTAATCCAAAGAGCGGAATCCCGGCGGTATGCAGCCTGTGTAGAAGGCCTTCCATCCCGGGCGTCGGCCCGCGCACCGTTTCTTCCCAGTGGGTGTCGAAGGCGCGGATCGGTTCGGCGTACCGGGGAAATTGGCGGCACCGCGCGCGCACCCCGTCGGCGAAGGATACCCCGCGGTCCATCGAGGCATTCCAATCGTTGAAATGTATCTCCGTCATGAACCGTTCCAGCGCTTCGCCGTCGCCGTCAAAAAACCGGCGGAATAAATAGCGGGGATTCCAATCGAAGAGGACTCCCCCGAAATCGAACACCGGAACGCCGCAAGTATTTTGGATTATTCCCGCGGAAGGGATTTTATCCATAGGGCAGGAATTGTAACACCCGATATTCCGCGAAGAGCAAACCGCGGGTTAACGCGTGCAATTATTAAATTCGGCCCGATTTTTCGGCGACTTCCGGGTTGTTCGGTGATAACCATGTTCCTGTCGGAACAACATCTTGAATGGTATTCCGCTCAGAAGAATCTACCAATGCACATTCACCAGCGTCCCCACCGAAGCAAAGTAGAACATCCACTCGGCATCCGGAGTGTACATATTCACGCATCCATGGCTCATGGGGGTGCCGAAATTGTGATGCCAGTACGTGCCGTGAATCGCATAGCCCTGATAAAAGTACATGGTATACGGAACGTTGGGCAGGTAGTAGCCGGGGCCGACCATCAAATCATAGCGAAGTTTGACGTAGATGCGGTAGCGGCCGAGCACGGTCGGGTGGGCGGCGGTCCCGGTGGAAACGATGAACGTTCGGACCGGGGTGCTGCCTTCGTAGGCGGTCAGCGATTGCGAGGAGATATCGATGTCGATCCAGCGCTCGCCGCCCGCCCCCGGAATGATGTAGGCGTCCGGGATCGGCGTGTTGGTGGGCGGCAGGGTGTTGGTCGCCGTGTAGGTCGGCGTGGGAGTGAAGGTGGAAGTGTAGGTGGGCGTGAAGGATGCGGTGATCGACGGCGTGAACGACGGTGTGAACGTCGGAGGGATCACGCTGCTCTCGCGGATGACGCGCGCCACCACCGGCACTTCCTGGGCGTAGGTGACCACGCCGGCGAACGCTGTTACAGACAGCGCGAGCAGGCACGAGACGGAAAGCAGTGCCGCGGCCCAGCGCAATCCTTTTCCGCCGAGACGGTTTTTCCGTTCGGCCTTCGCCGTCGCGGATTTTACGGCGGCGGTTTTACGGGGCGCGGTCTTCTGCTCGGCCGCGGCCAGCCCGGCCAGGATCTCCTCCAGAGGGGGCAGGGAGGTTCCGCCTCCGGCGGCCGGCACGCCCTGCCGTTCGTGCGCAAGTTCTGCCAGTGCCTGGCGTGCGCTTCCGCTCTCGGGGTGAATTTGCAGGACGTGTTGTAAAAAAGGCGCACGGTCTTGCGGCGGAACGGCGGCCGCCAGGAGCAGCCAGGCTTCTTCCGACTGCGGGTCCAGATGCACGGCGCGCAGCGCCTGCTCGCCCGCTTCGCCAAGCCGGCCCTTGGTCAGCGCGTCCATTCCAAGCCCGAGCGCTTGTGTGAAGGCCGAGCGGACCGGGGTGTCGGGTGTCATGGCACGGCCGTCCCGGTCAAATCCAGCGGCTCATTCCGTGTGAAGCAAAGGATCCCATCCGTGATGCCCTGTGCGGCCAGGTCGGCGTGCTGGGTCAGGAAATTCCGGTCCAAGTAGAGGAAGCCCATTTCGATGATCACCGCCGGGGTGTCCGCCGCCACTTCGTTGAAGCTGTGATAACCGGTCATATCCCAGGTGACGCTGCCCGGATGATTTTTTAATCCGGTGCGGGCGGCATAGCGGTTTGTCAGACAGGCGGCCAGGGTTTGCGAGGCCTCGGCCGATGTACCCGCCTGGGAACCAGCCACTTTGAAGCCGGTGGCGTTGTCGTCGATGAATTGGCACGAATCCGTGTGCAGGGATACCAGCGCCATGGCCTTGTAGCCATCCAGGCGCGGGTCATATTCCTCCAGCAGGTCGACGATGTACCCCTGCCGTTCCAGAAGGGTCTTGACCCGCACGGAGACATCCTGGTTGACCGAAAGCTCGGTAAAGCCGTCGTCGCACGCGGCGCCCACGTCGTTCCCGGAATGCCCGGCGACGATACCGATCGGCAGCTTGAACGGCGAGATCGGTCCCAGCCCGCCCGGGGTGGGATTGATCACGCCGGCAAAGGACGCGCGGATGGAATCCGGCGAGAGGGCCGACGGGGCGAAGGTGATGAAGGCCGTCGCCAGGGCCGCGCCCAAACCGATCGTCCATACGTAGAACCGGGTTCGGTGGCGCCGCGGAGCGGCCGCCGTACGAATGGGTTTCATGCCACTATGTTAACCGAATTAACGCCCTTGGCAAGATAGGCGCCTTTCCTGTCGGATTGGCTTTTCGATTGCGAAAACCTTGCCAGCGTTGCGGCCGATGAATGCGCTGAGAATTATTGGATACGGGTGTCGGATTTCCGCGCCCGCCGGGACGGCCCCGCGCCGCGAGAGCGAATACATTCGGAGTTTTTAGTTGGATTACAATTCGGGTATATTAGGGCTGGCACCGGAATAACTGCCGGGCTGAAAATCCTTCTTCCCTCTGGGAGCCGCCAATATGAATATTCCCGATGATAAATTCTACCTGGGCAAGCTGTTCGATCTGAAGACGTCGAAGCTGCAGGATCAGCCGGTGTTCTATGATCCGTCGGATCTCACCACGCACGGAGTGATCGTGGGGATGACCGGTTCCGGAAAAACCGGACTCGGGATAGATTTTCTGGAGGAGGCTGCGCTGCAGGGCATTCCAGCGTTGATCATCGACCCCAAGGGCGATCTGACCAATCTGCTGCTACACTTCCCCGGTCTCGCCGCCTCGGATTTCGAGCCGTGGGTGGATGCCGAAGCGGCCAAACGCGAAGGCAAGACCACCGCCCAGGCGGCCGCTGGTGCCGCCGCTTCCTGGAAGAAGGGGCTTGCCGATTGGGGGATTGCCCCGCAGCGGCTGCAAGCGCTGCAAAAGTCGGTCCAGTATTCCATCTACACGCCCGGATCCGAATCCGGGCTCCCGGTCAGCATCCTCGCCTCGCTCGAAGCGCCCGACGTGCCGTGGGAAGCCAACCGCGAGGTCCTGCGTGAAAAAATCGCTGGAACCGTCACCGCCATCCTGAGCCTGGTCGGGGTCGGGGATATCGATCCGCTCCGCTCGCGCGAACACATCCTGCTTGCGAACCTTCTGGAAAACGCGTGGAGCCGCGGGGAAAGCCTGACGCTGGAAACGCTGATCCTCCAGACGCAGACTCCGCCAATTGCCAAGCTCGGCGTGTTCGATGTGGAATCCTTTTTCCCTGCCAAGGACCGTCAGCAACTGGCGATCCAACTTAATAGTGTCATCGCCTCACCGTCGTTCCGTAACTGGGTTGAAGGCCAGCCGCTGGATGTCGAATCGCTCCTGCGCACGCCCGAAGGGCGGCCGCGCCACAGTGTGTTCTACATCGCTCACCTTTCGGAATCCGAGCGTATGTTTTTCGTGACGTTATTGCTCGCGACGGCCGAGGCCTGGATGCGCACCCGCCAGGGCGCCTCGGGTCTTCGGGCTATGCTTTACTTCGATGAGGTTGTTGGTTACCTGCCGCCGGTGGCCAACCCGCCTTCCAAGATGGTGATGTTGCGCATGTTCAAACAGGCGCGCGCCTTCGGGTTCGGCCTGCTGCTTGCCACGCAAAACCCGGTCGATATCGACTACAAGGCGCTCTCCAACGCCGGTACCTGGTGCATCGGTAAACTGCAGACCGATCAGGATAAGCAGCATCTGCTTGATGGATTGGAAGGGACCGGGGTTAATCGCGCCGCATTTGATAAGATGATCTCGAACCTTGGAAAGCGCGTATTCCTGCTTCACAACACGCACGCCAAGGGACCGGTCATCTTCCAGACCCGCTGGGCGATGAATTACCTGCCCGGACCGCTGACGACAGTGCAGATCCCGGCGCTCAACAAATTGGCCGGCGCCGTACTGCCTAAGACAAGCGGCGCCGCGCGCAAGATCGCCGCCCCTCCCGCCCCGGTGGCCGAAGATGCGACCTCCGCAGGAACGGGTTCCCGACCGGGGATACCCTCCGGGATCGCTGAATTCTTCCTGCCGCAGAATAAAACGCTGGCGCAGGCCTGCCAGTCCGCCGGACGCCCCGCGGCCGCGGACGCCACGAGCTTCTACCGGCCCGCGCTCCTGGCACAGGCCAAGGTCCGATTCCTGGAACGGAAATATAAGATCGACCGTATGGACGCGCGCACAGCGCTCGTCCTTGCGCCGGATAAGCGCGGCGTGATCCGCTGGCAGGATTTTCCCGCCGCGGTGGTGGATGAATCCGCGCTCCCGAAGAGTCCTACGGCCGGCGCAGATTTCGCCGCACTCGAACCGCCGCTTACCGACGCCAGAATGCTGCGCGACCTGGAAAAGGATTTTCTCGATTGGGCGTACCGCGAGAGCGCGCTTCCGTTGCGCGTGAACGAAGAGCTGAAGGTTGCGGCCGGACCGGAAGTGAGCGATGCGGAGTTCGAGCGGATGTGCACCAAAGCCGCCGCCGTCGCCGCCCAAAGCGGCAGCGCCAAGGCAATCGCCACCCTCGACCGTAAGCTGGATACCCTGCGCAGGAAGCTTGCCCGCGAGGAGCTCGAGCTGAAGCAGGATAAAACCGAAATGACCCAACGTACGATTGAGGAAGTGGGCACCGCCGCCGACAATATTCTTGGAATGCTCACTGGCCGCAGCCGCCGGCTGACCACTTCGCTTACCAAACGCCGCCTCACTTCCAAAGCCGCTGGCGACGTCGAGGAATCCAAACAGGTGATCGAGCAGCTCAAGGCGGATATCGCCGAATTGGAAAAGGAAAAGGCCGCCTTGGTCGGCGAATTCCAGCAAGCCGTCAGCCGGCCGGCGGAAATAAATCTCACGCCGGCCAAAAAGAACGTC
>DAOUDU010000234.1:0-2003 GCA_034430775.1 Anaerolineales bacterium | reverse complement strand
ATCGTGTGGTTCCGGGGTCCCGATAGCGTCCGCCCAGGCTGACACCGACGATCGGAATGGGCACCACGCAGGCGCCGGGCCCGCCGATATACCGGTAGAGCGGCAATCCGGCGCTGGCGGCGGCCGCCTTGACCGCTGCCAGAGAAACCCCCACGATGGCATTGGCGCCCAGCCGCGATTTGTTGGGCGTGCCGTCCAGTTCGATCATGAGACGATCGATCTCCGGTTGGTTGCTCACCCCCATGCCCTTTAGAGCGGGAGCGATGACCGTGTTCACCATCTCCGCCGCCTTACGGACGCCCCGGCCGTTATACCGGTCTCCCCCGTCGAGCAGAAATGCCGCCTCATAGGTGCCCGTCGAGACGCCCGCCTCGGGCGTCGATACACCGCGCGCTCCGTCGTCCGTTTCAACGGTAACCAGCAGCGACACGATACTTCGCTGTGCCAGGATTTCCTTGGCCGTGACCTTCGCTATTTTTGCTCCCATCGATCCTTCCTAACGCACAACCGCCACACGCAGATCCCCGTGTGCCATTCCCGTATTTCCGGTGAGGATGGCGCTGTCGAGTTTCATCAACGCCATTGTCGAATTATGATTTACCAGCTCCGCATCCACGTCGACCTCTTTCGCTCGAGCCTCTTCCATGGTGAATCCGTCCACCACGCCGCCGGCCATGCAGATGTATTCACCGCCAACCAACTGTGTTCCGGGGCCGTCGGTACCGTCCGAATCCAACGCCGCCACCGCCACACGTTTGCTCGCCAGCCGCCCGGCACCCAGGTATTTTGCCCACCACAAGCTGAACTCCTGATTTCGGCCGCCGACACCGCAGGCATTACCGGTGGGAACATCCAGGTGCCCGCCGGTAATCAGGGCGACAGGCGGTTCGAAAGGTCTGCTATACTTTTCGCACTCGTGTGCGATATGCGCCAGGATGCTGGCCGCCGACGACGAGTAGGCCGCCAGGTGCGCGGACAGGATCACACCCCGCAGGCCCAGCTTTTCCGCGGCGGCACGCGCGCCTTCCACCATCTGGTACAGATCGATCGGTTGCCAGAAGCTGAAGCGCATTCTTGAGAAATCCTCCAAAGCCGGCGCGTCGTAGGCCGGATCCCGCCTGGCAAACACCGCGCGCATCGAATCGGGCAGCTTGTCCCACCACGGTTCGTTTTGAAACTGCAGGATATCGTCCGCCATCCGCCGGGTACCCGGCGGCCATGAGGGAACAAAAGAGCTCGTATTTATCAACTGACCGTGCCAGCGCTGATAGAGTCCCACCTGCATGACGAGATTTACAGAACGTGCCGGCTGGATGAGTTTCATCAAACGCCCGCGGCTCACCTGCGAAAAGTATGCCATCGGGTTAATGATGATGGATTGGCTTCCGAATTCGATGGCCAGTTTATAGAGGGTGTGCAGATCTTCCAGAGTCACTCCCTCGGCCGGAAGCGGTGACAAGGAGGAAGCGCCGTCCGAGTACACGGTGAAAACCAGGTCCTTTTCCCCGGCCCGTTTGGCAATTTCGACCACTTTCCGCGTTCCCGCAACCGAGCCCTCGTCGGGAACCGGGTGAGCGCCTTCGGTCACTTCGATCCTCTCCAGGATGATTTCTTCGCCTTTCTTTATGGTTATTGCGCCCGCGGTAAGCCTGTCGCCGAGGATGTCTTCCAGCGCCTTCGCCTGGCGCTGCACCGATTTGCCGGCGCCGACCACATAGATGTTCTCTATTTCCGAAAGATCGATGACCTCGTCGCCGTAGCCGGAAACATCCCGCTCCGGGTATCCGCCTATCAGCAGCTTGTCCCCTTCCCTGCGGATGAGTTTACGTGTGTTCTCGTACGGGTCTGCCGCGGCGAGGCCGCCTTCCAGGATCTCGAGCGCCAGTGACCTTCCCTCTCGATAACCGTGGGAGGTGAGCTCCTCTTGATTCTTGATATACATACAGTATTTCTCCGGCGGAAGGGTACTTAAAAACGGCCCGGGCTTTCGGCGTTCCGCCGCG
>DAOUDU010000233.1:0-1668 GCA_034430775.1 Anaerolineales bacterium | reverse complement strand
GGTATATTCCGTTGTTGCAGGGGATAAAACCGATCCTCGCGGCTGCGGCCTCGATTGCCCTGGCACATCATGAAAAATGGGACGGGAGCGGCTATCCCCGGGAACTGCGGGGCGAGGAAATCCCGCTGGAAGCACGGATCGTGGCGATGACCGACGTCTACGATGCACTGACGTCTGATCGTCCGTTCCGTCCGGCCTATTCCGAAGAGTGGGCCTTGGAAGCCCTCGATGAACGGGAGGGAAATCACTTTGATCCCGCCGTGTATGCGGCGTTCCTGAAGGACTTACCCCGGATCCGATCCATCCGCCGCCAGTATCCGGACAGCCCATGAAAAGCGTCTTGTTTGCCGACGACGAACCCAAGCTGCTGGCAGGCCTGCGGCGGATGCTCCGCGGTTTGCGCAGCGGCTGGAACCTGGAATTTGTCGCCAGCGGAGAGCAGGCATTGGAACGACTGGCAGCCGGCCGGTTCGACGTCGTGGTGGCCGACATGCGGATGCCGGGCATGGACGGCGCCGAACTGCTCGAGGAAGTCCGGGTCCGATCGCCGCGAACCGTGCGGATCATCCTTTCCGGACAATGCGACCGGGAGATCCTCGTCAAGGCGGTGCGGCCGGCCCATCAGTTTCTGATGAAACCCTGCGATTCCGATATCCTACTGGGGACCATCGTTCGTGCGTGTCAACTCCAAGATCGCGTGCCGGACGAGCATCTCCGCCAATGGGTGTTGCAGATTAGCTCGTTGCCCACCACTCCGGCCGTCTATGCGGAACTGTGCGCCGCGGCGAATTCCGCGGAGGCCGCGACCGAACGCATCTGCCGACTGGTTTCGCGGGACGTGGGGGCGGCCGCCAAGGTTCTGCAACTGGTCAGCTCCGGATTTTTCGGGCCCCCGCAAAAAGTCCTTTATCCCCACCGGGCGGCCGCGCTGCTGGGGCTGGAGACGATGCAGGCACTGGTGCGCTCGCTGCACGTCTTTCGTCCCGCATCCGCGGGAGGACTCGCCGCGGTATGCAAGGCCGTCACGCAGCACAGCCTGGCGGTTGCCCGGAGCGCCCGGGCCATTGCCAAAGCGGAAACCGGAGATGAGGATCCGGCAACCCAGGCGTACGTCGCCGGATTGCTTCACGACGTGGGAGATCTGATCTTCATGGAGAACCTTTGGGAGCCGGCAATTCCGGCGGAATCTTTCCTCCAGGTAATCTTGGACGGAACCTGGGACAAACGGCCTCAGCGCCGCACCACCCCGCACACCACCCTGGGCGGATATCTGCTGGGGCTTTGGGGATTGCCTGACGTCGTGATCGACTCCGCGGTCTTTCATCACGAGCCAAGCCTTTCTGCCGACACGAGGTTCACTCCGTTGACGGCGGTGCACGTCGCCGATGCGCTGGCCCGGGAAAAAACGGCCCCGGAGTTCCCGTGCGAAACACAACTCGATACCGAGTACCTGGAGCACGTCGGCTGCTCCCGCCGGCTTGAGGTCTGGAAAGCACTCTGCCCGGTGGAAGAACCGGAAGGAGCGCTCCGATGACGGTTGAACATCCGTTAATTAATGTAACTTGTTTAGCCGGCGGGCTTACCCGCGGCGCTTGCAGCCACAATCCACGCGGAGGGCAAGCCCGCCGGCCAGACGTGGACGTCGCATTCTTCCCAGGCAGCACTCAG
>DAOUDU010000232.1:0-5578 GCA_034430775.1 Anaerolineales bacterium | reverse complement strand
ACGGATTCCGCTGTTGATGGCGATATCCCATTTCTTGGCGTCCTTGGGCGGCTTCATGCGCTCCGCCGCCAGATCCGGAAACCGGTTGAAAATAACGAACCCCATCGCGACCATCATGAAGGCGTTCACCGCCAACACGCCCCAGCCCGGCCACCAATCGATCCTTCCGGCGGGCCAGAAGAGGAATACGGCTCCGCCGAGCAGGCCCAAGGCCGCATCCAGAATGTATGTCCGAAGAATTTTCGAATTCATAACGGCATTCTTCCTTTGTTGGACTACTGCGCTTCAAACGCCTCCCCGCTCTCGGGTTGGAGCTCCTCCGAAAAACGATACCGGAGGATGTAGTTCGCCCGCGCCAGGAACGGGATGAACCGCATCGCGTTGGCCGCCCCCAGCCGCGGCTCCCGCTGTCCGAAATACGTCCAGGTCTCCGCCAGGCGGATGCGCGGACTCCAATCCTCCACTTCCCGAGGATCATCCAGCCCCCACCGCAACCGGGCGCCCGCGCTGTGCAGTTGCGGGTGCAGGTTGTCCAGGCGGACCATGTAGCCCTTCATGGCGTCGAAGACCAGTTCGCCGCCCGGGAACCGCTGTGCCAGAAGGGTGACCGTCCGCCGCAGATCCTCCCCGTTCAAATACACGAATACCCCCTCGGCGGAGAAGAAGACCGGCTTCCCGCGCGCATCCAACCGGTCCATCCAGGCCGGATCGGTCAACGATCCTTCGAGGAGCGTTTCGCGGGGCCCGGGGGGCAGCAGCATTTTCCTTAGCGAAACGACCTCCGGAAAATCGAGGCCGATCCACGTCCGGCGGCCGTTGTCGATCCGGGCCGGGCGCGTATCCAGCCCGCAGCCGAGTTCGACCATTAGGCAATCCGGATGCGCGTCCAGGAACGCCCGGGCCTGGCGGTCGAATTGGCGCGCGCGCATCATGGTGAAGGTATGGTCGTGGCCCGCCATCCGGAGCGGCGCGATCTCTTTCGGATCGAACCGCGCCAGGACCGCCCCGGCCAAGTCGTCGCGGATCATGGCGTCGGTGCGTTTGTTTTCCTCCGCCCGGCAGGCGAGCGGGATAAGCAGTGTGCGCGCGACGGGCGGAAGATCTGAGATATGGATTTTATCCATTGCAAATCCTACCTGTTATCCGAGGTTATCTTCAAAACGGAAGTGGAAAATCATCATCGGTTTGAATACGCGGAAGAGGGGCGCCATCCAGCGAAAGGAGCCCATCCGCGGCTCCGGCCGGTGGAAGAAGCCCCACTCGTCAAGCAGCCGGATGCCGGAGCATCAACCTTCGATCTCCCGGCCGCCCCAAACGCCCCAGCGCATAAGGCCGCCAAACGGCGACCCGGAGAGGTAACGGTTTCCCAACCTGATTTCGAAAGGCTTCCACCCGTCGAAGACCAGTTCCGCGCCCGGGAAGCGATTGCACAATCCACGCACCAGTTCCTTGACCTGCGCTTCCGAAAAGTATATGAAAACCGTTTCGGCCAAGAACAGGATCGGGCGGGAGGAATGCGCCTTCACCGTTTCCATCCAGGTGTCCTCGAGCACCGAGCAGCCCAGCAGGTGATTCCGCCCGGTCTCACCGCCGATAAGCTTCCGGCGCAGATCGATCACCTTCGGTAAATCCAGGTCGTACCATTCGACCCGGCCGTCATCCACGCGTTCGAAGCGCGTATCAAGCCCGCATCCGATGTGGACCACCACGGCATCCGGCTGGCGCGCCAGAAATTCCCGGGCATAGCGGTCGAATTCCCGGGCGAAAATGATCCGCATGATCCCAAGCATCCTGGTCATTCGGACCTGTTTGACCCGGGAAAAATCGAAGTCCATCTTTGCAACCAGCTCCACCGCCTTCTCGTCCTTGATGATGGCGTCCGGCCGCCGGCTCTCCATCGCCCGGTTGTACAGCGGGATGAGCGACGTTTCCGGCACGCCGCTCAGATTCGGCTTGAGAGATTTGGGCACGGGCACCTCCCCGCATCACCATAAAACGTCGATCCGGATGTCAGGCCTCGGCCACCCGGACCGAAAACTCCCCCGCAAGGGTGATGCTGCTGGAAACAAAACCGTTGGCCGGATCCCGGACATATGCCACATAATCGACATGGTCGCCCTTCATGGCCGGGGCGTTGTGATTAAGCACGATGGCACCCCGCCGCATCTTCGGAGCAACAAGCTCAAGCACGGGCAATGCGTATTGGGGAAAACCGTCGCTTAACAGGAAATCCACCGGGGCTTCGAGATCGCGCAACGTCTCCAAGGCGTTTCCCACACGCAGGTCCACACAATCGGCCAAGCCCGCCTCGGCGATGTTGCCGCGCGCCCCGGCGGCCTTGGCCGGGATCATCTCCGTCCCAAGCACCACCCCGCCGCCGTTGTCGCGGACGGCGAGCGCCGGCCAGATCGTCGATACGCCGAACGACGTGCCGAATTCAACGATCTGTTTAGCGCCAACGGCCCTCGCCAGCAGGTAACCATACATGCCGGCTCCGGGGCTGGTAGCCGGGTAATCGTCATCGTGCCGCCGCTGGAGACGTTCCCAGGGGAGCTTTTTCCCGCCAAACATCGGGGTCCAGTATGGGAGGAATTTCCATAATAATTTCCAATACTCGCGGCTGGCCTCTTCGTGCTGCCGGCGAAGCACGGCGCGCACTTTTTCATCGGCGACATGGTCGATCGCGCTCATTTTGTATCTCCTTTAGTTTTCGTTTTTGGCGGTCCCGGAAGAATCATCGGCACCCGGGCGCAATAATCCGTCCACTCCGCGCCGAACGTCTTGGCCAGCACTTCCTCCTCGCGCAGCGCACGCCGGATCACGCTCAGCGCGCAGACCACAAAGAAGACCCCGGTCCAGGTTTGATGCAAGAGGAGCGCCCCGAATGCAGCGAGGATTAATCCAAAATACATCGGATGCCGGACGACAGCATACGGGCCGTTCGTGATCAGGCGGTGCCCGGCAAAGAGCTGCGCGCCGTATCCGGTGGATACGAAGTACATATCCCCAAGCGCCAGCCTGCCCCAAAGCACGAAGACCAACCCCGGGAAACACAAGAGCGCCCCCGCAATCGCGATTTCTCCCGAAAAGGGCAGTGCCGGGAGCGGAATCCACGACACAAAGCACAGCCCAAAGAAG
This sequence comes from Anaerolineales bacterium, assembly GCA_034430775.1. Classification (GTDB taxonomy): domain Bacteria; phylum Chloroflexota; class Anaerolineae; order Anaerolineales; family RBG-16-64-43; genus JAFGKK01. Next base: position 2,440 of record DAOUDU010000232.1, on the reverse strand, counting down.
ACGATCGAAGCCGCGGCATAAAAAAGCGGTGCATGCAGCCAGCCAAACTGCTTCCCGACGCCCGCTCCGGTCGGCAGCCGCGCCTGGCGCACGATGCTCCATAAGAGAACAGCCAGTGCGCAGAATGCGAAGATTCCGAAGGCGGAGCGGAGGACAGCGATCCGCACCGTCACACCGATTCCATTTACAGGGAGCCCGCGTAGGCCAGGCCCGCTAAAAAGACCAGCAGACAGGCCCACAGGCTGACCGGCCCGAACATCCCGGTCCGCCTGCGGTAATCGGAATATTCGGCCGGGAAGCGGACGCCGATGTCGAAAATTTCCTCGATCGACGCCTCCGCCGCATTCACCAGCCAGACGAGCGGGATCATCAGCAGACCGTCCCATGTGCCGAACACAAGCGCCAGGCCGAGCGAAACCATCACAATGCCGGTGTAGATGGGATGCCGGGCGATCCGGTAGACCCCGCTCGTAAGCAGGCCTTCCTTGACATTTTCCCCGCCGACGGTCTTCCGCTGCCGGACCGAAAGGATGAACACCGCCGCACCCAGGATGATCAACATCATTCCGGCAATCACAAATCCGGTCCGCGTTCCGGGGTTGGCGAGAAAATCCGGCGCGGCGAATGCCGCTTCGTCCGAGGGCAATCCGGCCAGCAGATAGCACGCCAGGTTGTAGGCAATCACTCCCAGCAGGTTAATCGGCCGGTTCTCGATAAGCCTTTCGCTTTCCTTGCGGCGCGCCAGAACGAAACTGAACGCCGCGACCCCGCCGCACAAAATTGTCAGCAGGAATATTCGAATGAGCCACATGCTTCCTCCGTAATCCCAGAAAATATTTTCCCGCTCCCCATTCTGTTGCCTGTCCCAACACCCTGCTCCCAGCCCGTTTCCCCTTCCCATAAAGGAAGGGGAAACGCCTCCCCGCAATACCAATACTCCACTGGCGGCAGGCGGTTAAGACAGCGGTTTGCGGAACTCCAGCAGATACAGGTAGCCGTTCCACACTTCCGTCACATTCACCGCTTGCATCTCCGGCGGAACAAGATCGACCGGCGCCGTTACCTTCTTCTTTTTCGCCCCCACCCTGCCGGAAAATCCGGGGGCGAGCGCGTCATACGCCCGCACGCCCTTGTCGGTTTCGTCGGCGATCAGGATCCGCGTGCCGGGTTTGGCAACCCGGATCATCTCTTCGATGGCTTTGCGCTTGTCGTTGAAGAAGTTGATCCCGCCGATGTGAAAAACGGACTCGAAGGAATGATCCCGGTAGGGCAGCATTTCCGCGTTACCCAGATGCAGCTCATCCGCCCAGCCCTTGGAACGCAGGTAGGAACGGCAGCGCTTCAGCTGACCGAGGGAAATATCGAGCCCGACGATTTCCCCGACGTCGCCGCGCTCGTGCAGGAAGGGCAGGTTGACCCCGGGCCCGATGGAAATTTCCAACACGCGGCCGCCGCGGGGTTCGAGCCGGTCGAGGACTTCCTTCCGCGCCCGGCGTTCGCTCATGCCGATGAACAAAAATAAAAGCGGCGAGAAGGGCCGGTAAACCCAGGACATCCAATCGTACATCGCCGCAAAACGCCGGTTGAGCCCGGTCAGGGATTCCTGTTCCAGGAAATGGACAATTCCATCACGGATGGGATATACCTTCCCGCAGGATTCGCAGCGCAGGGAAGATACTCCGCCGGGCGATGCGGGTTTTTCGGATGCCGCGCGTTGCAGAGCCAGCCTGCCGCGGCATTCGAGGCACACCAGCAAATCCAACGATGTCATCGCGTCCACTCTCGTCTCAAATAGTTCTATTACTGAATATATGTTCAGATATTATATTAATAAGCCGCTGGCGTCAAGAGCCGTCACCCCTTTCCCCTCTCCCGGCATAAGCCGGGAGAGGGTGGCCGAAGGCCGGGCGAGGGAGGCGAGACGCCTTGGATGTGTGACAAAATAACAACTAATCCGCCAATCCGGATATGGAAAGGTTGTTTTCCTTCGCCGGCAGCTCTTTTTTTTTACAGTATCATGCTGAAAGAAGCGAAGCATCTTCCCCTGCGCCCGTAGACCCTTCGCTTTGCTCAGGGTGACATTGCCCAAGTTCCCCAAACCATTGTTCCCAAAAAGGTTCCAAGTGATAATTGCGGAGATGAATTGTGATCTCACCATCCGCTTCTTCCAGCCGGAAGATCAATCCGACGTGAAAGCGTTGATCCTGGAAGGATTGGGGGAACGTTGGGGCGCGATCGATCCGACAAAAAACCCGGACCTGGATGACATCGCCGCCTCCTATTCCGGCGGTTTTTTCCGGATCGCGGAAATGGCCGGCCGAATCGTCGGGACCGGCGCGCTCGTACCGCGCGCGGAAGGCGAGATGGAAATCCGCCGCATGTCCGTCCGGCAAGATGTGCGCCGGCGCGGGATCGGCGACGCGATTCTCCAGCGCCTGAT
>DAOUDU010000231.1:0-3120 GCA_034430775.1 Anaerolineales bacterium | reverse complement strand
ACGCTTTTTTACAGTAATTCATGAACTCATTCTGCACATCGCTTGCCGTGTCGCTGGCTTGCCCGCGGCCGTATTTCGGGTTGATCGATCCCGGGCCTCCGCCCGTCTTTCCCGGATCTTCGCCGCCCGGATGCCGGTTTACAAAATCAAGCATCTCGCCGATTTCCTCGGATGCCTTCCCGAGCGGATTGGATGGAATTCCTCCCTCATCCCCGAACCCCCCTGTTTCATTCGCGCCGCCCGGGAGCGGCCCGCCGTGCGCGAACGGATCGCCTTCCATTCTGGACCGGCCGCCGCCGCTGATAAAGTCGGTGATCGCCTTCACCGCACCGCCCGGTCCTTCCAAATCACCGAGCGAAGATTGTTGTTGATCCATCTCCCCAGGATGGACGCCGGGTTTCGCATGAACGATCCGCTCCTGCGGCCGGTCCGTTGCGCCGGAGGTTTGATCCACGGTCCCGGAATCGGTTCCGACGATGGGATCAGAATCCATGGCGGCTTTGCTGGCGACGGTTCGCCCCTCTACCGCTCCGGCGGGACCGGCATCCGGACGGATGTCATTCTCCGGAATCAACGCCGGTCCGGTTTTTTCTCCGGGAATGGGGAGCGGCAGACTGCTGATCTCATCGGCGGCCGTCCGCACATCCGGGACGGTGATCGGAATGGCGTCCACCTTTTCGCCTTCACCCTCTCCGGGAGAGGCTGTCGCTTTGCTGCGATCCGCCGTGCCGGGCACATGCGGCGGAACCGCCGTGACCGACTCTTCCTCCGGCTTGGCATTCTCGACCAGCGCGGTTAGGTTGTTCTGGATCGACTCCGCCTGGCGATGATCGCCGGTCTGTTCGACATACGACCGGGGTTCGAAGGTGGCGTCGTCGAGTCTTTGCTGTTCGGGATTTTCTGTGTTCTCGCCGCTTTCACGGGCTTCCAGGGATGGTTGTCTGGGGTCGTCCATTATCGATCCTCCTCGAACCCTTTACGCTATTTGATATCGTCGGCGTGTACTTCGCTGGTGAGCCGCCCGTCACGGATTATCCGCCCTTTCCGGTCGATTCCGATTTCTTCCCGGGATCGGGTTCGGGCGGGTCGGTGATCTGCTCGGCGCCGACCTTGGGCGTGGCGTGGGCCAGCTTGGCTTTGTTCTCCAGCGTTCGTTTCACGGCCTTCAGTTGTTCCTCTTTCATCATGCCTCCGCCCTGGTAGCCTGCGATATGGTCTTCGGGATAGTTCGAGATCTGGCCCGAGTCAAACTTCGGATTCATCCTGTCGTAGGCCATCTGGCCCGCGAGCGGCTGGCTGGTATCCTTGCCGCGCCCAATATCCGGGTCAGTGGATTTTTTCCCCCCCAGATTCCCATACTTTACGGATGACAAACCTTCCTGGGGATTCCAGGTTACGGTGATGGTGGTGCCATTCCCGCATTCAACCTTAATAAAACCCGTTTCGCCAGAGTCCCTCTGTTCTCCCATTTCCCATGCGCGTTGCGCTGTTGCGTCGCAACCTACCCCTGATGGCGTACCCTTCTTCGCTATAGTGTTTATGGTTCCATCTTTGCCCACACGCACACCCGAAAAGGTAACCTTGTTGCCGGTATTCGATTGACCCTTTTTTCCCTGGCCGGAGGATGCGTGTTTTTTCCCTCCGCCCGCGCTGGTATCCGCCCACTGATTGGGCCCTTTCCCGGGCAGGAAGGGACTGTCCCACCCCGGGATCTCATGTCCTTTTCCGGATCCCATTCCGTCATTGTTCTTCAAAAGATCGGACGGGCCGCCTTTGAAACCCTCCAGTCCCGGCATGCCTCCCAGAATACCCCGTTCCGGGGTTTTCTCGCCCGGCGCGCCGCTGATCTTGCCGGGGCCGGGGGTCAGCGCGTCGAGGTCATCCAGTTTCCCGAGGCCGGAATCCAGGTCTTCCATTTCCTTAAAGAGGATCGGTTTCTCGAATTCGGCCGGTGCGCCGGACCCCTTTTGGAAACCGGGTTCGGAATTGCCCGCCAGGCTATCGGCGTTGGGGGCTTCCCAATCGTCTGCGGCTGCCACCTTGCCGCCGCCGGTCAATTCTTCGGACGCGGACGCAGCCTGCGGCCCGGGCAGGTTGATCGGTGTGGCCTCATCCCCGCCGGGCGCATTACCGCCAACGACGGTGGCCCGGTTCAGGTCGCCGCGCACCTTGGGCATCCGCGATTGGAGGGTTCCGGATTCCGGATCTTTCATCATCGCTTCGGGGTGGGGGTTGTGATCGAGGTCGGGCGGTTCGGGCGGATGGCCTTCTTCTTCCTCCTCCGGTTGAACCCTCATCTGCGGCAGGGTGATCGGCGTGGCACTGGCCGGTCCCTCTTTGCCGGGTAGCGGGATCGGGGTGGCATCGCTCCGGCCGTCATTCACACCGGCGGTAATCTTGTCCAAATCGCCGCGCACGCCCGGCAGGCTGCCGAGGACGCTTTTTTCCTCGGGCCGCGGGATAGGCAGCGGTGTGGCGCCGACCTCCTGGTCCGATGCATTGGCGTCGATTAGCGCGACCAACATCGTCTGGACAGCTTCTGCCTGCTGGTAATCATTGCTGCGTTCGACAAATTCACCGGGTTCGTAGGTGGCGGTGTCCAGAGGCCGCTCATCGGCGCTGCGGGTCTGACCGGATTCGAGTTGGGCTTCGGATTGCGTGCGGATGTCGTTCATTTTGACTCTCCTTGTGAATGCAGGTTGGATGTTGAAACCGGAAATGCGCCGGTATTGTGTGAGGAGAGGTGGGGTGCTGTTGGGGAAGGCCTCACGGTGCGAACATTGCTTTTTTACCTTGGACGGACGACCTCCTTTCCTGGGTGGAAAAACAAAAAGCTCCTTCTCAAACACCGGACAGGCGGCATGCCCAAAAGCGCATGGCAATCTGTCCTGAGTAGAGTAAGGAGCTGTTTTGGATGATTACTCAGGTTTATTTATCTGTAAACTAAATTATACACTCCGAATCCGGTTTTTGTATAGTCCAATCGTACCTGGTAAAACCCGGATTAGCCGCCCTGGATCAACGCCTGGTTGGCCGCCTGGAAGGCTTGCAGCTGGGCTTCCGGCACTGCCAAACGCGACTTGGCCATCGAGAGCATCAGCAGGCAATAGGCCAAGTTGC
>DAOUDU010000230.1:0-2010 GCA_034430775.1 Anaerolineales bacterium | reverse complement strand
GGTTGGCTTCCTCATCGATCGCGCACCGGCGCGGATCCGCTTCATGCCAGGCGATCGCGCGGCGGATTCCTTCCGCCCAGGTCACCTTCGGGGCAAACGCCGGCACGAAGGATTTAATCTTGCGGTTGTCGAATACCGCACTGTAGGATTTATCACCCAGCAAAGTCCCTTCCGCGCTTGGATCGTGCGCGGCTATCAGGTCCGAAGGAACATGCACGATCCTCGCCTCCGTACCCGCGGCGCGCCCCGCCTCGCGATAGATCTGATCCCAGGTCAGAACTTCATCCGAGGTGATGTGAAACGCCTCCCCAACGGCGCGCGCCATTCCCATCAGGCCGCAAAACCCGACGGCGAAATCCGCATTCCAGGTCAGCACCCACAATGAAGTCCCGTCTCCTGGAACGATGACCGATTGGCCGCGTTTCATCCGGTCGATTACCGTGTACGGGTGCTGCCAGGATCCGATAATGAGCGGGATCTGTGAGAGGCCGTAGGTAAGCGACGGTCGCACGATCGTGACCGGGAATTGATTTTCGCGGAATTCCTGCATCAGGCGCTTTTCACAGGCAATCTTATTGCGCGAATATTCCCAGAAGGGGTTTTCCAGCGGTGTTTCCTCGGTGATCAGGTAGTGCGCGGGCGGCTTCTGGTACGCGCTGGCGGAGCTGATGAAAATAAACTGCCGCGTGCAGTCGCGGAAGAGGCCGATATCGCGTTCGATATCCGCCTCGAGGTATGCGATCCAATCCACGACGACGTCGAATGCGCGGCCTCGAAGCTGGGATCGCAATGCCTGCGGATCGCCGTGCACGTCGCCCTGAAGAAATTCCGCCCCCGCCGGGACGGGATATTTTTCCGGGAGCCCGCGGGTCATGAGCGCGAGCTCCCACCCATCCGCGATCGCCCGTTCCGCGCAGGCTGAACTAAGAAGGCCGGTGCCTCCGATGAAGAGCGCCTTCAATGGATCTCCCTCCCACGGCCTAATGGATCTGCCGGATCCCGGTCCATACCGCCGGCGTCACCCGCCCGGCGGAATGGAAGCGATTGGTCATTTCATTGATCTATCCGACGCATTCCGGCGCAGGATGATGAGATGGATCCCATCCCGTTAACAGGTTATTCGAACCCGGCGGAAAATTATTTCTTATTTCGCCGGACCACGATGACGACCACCGGAATAATCCATGGAACAATGGCCGCGCCAATGCAGATTAATCCGTAGAGCGGCGAAATGGTCCCGGTTGTGTTCTCACCCAGGATACCGGTCGTTTCATACACACCGGGCGAGATGATATTGAAGATTCCGGGAAGGCAGCAACAGAGCGAGAGGATGGCGGCGATGACTATGGCAAGGATCATGGGAAGGGAGCTGTTTTTTGCGGGTGCGGGAGCGGGTGTCGGTTCCATGTTTCTCTCCTTATCGATGGTGTTAAGTTTTTCCGGTAATCAGGTATCCAGCCTCTTTATGTGGATAATCGGGATTATACACGCATTCCAATTCCCGAATGCAACGCGTACACTCGGGAGGCGTTGTGGGCGGCGAACCATTTAACCCTGCGACCGCCTTCTCACCCCCGGCTCCTTGGGTGATCCCGAATCGGATTCCCTTTATCGGGAACAACAATACATTCGGTTGTGGCTACTCAATTTATGCATGCTCTGATTCAATGCGCCTGTAAGAAGGCAATATTACAAGACAGCGGTAAACCGGCACCTATACGCATGGTTCCAATCCATCGATTCCGTCCGGATGGATGCCATAAAAAAAGAAGTTATGACTGCGTTTTGAAAAAATCGGGTGTGACGAAGTAAAAAAACCAGCGCCGGTTGATCTTAGCCGGTATCAAAATCATCGTTTGGAATTCATTCCATCCCTTCGCGTCTTTTACGTCTCTCGGGCCGGTCCCCAAGAACAGGTTCTACGGCTGGATTTTCATGTCTTTTCTTCCTCGCCATAATCGATCACTTCCCGCGGCTGCGAGCCGTGAGTCGGCGGCCCGATGATCCCGC
>DAOUDU010000229.1:0-22199 GCA_034430775.1 Anaerolineales bacterium | reverse complement strand
CCAGCGCGAGCGGCCGGATCTCATCGTCCTGGATATCGTATTGCCCGGTCCGGACGGTCTGGCCATCACGCGCTGGCTTCGCGAAGACAAGCATTTGGCCGCCATCCCCGTCCTTCTATTGACGGCGCGGGTGGACGATACCGACCGGATCCTCGGCCTGGAACTCGGCGCGGACGACTATCTGACAAAGCCTTTTAACCCGCGGGAAGTCGTCGCCCGGGTGCGCGCGATATTACGGCGTACCGGAAGAGAATCCCCCCCATCCCCAATTCTGGAATCCGGCAAGTTGAGACTGGACCTAGACCGCCATGTGCTTTCGGTAAGCGGCCAGCCGGTGGAGTTAACTCCCGCGGAATATTCCATCCTGCAGGCGTTGATGGAGTATCCGAACCGCGCCTTCACGCGCGCGGAACTGATCGAGAAGGCGTTCGGTTTCGCATACGATGGACTGGAACGGACGCTCGACAGCCATATTAAGAACCTGCGGAAAAAGGTGGAAATCGATCCGGCGCCGCAGCGGCAGATCGAAACCGTATTCGGCGTAGGGTACCGCCTCCGGGAGGATGCGCCGTGAACCGCTTATGGGTGCGTTTGACATTCGCCTTCGGGCTGGTGTCGTTGCTGGGTATCGGGACGATTGCGTTGCTCATCGATTGGCAATCCGGGAGCCAGGTGCGTCAATATCTGGCCCGGCAGGAAACCTTGGCCCAAAGCGGTTTACTTTCGGATCTGGCGGCGTTCTACAATATGAACGGGACTTGGCAGGGAGTGGAGACGTTTGTCGCTTCGTACGGACAGGGCCGCGGCTCCGGAGCGGTGTACGGACGCGGCCGGCCTCCCGTTCTGTTGGCCGATGCCGATGGAAGAATTCTGTTCGATGAGCGGGGGGTTCGCACGAACGAATTACTTTCGGCCGATGAGCGGGACGCCGCACTGCCCCTTCTCCAGGATCAGGCGGTAATCGGTTACCTGGTTGTATCCACGGCCGGCTCGGGTGAAGCGGACCCGGCCGCCAAGGAATTGCTAGACCGGCTCCGCGCCGTGTTGTTACTCGCCGCGCTGGTGGCCGCCGTGTTGAGCTTGATTGCCGGGGCGACGCTTGGGCGCCGGCTCGCCGCCCCTTTGGACCGGATGGCCGAGGGCGCGCATTCCTTTTCCCGCCGCCAGTGGAGCCACCGCATCCCCGAACGCGGTTCCGTGGAAACGATGGCGGTCTCGCGCGCGCTGAACGAAATGGCCTCCTCGCTTGAGCAGGCCGAAACGTTACGCCGCAATCTGACCGCGGATATCGCGCATGAATTGCGAACGCCGCTTGCCGTCCTGCAGGGAAACCTGCGCGCTCTGTTGGACGGGGTGTACCCTCTCACGCATGCTGAAATCGCCGCATTGTTCGACGAGACCCGGTTGCTCAGCCGGCTGGTGGATGACCTGCGCCAACTCTCTCTGGCCGATACGGCAAGCCCGCAATTGCATTGCACGCGGGTCGATCTGATCGCCCTGTTGGTATCCGTGGCGGAGAGCTTTACGGCCGCAGCGGATGCCCATGCCGTTGCCTTTGAGCGCGAATTACCCGAGGGGGAACTCACGGTCCAGGCGGACCCGGACAGGCTTCGCCAGGTACTTGTCAACCTGATCATCAATGCCTTGCAGCACACGCCGGAGGGCGGCCGGATTATCCTGCGTGCGGTACGCGGATCCCAAATCACCACCGTTCACATTGCCGATACCGGGAAAGGCATCGCCCCGGACGACCTGCCGCGCGTGTTCGACCGTTTCTACCGGGGGGATTCATCCGGCACCGGGCTCGGTTTGGCGGTGGCCAAAGCCTGGGTTGAGGCCATGGGCGGCCGCATCGGTGTGGAAAGCCGTATCGGTGAAGGCAGCCGCTTCTGGTTTACCATACCGTCCGTCCCCTGAATTCCGGCAGATCCCGCATCTCCGATCCACCCCTCTTCTTTTCTTATAACGCCTCAGGGATCCAATAGGTATTGGATTGACTTTACGCGGATTCCACGGAAAAGAGCGGATTGTGCAGATGGGTAAATATCTCAGGAGTTCCTCAGAAAGGTATTCCGCGTAATCCGCGTACCAGTTCTTCCAGGCTGAGAAGCAGTTACTTTTTTTATTACTTATTCTGTTGTTGATCGCACCTGGCGGATGAAAAAAATGTTCTTCCCTCATTTCCATCCCTTCCCCCGGCTTTTTCTGGGAGAAGGGTGTCGGCGGTTCTCCGACGGGATGAGGGGGAATTGTATTCGTTGGATGGGTCAATACCGCGGCACGCTTGGGTCGGCGCGCAGGCTGTAGGCGTCCAATCCGCCGCGCAGATGCATCACCTGTTTAAAACCCCTGGCGGTAAGGAACATTACCGCATGCAGGCTGCGTATCCCGTGGTGGCAATAAACCAGGATCTCCTCGTCCGGATCGAGTATTTGACTCCACTCGGCAATCTGCGGGGCGGGATGCAGTTCGGCGCCGGGCAGGCGGCACAGTGCGAACTCATCGGGATTGCGGACGTCGATCAGGCGCGGCACTCGGCCCTGCGTGATCAGCTCGCGCACCTGCTTGGGGGTAAGGTCATGAAAGAGTTCTTCAGGCACCGAAAACCTGCAGCGGAATGGGGGTGAAAATCAACACAAATAGTATTACTCCGGTCCAGGCCAGAATGCGATGACGGGTATCGAGCGGCGTGACGGTGTCGAGCGGCTCGGCGTGCGCCCGCCCCAGGAAAAAAATCAGAAACACCCAGAGAAACCAACCCGGCCAGAATAAGCCGAGGATGACCATTCCGAAAATAATTCCGGGAAGGATCCGGCCGGCGCGATCTCCCAGGAGGACGTAGAGCAGATGACCGCCGTCCAGCTGTCCGGCCGGGATGAGGTTCAATCCGGTGATCATGAGTCCCGCCCAGGCGCCGAAGGCCAGCGGGTGGATGATGACATCCATGCCTTCCATCGGGAAGGGGAAACCGGTGAAGAACGAACGAAGGTAAAAGAGGACGGGCAGCGTGTCGAAGTGCGCCGGCGCCGGAAGCATGCGGCCGAACACCGCCAGCTTGGCCAGGATGTAGATGATCGAATTGCCTTCGAGGGAAAAACCTTCACACGGGCCAAAGACGACGGGCAGCGCCTCGACGGTGGACATCGCCAGACCGATCACGAGCAGCGGCAGGCCGACCAGGAAGCCGACCAGCGGCCCGGCAATCCCGATCTCGGCCAGTACGTTCCGGTTGCGGGGAGGCTCCTGCATGGAGATCACCGCCCCGAGCGTGCCGAACGGGCTGATCAGCGGGAGCGGGATGAAAAACGGAAGGGTGACGCGGGTTTTATTTTTCCGGCCCGCCAGGTAATGCCCGAATTCATGCGTCCCGAGGACGGCCAGGAAACTCAGCGCGAAGGGCAGGCCGGCGCCAAGGTTGGCAAAACTCTGCTGGGCGATGATGACGATCATCCGCCATTGATACGCGAGGCTTCCGGCGAGATCCGTCGGGGTTTCACAGGGGACGGCCGAGGCCGGCAGCGCGTTGACCGCCCCCATGAAGATCACACTGGCCAGGGTAAGGATGAAGAGCAGGAGATTGACGCGCGGGTTGCCGCTTCCCGGGCGGGAGAGTCCCTTCACCAGGAGTATTTCCTCGCGGCCGCTTTCCCCGCGCAGAAGCGCCGTCAGACCGAGGGGTTTCACGGCGTCGGCGAGTTGATCGTACGCGGCCTCGCTGTCGAGGGTCAGATGTCCGCGCGCGCGAAATATGAAATTCTGCCTCGGCCCTCCCAGCATCGTCTCTTCCACCGCCATCACGCGGCTGACAATGCGGGTCAGGGTATCCAGATCGAACGATGCGGTCATGGCCTGCACTTTCCCGGTTTGGGAGCGATCCCTTTCCGCCGTCCCACTGAAGAGTCGGCGGATTCTATCACGCCGGGATAGGGGTCACAATCCGCGCGTCCTCGAGTTCGAGCGCTTGTTCGCGGCCGAGGGGCAGCACGCCGAAGCCGAACCCTTTTTCCGGTGAGGCGATCGCGTACTGGTTATCGATCCACAGCACCAGTCCGAGCGGGGCATACGGCGGGTGGAATGATCGCATCACTTCCATGCCGTCGACGGAGAACCATGCCGACGAGGCGGTCCACTCGATGGTGTACGTGTGCCACTCTGAAGGATCGATCCCGAGCAATTGTTCTTCAGCCGAATAAAATCGAAGCGCCCGGCGGAATGCCCAACGCCGCGTGAAGGGCCAGGCGGCCAGCAGCATACCGCCGGCCGCGATCGGCGCCAGCAGGAGCGGGGGGAGCCGCCGGAAGGAAAGTGTCTGCGCCTTCCAGCCCGATCCGGGCACGCCTTCCGCCAGCGGAAGATCGTGCGGCGGCGAGCCGTAAAAGAACCAGGCGCACTGCGGGGCAGCGGGCAGCTTGCGCGCGGCGCCGCCCATCCCGAGCGACAGCGAGAACGGATCGTTCCAGAATCCGAAGCCGAAGGTTCCACGCGGATCAGGGACCGAGGCCCGCGCGCGCACGGAAAAACGAAGCGGCGGTTTCCAGTGAAACCGATCGCGCGTAAGCGCCTGCGTATCGTCCAATTGCGCATCCGCATAGCGTTGCGCCGGCGCAAGGTGCAGGGTGGCGCGATCGATCAACGGCTGTGTGCGAGCCGAGGCGGCGGGCCGCGGCCGGGATTTTTCCGGCGGGCGCCAGACGCGCCCGCCGCCGATTTCAAGCCGCCGGAGGTGGGAGAAATCCGCCATCGGAGAGAAATTCCCTTCGCTTGCCCGCGCCCGCCCGTGATTCATGCATCCGCGGCGGGTGCCTTCCATCGAGTATAATCCAGACTCTCGGAGGATGACCCATGGAGATCGTGTGGTACGGCCTTTCCTGTTTCCGGCTTGTGGAGCGCGGCATGGCGTCTGTCGTGATCGATCCCTACGACGACAGCGTCGGCTATGGCGGATTGCGGCTCAAGGCGGATATCGTTTGCATTTCGCACGACTCTCCCGGCCATAACTGCGTCGAAGCGGTCAAGGGTGAAAAACGCATCATCCGCGGCCCGGGTGAGTTCGAAATCGGCGGCGTGTTCATCACCGGCCTTTCCACCCGCCATGCGCCGGATGATTCCGGGAAAAAGAAGAAGGCCGAAACGAAAGATCCCAATACGCTCTACCTGGTGGATTTCAACGGGCTGACGGTTGCGCACCTGGGCGACTTGGACTATGTGCCGACCCAGCAGCAGATCGAGAATCTCGGTTCGGTGAACGTCGCCTTGGTGCCGATCGGCGGCGGGAGCGGATTGAACGCTTCACAGGCGGCGGAAGTGATCAGCTTGCTCGAACCTTCGATTGTGGTGCCGATGCATTTCCGCACTCCCGAGATCAATCTAAAACTGGACACGCTTCAAAAATTCGTGAAGGAGATGGGCCTTTCCGCACCCAAGACCCAGGAATCGCTGAAGATCTCCCGGACGGACCTTCCGGACGAAACCCACGTGGTGGTGCTGGATCATAAGCGAGGCGCATGAGTGCGGTCAAACTGCTGATGACCTGGGATATCCTCCCGGGGCAGGCGCAGGAGTATTTCGAGTTCATCGTACGGGAATTTCTGCCGGGGATGCAGAAGCTGGGGGTGGAACCGACCGACGCGTGGTATACCGCCTACGGGGATGGCCCGCAGATCATGGTGGGTGGCGTTGCGCCGGGAAGGGAAGCGATGGACGAATTCCTCGCTTCGCATGAGTGGCAGGAAATATCCGAAAAGTTGATGAATTACGTGGAAAATTTTTCCTATAAGGTGGTCCGCGCCCGTAACGGGTTCCAGATGTAGAGGCGCAAATGCCGCGTGTGGATTTTCGTGAGAAGTATTTTTTAATACCCGCAAATCCGTAAAGAACGCCAGGGCTGACAAAAAATACAAAATATTTATGCGGACTTTGCGCCTTTGCGGTGCAAGTATTTATTCAGAAATCCCTAAAACCGCATTCACGTGTTTCTAAAATTATTTACACCGATTTCCACTATGATTTTGATTCACCGGAAGCGGCGCCGGATTTGGTTTCCGGTTTCTTCTTTTCCGAAGCGGTCGCAGACGTAGAATCCGCGGCTGGCTTTTCCGCCGAACCCTCGGGCTTTTCCTTCTTGATGTTCACGCCGCCGGACGGCGAGCGGTTATCGGTTGCATACCAGCCTTTCCCCTTGAAGATAATCCCGGCCGGGGTAAACACTTTGCGCAGCGATTTCTTCCCGCACTCCGGGCATTTGGTCAGAGGAGGGTCGGAGAAGGTCTGGTGTTGATCGAATTCCACGCCGCACTCCGTGCAGCGGTAGGTATAGATCGGCATCACGTTTCCTTTTTTTGCGCCGGCGTGACCGGTTTCCACTCTATCGGGTCCGGATGTTTCATCCGAAACCCGTTCCTGTGTTTCATCACCCCATCCCATTCCTCGCGCCGGCATTCCTGCCAGGCGTGGATTATGGCTTGAAAAACATTTCGCCGCGTGCAGCACGCAGGCCGGCGGTGAGCAGCAGACCGTCTCCCGGAACGAAGAAGCCAAAGAACAATCCGGATTCCGCGAAGATAACCGCGATGACGCCGAACTGCCCGACGGTGCGGATCCGTTCGATGAGATCAAAGTCAAAACTCATGCGCGGCTTTTTAGCCTGCACAATTGCCCGGACCAAAGCTGGGGAATTATAACCCATCGCCCGGCGGCGTCGGAAGATGAGTGATGGATGAATAAAAAACGGCGGCGTCCTACTTGACTTCGACCTGAACGGCCCGCACGACGACCCGCCAGCGGTAAGCGCCGGCGGCTTCGTTGTAAGAGTGGCAAGTGAGGAGAGTTAGCCAGGGGAGTTCTTCGTGGCGCAAAACGGAAAGATCTTCCGGCCGGACCAGCAGGACGGCGCGCACCTTGTAGATGTACTGCTGCCCGTCGAGCAGGACGTAGATCGTATCGTTGTAGGCGAGGCTGTAGAGGTTGACAAACGGCCCGGGCTTGCCCGAAGGCAGATAGACGTGGGCCGTGATGACCGAATTGCCAGCCCAGGTGGGGAAGGCGGTGCCATTAAGCCAGCCGGCCTGGTTCCACAACCAGGTCACGTCCCAGCCGGATCCGCTCTGCGGGACTCCGACGATCGGGATGCGGACGCCGAGTTTGGGTATGACGAGGGTCAGATCGTCGAGATTGGTGTAGAGCTTTTCCTCCGGCTGGACCGGAAGGTCGGTGACGATGTCCTGGGCGAAGCCGGTGCCGGGCAAGCCGGTAATGGAATTGACGATCGAAAGCAGCGCGCTGGCGGCATTATTCCCGGGCCGGTCACCGCTCGAACTGGTGGCGACGGAGACATCGTTGGCGCCGCCGGGAGGCGTGCCAAGGCTGTTGACCCGGGTGACGACCTGGATGGTGTAGGTTTCACCGGGGGTGAGCGTACCGAACTGGATGGTGATGGTATTGCCGATGATGCTGGTGGGGAAGCCGGGTCCGGGTGAGATGTTGACCGCCAGGATGTCGAGGAAGGCGGGCTTGGTGTCGACCAGGACCACGTTTTCGGCATCGGTGGTGCCGAGGTTGGTGACGGTGATGAGGAAGGTGACGATGTCGCCGACCGTCGCCGCGGCCGGGTCACCGAACTTGGTCACCGCCGGGTCGGCGAACAGGGCGCTGGAGAAGCTCTCGTCGCCGAAATCGACCACGGCCTCGGAGGCGTCGCTGAGGATTACATCGACCTGGTTGGGGGTGGTGCTCATGTATCCGGCCGGATCCGTCTCGCGCACGGAGTAGATGCCAGCGGCAAGGCCGGGGAAGCTGTAGGTGCCGTCAAGGGCTGTGGCGGTGGTGGCGATCACTCCGCCGCTGTCGTTGAGCAGGTCGATAGTGACACCGCTGATGCCGGGTTCTCCGGGATCCCGTATGCCGTCTCCATTGATGTTGTCGTCGTAGACCGTGCCGCGGATGGTGGAGGGATTGCCGCTGGTGATCAGCCGGTCGCCGAAGTCGACTTGGGTGTTGCTCCCGGAGGTGACGGTGACCGGGACGGTGTTATTGGTGGTGCTGATGTAGCCGGCCGGGTCGGTTTCGACCACTTCGTAATCACCCGAGCTGAGGTTGGCGAAGTTGTAGGATCCGTCGGCGGCGGTGATCCGTGTTCCGATGACGGTGCCCAGGTCGTCGTAAAGGGTAACGGTGACGCCGCCGATGCCGAGCTCGCCGGGATCCTGGGCGCCGCTGGCGTTGACGTCGTTGAACACCACGCCGTAAATCCGGCCGGGTTGTTGGGTCTGGGTCTGGGTGACGGTCGGCGTCAGGGTCGGCGTAAAGGTAGGCGTCTCGGTCTCGGTCGGGGTCAGGGTTTGCGTGGGTGTCTCGGTCTCCGTCCGGGTGGGTGTCGGCGTTTCGGTCTCGGTTGGAGTGGCAGACGGGGTCTCGGTTTCCGTGCTGGTCGGCGTGATCGTTGGTGTCTCGGTCGGGGTCTCCGTTTCGGTATGGGTAAGCGTCGGAGTCACGGTCTCAGTTTCCGTCGGAGTCGGGGTGTGAGAAGGCGTCTCCGTCTCGGTACTGGTCGGTGTAGGGGTTGGAGTAATGGATGGGGTTTCGGTCTCCGTCGGTGTCTGGGTGATGGACGGCGTATGGGTTTCCGTCGGAGTTTGGGTGATGGTGGGGGTTTCGCTCTGCGTATAAGTTTGGGTGATGGCCGGAGTCTCGGTCGGGGTCGGCGTGAAAGCCACATACGGCACGGTTTCCGAATCGGGGGATGAGGTCACCCCTCCGGCCGAAGCCGTTGCGGTGTTGACCACCGAACCGGCGGTAATATCGTCCAACACGATGGTGTAGGTTGCGGTGCAGATGATGCTTTCCCCCGGATCCAGAAAGGCGTCGAAATCGCCGACCGTGATCGTATCCGGGCAGATCTCGTTTGCAGACCGGTCGTCGCTGACCGTCACCGGTCCGGCCAGAGGAGCCGCGCCGGTGTTGGTCACCGTGTAGCTGTAATGCAAGACGTCGCCGATCGAAGAGTAGCGGGATTCGGCCGCGCTTTTATCGATTGTCAACCCGGTGGTCGCGTAACTCGCCGCGGATGTGTCCGCATAATATGTGCCGGAGGATTGCGGATACTCGCCCCGGGCGGTCGCCGTGTTGGTGTGTGCGCCGGGGGCGAAGACGGTGACCGGTCCGACGATGCAGGTTGAAATATGGTTCTCGTTTCCGGCCGCGGGAGCCGGCAGAGGGTTGACCGGATTGGACCATGAGCAACCGGCAATCAGGGGCGATATGGCGCTATCCGGGTCGGTCAGGGTGACCGCGTACATCGGCACATCGCCCGTGTTTTCGACGGTGAATAGGTAATACACCTGGCCGCCCAGCGGCAGGCCGACGAAGGCGGTCCACGGTCCGCCGGCATTGGTGGAGATCTGCTTCAGCAGGGTTACCACCGGATGCACCGGCTGGACTACCAGCCTGTCGCTGGCGGTGTTCCCGTTGACCGTAGCGGAATTGATGACGGCGGATACGTTCCCGCTGGTATTGTCGTAGTTTCCGGCGATGGAAGAGTTGACGCGGACGGTGACGGTGCAGGATCCTCCGGCCGCGATGCTGCCCCCGGACAGGCCGACGGTGTTGCCTCCGTTGGGCGCCGTGACGGTTCCCCCGCAGGAGTTCGTGGTCGCCGAGGGATTGAGATTGACAACGTTCGCCGGATAAGTATCCGAAAAAGCCACCCCGGCCAGACCGTTGTTCGGATTGGGATTGGTGATGGTGAAGGTCAGGGTTGAGTAAATATTGACCAGAACCGGGTTCGGAGAGAACTGCTTGGCGATCGAAGGCGGGCCGAGGCCGGTCAACGATGCGCTGGCCGAGCCGCCGGCTCCGTAATTCGTGCCGGTTTGGGTTGTGTATATATACCCGCTGATGTTGGCGTGCGGGCCGGCGGTGGTGGCGACCACATCGACTTACGCCGTGCAGGTTCCATTGGTCAAGCCCGACCGGGCGGGGATGGTACCCGGCGCAGTGGTTCCGAAGTTGAGGGCGGTCGCCCCCGCGTCCGGCGACCAGTTGGGCGAGCCGCCGCAGGTGGTGCCGGCGTTCGGCGCGGGGGCCACCCGCACTCCGGCGGGCAGGGCGTCCGTAAAAGCGGTGCCGGTAAGCACTACATTGTTCTCGTTGGTGAGCATGAAGGTCAGCGTGGAGACGGCGCTGCCGTTGGCCGCGATCGGGTCGGGGGCGAAGGCCTTGGCGAGGGTCGGCGGCTGGGGGACTCCGCAGCCGGTGATGACGATATTTTCGAGATGCACGGCCGCCGTGGGCTGTTGCTGGCCGACTGCGTTGATCCGAAACGCCGTCGTGCTCGAGCCGGTCGATGCGGCGGTCAACGGGGTCTGGGAATACCAGGTATTCCGGGTTAAGGCGGACCGGGAGTTGACTGTGGAGTAGCTTCCCCCATCCGCACTTGAATACAAGTAGATGTAATTGTCGCTGGCGTTCGCCCAGTTACCGGAAAGGTAGAAATCGAAGGAGATGGATACGCTTGTGAATTTGCTCGTATCCAGGGTGAGCTGGTAGTAGGGTGCCGCGGGATTCGGATACCCTGTGTTATTCTGAGCCCAACCACCGGTCACCGCCCAGGAATTGACCGGTTGTCCGATGGAGATCGAGATGGATTCAGTTCCCCCGCCGGAATACAGGGCGGCGGCGATCGATACAAGGCTGGAGCGGAAAGAAGGGCTCGGCGGCACTCCCGTCCCCTGCGAAGGTTCCATCGTCCAGCGCGCCAGCTCCAATCCGGGAGTACAGGAGGGGGGCGCCGGTGTTGTCCCAACCGTCAGGCTGGCGGAGGCGGTGTTGCCGGTGTTGGTCGAGCCGATGTATAGGGGGCCGGAGGTATTGTCGTAAATCCCCAGTGCGGGGCGGTGACGTTCACGCTGACCGTGCAGGTGCCGCCCGCCGCAATCGTCCCATTCGAAAACGAGATTGAGGCTGCGCCGGCCGTCGGTGCAAAGGTCGGAGAACCGCAGCCGGTGGTGGAGTAGGTCAGCGGCGAGGCGACGACCATCGCCCCCGGCGAGACCGGGAAGGTGTCGGTGAAGGCGGCCCCGCTCAAGCTGGCGCCGTTCGGGTTGCTGAGGGTGAACGTCAGGGTCGAGGTTCCGTTGACGATCGTGGAATTGGGGGTGAAGGCTTTTGTGATCGTGACGGCGGAAGGGTCGATGATCGCGGCGATCCGGGCGCCGACCGCGTAATCCGAGTTGTAATGGTAGCTGCTCCCGGAGAAATCGTAGATCAGGTTGGTGAGGGTTTGGCTGGTCCCGCCGCCGCTTAAGATGGTGACGTTGTAGGTGACCGTAACGTTGCCCCCGTATTTTCCGGCGGCGGTGCAGGAGCGGTAGTTTGGGGAGTTGGGGTCGTTGACCCACCCGCAGCCGTCGGCGTACAGCTTGATCCCGGCCAGCGGATCGGTGCCGCTGTTGGCGGAATAGGACGTTGTGACGGTGTTGATCTTGAAGATCGTGTTCGGAAAGTTGATGGAACTCTCGATCTGCTCGTACCCGTTGGTCGCCGTCGAGCCGACCAGTGTGATGTTGTACGTGTTGCCGGCCAGCAGGTTCATTGTCCCGCCGGCCGGAATCGAGACGCCGTCCAGGCGCACATCGGAAGTGGAGTTTCGATTCTGGGAGATCAAATGCTCGACGAAGATCTCGCGCGGTGTAGGCGTGCCGACGGAACCGGTCACGTTGCCGGCGTTGGCGGTGATATGGTAGCGCGCGGTGTGGTTGTAGGCCAGACTGTTGCGGGTGATGCTGACTTCGTAATAGAAATTGACGCAGGCGCCGGGCGTCAGCAATGGAGCCGCTTGAGAATTTGCAACGGTATATTCAGAAAGCGATCCGGAGCGCAGGCTGATGTAGGAATCCGTGGTATCCCAGACAAAATGGGATTCCACGTTCGTCGCATTTTCCAGGCCTGTGTTGCATACCCGCACCCCGACCGGGAAGTTATTCGGCCCGACGTTGATGTTGTTCGAATCCAGCCCGACTACGTTCCAGGTGATCGGGGTGATGGTGAGGGTGGTGGCTGCGGAGGCGGTGAATTGCGGCTGGAAGAAGGAGGTGGAAAGCAAAACAATCAGCACGGATACGCCGACCATCCTGCCGATTTTCAAGGCATTTTCCGAAAAACGGATGCGTGCTCGAACGATAGAGCGCAAAGAATCGCCCCCGGTTGAAGCAGAATCTACATAATATCCTCTCCCCCTTTTCTCAACCCGGACGTAGAAGTTCCCAGGAAGTCCGGGAACCCCACGTTCGAAAAATTATAACAATCCACCGGAATTCACGGGTAATTTTTCATTAAATTCGCCGGGATGCCGGAAGGGAAATTCGCATACAGGACTCCGATTTGCGAATCGTACACGCGATGCAAGGGAAAAGAAACCGCCGGCATATTTTCCCGGCGGTCGAGTATATCGGGAAGGTTTGTCGGAATCACTTCACCCGCGGGATCGGGGTGCCGCTGCGTTTGGGCTGGGGCGCCGGGAACACCCGGTTGAACTCATCCTCGTCGATTGTCTCGATCTCGACCAAGCGCGCAGCAACCCGTTCCAGAACATCGCGGTGCTTGGTCAGGAGGGTTTTCGCTTCCTCGTAGGCGCTGTTGACGATTTTGCGGACCTCTTCATCGATCACATTGGCGACCTGATCCGAATAATCGCGTTGTTCGGAAATTTCGCGGCCAAGGAAGATTAATTCCTCCTTCTGGCCGTAGACCATCGGCCCGAGACGGTCGCTCATGCCCCAGCGGGTGACCATATTGCGGGCGGTCTTGGTGGCGCGTTCCATGTCGGAGGCGGCGCCGGTGGTGATATCGTTGAAAACGATCTCCTCCGCGGCGCGCCCGCCCAGCAGGCCGGCCAATTCGGCCATGAATTCCCGCCGCCCGCGGACGGTCCGGTCCTCTTCCGGGAGGGCCAGGGTGTAGCCGCCCATCATCCCGCGCGAAATGATCGAAACCTTATGCACCGGGTCGCATTCCGGGATGGCCTGCATCACCACAGCGTGCCCGGCTTCGTGGTTGGCGATGATCTTTTTCTCGGCGTCGGTGATCAGGCGGCTCTTGCGTTCCGGACCGGCGATCACGCGCTCGACGGATTCCTGGAATTCGTCCTGGCCGATGGATTTCTTATTGCGGCGGGCGGCCAGGATGGCCGCCTCGTTCACGAGGTTTTCGATATCTGCTCCGACAAAGCCGGGTGTGCCTTTGGCGACCTTGCTCAGATCCACCCCGGGCTCCAGCGGCTTGCCGCGCACGTGTACTTTAAGGATCGCCTCCCGGCCGCGCATGTCCGGCCGGTCGAGGACGACGCGCCGGTCGAACCGCCCCGGCCGCAGGAGCGCCGGGTCGAGGATGTCGGGCCGGTTGGTGGCCGCCATGACGATCACGTTCGTATCGGTGTCGAACCCGTCCATTTCCACCAGAATCTGGTTGAGGGTCTGCTCGCGTTCATCATGACTCCCCCCCAGCCCCGTTCCGCGCTGGCGGCCGACCGCGTCGATCTCGTCCACGAACACGATGCACGGGGAGTGGCGCTTGGCCTGTTCAAACAGGTCGCGCACCCGGCTGGCGCCGACCCCGACGAACATCTCCACGAACTCGGACCCCGAGATCGAGAAGAACGGGACGCCGGCCTCGCCCGAGACGGCTTTGGCCATCAGGGTTTTTCCGGTCCCCGGGGATCCCACCAGCAGGACCCCCTTGGGGATCCGCGCGCCGAGGGAAATGAACTTCTCGGGTTCCTTAAGGAACTCCACCACCTCGCGCAGCTCATCCTTGGATTCCTCGACCCCGGCCACATCCTCAAACGTCACCGTGGGCTGGTCCCCGGAAAGCATGCGCGCCTTGCTCTTGCCGAAACTGATCGCCTGATTATTGGTGCCCTGCATCTGGCGGACCATGAAGTAGATGAACACACCCAGGACCAGGACCGGCAGCAGGTAGGAGAGCAGATTGAACACCAGCCCCCAATCGTTGGGCGGGCGGATTTCGATTTGGACGTTATCCAGCTCGTCGGGAGTCACTCCGAAACTTTCCAGCTGCTGCGAAAGGGGTGAGGTGGATTCTTTCAGGGCTTTGGCCTGCTGATCGCCTGCATAATGGATTTCCAGATCGTCTTCGATGACGATGATCTGCTTGATCTTTTCATCCTGGATTTCCTGCGCCACCTGGCTGAGGGGAATGGTCGGAATACTCGCCTGCTGGTTGTTGTACCAGCTGACGAGGAGGTACCCCATGAAGAACATGACAATAAGGATCGCAACAATGTTGCGTGTACGGTTGGAATTCACACATGCCTCCGATTTGGGTTACGCCCGCGGCAAGCCTTTCCCGCGGCTAAACCGCCTTGAAACAGGATTATACCAATGCTTGGTTTGTATTTCGTTAACGTTAACCCGCCCGTAAGGATCGCGCGAATCCCCCGAAAACGAGGCTGCGGGAAGGACTGCGGGCATCATCCGGGGGGATTATATAGAAAGTACACATACACCCAGAGGGGAATAAGGCCTCCGACGGAGATCAGGCTTGCGAATCCCAGCCCAACCGCCTTCCAATCGATTCCCGGCTCCTCATCCGCCGCGGGAAAATCCGCCGTCGGGGATGCTTCGGGGAGCGGCGTCGTGCTTTCCAAGAGGAGGGCTTTAAGCACCCGCGCCATTTGGTCCCCGTTCCGGTAGCGCTCGGCCGGGGATTTTGACATGGCCCGCAGGACAATTTCTTCCAGCTCCCCGGGAATCTCGGGATTGATCACCCGGGGCGAGGGGGCGGGTTCATGCTGATGCTGGAGGATCAGCGTGCGCGGATCCTTGCCGGGGTAGGGGAGCCGGCCGGTGAGCATCTCAAACAGCATCACGCCGGTGGAATAGATGTCGCTGGCGGGCGTCAGGGCATCGCCCGCCGCCTGTTCCGGCGAGACGTATTGCGGGCTGCCCCAGACGGTATC
Organism: Anaerolineales bacterium; assembly: GCA_034430775.1. Lineage (GTDB taxonomy): Bacteria > Chloroflexota > Anaerolineae > Anaerolineales > RBG-16-64-43 > JAFGKK01. The sequence continues at coordinate 7,228 of DAOUDU010000229.1, read as the reverse complement.
TTCTTCCAGGGGCTGGGTTTGCGTCCGGTCGAGAACGAGCCCTTTGGAGACCATCGCCCGCGCGATTCCGAAATCCGCGATCTTGGCCAGCAGATCGGGGGCGAGGAGGATATTCTGTGGTTTGATGTCGCAGTGGACCAGGCCGGCCCGGTGGGCCAGCCCGAGCCCTTCGCAAACCTGGATGGCGATGTCGAGCCAGGTTTCCAGCGGCTGCGGCCGGGCCCGGCGCAGGTACGTCTTCAGGTCCTCGCCTTCGATGTATTCCATGATCATAAAATACCGGCCGTCGTGAACCCCGAAATCATAAACGGTGACGAGGTTGGGATGGGAAAGCCGGGCGATCGCCTGCGCTTCGTGGCGGAACCGTTCCTGGAAATCCGGCTTGCGGGTGTGTTCCTCGCGCAGAATTTTTATCGCCACGGTGCGGTTAAGCAACTCGTCGCGCCCCAGCCAGACGTGCGCCATCCCGCCGCTGGCCAGCGGCTTGACGAGCACATACCTTTCGTTCAGCAGCGCGCCTTTTTCCATGATGGTTTTATTTTACCAATGAAGTCAATAATCAATGTCCGAGATAACCTCTCCCCCCTGTGGTCCCCCCATTCCCGGAGGGAATGGGGGGACCACAGGGGGGAAGGCGATATTGTATAATCCCGGCGGTCGGAAGGGCGAGGCCTCGCCCCGCCCCTGCATCTCATCCCCGCACTCGAAAAACCGGATAATGGATCCCGTGAAAATCTTCTCGTTTCGGAAAATAAAACTCCGTTTCATCGACGCCTTGCTGATCGCCTCGTTCCTGGCAGCGGCGGCCTGGGCGCTGGGGGCATCTCCGATCCTGGTTTTTCTCCTCGCCTGCGTCGGATTGATCCCGCTGGCCGAGCAGATGGGAACAGCCACGGAAATCCTCGCCGCCCGCACCGGCCCCCGGGTGGGCGGGCTGCTCAACGCCACGTTGGGGAATGCCGCCGAACTTATTATCACCCTGGTCGCCATCCGGGAGGGTTACCTCGAACTGGCGAAGGCTTCAATCACGGGGTCGATCATCGGCAACCTGCTTCTGGTCCTCGGGTTAAGCCTTCTGGTTGGGGGAATCCGGAACGGCCCGCAGCGCTTTTCGACCGAAACCGCCGGCCGGTACGCGACCCTTCTGGCCCTGGCGGTGGTGGCCTTGAGTGTGCCGTCACTTTTTGGCCAGAGCATCGGCGCCCCGGGAGATATCCGCGTGGAATACCTGAGTCTGGGCGTGGCCGCGGCGATGATGCTGATCTACATCCTCAGCCTGGTTTACTCCCTGGGCGATCGCAGCGGGATTATTCCCACCCCGGTGGAGGTGGAGCCGATGCATACCACGGGCACTCTGAAGGGCGCCCTTATCCGCCTGGGCCTCGCCACGGCCGGGGTGGTAGTTCTAAGCGAGATCCTCGTCGGCGTGATCGAGCCGGTGATCGCCGCCAGCGGGGTGTCGGAGTTCTTCCTGGGTATCATTCTGGTGCCGGTGATCGGCAACGTGGCCGAGCATTTCGTGGCGGTGGACGTCGCCGTCCGTAACCATCTGGAACTCAGCCTGGAAGTCGCGCTCGGTTCCTCCCTGCAAATCGCCCTGTTGGTCGCGCCGTTCCTGGTGTTTGCCAGCCTGGGGATGGGCCACCCGCTGAACCTGGTATTCAACACTTTCGAGGTGATTTCAGTGATCGCCGGGGTGGGGGTTGTGGCGTTAATCGCCGCCGACGGGCGCAGCAACTGGCTGGAAGGCAGCGTCCTCGTCGCGGTTTACGCCATTTTGGCCTGGGCTTTCTTCCTCCTGCCGGTGTAGACGGCCCTCTCCCTACCCTCCCCCGTTTGTTCCGCAAACGGGGGAGGGTAGGGAGAGGGTTTCTGATATAATCCCGCAGTCCCAATACGGCATCACCGGCAATCGGAGGTCCTGTGAAAGATTATCTTAGCGTGGCACAAATTATCCTGGGCGTCGTCTTGATCATCGTCATCGTCCTGCAAAGCAAGGAAGCCGGCTTGGGCGGGCTGACCGGCGGCGATACGGGCGGCGTGTTCCGGGCCCGGCGCGGAGTGGAGAAGGCTCTTTTTAATGGAACCATCATCCTTAGTATTCTCTTCTTCACTCTCTCCTTCATTACCGTTCTCGCTTTCCGGTAAACTGTTGGCGCCATCCCCGGCCGTTTTATGGGCAGAACCCCCCGCGTGAAGATTTTTAAGTCTGGACGGATCCAACTATGAAACGCTTCCGCTGGCAGATCCTGATCGCCGCGGCGGGCGTGATCCTCGTCCTGTTGCTGATCCTGGCTTTGCGCGGGATTAACACCCCGATCCTTCCGGATGCCCCCGAGACGCACGGCGGAGAGTACACGGAGGCGCTGATCGGCGGGATGCAGCGGCTCAACCCGGTCCTGGATGTCCGCAACCCGCCCGACCGGGATGTGGGCCGGCTGGTATTTTCCGGCTTGGTGCGCTTTGATTCCACCGGAGTCCCCGTACCCGACCTGGCCGAGGGCTGGGTAATTGAGAACGGGACGGCGTATTATTTCAGAATCCGCAAAGACGCCTTCTGGCACGACGGCGAGCCGGTCACGGCCCAGGATGTTGTCTACACGTTCGGGCTGATTCAGGATAATAACTACCCCGGTCGGAAAGACCTGGCCGAACTGTGGCGCTCGGTGAAAGTCGAAGCCCTCTCCGCGAAAGAGGTCCGCTTCACGCTTTCCGAACCCTATGCCCCGTTCCTGGATTACCTTACCACCGGCCTGCTCCCGTCCCACATACTGGCGGGTGTTGGGGTGAAGGAACTGGATTCCCTTCCCTTCAACCTTAAACCGATCGGGTCTGGACCGTTCATGGTGGAAACCGTGATCGTCGAAGGTGAGAAAATCCTCGGCGTCACGTTGCGCCCGTTTGAAAAATATTACGGGACGAAGCCGGGGATGAAAAAGGTCGATCTGCTCTACTATCCCACGCGGGCGGCCGCGTTCGAAGCCCTCCAATCCGGAGAGGTGATGGGATTGGGCGGCCTGACGGCCGGCGAACTGCAGACGGCGCTGACCGGATCGACCTGGAACATTTACACGGCGCGCCTGCCGCAAGCGGCGGTGGTTCTCCTTAATTTACAAAACGCCGACGTGGAATTTCTCGGCCAGCGGGATGTACGCCGGGCGTTGCTGCTGGCGATCGACCGGCAGCAGATCATCGACAGCGTGCTGGCCGGCCAGGCGGTACAGGCCGCCGGGCCGATCCTCCCCGGAACTTGGGCGGAGGACCCGGACCTGCTGCCGCTGGCGTACAATCCGGACGAGGCGGCGCGGCTGCTGGACGCGGCGGGATGGACCATTCCGGCGGGCGCGACTCCCGGAACGGAAGCCTACATCCGGTCGAACGAGGAAGCGGCGCTTCAGTTCACATTGGTCTACGCCGAAGATCCGCGGCAGGAGGCGATCGCCGCCGCCCTCCAGGCGCAGTGGGCGAAGGTCGGTGTGCGGGTCCTGCTGAAAGCGGCCAACATGCGGTCCCTGCTGGATGATAACCTTGCCCCGCGGACGTATCAGGCCGCGCTGGTGGACCTGGACCTGGCCCCTTACCCGGACCCGGATCCGTACCCGTTCTGGCATCAGACGCAATCCCCCGACGGGCAGAATTATTCGCAACTGGACGACCGTGCGATCAGCGAATTGCTCGAGTCGGCCCGGACCGAGATGGACCGCGAAGAACGCGCGCGCCTGTACCGGACCTTCCAATACCGGTTCGTCTACCAGCTTCCGGCGTTGTTCCTGTGGCATCCGGTGTATAACTATGCGGTGGACGCGCGCATCGCGGGCGTCACCTTCGGCCCCCTGTTCGATCCCTCCGACCGCCTGGCTTCGATATGCGATTGGTACGTTGAAAAGAAATAAACCCTCCCCGTTCTTCTGAAGAACAATCGCCGTTTCATATGGGCCTATTGGGATATTTTTCTTCCGACATCCCATCCCCCCTTCCTGTATCCCAGTCCCAACCCCCTCACCCCGCCCTCACCTCGGAAAATCTCCGAGGTTCAGAAACCCCTCTCCCCCTTCCCGAATTACGGGAAGGGGGAGAGGGGAAGGGGAGAGGAGGTTAGGACAGATGCTCGGATTTTCGCGCCCCCGGCCTACCCCAACCGGGGCAGGCTTTGCGGTGAGAGCGTTTTAAAGCAGCGGCACCTTGTCTTCGGTCACCTCGAGCGGATCCAACCCCATCCGTTCGTCGAGGTTTTCCGGGCGCAGGTACGGGTCTTCGAGCAGGCGCCGGATGTGGCGGAACTTGAGGAAGCGCCAGCCTTTGGCTACCGCCCGGCGCAGCAGGACATTTCCCCGCAACTTGAACCCCACCAGGACCGCCCGGCCCCCGGGCAAGACGATCCAGGAACGGTCCGGATCGAACACCGGTTGCAGCAGATAGCGGCCGACGGCGGCCGAGCCGGTGAACATAAAGCAATACCGCTTGCGTCCGGCCGGATCGATCCAGTACATCGCGTCGCTGTTTTCCTCAAAAAAACCCATCTTGCGACCCAGGGCGCCGAGCAGTCTCCGCACCGCCTTTAAATCTTCCGCCCGGGAGTCGGGGTGATCTTCCAGGCGAAGATTCCAGTTCCGTCCGCCTTCAGCCGGTGATCCGTAAGATTCCAGGCAGGCCTGGAGCAGGCGCTGGTCGGGGGTGAGCAGGCCGGGGAAGAAGGAACAGATCCGGCGGTCCAATTCCTCGGTCGGGATCGGGCCGTCCTCCAGCAGCGTGCGCGCCACTTCCGATTCCACCTGATCCGAGAGCGGGCTGATGATCGATTCGTCGCCTGGCAGCCACCAGGTAACACCGTATTCGCTTTCGGTTTTTCCCGTGGATTGTATTTCCGGATCCGCTTTGACCGTCTTCTCGAGGTATTCCTGGGCCTGCGGAAATCCGCCGCCTTCCGCCTCGGGCGAATCCGGCGGAAGCATATGGCGGAAAACCGCCTCGCTCCAAGCCGCCGCATGCAGCAGGTCCCAGGGGACGGGCTCGGCGCGGGACGAGATCATCCGGCGGACGGCGAGGCGGGCGACTTCGTCCGCTGTTTCAAGATTACGCGGACCGTACGCCAGAGGCGTGTGCCCCGGTCCGGGCGCGGACCAGAGGAATTGCGCGATGCAGGGATCGGTGCGGACGGCGCGGCCGCTCAGCGTGAAACCGGCTTGATAGAAAGCCCACAACGACGCCGCCAGGAAAGGCGGATCCCATTCGCCGAGGATTCCGGCGGCGGGTGTTCCGGCCGGGAGATGGGCCGCCAGCGCCGCGGCGGATGCCGTAAGGGCCCGCGCGTGCCAGTTCCAATCGAACCAGCGGCGCTGCAGGGTCCCCGCCATCGGGGCCGAGACCGCCCGGCCCCATAACCATTCCGACCAGACCGCGGCGAGAGACCAGGCGGCCTGATTCGGGCGGGGCAGGAAGCTGATCATCCCATCCGGCCGGAGGGCGGCAAGATGCGGCGCCAGTTCGCGCGCGGTGCCGGCGAAGGTGTGAATGACGCCCGCCGCGAGCGGTTCGCCTTCCCGCCATTTGCGAAGCGGGATTTTGCTGGCGGGCAGGCTCCATTCCTCCACCACCCTTTCCAGCATCTGCCAGATGTTCACTTCGAGGAATTCCGCGGGCGGCTGGAGCGAACGCGGACGCGTGCGGGAATGGCGGCCGTATCCGCGCAGGATATGCGCCTTATCCAGCACCGAAAGCAGCAGCAGGTCCACGCAGCGTTTTTCCTCCGGGTCGCACGCCATCGTCTCCAGCCGGCGGAGGATCAGGACAATCGCATACATCGAACGCGAGGGGTAGGCATCCAGCGCTTCCGCGGCGTTGATCCGCGAGGGATCCTCCGGCGGGGCGATGCGTTCCAGCGCGTAATGATAGAGCATCTGGCGCGAAGCCTCGGACGGCATGCCTTTGTCTTCGCCGGAGCCGGCCGGTTCCTCGATGGTATGACGGCAATACGGGCAGCTGCAGATACGGTGGACGAGCCGCGGTTTGGGCTTACCCTTCTTCGATTCCGCAAACAGCGCGCGCGCCGGCGGCTGGCCCGCGAGCCCATGCGGCTTCGATTCGGACTCATATTCCCAGACGAATCCGTCCGCCTCGGAATCCTTTCCGCAGAACGCGCACGTCCCGAGGTACAGGCTGCGAATGTGCTGCTCCAGGTTTTCCGGCGGGGATGCCGAACGGTCGTGGGAAAGCGACGAGGGGGAATGCGCCAGGCGGGCGAGCGTACTGCGGATGCGTTGCGGAGGAGGAGGATCGGCTTGCAGATCGAGGATCGCCCGCAAGACCGGATTGGGCGAAGCCAGGAGGACAGCCGCCCCGCTGCGCGCCAGTTCCAGCGCCAACGCAGGGGATTGCCCAAACGGATCTACAATCCGGGCGTTGGGCTTCCCCAGCCGGCGCAGAAATTCCGTCCCCGTCCCCTCGTAAAAAGGGGGCAGAAAAACCGCCAGCGGTTCCGATGTGTCGGCCTTTCGGCCGGGGAAGAATGGCATATCCATGGGCTCATCCGCACTGTCCGCCGGAAGCCAGCTCCTGCAGCTGCGCCAGGCTGGTGACTTGCGATACGACACGCAGGAAGGTGCCGGGCGATGGGCACTGCTCGAATAATTTCACCACCGCCGGCCCGACCGGATCCTCGCCGCGCTCTCCGGGTGCATCGGCATAGGAGCCGTAGAAGGCGAAGAACGCCTGGTTCAACCGGCGGATGACGTGGCCGTGTTCCGCGAAATGCTCCATGATGTACCGCCGCCGCTGCTCCATGTAGGCTTCCGCTTCATCGATCATCCCCAACCCCAGCAGCCGGTCGGTTTCCACCCGGGTGATGTACATTTCGTGCTGGTAGTCGAAGGCCGGCCGCGGCGCGGCCAGGACACCGGCCGGGGGATCTTCCGGAAGCGTGGATGCCCATTCGGGGTAATTATGCCGGACGACCATGCTGCCGATTGCCTTCCCGACCAGCGTGGCCACAGTCTCATTGATTGTCCGGAGTTCCGGTGATGTTTCGTACCCCAATCCGAGCGGGGTTAATAAAAGGTAGATGTGAGTCCATTCGTGCGTTACGGCTTCCACGACCCAGCTGGTATACGAGGTTTCCATGATCATCGTTGGGAAGGTGCCCAGGCCCCCGAAAGGAACCACCAGCGCCGAGACATCGAGCCTGCGTTCCGCCTCGCTCTCCAGCGTGATTTGCTGTTCCAGGGTCAGCCCG
>DAOUDU010000228.1:0-14264 GCA_034430775.1 Anaerolineales bacterium | reverse complement strand
GGAATTCCGGTGCGGATATCGGTGCTACGCCAGGTAACACGCGGCCGAGTGGCCGTGCGCCTTATCCTCCAGCGGCGGGTGCGGCCTGGTCCGGCACGTGTCGGCGGCAATCGGGCAGCGCTCGAGGAAACGGCATATGGGAGCCGGGTCGATCGCCGCCTTCACGCCGCCCAGGATCCGCGGCGGCTCGCGCCGCACGTGCGGATCCGGAATCGGGACGGCCGAAAGCAGAGCCCGGGTATACGGATGCTGCGGCCGGGAAAGGACCGCTTCGGTCGGACCCATTTCGACGATCTTCCCGAGGTACATCACCGCCAGCCGGTCCGCCATGTAGCGCGCGACGGCGAGATTGTGCGTGATGAAAAGGTAGGAAATCCCCATCCGCCCGGCCAGGTCCAGCATCAAGTTCATGATCCCGGCGCAGATAGAGGCATCCAGCATCGAAGTGGGTTCATCGGCGATGATCAGGGCGGGGTAGAGTGCCAGCGCCCGGGCGATCGCCACGCGCTGGCGCTGGCCGCCCGAAAGCTCGTCGGGGAAGCGGTGGCGGAAAGACTCGGCCGGGGCAAGCCCCACGGTGGCCAGCATTTCCGCGACGCGCTCCCTCCGGCCGCGCGCATCGGATACGCCCTGGATGGCCAGCGGCTCCTCGACGATATCGGGAACCGTCATGCGCGGGTCCAGTGCCGCATATGGATCCTGGAAGATGATCTGTACCTGCGAGCGGAATGCCTTCAATGGTGCGCCGTTTTTAATCAATGCGAGGTCGGTTTGCGTCCCGTCCGCGCCGGTGAACAGGATCTTCCCGGATGTGGGATCCAGCAGCCGGACCAGGAGCCGCGCGGTGGTGGTCTTCCCGCAGCCGGATTCGCCGACCAGGCCGAGCGTCTCGCCGCGGCGGATTTCAAGCGTCACGTCGTCGACCGCATGCACACGGGCTTTGTTGCGCGCAAACAGCCCGCTTTCAACGGGGAATAGTTTCGTCAACCCGCAAGCCTGCAACAGCGCCCCTTCGGGCGGCTGGCCGCTCATGCGCCCCTCCCGGCCGGATTCCAGCATGCCGAAAAGTGCCCGCCGCCGAAATTCTCCCAGGCCGGATCGCGTTCGGCGCACACGGCGAGCGCGCGCGGGCAACGCGGGTGGAAGCGGCAGCCGGAAGGCGGATGTAAAAGGTCCGGGGGTTCGCCGGGGAGGTGCGAAAGGCGGAGCCGCGGTCCGCTCAGCTTGGGCACGCTCGCCATCAACGCGGCGGTGTAGGGGTGCAACGGGCGGTCGAATACGTCCGCGGTGGTTCCCAGTTCGGTCAGCTTCCCGGCGTACATAACGGCCAGCCGCCGGCTGACCTCGGCCAGCACGGCGATATCGTGTGAAATATAAATCATGCCCATGCCGAACTGCTGCTGCAGGGCCTGCATTTCGCGCAGGATCGAATCCTGGACGATGACATCGAGTGCGGTGGTCGGCTCGTCGGCGATCACCAGGTCGGGGTTGCAGGCGAGCGCGAGTGCGATCACCGCCCGCTGACGCATCCCGCCGCTGTATTCGTGCGGGTAGCGCTCCGCAAGCGCCGGATCCAGCCCGACCAGGCGGAAGAGCTCGGCGATGCGTTCGCTGGATTGCTCGCGCGACATGTCGCGGTCGCAAGCCTGGAGCGCCTCGCGGATCTGATCGGCGATTTTGTAAACCGGATGGAGCGAGTTCATCGCTCCCTGGAAGATGACCGAGAGGCGCCGCCAGCGCAGCGGGCGCATCGCGTCCTCGGAAAGCGGGACGAGGTCGGTTTCTTCCAGCAGGATTCTTCCGCCGGCGATCCGCCCGTTGTCCGGGAGGAGTTTGAGCAGGCTGAGGGCGAGCGTGGTCTTCCCGCAGCCGGATTCGCCCGCCAGCCCGAGCACTTCGCCGCGCGCCAGCGTAAACGATACGCCGTCAACGGCCGAAAGCTCGCCCGCGCGGGTGGCGTAGCGCGCCGATAGATTTTCAACCGTAAGCAGGTTTCCGCTCATTCCCATTCCTCACCGCGTCCGCAAGCGGGGGTGCACGATGCCGTCGAGCGCGCGCCCGACGAGATAAAAAGACGAACACAGCAGCGTGATGCTCGCCCCGGCCGGCAGCACCAGCCACCAATCCTCCGGCCGGAGCAGGTAGCCGGTCACCGCCGCCGAGTGGATCATCATGCCCCAGGTCATCTTAACATCGATCAGCCCGAAGTAGGAAAGGACCGCTTCCGCAAACACCGCCTCGGTCACGGTGAACATCATATACAGGAGCGAAATCGGCGCGAGGTGGGGAATCATGTGGCGCAGGAGGATGTAGCCGTCGCTTCCGCCAAGGACGCGGGCTGCATCGATGTACGCCCGGTTTTTTATCGCCAGCGCCTGGGCTTTCACCACCAGGACCGTGCCGCCCAGCCCGGCAAAGACGCCGATCCATACCGCCAGCGGCAGCAGATGCAATTCGAAGAATGCGGAAATAAAAATCAGGATCACCAGCAATGGGGTCATGAGGATCAGGTCGGCCAGCCGCATGAACACGGCGTCGAACAGGCCGCCGTAATACGCCGCGGCGGCGCCCACCCCCGTCGCCAGCACGACCGTCACAAACGCGGCGATCGTTCCAAGCAGCAGGGCCGAGCCCGCCCCGTACATCAACTGGCTGAGGACGTCGCTCCCATACGGATCGGTTCCCAGCCAGTGATCGGCCGAGGGCGGCGCGGGATTGGGCGGCGGATGGGGCAGGGCGGGCGTGAGCGGATCGTACACGTTTGGATCCCAGACGGTGGCAAGCAAAACCGGATGCAGGAGCGCGAGCAGGCTGAAGAAGGCGATCCCGCACAGACCGATCACCCCGATCCGGGTTTCGGCGAAGAGGGAGAACCACAGAAAAAAATTCCTCCCGCCGGGTTGCGGGGGATTTTCCGGGGTCGGTTTGGTCTTCGTAAGATCCGCCTTTCCATTCATCCTGTCGGAAAGCTCCAGGTCATCCGCACCCCCGACTCGGGGAATCTTTGCGCACCCTTAGGGTGTCCCCTGTCCGGATATATTCCATGTCATTACGAGGAGACTTGGCGAAGTCAAGTCGACGAAGCAATCCCCCTCTTCTTTCTTGGGTGTGAGATGGTTTCGTCGGTCTGACGCCCGATGATCTTGGCGCCAGACCTCCCCGCCATGACATTCTGTTTCTTTTCAACTCAACCGTATCGCACACGCGGATCCAGGTAGGCATACAGAATGTCCACCGCCAGGTGCGCGGCCAGGACCAGGAGGCCGGTGACGGCCATCGCGCCTACCGCCAGCGGAATATCGGAAAGCGTAACCGCTTCCATTAATGTGTAGCCCAATCCTTCCCAGGAGAAAATCGATTCGGTGATCACGCCCCCGCCGACGGCGAAGGCGAGCGAAAACACGAGCGTGGTGACGACCGGCAGGAGCGCGCCGCGGGCGATGTGCCGGTCGCGGACCTGCGCCCCGGTCAGGCCCTTGGCCCGCGCGGTGAGGATGTAATCCTCGCGCATCGTCTCGAGCATGCTCGCGCGGGTGAGCAGCATCGTGCCGCCGAAGGAAACCAGGGTGAGGGTGAGCACGGGCAGGGTCATGTGATACAGGATGTCCAGCGCGTACGCGGCCTGGCGGGTGAGGATCCAATACCCGCCGCACACGAGACCCGCCGCGCCGAAGGACGCGATGCGCACGAGAGGTTTTCGGGACGGCGGCAGCGGATCGGTCCGGCGAATCAGCACCCACGTATAAACCGCCAACAACAATCCGCCGAGCAGCATCTGCCGGAAGACGGCGTTGGCATCCGGCGCGTCCGCCCCCCACATTTCGTAGGAAATGAATTTTCCGACCGGGAACAGGCGCAGGGTGTAGGCGAAAAGCCACAGCAGCCACAAGGCGAACCACGGCGTGAAGACCGTATACAGCGTGATCCCGCCGACCGTGGCGGCCGTTTCGAGCGCTGTGCCCCTGTGCATGGCAAGGAGTTTGCCGGTGAAGAAGCCGAGGGAAAAAGAAAGCAGGGTGGCGGCGAGGAACAATGCCAGCGTGCGCGGCGCGCGTTCGGCCAGGATCTGGATCACCGGGCGCGGGTACTGGCTGAGGGATATTCCGAGATCGCCGCGCAGGAATCCCCCCATCCACTGGAGGAATCGTTCCGCCGGCGGGCCCTGCAGGCCGAGTTGCGCGCCGAGCGCATCCAGCTGCGCGGCGGTCAGCCGGCTTTCGCCGAACAGCGCGCCCAGGAAATTTCCGGGAAGGGCTTCGAGCAGAAAGAAGATCAGGATCAGGAAAAGAAAATACGTGAAGGCGATCTGCCCGATCCGCAGTATGACGTATCGCCGCATGACCGCTTCGCCTTTCCACCCGCGCAGATCCGGGGTCCATCACCCCGGCCCGCGGCCCGGGATTACTGCAGTGCGACCACCGAGGGCAGGCCGTATAGGTATTGCAGGCCGCCGAACGTCTGCGTGTACGGGAAAGCCAGCCGCTTGTTGTACACTTCGTAGATTCCCGTATCGAACAGCGGAATCCACGGGACGGCGGTGGCGATCAGCACCTGGATCTGATCGGCGATCGGTTTGCAGTCCGCATACGTCTCGCACGTCAGCAGCTGGTCCGAAAGCTGGTCGAAGGACCGGTTCGAATACCCGCCGGGGTTCCGTCCGCCCTTGACCGATTCTTTGCTGTGCCAGAAATCCCTCAGGTAGGTGGGGAAGAGCCCCGCCTGGTTGCCGAGGATGAACATGTCGAAATCCTGTTCCTGGATTGTGCGGGCGATCAGGGCGTTGAAACCGAGTTGCCGGACGCGGACGGGAATCCCGACTTCGTTCAGCCATTGCGCGGTCCAGATGGCAAAGGTGGCGCGCAGCGGATCGTAGCCGTAAGAGAGTGAAAGGAGTTCCAGCGGCGGCATCGCTTTGCCATCGGGCATCACTAGCGTTCCGGTTGCGGCGGCGACGCCGTTTTCCGCATCCCAGAACGGGAGGGTGTCGTCGGACCACGAATACCCGGCCGCGACAAGGATCGCGACCGCCTTGTTGACGCGTTCCTCGCGGGTCATCGGCGTTCCGTCGGCGAGGTATCCCCAGCGCGGAAGGTCGGGCTTATACCAGGCCGCATTCGCCTCGGGGACGAAGGAGTGGAGCGGATACGCCGCGCCCTGCAGGATGGTGTCGGTGAGGAATTCCCGGTCCAGCAGGGTGGCGACAGCCTGCCGGAACGAGGCGTCTTTCATCGGATCGCGGCGGGTGTTGAAGGCGAGAAAACGGAAGGCGACGGATTCGTTTTTCACCACCGTCAGGTCCGGGTCGCTTTCGACCGATTCCGCCAGGCCCTTCGGCAGCCCCTGCGGGTTGAGAAGGAAATCGATCTCGCCGCTTTGCAGCGCGAGGACGGCGGCATTCAAGTCGTTATACACCGAGTAGACCGTTTTGGAGACGAACGGCCCGTTCTTGTACTCATAACTTTTTTCGCCCTCCGGGGTTCCGAAGGCGGCGAAGGCATAGCCCTTGGGCTTTGCCTCCTGATACGCGCCGTTTTCAAAACCGGTGAAGGTGACCCCGGAGAAGAAATAATTCTTGTTCGCGGCGAGTTCGATGAAGCTGCCCGGCTCCTCCTTCGAAAACACGAACGCTCCGGCTACCGGTTCGTTCGTATCGGCGAGGGCATAGAGTTTTTCGGCCGCCTCAACCTGGTGGGCCTGGTAAGCCTCCCACGTCGCGTCGTCCGCGCCCGCCGCCGGCCGCTCCAGGCCGGTCATTCCCTCCGCGGCCGCTTCCACCAGCGGCCCCCAATAATGCTCGGCGGCGATCGACGTCTGGAGCGTTCCCCATTCGTGGCGCGCCATACCCGGTTTGGAGCCGTAGATGAACTTCACCGTCAGATCGTCCGGCGCTTCAACGGCGCGCAGATAATCCGCGTCCGCCCAAGCGCTCCAGTTTCCACCGGCCAGGCCGAAGCGGAGTGCCGTATCCAGCGTGAAGGCCACATCGCCGGCGGTGAGCGGCTTGCCGTCGGACCAGCGAATCCCGTCGCGCAACTTGACCGTGCTGATCCACATCCCGCCTTCCTGCATCAGCGGCGAGGCGAAGTCGGCGGCCGCCTGCGGGATCAATTGAAAGCGCTGGTCGCTGACGCCGAACAGTGAAAGCCGCATCGGACTTTGCACGGCCAGATCCCAGTAATTGGCGATGGCGTTGATCCCCCAAAAATTGCCCGCCGTGGGCTGGGCGAGAATCCCGATGCGGTAGGTGTTCTTCGATGAGGAGGATCCCCCGCATGCGGCGAGCGATAATAAAATCGCGACGGTCAGTCCGATCTTGGTTAGCATCCTGCGCATCATGGGCGTTTCTCCTGAAAGTTGAACTGGAATCAGAGCCGGGGAAGTGCGGGATCGGGAGAGGGCGGCCGGTTGATACCGAAACCCGTCAGCGGCGAACGATTCGGCGCGGACGGGTCGCAATTTTCCTGCCTTTTGGATGACGCCGGGGGCCGGCCCAACTCCCGGTAAATTCCCGGGAATTCCTTCCGGAAAGGAATTGCTCCTACTATATACGAAGTACAAAAGGCGCGTCAAGACGAGAAGGGATACCGGAAGGCATTAAAAAAGTCATTGCTTCGTCGTTCCGATGGTGGTTTTCGCGCCGGAACGCCGAAGCAATCCCCCGCTTGTGCAGGAAGGAGATCGTCCTGGAGGATCGCCGGGACAGGCTTTGCCGCGTCAGCGGTAAAACCGACCGCCGGTACACCTCCAACTCCGCCACGGCGGAGCCGGAGGTGTACCGGCCATGACATTTCGTTTGAATTGTGTTTTTCGCGTGCCGATTACATTCCCGTGATGTCGATCAATTCCAGATTCCACAACCCCGAGGCGGCGGTCGGATCCATGTGCAAGCCCGTCAGGTCGGTCCGCGCGATCGCAACCTTGACGGTCAGATACAGCGGGATCGATGGCAGGTTCTCGGCGAAGATCCGCTGGGCCAGGAAGTGGTTCTGGACGTAGGCCGGGCTTCCCGGCAGGGCGCGATGCGCCAGATCGCATGCTTTGTCATACTCGGTGTTGGAGAATCCGGTCGGATTCGTTCCCGCATAACCGTTATCGACGGTCGGAATTTCCGCGGTGGTGTATAGCTCGCAGGAAGGTTCCACGCCCGCGAGCCATCCGTACTCGGCGGTCTCGAACAACCGGCCGAAAAGCAGTCCGTCGACGTTGGCTACGAGCATGGAGTTATCGCCGTAGGAGGCGACGTAACCGATGCCGCATTCCATCAGGCCCGCCCCGAGAATGCCCACAACCTTCTGCCGCAGTTCGGTGTAGACCATCGCGGAATTGATGATTAGCGGCGTGCCGTCCTTCACGCCGCTCACGCCGGCGGCGGTGCGCGGTGTGGCGGGATTGGAATCGGAATCCAGCCAGCCGATCTGGTCCAGCAGGACGCCCGCCCGCTCCGGGTTGTAGGAATACTGGGCGATGTCTTTGTTGAACAGCGGATGCTGCGCGGGAATGTAGCTGTCCGGCACGGCCGAGAGTCCGGACAGCGCGTCGGCAACCACTTTCTCCCGGTCCAGGCACATCGCCACCGCCTGCCGCAGGCGGACATCCTGGTAGTACACCGGCACGGCCGGTGAGGCGGGTTTGAGGTTGAAATCCAGATGCTCCCAGGCGGTGCCGGTGGTGAAGGAGGCCTGGATCGCGTTCTGCTTCTGCAGATCGAGGATCTCGGGAATCTGATCGTCCAGGAGCACGGTCTGATCCACCACGTCGCATTCGCCGGTAATCAGCGCCGAGACACCCAGCCGCCCTTCATTCGTGATAAAGCGGATGTGCAGCGTATCGAAGTACGGCAGGCCTTCGGCCGCGCGGAAATAATTCGGGTTCTTCCTGAGGACGATTTCGACCGCCGCGTTCCAGGATTCAATGATGTACGGACCCCAGCCGATCGGCGTGCGTGAGGATGATTCGGCGGTCAGGAGTTCCGCGGGAGTCATCTTTCCCCAGGTATGCCGCGGGAGCGGGGACCAGAAGCGCCGCGAATACGCCGGATCTATGTTGCCCGGCAGGCCGGTCCAGCGCACGGTGCGATCGTCCACTTTCACGTAGGATTGCGTGCCGAGGATCGCGCGTTTCATCCCGGGCGGGGCGGGGGTTTCCGCGGAGGTGGATACTTCGTAGGAATAAACCGAATCGTCCGCGGTCAGCGCTTCCCCGTCGGACCACAGAAGGTCCGGCAGGAGACGGAACGTCACCACCAGCTGGTCCATCATCACCGCGCCGCCGGCGTAGGTGGCGACGCAGGAGGGATCGGTGCATCCGGAGGGACGGTACTTCACGCCGGGTACGAGCAGCGCGGCGGCTCCGAAGTCGTCGTAGATTTTATCGCCCTGATTGACGGTGACGGATTTGAGGGCCGCGCCGCCGTTCGCGATGGTCGGCAGGTCTTCGAGGATCACCGGGGTGTAGGTGTAGTTGGTCGAATCGATCGGCCCGTCGTACACCGCTTCCAGAACGGTGCGTGTGGCCAATCCGCCGCCGCCGTAGAGGTAGAGGCTTTTCGGTTCATCGCCCATGCAAATGGTCAGGCTGCGGGCGGGCGTGACGGTATCCGGCGGCGTCAGCGCGACGCTCGGCGTGGGCGGTTCAGGCGTGATCGCCGAACTGCCCTGGCACCCGGCCAGGAACAGCGCCGGAAGGAGGGTGAGCCAGATTAAGTTCGAGAAGCGATATATTTTTTTCATTCTTTTTTCCCCCGATCGAGATGGATGCGAGACTCTAGCATGAGCCGCGTGGATGGGCAAGAGCCCGTCAAGGGTTGCCCGGTTTCCCGGATTCTTCCCGCCATTGACGGACGCGTTTTTTTTCTTCATCGGTCAGATCCGCCTGTGAAAGCAAATCCGGGCGGCGGCGGTACGTTCGCCACAGCGCCTGCTCGCGGCGCCATTTCCGCACCTGGGCGTGGTTGCCCGAGACCAGCACATCCGGGACGCCCCAGCCGCGGAATTCGGGTGGACGGGTGTAGTGCGGGTATTCCAGCAACCCGCCTTCGTGGCTGTCGTCGCGGGCGCCTTCTTCATCGCCAAGCGCGCCGGGCAGGAGACGGGCGACCGCCTCGACGACGACCATCGCCGCAAGCTCCCCCCCGGAAAGGACGTAATCCCCGATCGAGAGTTCTTCCGCCGCCAGGTGCTCGCGCACGCGTTCGTCGAAGCCCTCGTAGCGGCCGCACAGCAGCGCGAAACCGGATCCTTCCGCCAGCGACCAGGCCTTCTTCTGCGTGAAGGGTTTGCCTTGCGGCGTGAGGAGAATGACCGGTACGGCGGGCGGCGCGCCGAGCGCGCTTTCCACCGCAGTGAAGATCGGTTCCGGCTTCATCACCATCCCGCCCCCGCCGCCGTACGGCGCGTCGTCGGTCACCTGATGCTTGTCGGTCGCGGAATCGCGGATGTTGTGAACCCTCACCGCAAGCAGATCGCGCGCGATCGCCCGCCCGAGAATGCTCTCGCGCAGCGCGGGTTCGATGATTCCGGGAAAGAGGGTGAAGATGTCGATCGGCAGCATGGCGGGTTCGCGCGTACATTCTAGCCTCTCGGGGGGAGGAAGGCAACCGACGGGATGGCACCGGAGAATGTCCTTCCGAGCCGGCGCCGAAGGCGGCCGCCTATTGTCCGTCATTCCGAGGGGCCGAAGGCCCCGAGGAATCGGTGGCGCAATAGTGGAAGACATCGATTCCTCGGCTGCTGACCCCCCCTCGCGAATTCTTCGCATCGGAAGCCCGCCGATGCTCATCGTTCGGGGGGCAGGCGCGGCCTCGGAATGACCTCCGATGTTCCGCCGATCCCTCGTCGCCCTGAACGATAGCCAGGACTCCTCGGAATGACTTTGTGCGTGTGTCATCCCGAGGCCGACCCGAAGGGAAGGCCGAGGGATCGGCGACGCGATAATGGAAGATGCCGATCCCATCCCTCGCTCTGCGCGGGACAGGCGTCGCTCGGGAGGTCTCCAAGCTGCTTGGGATGACATGCTTCAATCGCAGCCGATTCCTCGGCCGCTTCAGCGGCCTCGGAATGACCTCCGATGTTCCGCCGATCCCTCGTCGCCCGGTATAATCTTCTTTAATATGTCCCGCGAGCGAACGTATCAGACGGAAGCGGTGGTCCTGCGCCGGCGCAACTGGGGTGAAGCGGACAGGATCCTGACGCTCTTCACCCCGCAGCGCGGCAAATTCCGCGTGCGCGCTGTCGGGGTACGCAAGCCCGCCTCGCGCAAAGCCGGCCACCTGGAACTCTTCCACCGCGCCACATTATTACTGGCCAAGGGGCGGGATTTCGACATCGTCACCCAAGCGGAGACGATCGAGTCTTTCTCGCCGCTGCGGGAAGATCTGGTCGGATCGGCGGCGGCATCCTACGCCGTGGAACTCCTGGACCGGCTCTCGCCCGAAGAATCCGAAAACGCCGCCGCGTACCGGTTGATCGTCCGCACGCTGGAACAGCTTTCCGGCGGCGGGGATCCGGCGCTCACGCTGCGCTGTTTCGATGTGAAGCTGTTGGAATACTCCGGCTACAAACCGGAACTTTCGCTATGCACCATCGGCGGCGAGGAAATCCGCGCGGAGGATCAGTTCTTTTCCCCGGCGCGGGGCGGGGCGGTGTGCCCGCATTGCGCCGACCGGGCGGAAGGGCGCTACCCGATATCGCTGGCGGGGTTGAAGGTGCTGCGCCACATCCAGCGCTCGGGGTTGGAGGATGCATTGCAACTGGCGGTGCGGAAAACCACACTCGACGAACTCGAGAGTGTGCTGCAGCGCTATATCCAGTACCTGCTCGAATCGCCGATGCGGTCGCGCAAATATTTTTCGGAAGTTTCCCGGCCGCGCGGAGAGGGCGGGGTATAATCCGCTTATGACTCCCGTATCGATCGCCGATATCATCTGCCGCATACTCATCCTGCTGATCGTGTTCCCTGCCCACGAACTGGCGCATGCCCTGGCCGCCACCGCCATGGGAGACCCCACCCCGCGCGCGCACGGGCGCCTGACGCTCAATCCGATTAAGCATCTGGATTTGTGGGGATCGATGTTGTTCATCTTTGCCGGGATCGGATGGGCATCGACGCCGATCAACCCTGCCTACTTCGGCGAGAACCGGCGCGTCAAAATGGGTTTGGTGGGGCTGTCGGGTCCGGCCACCAATCTGACCCTCGGTGTGTTGGGGGCGGTGCCCTTCTACCTCTTCGGCTGGGTCCCGACATTGGTTCCCGAAGCCAACGGCATCCTCCCGGCCCCGGCGTATTTCTTCACGATCTTCATTTTCCTGAACCTGCTGCTGGCTTTTTTCAATTTAATCCCGGTGCCTCCGCTGGACGGGGCGCAGGTGCTCGGCGCGCTGCTTCCCGCATCGCTGGCCGCAAAGTACGAATCGCTACAGCAGTGGGGCATGTATGCGCTGATCATCCTGCTTTTCGTCCTTCCAATGATCGGGATCAACCTCCTCAATCTCATCGTCAACTTTCTCATCGCCCCGATCATGCTGGTCCTCTTCAGCGGCCTGAGCGTGCCCGCCCTTGGATGAAACGGCTTTCCGCAGCCCGGCCCGGGATCCCCTGCTGCTACATTCTCCAATGCGCCGACGGATCGTTTTATACCGGTTGGACCAATGACCTGGCGCGCCGCTACCGTCAGCACCGCACCGGAAACGGCGGGCGCTACACGCGCTCGCGCTGCCCGGTTACGTTGGTCTATTTCGAACGCCAGGAGGATGCGAGCGTCGCGCGAAAACGCGAGGCGGCGATCAAGCAGCTGCCGCGGGCGAAGAAGGCGGAATTGATAGCGGGGAAGAAAACAGCGAAGCGAGCGCGTTCGAAAAAAAATACCACGGATTTCTCGGAATAGTAAAAAATTATAATGCCAACCCCCCCCCATCATTATTACAATCCTGTAACTCCCGATTATTTTCTCTTGGATTAAGGCAGTTCGCGCATATGGAGCAGGATGTGACCGTGGATGGCGGAAAGATTCTCCTCCAGCGTCACTTCGCCCAGCGCGGGATGGCTCCCTTTCCGATCCAATACCCCTTCGACCAGGCTGCTGACCCATTCCAGAGTGGAATCCCGGGCTTCACCGAACATCCGCAGCAAATTCTCCGGCGAATGGGACCGGTATTTTTCCTGTTCCTCCCCGTTAAACGCGTCATAATCAAACCCCTCCGGAGCTCCCGGACCGCCACCGGCGATTTCCATGGAAAGCTTCAACAGCATGCGTTCCGAGGACACGAAATGCGCCAGCAAATCCCGCAGGGTCCAGGCGGCCGGTTTGGCATTCACCGGCCGGCTCCATCCGTCGGGTTGCACTTTGGCGAACGTTCTCAGGACGAGTGCTTTATTGCGCTCCAGCTTTTTCACAAGGTCCTGAATTCTATGGGAGGTCATGGGATGCCTTTCCGGAAAAATGGATGATGAAGGAAAAAACACCTTTGGCGGATAATCGTAGCACCGGGAGAAGCGGGCTCGTGCAGCGTTGGGAGAATTCCGGGCCGGATGGGCGCCGGAAAATATTTCCATGTAAATCACAACGCAGGCGTCTGGGTTGTCACCCGGGAGCGATATTGAGACGGCATCAGGAACCAAGACGCGTCAGGATGTCAATTTCCAAATGAACGCCATCCGTTTCCCGATTGAAAATCGCGCCATCCGGTCGTACCCGTCGTGAGCGGTTTTCTGCCCTTTATCGGACACGACCGCTGCGATTCCGGCCGGTTGGAGGACGGCACGCAGATTTTCCAGCAATTGCCAAACGGGATCGGGATGCGACCCGGATACATCCCGCCATTGCGAATGACGGCCGTACGGCACGTCCGTAAAAACGATATCCACCGGCGCGGCGGGCGGGAAGCGGGTTGCATCGGATTTTTCAAGCGCATCGGCGGTAAACACGCGGGTTTCGATCGGAGAGGATACGGACTGCTCGACGCACATTTTCCGCAGCCTCGCGGCGGCGGCTAGCGCCGCCTGGTGGGACGGCTTTCCGAATTCCCTGTGCATCGCCTCCAACTCTTCCCGGCGGCGGTCCAGGCCGGAGGCGGAGAGCAAGCCGAGGTTCCGTTCGGCCAGGCGAATGACTTCCGGGTCGATATCCGAAGCGGTGATCGTCCGGATGGAGGAGCGATGCAAAATTCCCAGCACCGTCAGGTGATAGGCGGCGCCGCAGCAGGGATCATATAGGGCGACCCGCCCGGTCAGTCCGCCTGCTTCCCGGATGGCCATGCAGCGCTGGTAGATTTCGCTTGCCAGGCGGACCGGGAAGGCGGGATGCCCGGATGCGGCGAGCAGAACTTTGCCGCTGGCAAGGTCGGAATAATCGGGCCGGTCGAGAGCATGACGATACGGCATGCGGCTCTATCCGGCGCGGAAGCCGTACGCGGGTGGACAGGCGATGGAGCGGGTCATCCGTACAGCCTCCGGAACACGCGGCACACCGCCAAGCTGACCCAGCATCGGGCTTCCCGCAGCTTCGGAGTGTCTTTTCCCTTGGCGCGCGGTTTGGCGTACGTATCCCTCCAAAGGCCGTCCTTCTCCTGGTGTTCGATCAGCCATTGCATGGCCCTCCCGATCCGCTCATCCTCCGCGTTCAGCCCGATCCGCGTGATGGAATCCAGCGCGGCCACAAGATTGTTCCACCAGAAGGGATACTGAAAGCGCACCCAGTAATCCGCCGATTGGTAGGACGTATAGACGTCCGGTTGAAAGAACCTGTCCGCTAAAAGGCCGGCCGCGGCCTTCGCCTCTTTAGTTTTTCGGTGGCGCGGATGGATGGCGAAGGCGCGCAGGACCATCCCGGTCCAGTTGTGGGAGAAGGGCTTGGTGCGATCGGGCTCGACGGGATCCATAAACTCGCTGGTGAGTTTGTACATCTCTTTGCCGTTGAAGACATGGGTGAGGATCGGCACCGTCCAACCGCCGTCTTTTTGGCGCATCCCCAGCAGCCAGCGGATCCCCCGTTCCACGCGTTGATCTTCCGCGTATCCGGCCGGAATGAGCAGCGACAGGATTGCGCCGGTGTAGTACGTGGCGTATTGGTTGGCGATGAATCCGCGGAAGTCGCCTTCCCGGGTCTGGCGGGATAATATAAATTCGGCCGCGCGTTCCGTCGGTGGATGATCCTTTGACATCCCAAAGACATCCACCAGATAACGGAATTGTCGCCAGGTCTCGATCAGGGAGAAATCGATGGCGGCATGCTTGTTTTTCCCGGACGGGAATGCGAAGGATCCGTCGGG
>DAOUDU010000227.1:0-41174 GCA_034430775.1 Anaerolineales bacterium | reverse complement strand
GCCAGCCGGTAGATCGTCTCCGGACCGCTGCCGAGATCGCGTATTGCTCGTGCGCCGAACGGATCCTGCAGTTTCGTGGAAGTCATGTTTTTCTCCGAGGGAAGTAATGTCGGCGGATTATAGCAAGGAATGCAGTCTTTGTATGTTATTCCGAAAGGTGCGAAGCACCTTGAGGAATCGGTGACGCATGGATGTTGAATATCCGGACTCTACACACAGGAGTTACCGATTCCGCGTCGCCCCGGAGAACCGCCAGGGCTCCTCGGAATGACGTTCTGCGTACGTCATTCCGAGTGTTGGAGCTCGACCTGCCCTGATCGAAGCGAACGCAGGGTGTCATTCCGAGGGGCGAAGCCCTGAGGAATCGGTGACGCAGGGATGATGACTATCCGGCCTCTACACACTCGAGTCGCCAGTCGTCAACGGAATCTGGCCGGATCGAATTCCCCCTTTCCCGTTTCCTACCCGTTTTCCCCCTCCCTGGCATTGATCATGCACGCTACTTTTCTGTTGCATACCATCGTCGGGATCATGCTGCCCGCCCCAGGATGCTTACCTGCCCTGCCCGGGCGCCCTACCAAAGTCAAGGTGACAAATCCGTATCTTCCCATATAATGGAGGAGAAGGAGAATTCCTTATGAAGCGATTATTCTGCGCTTTACCGATCATCTTGATCGCCATCCTGTTTTCCGCTTGCGCGCCGCAAGCCGGCCCCAAAACCTCCACCTCGCCCGCGGCGGATTCGGGGCCGAAGGTGTCGTTTGCTTCGCCCGATCCGGGAGCGACCGTCCCGTTCGGACCGGTCCAGGTGATGATTCTGTCTGAAGATCTGCGCGGCACATCCCAGGTCGAAGTCCTGGTCAACGGCGTCTCTGTCGCGACTGTTCCCAGCCCGGATTCCGCCGCATCGTCCGTGATCATTGGCTACACCTGGCAGCCATCCGCCCCCGGCAATTACGTCCTACAGGCCCATGCTCAGAATACCGCCGGAACCTGGGGGGATTTTGCCTCCCTGGAACTGGTGGTAGCTCCGGAGGAGAGCCCGGCCGAGGATCCGACTGTAGAGGACATCCCCACCGAAGAATCCCAGCCAACGGCTACGGCAACGGAGGTCATCGCCGCTGAGAGCGAGTCCGCCGAAACGCCGAACGCTCCCGACCTGCCGGCGACTCCCACCCGCGGCGGGATTTCCCTCAACTGGACTTTCACCTACCTGCAGATGTACCCCTACGGTTCCACGTGTGAGCCGCGGCATAATAGCGTCATCGTCGAAGTAAATGGTCTCAGCAAGAATGAGATCGGCGGCGTAATGATATTCTTCCGCCCGATGGAGACATCCACCGGCACTTTGTGGAATTGGTGGACCACCGGTTTTTGGCTGGAATTGTTCCCGAGCGGATTGTACGGCCGGGGATTTTCCACGCCTCACATGGTCAAACGATTGTCCACCCAACCGGAAACATTTTGGCCCTACCTCCCGGCCACCGTACGGTACCAATTTGCGATCTCCGACAAGGGTGGAACGATCATTTACCGCTCGGATGTTTATCAAAATCTGCAGGTAAAACCCTGTAGTTAATAAAAAAAAGGACCCGGCGGAAATGCAACCGCCGGGCCCTTTTTTTCTAATTCTCCTCCGGGCAGTATCTCTCTGTGTCCGGCTCTTATTCCACCAGTCCAATTACTTTTACAGGAAAGCTGCTGTTGCTCATCGACCCATCGCCCAGCTGTCCGGCATCATTCCCGCCCCAGCACAGGACATCCCCGTCGGTGGTCAATCCACAGGAATGCATTCCACCAATTGAAATCGCTGTGAGTACAGCGCCGGTTGATAAAATCGGGACCGGTTTGACGCGTTCTGTCGTCGAGCCATCGCCCAACTGTCCCCATTGGTTCCATCCCCAGCAGAAAGTTCTTCTATCTTCGGTCAGGGCACAGGTGTGCATGGACCCCGCACCCAACTGGATCACTTTTCCTGGAATATCACCCGATTCCACCGGGGAGGAGCTTTCTTGTCGGGTATCGTTCCCTAATTGGCCATACTCATTCTGCCCCCAGCACAAGATCTTTCCATCCCGTGTTAGTACGCATGTGTGGCTGTATCCCGCTGTGGCGCTGACGACATTACTCAATCCGTTTACTACCACGGGGATGGATCGGTTTGTTTTGGTGCCGTCGCCCACCTGACCGGCCGCGTTCCAACCCCAGCATTTCAGCCCGCCGCCTGAGGTGACTGCGCATGTGTGGCCGGCATTGCCCAAGGCGATGGCGGTGACTCCTTCCGACAGCCCGACGACTCCCACCGGTATGTCGCTATCCACCGTGGTCCCGTCTCCCAATTGGCCTGAATCATTGTAACCCCAGCACATCATTCCTTTTTTTTGAGTGATGACGCAGGTGTGGCTTGCACCGGTTGCGCCGGCGATAACCTTTTCGTCCAATCCGGTCACCTCGACTGGCGAGAGGCTATTATTTTTGGTCCCATTTCCCAATTGCCCATTGCTGTTGGCCCCCCAGCACTTCACGTGTCCGTCGATAGAAAGTGCGCAAGTGTGGTAAAGACCCGCCGTAACCGACTTGGCTTGGAAGCCAAGCCCGATCACATCCACCGGCGCACTTCTGTCCTTCTTGGTTCCGTCGCCCAACTGACCCCATTCGTTCGCGCCCCAGCATTTTACGCCGCCGTCTGAAGTCACCACGCAAGTGTGCCGCCAACCAGCCGACAGGTCCCCGGCGCCCAACATGGGTGTCGACGTCAGCGTCGGGGGATTGGGAGTAAATGTGGCCGTCGGCGGGAGCGATGTCTGTGTAGACGTGGGGATAAAGATATTATCTGAAGTACTGCAAGAGAGGGAGATTACCAACACTGTGATCAGCCAGAGTATGACTATTTTTTTCTCCATCTGCAAGGATTCTCCTTTGAGATGAGACTGATTTTCGTTTGGCAATCATCCTTTACCAGCATACATCGAAATTTTTAGGGATACGATAGGCCGAGACTTTTTTACGGGCAATTTCGGTTTGTTTTAAAACGCCCGTCCATCTCCGATTATTTTCGCAAGATGGACGGGCGGTGGAGTGATGCTGGAGACAATACGCGCAAAGGAATGGATGGAAGCGGAATGCTGCCCGCGGCCGGGTCCAGCGCATTTCCCGTTCATACCTCTTTCGAAATATTCACACTATCCCTTTTTTCTCCAGCGGGTTTTTCTTTCGTGTCGGTTTCGATTTCGGCTTCTTTGAGATCTTCCGCCGATATGCGCGCGATGGATGCCACCGTATCCCCCGCTTTAAGGTGAATCACATGCGTGCCCATGGTCGCCCGGCCCGCACGCCGGATCATTTTCACCTCTGTGCGCAGCGCGACGCCGCCGGAAGTGGCTATCGTCAGGTCGTCTCCGTCACGCACCACCCGCGCCGCGGCGATCGTCCCGGTGACATCAAGCGTCTTCTGTGCAATCGTTGCGATCCCGCCGGTGGCGCGTCCTTTGGGCGTATATTCTTTCAACGGCGTGCGTTTTCCAAAGCCCTTGGTCGAGACGACAAGCAGATCGCCCTCCGGATCGACGACTTCGGCGCTGGTGACCAAATCGCCCGGCTTGAGCCGGATGCCCGCCACCCCGGCCGCCGGTCGGCCCATCGGCCGCACCGCCTTTTCCGAGAAGCGCAACGCCTGGCCGTGTTCCGTCACCAGGATAACTTCCTGCGATCCGGTCGTTGCCCGTACCCAGCCCAGACTGTCGCCTTTTTCGAGTGTGATCGCCACCAGCCCCGAAGGGCGGACGGATTCGAATTCCCTAAGCGAGACGCGTTTGATCTTCCCGCGCCGGGTGACCATTGTGCAGAACGCGCCCACCACGAACGATGGCACTGCCACCGCGGCGGTGACCGTCTCGCCCGCGGAGACCGCGAGGATGTTGGCCATCGGACTGCCGCGGTCGTTGCGGTCGGCCTGCGGAATGCGGTGCGCCTTTTCACTGTAGACCTTCCCGCGGTCGGTGAAGAAAAGGATCGTATCCAGCGTCCGGGCCGGGAAGAGGAATTCGACTTCGTCCTCCTCGCGCAGGTCGTGTCCGGTTACGCCCTTGCCGCCCCGCGCCTGGGTCCGGTAAACGCGCGCCGCGACGCGCTTGATGTATCCGCGCGTGGTGATGCTTACCAGCACCGCCTCGTCGCGAACCAGGTCTTCTTCGCGCAGTTCCTCGGTGGCGCCGCCGGCGATCATCGTCCGGCGGTCGTCGCCGTATTTCGTCGCCAATTCGTCCAGATCGGTTTGGATAAGGACCAGGATCTTTTTCGGGTGCGCCAGCAGATCCATAAGGTACGCGATCGTCGCCAGTACTTCCTTATGCTCGTCCTCGATCTTTTGCCGCTCCAGCGCGGCCAGCCGCCGGAGCTGCATATCGAGAATCGCCTGGGCCTGAAGATCGCTCAGCTTGAAGCGGCTCATCAGGCGTTCCTTGGCCTGGTCGGCATCCTTGGATTCACGGATCGTCTTGATCACCGCATCAAGGTTGGCCAAGGCGATGAGCAATCCATCGAGAATGTGGGCCCGCGCCTTGGCGCGCTCCAACTCAAATTTCGACCGGCGGGTGATCACCACCTGGCGATGTTCAATGTAATGCTGCAACGCGCGCTTGAGCGACAGCAGGCGCGGTTCGCCCTCCACCAGCGCCAGCATCTGCACGCCGAAGGTGCTCTGGAGGGGCGTATATTTATACAGCTGGTTGAGCACCGGCTTGGGCGCCGCGCCGCGCTTAAGCTCGATGATGATGCGCATGCCGCGCCGGTCGCTTTCGTCGCGCAGGTCCGAAACCGAGTCGATCCGGCCCTCGCGTACCAGATCGGCGATGCGCTCGATCAGTGCGGTCTTGTTGATCTGGTAGGGGATTTCTGTGATCTGGATCCGGTAGCGGCCGCCGGACATTTCTTCGATATGGGCTTTGCCGCGCACTACGATCCGCCCGCGGCCCGTGCCGTAGGCCGAGAGGATTCCCTCCGTTCCGATGATGATCCCGCCGGTCGGGAAATCCGGACCATGGACATACTGCATCAGGTCCTCGACCGTCACCTCGTTCATTTCGTCGTAGTGATCGATCAGGTAATGGATGGCGGCGGTAAGCTCGCGCAGGTTGTGCGGCGGAATGTTGGTCGCCATCCCGACCGCGATGCCGGATGACCCATTCAGCAGAAGGTTGGGGACCCGCGACGGCAGGACCACGGGTTCCTTAAGCGTGCCGTCGAAGTTGTCGGTGAAATCGACCGTATCCTTGTCGATGTCGGACAGCATATCCTCGGCCAGCTTGTTCAGGCGGGCCTCGGTGTATCGCATGGCCGCCGGCGCATCGCCGTCGATCGAGCCGAAGTTGCCCTGCCCATCGACGAGCATGTAGCGCATCGAGAAATCCTGCGCCAGGCGCGCCATCGCATCATATACCGACATGTCGCCATGCGGATGATACTTTCCGAGCACCTCTCCGACGATGCGCGCGCTTTTCTTGTACGAGCTGCCGGCCCGCACGCCGAGCTCGTGCATCCCGAACAGGATTCGCCGGTGGACGGGCTTGAGCCCATCGCGGGCATCCGGTAGCGCGCGGGCGACGATCACACTCATCGCATAGTCGATGTAGGCGCGCCGCACTTGATCGTCGATGTCCACACCGCGGACTTTTCCTGCGAAAATCAGTGGTTTTTCCTGTTCATTTTTATCGGGCATGGGTTGAATTATACCAATTCAAAGCCTATTTTTGCGGTTTTTCTCACTTACACCCTGTACTGTTTTTCAGAGTTCACGACCCGATTCCGCGGGGAAAAAGTGAGGAGCGGCCGAATAATTGAATTCGGAGTATGTCTGTCCACTTCGAGGTGGCGGACGTCAGCCGAGCCGGTTTGCTCCTTGAAAAACCATAACTGCGGCCTTCGTGCCGCTTGCCTGAAAAAAGGCAATTCGCTTGCGCCAAATGAACGAAACCACCCCGGTTAATCTCAATACCAAAGAGGGGCTTTTCGTATGGGACGCAGCTCCCCGTAGAAAAATGGATCCCCTTTACTTCGCTTCAAGGGATATGATCGAAAACTCCGCAGACTGAGAATGAGAAAATTCCATTCACCAAACCTTCTTTTTTTCTCTTCACCCATGAGGGTGGGATTTTTTCATCCGCAGATATTCTTTTTCGGTTTCGCGCCCTTCAAAAGCACCCCGACCATATGATCGCATGAGCGGGTGATCTGCGATCCACCGGAAATAATTCCAACCGTTTGACGGAATAACTGGCCTCAGGGATTCGCAATTCGAGACGCCTGAAATCCGCGGGCTGCTCGATCCCCCCTTCGCCGGGAGTGGATGCCCTGCGCGCGCTGATTCTGGAAGGCGCGGACGGCGCCTCCGGGGTCGTCAGGGATATTGCCCGCCATCTCCTAGTTGCGGGTGGATGGACCGGGATCCCCGCCGCGCCATACCTGCGGGTGGCGCAGTAAATGGCCGCGGCTGTCCTCGGGAGTCTGCCAGCCGGCTCTCCCCTGACCCGGGTTTCCGGGACAGTGCTTATTTTCCTCCGCACTTAGCCCTCTGCACAGCGAAATCCGTTCCTCCGGACGGCGCCGAATTCCCATGCGGTTCCATAGCGAAAGGATTGCCCTGATTTCAGGGCTTGAAATACGAGTTGATTCCTCCACCCCTGGTTGGCTTTGACCGGCTTAATGCATCTCTTACTACTTTTCTCCTATACTACCTTTATCAAACGGCATGATAGAGTAACACTGCAACCACCTTTTGGCATCATACGTTTTTTCATCTTTCGTACACAATTCAGCAGATTCTTCCGTCCTGACCGAGGGACGGTTTTTCCGTTCTTCCGGTTCGAGGGATACGGCGCTGGACCGGGCGGACAGGAATCAGCCGCAAGGAGAGGGATGCCATGTCACTTTTCGGACCCCCCAACATCGAACGATTATTGGCTTCGCGCAACGTCCGCGGGCTGACCAAGGCTCTCGGCTACCGCAAAGCCTGGTTCGTGCGTAAAGCCGCCGCCGAAGCGCTCGGCAAACTCAAAGACATCCGGTCGATTGAACCCCTCACCATTGCGCTTAAAGACGAAGATAAGGACGTGCGCCGAGCGGCCGCCGATGCCCTGGAAGCCCTGCGTTGGCTGCCGCACAAGGATGAAGCCAGCGCCCATTACTGGATTTCCAAGAAGAACATCTCCGCCTGCGCGGATATCGGTTCACCCGCCGTCTGGCCGCTTATCCGGGTTCTGGCGGAACGCGATATGGCGGATTGCCGCGTCGCGGCCGAAGCACTTGGCAAAATCGGCGATCCGCAAGCCATCCCGTACCTGATCGCCTCCATCCGGGATTCCGGCTGGGGGTTCATCGGGAACGCGGCGACCGAGGCCTTGAGCCGCATGGGAGGGGAAGGCACCGTTCAACTGCTGGGGCTCCTGCATGACCCGGCCACCGATGTCCGTCTGGCCGCCGTCCGTGCCCTGGGCGGGATCGGCGATCCACAATCCGTGGAACCGCTGTGCGGCGCATTGAAGGACGCGGATAAAGACGTCCGCCAGGCAGCCGCGGTCGCGCTTGGGAAGCTGGGATCTCCGGCCGTTGAGAGCCTGATCGCCGCACTCCAGGACCGTACGGTCGCCGCGCACGCCGCCCAGGCGCTTGGCAACATTGTCGACCCGCGCGCCATCCCGGCGTTGATAGCGGCCCTGCACAATGAGAACTACAGCGTGCGGGCCGCCGCGGTGCAGGCGGTCGGCCGGTTCAACGGCATGGCGCTCGAACCGCTAATTGCCGCGCTGCGCGATCCGAACAAAGACGCGCGCCGCGCCGCCTCCGATGCACTCGACAAACTCGGATGGCAGCCTTCGAACGACGCCATCGGAACGGAATATTGGATCGCCAAACAGAATTGGGACCGCTGCACCGCCATTAAAGCGGCCGCTGTGGATCCGCTGGTAGATATGCTGAAAGACGGCGATCAGGATGTGCGCAAGGCGTGCGTGGTGTGCCTTGGCAAGATCGGCGACCTGCGGGCCTACGACTCCCTGGTCACCGCGCTCTCGGACGAGTATCCCCCGGTGCGGGCCGCGGCGGCCGAATGCCTCGGCGGGTTGAGTGACACCCGCGCCATTCCACCGCTGCTTCAATCCATGCACGATCCGGACTGGACGGTGCGGGATTCCGCGGCCGAGAGCCTCGGCCGTCTCGGCGACGAACGCGTGGTAGAGCCGCTGATTGCCGCGCTTGGCGATGAAGCCGGTCATGTACGGGAGGTGGCCGCCGAGGCGCTCGGCCGGATCGGCCACATTCAGGCGGTTGAACCGCTGATCCTCGCGCTGACGGACGAACAGGAGGATCTGCGGAAATTCGCCGCGGAAGCGCTGGGTAAGATCGGGGATCCGCGCGCGGTGGAGCCGCTGATCGGCGCCCTCGAGTGGGATTATTACGAACTGTTCGAAGCCGCCCTCGCCCGCCAAAAACTCACCGATACCCGTTCCGAGAAAGAAATCATCGACGAGTTGGTCGAAAAATACGTCTTCATCCGCGAGGCGGCCGCCAAGGCGCTCGGCCGGATCGGCGACGCGCGCGCCGTCGACAGCCTGATTGCCGCGATGAAATATATTTCGCGCAATGTGCGCGAGGCCGCCGCTGACGCGCTCGGCCGGATCGGCGACGCGCGCGCGGTCGACCCCCTGATCGATGCCCTCAAGGACCGCGAAGTCGACGTCCACGAATCGGCCGCCGAGGCGTTGGTCAAACTCGGCGCCGCCGCGGTTGCGCCGCTGATCGATGTCCTTAAACAGGAAAGCGGGGATATCCTGCTCTCGCCGGTCGAAGTGCTCGGGAAGATCGGCGACCCGCACGCCGTCGAGCCCCTGATCGGTGCGCTGAAAAACGAATCGGATTCCGTCCGCGAAGCCGCGACGGTCGCGCTGGTCCGCATCGGATCCCCGGCCATCGAACCGCTGGTGAAAACGCTCAAGTTTGAAAATAAAAGCGTGCGCATGGCCGCGATCGCCATTCTGACCAAGCTGGATTGGACTCCGGAAAAGGACGAAGCCGGCGCCTATTATTGGATTGTCAAGCGGCAGTGGGACGATTGCGTGGAGATCGGCGCGCCGGCGGTGGAACCGCTTATCACCGCGCTTAAAGACCAGGAATCGGTGCGCAGCGACGAATGGCAGGAGCGCCAGGCGGCCGTCCGGGCGCTTGGCATGATCGGCGAGCCGGCGGTCGGGCCGCTGATCACCGCCCTCCGTTACGAAACCGAAGACGTGTGCAAGGCGGCGGTCGATGCCCTCGGCCAGATCGGCAAACCGGCGGTGAAGCCCCTGATCGCCGCGCTCTCGGATGAATATTACGGCGTGTGCATGGCGTCCGCCGATGCCTTGGGCCGAATCGGCGACCCGCGCGCGGTTGAACCCCTGATCGGCGCGTTGAAGAACGGCGGCTGGTACATGATCCGTAAAGCGGCGGCCGAGGCGCTCGGCCGGATTGGCGACCCGCGCGCGGTCGAACCGTTGATCCCCGTGCTGAAGGACGAATACTTCAAGGTTCGCGAAGCTGCGGCAGAAAGCCTGATCAAGATCGGGGCGCCGGCGGTCGAGCCGCTCATCTCCGCACTGCAATACCGCGAGTGGCGGATGCGCAAAGCCGCGACCGAAGTGCTGGGCAAGATCGGCGACGCGCGCGCGATCGATCCATTGATTGCCGCGCTTGAGGATGAGGACAAGGATGTGCGAAAGTCCGTTGCCTGGGGCCTGATCTCGCTCTCGCATAATGCCCCGCTGGACGACGCGGTGAAGCAGCGGATCCTTACCGTGATCCCGATCGGCAGCAAGTAAGGGCGACCCGATGGATCGCCCCCTGCAAAAACCCCCCGGTTGACACCCGCACCCGGGCTGGTATAATCTCTGCGCTTTGCCCCGGGGCAGCATTTCCGGGGCATCTGCGTGAATCCACTCCCCCGGCGCCCGCGCCGCAAGCGGCGTAGCCGCCGGTCCAAGAAGGAGCGAATATGAAATACGCCATCGTTCTAAGCGGCGGCAAGCAATACCGCGTCTCGGAAGGCTCCATCCTCGATATCGACCGCCTTGCCGCCGAACCGGAAAAATCCTACCAATTCGAGGAAGTCCTGATGATCGCCGACGAGGGCAAGGTCCACATCGGCGCGCCGACCGTTTCCGGGGCGAAGGTTAAAGCCGTCATCCTCGAACACGTCCGCGGTCCGAAAGTCCGTGTCTTCCACTACAAGAACAAGATGCGTTACCGCAAGACCCAAGGCCACCGCCAGGATTACACCCGGGTGCGCGTCGAAAAGATCACTCCCGGCAAGAAGGGATCGGAGGATTAACCATGGCTCATAAAAAAGGCGCCGGCTCCAGCCGGAACAACCGTGACAGCCAGTCCCAGCGTCTGGGTGTAAAACGCTACGGCGGCCAGTTTATCCACGCCGGAACGATCATCATCCGCCAGCGCGGCACCCACATCCACCCCGGGCGGAATGTCGCCAAGGGAAAGGACGATACGCTCTTCGCCACCATCGACGGGGTTGTAACATTCGAACCCGCCCGCGGCGGCCGGCGTCAAGTCAGCGTCCTGCCCCAGGAAGCCAAAGCCGCCTAGCGCGGCCATTCCCAATCCCCAGCGGCCCGGTTCCACTACGGGTTCTGGACGGAAAGAGAAATCCGATGAGACCGAAAATCCATCCCAAATATTTCCCGAATGCCACTATCGTCTGCGCTTGCGGCAACACCTGGACCACCGGATCCACGGTGGAGACGATCCACACCGACATCTGTTCCAAATGCCATCCGCTCTTCACCGGCGAACAGCGCATCGTCGATACCGAAGGTCAGGTTGACCGCTTCTATAAAAAGTTGGAAGCCCGTACGCAGTATGTCGCGGATGCCAAGGCGCGCGAAACCGCCAAAACATCGACCGACCAGCCGATGGCAATCCTTGAACTCGGCGAGCGGGTCGAAGGCGCGCTTAAAAAAGCCGGGGTCGATAAGATCAGCCAGGCGCTGGAAAAACTCGCCCAGGGCGACGAGGCAATGCTCGCGATCGAAGGCTTCGGCCGCAAAAGCCTGATCGATATGAAGAAACGCATGCGCTCGCGCGGGTTCACCCTTCCGGGCGACACCGAATCCGAACCGGAACCCGCGGAAGAAACCAAGGCGGTGTAACGAGCGATTTCAGCATTGAGAGTCAAAAACGGGGCGGTCTTCGACCGCCCCGTTTTTTTAACCCGCGTGATCATCATGCCCGCATGTACTTGGCTTGTCCTCGCGGAGTGCGCAGGTTTGAGTTGTTTTCTAAATCTTCGCGAGTGCGCAGCAAGGGCGGGCACCACTCCTGCATCCTTCTGGATTTCCGCTGAGAACACCCCCGCTTCGCAACCATTCCCACATAAAGAGCAGATTCGAGCGGGAATATTCCCCCCCACTCGCGAAAGCTTCGAATCGGACGACCGCCGATGCTCATCGCTCGGGGAGCAGGCGCGAGGGCAGCCGCGGGAATGACGATCCAACAGGGAAAGTGCATGATCTCCGGCACTCTATTCTTCCACTTTTGGAACAGCTCCAGGGAAAGAATTCCGAATGAAAGCAAATTCCAGGGAAAGACGCGAATCGTTTTTTCCCTTCTGCGGTACACTTGGAACGGCTTCACCGAGGACACCACATGTCTGCGACAGGCTCACTGGAAGTGATCACCGGTCCGATGTTCAGCGGAAAGACCGACGAACTCATCCGCCGGCTGCGCCGCGCGCGCATCGCGCGCCAGAAGGTGCAGGTTTTCTTTCCGGCGATCGATTCGCGTTACGCCGGATACGCCTACGGGAAAGTGACTTCACACGCGGGCGCCGAATTCGATGCCGCGCCGGTCCGCGCCGCGCAGGATATCTTCCGCCTGGTGGAAGACGACACCCGTGTGGTGGGGATCGACGAAGCGCAATTTTTTGACGATGATATCCTGCGCGTGGCCGACCGTCTCATGGCGGGGGGACTGCGCGTGATCGCCGCCGGGCTGGATACGGATTTCCGCGGCGAACCGTTCGGCCCGATGCCGTCGTTGATGGCCCAGGCGGAACGGCTCGATAAACTCCAGGCGATCTGCATGCAATGCGGCGAACCGGCTTCGCGCACCCAGCGGCTCGTCGCCGGGAGACCGGCCGCCATCCACGATCCGGTGGTCGTTATGGGTGACGGCGAAATGTATGAAGCACGCTGCCGGGCGCACCATGAGGTGCCCAAGAAATGAATTCTGCGGCCAGGGTTCCCGCACCCGGAATGGATGTGCTGTTTTCCGCACAGGAAATCCAGGCCAAGATTAAGGAATTGGCCGCGCAGATCGACCGGGATTACGCCGGGAAGGATCTGATGTTGCTGTGCATCCTGCGCGGCGGTGTGGTCTTCCTTGCGGATCTGATGCGCGCCCTGACCGTTCCGCATACGGTGGAGTTCATGGCGGTTTCCTCGTACGGCGCAGGCGCGCGCGAATCGTCCGGCCAGGTGCGGATCACCTTCGACCTGGCATCGTCGATTGCCGGGCGCGACGTGCTGGTGGTGGAGGATATCATCGACAGCGGCCGCACCCTGGCTTCCGTGCTTGACATCCTGCGCGCGCGGCATCCGCGTTCACTCGAGGTTTGCGTCCTGCTGGATAAGCTGGAACGGCGGGAAGTGACGATCCCGGTCCTTTACCGCGGCTTTTCCATCCCCGACCGTTACGTGTTCGGGTTCGGACTCGACCTCGACGAATATTTCCGGAACATCCCGTACGTAGCGGCGTTGAAGGAGAAACCGGCTGGTCCGGCGTAAACCCTGATGCGTAAAGGACAGAATTCCCAAAAGAAAAAAAAACCAGCCCCGCTCGGGTTCGCCCTGCCCCCGATCATGGACGAGATCCGGACGTACGTCACTTCTCCGGAAGCATATCTGGTCGGTGGGGCGATCCGTGATTCGATCCTCGGCCGGCCGGTCGTGGATATCGACATCGTCCTCCGCGGAAGCGGCGTGGAAGCGGCTCGGACGGTCGCCAATGCGCTCGGGGCGGCGTTTTATCCGCTGGATGAAGCGCGTGGGATAGGCCGTGTGATCCTCGTCCGCGGGGAGAACCGCTTTACGCTGGATTTCGCCGCACTTCGGGAATCATCGATCGAGCAGGACCTGGCACTCAGGGATTTCACCGCCAATGCGATCGCCCTCCCGCTTTCACTCGATTCAGCAATAATCGACCCGTTGCGGGGAGCAGTCGACGTGAAGCACGCGCTCCTGCGCGCCTGCTCCCCGCACGCGATCGCGGACGATCCGGTGCGGGCCATCCGCGCCATCCGGTTCGCCACCCAACTTGGATTCCGGATCGAGAAGGAAACCAAGGAACAATCCCGGGCGGGGGCGTCACTGCTCGGAAAAATTTCCGCCGAGCGGATCCGCGACGAGGTCTTCCGAATCCTTTCCGGCAGGAAGGTCGCTCCGGCTATCCACTCGCTGGAATCACTCGGGCTGTTGCAGGTGATCCTGCCGGAAACGGCCGGGTTGGCCGGGGACCGGCGGGATGGACCGGACCGCCGCGACGTATGGGATCACACGCTGGCCTCACTGGAAAAACTGGAGGCGGTGTGCGATATCTTGGCCCGCGAGCCCGCCGCCAAACGCGCCAGCGATCCGGCGATGGGCCTGGCGCGCGCACGGCTCGGCCGCTTTCAAACCTCCCTCACCGAATATCTGACCCGTCCGCTGTGCGATGAGCGTCCGCTACGCGGGCTGCTCTTCCTGGCGGCCGTTCTCCACGACGCCGCCAAACCGGAGACCCGCAACCTCAACGGACTCGGCGAGGTTCACTTCCTGGGTCACGAGCAGCTGGGCGCGGATTGGGCGCTGCATCGCGCCATCGCACTCCGATTTTCCAACGACGAATCGGATTTCGTCTCCAAGATTGTCCGCAACCATATGCGGCCGCTGCTTCTGCAATCCAGCCTGCCGGTCACACGCCGGGCGGTTTTCCGCTATTTCCGCGGGACCGGTCCCTGCGGCGTCGCCGTAAGCCTGTTTTCCCTGGCAGATACGCTCGCGACCGATGCGGCGGGACCGGCTCCGGAAAAATGGCAAGCTGCGGTGGAGACAGTCCATTCCCTGCTGGAAGGTTATTTCGAACGCCCGGAGGAGTTGATTCGTCCCACACCGCTGTTGACGGGCGACGACCTACTCCGGGATTTCAACCTTTCACCCGGACCGCAGATCGGTGAATTGCTCGACGCGCTGCGGGAGGCGCAGGCGGCGGGGGAAGTCACCAACCGCGAAGACGCGGTTTTGCTCGTCGAACAGGGATTGGGGCGCCAATAGTATCCACGAAGAACACAAAGGAAAATCGGAAGTACACGAATATCTTGGTGGAGGTTTGTCATTCCCGCGCCTGCCCTCGCGCCTGCTCCCCGAGCGATGAGCATCGACGGTCGTCCGATGCGAAGCTTTCCCAAGTGGGGGGAGCATTCCCACTCAAAGGGGTGCTCTTAGCGGGATTCCACAACAAGTTTTCTACAAATCCTACGGTGGAGTAATGGATGCCTGCCAAGATCACCCTCGCTTCACTACCATTCCGGCTCCAAGATCAGATGCGAGCCGGAACGTTCCGCGAGGGCAGGCGCGGGCATGAAGAGTGTATTTTGATGGCCTGAAAAACAAAATCCCCCGCTGATAACGCGGGGGACTTTGTTTTAGGTAAACCGATGCTAAGCGGCTATTTCCGGCGTCCGGTGCCGCGGCCTGTGCGTTTTCTGCCTTTTGCGGGACGCTTCGCCGACTCTGTTTTTACCGGCGGGCGGACGAAATGGCCGCCTGATTCCGACTCTGACCGCCGGGCGATTGCCCATTGGATCAGCCCCGCGCCGCCCGCCAGCAACCCGCCCAATACCGCCAGCGAGAGGATCAACAGCATGGAAAGCAGCCCGAAGAAGGCGGTGTTCCATTCCGGAAGGGTCCAGCGGACCACCGTACCGTTCACGATGAAATGCGCGGCCGTCAGGAGTGACAGGAGCGTCATGAACACGCCCGCCAGCGCAAGCGTATTTTCTGCGATGGACTCAATCCCTTCCGAAAGGAATCGCTTCCAGTAGGCGTAGACCAGCCAGGTGGTCAGGAAACCAGCCGCCGAGGAAGCGAGGATTCCGAGGATCAACCCGGATTCAGACTGCACCCGGCTGAGGGAGAAGGTCTGGCGGAACAACAGCGTATAGACTGCTGTGAAAACGATCCCATACAGCAGGAAGAGCAGTACCCGATCCAGGAGTTTCCGGCCGCGGAATTTCCACGCGAAATAAACCGCCGCAGCGGCCGGAAGCATCATCAGAAACACGCGCCCCATGATTTCCCCGCCGAGGCGGTTTTCCCGAGCGCGATCGATCCCGGCTTGGTACTTGACCACCGGGTCCGACTCAGCCTCATTCAGTGTCGCGCTCGTGCCGATCATGAAGGCGTACTGTTTGTAAAGCGCTTCCTGCTGCCTTTCGGTCGCATCCGGAAGCGCGATATTCGTTTCATACGGAAGCGTAAGCATCCAGGTGAGGACCCGGCCCTGGGTGCTGGCCGGAAGGGATACTCCCAGCATTACGGCCGCGGTGGGTGCCACATCGACCATTTGCATGTTGCCAAAATAACCCGGCCAGACACCGGCGCCGACCAGGATGAACGGCTCAAGCATATTAATCGCTTCGGGGCCGCCGTGTCCGCCGGCATCAATCTGCCCGTGATCGCTGACGATCATCAGCGTGTCTCTCGTGAAATCCATCTTTACCGCAAGCTGGCGGATCATTCCGTCCACCCGGGTCGCAGCTTCCGCCCAGGCGGCACTCTTGGGGCCGCCGAGGTTGTCGCCGGCATCATCGACCTGGCAGAAATGCACAAGGATCAGCGACTGGCCTCCGGTCTTCACCCATTCGAGGGCTTGGGGGAAGATTTCGTCGTCTCCTGTCCGATTGCATTCTTCGGTATAGAAGGATTCAGTCACATCCGGAAGGGGGATCAATTTTTCGAAGGCGTTGTTCGCCGCGATGGAAGTTCTTCCGCCCGCACGGCGGACAGCGGTGAATAAATTATCCTGTGTGAAGTAGGGAATCTTTTCATAATCCAGATTGAGGGGTGGCCCGTCATTGATATCCGGCCAAGCCCCGACCAGCAGCGTCGAATAACCGGGCTGGGAATACGAGGGCGGCCGGCTGTGCATGGTCGCCCACGCGCCCATGCCACGCAGGGTCTGCAGGTACGGCATAAGTTCCGCGTCCTGCGATGTGTCATCCCGCAGTCCATCCACCAAAACAATGACCATTCGCTGTGAGACGGCGGACCCAAGCGGCTCCTGGATGGCCGGCGGCTGTGCCCGCAGCGGCGACCGGTAAGCATATAGGGAATCCATCAGCTTAATCGCCCAAACGATCGCTACGGCGCCGGCTGCGATGAATAGACATCCTGCGATAAAGAAACGGGAACGCAAGAAACTGGGTATCGTCATGCCTTCATCTCCCAAGAAGTAGATGTTTATTGCGGGCGGTTTTCGCCAAGGGTTTATGATAACAGGTTTGTTGCCGGATGGGAATCGGTCGGAGGACCTGGGGTGCGGCGCCATAAAGGGTCTATCGTCATGCAGGGGAAATTCTTTCCTCTATTGGATCCTGTTGAATTTAAAAAAAAGCGCCAGCCGAGGGGGGCGGCCGGCGCCTGGTCGTAGGGGAAAACCCCCCGTACCAGTTATTAGTATACCAAAAAATTTAAAATAATCCAGACCCTGCAAGATCCAATTCAATACTATTTTTTCTGCAAGGTGCCCCCGACGAGGTTCGAACTCGTGTTTTGGCCTTGAGAGGGCCACGTCCTGGGCCGCTAGACAACGGGGGCTTGACCGGGCTGCATTTTAGCATCCCGTCCGTCGCCGGTCAAACATCAATTAAAAAGGAAACCATAGACAATCGCACTAAAAAGTAAGTGTAAAAAAACGCCACTTTTTTCTCTATTTATTACTGCTTCGAAGTATTGCATAACGAAAAAAAACCAAGGAAAATGAGTAATGCCAGCCCGGCTGGATTCATTGTGCGCAATTCATTCCGTCATCCGATTATCCGTTAAACGATAGTACCGGGAAACGGTCAATTCACCTCAATTCCTGACCGCATTCCTTTATTTCTCTTTTTTTCCCCGCATCAGGCGCGAAACGGGCGCCCTGGACAGGTACTCAACCCAAGCCCCAAGGGAAGAAGCCGGAACTTCCCGTTTTTTCGACCAGTCCGGCCTCCATTCCCATGCGATCTTTCCATAATTTTTACGGAAAATAAAAAGAAGCTGGATGATATTTATGGCAATTACTTCCCACCAGGTGCTCCCGTTTGACCTTCCCGGAAACTTACGGGTATAATCTCCTGTCAAGTTATCGGGGAAACTGCGGGATCGCCATTATTCTATAGGATCGGAAAACAGCATGGCCCTCCAGGGCAACCTGCGTGATTTCAGCGTCACTAAATTGCTGAACCTGATTCATATTGCCAAGAAAAGCGGTACCCTCACCATCCAGGGCCCGAACGAATTGGCCAGCTTGGCATTCCTGGATGGGAAATTAATATACGGCCAGCGCGGCGACGAAGGCGGGCGCCTGATTTCCATCCTCCGCTACAATCACCTGCTGACCGAAGAACAGGCCACCACCCTGGAAACTCGGCCGGAGGCGGCGAATGACAAGGAATTGGGGCTGCTGCTGATCCACGCCAATTACCTGACCCAGCAGGCAATCCTGCAATCCCTGCACAAGTACCTCAACGACCTGGTCTTCCGCCTGTTCACCTGGAATGAGGGAATTTTCCAATTCTACCTTGGAATCCTCCCGCCCGACGACCGCATCACCGTCCGCATCGATCTGGAAAATCTGATCATGGAGGGTGCGCGCCGGATGCGGGAATTCGAGCAATTGCAGGAAGAGATTCCCAATCTGGATTTCGCACTAAAATTCACCGACCGCCCGGACGCGCGGCTGCGCAACATCAACCTGAGCGTCGAAGAGTGGCGGGTGGTGTCCTACATCTCGCCCAAGAACACGATGCGTCAGATCGCGCGCGCCAACCGGTTGAGCGAGATCGAGCTGCGCAGGATCGTGTACGGTTTAATCCAGGCCGGTGTCGTGGAAATA
The DNA here is from genome assembly GCA_034430775.1 of Anaerolineales bacterium. Lineage (GTDB taxonomy): Bacteria > Chloroflexota > Anaerolineae > Anaerolineales > RBG-16-64-43 > JAFGKK01. The sequence goes on along the minus strand of DAOUDU010000227.1, from coordinate 23,000 downwards.
CTGCCGCCCGAGGGCCTTCCGCCGCCGCCTTCGCTGGCCAAGATCCAACCCATGCCCAAGACTCCCGAGCAGGCCGGGTTGATCAAACGCCTGGCTGATCGCATCCGCTCGTTATAAGGAGCGCTTTCCAATATGCAGACAGTAAAGATGGTGGTCACCGGACCGTTCAACTCAGGGAAAACCGCGTTCATCCGTTCCATCAGTGAAATCGAGGTCGTCTCGACCGAGCGGAAAATCTCCTTGGAAGTGGAAAAGGTAAAGGAGACGACGACGGTGGCTATGGATTTCGGACGGATCACGGTGGACGACGACCTGGTCCTCTACCTGTTCGGCACACCCGGACAGAAGCGGTTCGACTTTATGTGGGAAATCCTCTCCGAGGGCATGCTCGGGTTCGTCGTCATCGTCGACAGCTCCCGGCCGGAGACGTTCCGGGAAGCGCGGTTCATCCTGGATACCTTCCGCGCATACGCCCCGACCCCCTACGTGGTGGCCGCCAACAAACAAGACGTCCCGGAAGCCTGGCCGGTGGATGATCTGCGGATCGCCCTCAAACTGGATCCAAGTGTGAAATGCATCCCTTGCGTCGCCAATGACAAGGAAAAGGTCAAGACCATCCTCTTGGAACTCCTCAACGGCATCCTTCAGGAAATCGAATCCGGCGAAAAGTCCTGATCCCTTGATGAACAGACCCTCATCCAGGACCGGCGCCGCTCATAAACCGATGGACATTGCCGCATCGTGGCCTGTTCCTCCGCAACCCCTGCCCGATATCTACCCCGCAAAAATCGGGGACCTGATGTTCTCGGCGTACGAAGAGGTCCTCGGAAAGCAGAAGTTCGCGCTTGTCATGCGCCAGGCAGGGCTGGAGCTGTCCGGGGACAAGGTGCCGGACCTTCCCTTTGGCACGCCGTCCAAGGTCTTCCAGGCGCTGGAGGTGATATTCGGCGAGCAAACCACCCATGGAATTTGCATGCGCACCGGACGGGTGATGTTCCGGCGCGGGTTGAGGGCATTCTCCGGAATCCTCGGGCTTTCCCACCGCGGGTTCCGCCTGCTTCCACCCGCCCAGAAGGTCCTGCGCGGAATGGACCTGCTGGCCTGGACGTTGAACCACTACAGCGACCAGCGTGTCCGGGTGGAAAAACGCGCACAAGAAGTCCTGTTGATCAATGAACGATGCCCCCACTGCTGGGAAATGACGAGATCGTCGCCATGCTGTCAGCTGCCGGTCGGTGCGATTCAGGAAGGGCTTGCGTGGGCCTGCAGCGCGAGGCAGTATACCGTCGAAGAGATAACCTGCCGGTCAAATGGCGATCCAAGTTGCACGTTCCGGGTACAACGCAAATCCTCCGCCTGAGATCCCCCTGCTGAATATATATATCAAGAAATCGTCCTACCCGCGTCTGCCCCTGCGGAGCGCGCAGGTTCGGTTCGAATTTGGAGCCTGCGCGATGCGCAGCAAGGGTGTTCCTGACGGGCATCCAGGGGTTTCGCCCGGATAAGAAATATCGCTAGCAATCCCCCCTGGATCCCCGGTTGGACCACCTTCGCCTGAAAACCATCCCGACTCCAAAGACAAATACAAGCCGGAATGTTGCCCTCCTCCCGAAATCTTCGCATCGGAAAATCATCGATGCTCATCGTTCGGGGGACAGGTGCGAGGGCAGCGCCGGGATGATGATCACCCCTGCAACGTTTATGCAAGGATTCCCGGGATCCATGCGATCGGTCCGGACGCCATACTCTCCCGGATGCAGTAAAATCAATGCGCCGGAACAACGCGTCAAGGAGGTCCCATGGGAAAGCGAAGGATCTTGGTCGTGGAGGACGATCCGGATATCGGCAATATGCTTCAGACGTATTTCGAATCCCAGGGATTCGAAATATCGGTTGCCGCGCGCGGCCAGGACGCGCTTTCCCTCACCCGGCACTCCCTGCCGCATTTGATCGTTCTCGATATTATGCTGCCGGACCTGGATGGCTACGAGGTCTGCCGGCAATTGCGTTCCTCTTCCCGCACCGGGCACATTCCGATCCTATTCCTCACCCAGCGCGACGAACGCCGTTACCGGATCGCCGGTTTGGAGCTCGGTGCGGACGATTACATCACCAAGCCGTTCGACATCGAGGAACTGCGCCTGCGGGTCATGAATGCAATGACGCGGGCGGAGCAGGAAAGCCTGACCGACCCGCGCACGGGTCTGCCCACCAGCCGCCAGATTCAATCCCGCCTGGAGGGGTTCCTCCCGCGCAAAGGCTGGTCGATGCTGAACTGCCGGCTGATGGATTTCGACGCCTACCGCTCCGCCTATGGAGACACCGCCTGCGATGACTTCCTGCGATTTGCGGCGGATCTGATCCTGAAGACCGTGGATGAACTGGGCGCGGCGGATGACTTCATCGGCTATTCCGGGGGCGATAGTTTTGTCGTGATCACGGAGGAGGCCCGCGCCGGTCTTCTCGAAGCCCAGCTGAAGAGCCGGTTCATACAATCCGCGTCCGGTAAGTACTCCTACGTGGATCAGCAGAGAGGATATCTGCTGACACGAAACGCCGCCGGAATGGAAATCCACGCGCCGCTGGTAAGCCTGTCGGTGACCGCCATCCATTCCTCGCAGCATAATTTCAGCGACGTCCGGCAGATAACGGAACTGGCCGCGATGCCCCGCCAGACCGGCCCATAGCACCACCATCTATCCCCACATGCCCACACCCGGCCATCTCCTCCCCATCGGCCTTTTCATCCTCTCCCTCGGAGTCGCAATCTGGCTCGGCATGGTTCTGTACACCCGCCGGCTATCCCGGAAGCGTGTGCCGCGTCCCGCATTGGATGCAGCCGAAGCGCCCATTCCGGAAGCCCGGATGGTTGTCACGTCCGGCGGCCAGCTGATCCGCGCCAACGATCAGATGCAGCGCTGGTTCGGGCTGCCCGGAATGGGTTTGTCACTGGAAAGTCTGACCTCGGCCGCGTATCCCGCAGGCGATATCTGGCAACTGGCATCTCGGGAAGGCCGCGCGGTCGTCCGGATCCGGAAACAGCTGTATCATGTTTCATCCCAGCGTATCGGCACGAATGGAAGAACCGAAATGGAAATCCGGTTCCGCCCGCTGCCGGTCGCCTCCCAGCTCGCTTCGCCGTCCCCCGCCGGAACCGCCCCGAATTTCCTCCATTCCGTTTTTTCAGCGCTCGAACTCCCAAAAACCGCACATGCAATCCTCAACCATCTGCTTCCGCTTTCGGGTGCGGATTGGGGAATGATTACTATCTGGGATCCGATCCGCCACCAGCTGATCCCCACATGTTCCCTGGCCGGGACAACACTGGATCCGGCCATCCGGTTGCCTCATTCGGGAATCCGCCTCGGCGAAGGTCCGTCGGGGCTGCTCGCGCGGGAGCGGCATCCCCTCCGCATCCCGGATCTAAAAAAACACCCCGGCCTGCAGCCGAGCTCTTCACCGCAGAAGGAATCCTTCCGTTCCTTCCTCGGATTTCCGCTCGAGATTTCCGGTGAGTTGCTGGGCACAATCGAGTTTTTTGCAGTACAACCGTCCGCCTTTCCGGAGGAGACTCTCCGCCGGCTGGCTCCGGCCATCGATTTTGCCGTACTCTCCCTGCAGAATGCGCTGGTTCACGAAAACGAAGTGCGCCGGGTGTCGGAAGCGAATGCGCTGGCGGAAATCTCCAGGGCCGCAAACCTGCTTTCCGAACCGGATGCGTTTTTCCGCGAACTGGTCCGGGTGCTCTCCCCTTTCATCGACGCGCAAATCATCGGCTTCCTGCTGTACGCCGAATCGACCCAATCGCTTGAACCACGCAAACCGTTCCAAGGGATTCCGGAGCATCTTCTGCCGATGATGCGGATCGCGCTTCCCCCCGGAAGCCCGGTGCGGATCCGCTGGCATACCATGGAGCCGGCCGCCGCCAATGGAACCGACACGCTGCCCTTGCTGCGCGAATTGGGGTTGCCCCCCCTCACCCGGGCGCTCGTGATCAAAAACGTCGGGATCCTTCCGCTGGGAGCGGTGGGTGATTCTACCGGCTGGTTATGGATCGCGAACAAAGCCGGCGGGCCGATCGACGAGGAGGATCTCCGCCGCTGGAATCCGCTTGCCATGCAAGCTGGGCGGCTGATCCGCAGCCAACTGGTAATGGAGGAGTACCGCCGCGGGTCGGAGCGGGCCGATTTCATACGCCGCTTGTCCACCTTGGCCGCATCCCCCCCGCCGCTGGAGGGTTACCTGCGCCAGGCGCTGGGTGAGTTGGACCGCATTCTCACCGCCGATCACGGGGCGCTTTTTCTCCTGGATGAATCCCGCGATGAGATTCAGCTTCATCCCGGATCGGCGCACGGTCTGGGCGAGGATGAACAGCGCCGGTTCGCAACGCTTTCGACCGCAGATCCGCTCAGCCGGTTCGCCGTTACCTTCACCGCGAAACCCGTTGTCATTGACCGCGCCAAAGGATCCGAATCGATTCCGGCCTGCTACCGGCCGTGGGTGGATTTTTTCCCGGACGATCATTGGATCGTTACGCCGCTGCTCGTCCGCGGCCGCGGCATCGGCGAACTGCTGCTGGGGAGAAAAATCCACGCATTCGATTTGGACGATGACCTTTTCCTCTCCGCTGTCGCCGGCCAGCTGGCCGGCACCATTGAACGCGAGCAGCTGTTTTCCGCCACCGACACGTCCCTTCGACGGCGGGTGGACCAGTTGACCGCGCTGACACGCGTTTCGCGCGAGCTGAATACAAGCATCGATCTGCCGTATCTGATCCAATTGATTCACGATGAATCTATCCGGGTGACCGGCGCGGATTGCGGACGGATCGCGCTGCTGGACCCGAAGCGGACGGCGTACCCGCTGCGCCCGCTGCTGCTGGTAGGGGAATCCCTGACGCACAACACACTCTCCCGGATGGAGACGGACGTTCTTGAAAGCGGCAAACCCCACCTGATCCGCGACATCTCCACCGAACCGGTTGAAGCCGACCATCCCGGAATCCTCTCCGCCATCCTCGTCCCGGTGATTGTCGAACAGCATGCCGTGGGATTGATCGACCTGCATTCCCAGCAGCCGGGCTGGTTCGACGGGGAATCGCTTGAGATTGTCCAGGCGTTCGGGATCCAGATCGCGATCGCCATGGGCAATACCCAGCGGCACGAAGAACAGGCACAGACAGCCGGCGCGCTGCGGCGGCGGGCGCGGCTGCTTTCCACCATCCATCAGACGGGCAAGGTTTCCCTTTCGCACGCCCCCCTTGCCAGCCGCCTGGAAACCATCACACAAAGCATCCACGACGCCCTGGGGTTGACGCCGGTGCTGATCGGGCTGTTGCACGCGGATACGCTGGAATGGGTCGCCCGTTCCGGCATCTCGGAACGCGCCTGGACATCGATCCAGGCACTACGCCTTTCCCGCGAAACCGTCCTTCGTTGGATCTCCGCCCGCTCCGGCGTGGAAGGCAGCATTCCCCTCCAGACCGCGACGGGGGATGTCGAGGCGCGGCGATTCGGCGCTGAAATATCAGATGAAATGGAAGCGCGGGAGATCCTTCTCCTCCCGCTGCGGACCTCCAGCGGCGAATGGATCGGATTGCTCGCTTTCTCACCGGCGCCAAGTTCGAAACCCGGAGCCGATTTTTCGTTTCTGGAAATATTCGCCTCCCAGGCCACTGTCGCCATCCAGACAGATCTTCTGGAACAGGCCCTGACCGAAAAGCGCCGCCCGGGCAAATCTGCGGTGAAGTCCAAAATCTCGGCCGCGCCGGAAGCCGCATCGGCGGAGGGCGGCGGCGTGCAATCCCGCCTCAACCGGCTGCTCGCGCTGATCCAGGCGACGGAATTCCTTTCCGCGCAATCCGAACCACAGGCGCTGCTGGAAACGTTCGCCCAAAATCTGCTCGACAGTTACCCCTTCGATGTCATCCTCGTGGCGGAAGAGGGACCCGGCGGACCCCGCCTGCGGCTCGCGAAAGGAAACGTCCCGGCCGAAGCCCAGCTGGACATGCTGCTCGGACAGCACAATCCGATCCTGAGTATGTTCCAGCGCGGCCAGCCGATCCTCGCGCTGTCGTTTGAGGAAGCCCCGACCTGGCAAAACTCGCCGTTGCTCTCGGCCCTTAAAGCCCAATCATTCCTCTGCTTCCCAATCCGCGCCCGATCCAAAACGGAAGCGGTTACCCTGCTCATCTCGCAAAATGCGGTGACGCCGTTCCGGATGGGGGATGAAGACCTCTTCCAATTATTGGGCGAGCAGGTCGCCGTATACCTGGAGAACGCACGGCTGGTCGAGGAGACCCGGCGCCGGCTGCACGAAGGCAATGTGCTTCTGGAATTCAGCCGGCAGGTATCGGGCCTGGATGTGCCGTCTATCCTGCAATCGCTGGTGGACGAAACGCGCAATGCCATTCCGGAGGCGGAAGGCGCGATGGCGGCGTTGTGGAACAGAGAGCGCTCAACGCTTGCGATCGAAGCCGTATCCGGCTACGCCAACGCGCAATATCTGACCCAGATCGCCTGTGCCGCCGGGGAGGGTCTGCCCGGCCACACCTACCGGGCTGGAAAGCCGGTGCACTGGAGTCATGTGGACATGGCTGCGGATTTCAACCTGTCCGCGGAGAACCTTGAAGCGTACCGGAACGGAACGATGGGATTGATACCGGCCTCGGCCCTCGGCGTGCCGCTGCAAGCCGGCAACCGGCTGCTGGGCATCCTGCTTCTCGAGAATTTCACCGCCGCGGAATCTTTTTCCAAGGGCACTGAGGAAGTGGCGCTTTCCCTCGCCAACCAAAGCGCCCTCGCACTGGAAAAAGCCCGGCTCTTCCAGGAGATGACCGACCGTACGCGCGAACTGGACGAACGCGCATCGCACCTGGCGCTCCTGAACCGGCTGACCAATGCGGCGATCACAACCAGCAACGAACGCTCACTACTGCAAATCGCCTGCCGTGAACTGGCCGCCGCCTTCGACGTTCCCCAATCCGCGGCGGTGCTGATCCAGGAGAACCGGGAGGAAGCTACCGTCGTCGCGGAACACATCTATCCCGGGCGGCCCTCCGCGATGAGCCTGAGTCTGCCGTTGCGCGGATCCCCCGTGATTGAAACGATCCTGCAGACCCGTTCGCCGATGCATGTGGAAAACGCGCCGGAGGATCCGCGCTTGGGCGCGCTCCGCCCCTGGCTGGTGCAGCGCCAGGTGGTTTCGCTTCTGATCTTGCCGCTCTTGATCTCAGGCGATACGGCCGGGATGATCCTGATCGAGTGCCCGGAACAGCACCTGTTTTCTTATGCCGATCTCTCCCTGGCGCAAACGGTATCCGCCCAACTCGGTCAGGCGCTGGAAAACGTCCGTCTGCATCAGACTTCGCATGCCTTGACGACCGACCTGGAACACCGGGTGGTCGAGCGCACCACCGCGCTTGAACGGGAGCACCAGCGCGCGGAAACCCTGCTGCGCATCAGCACCGAACTCGTCGTCAGCCTGGATTTGGAACAGGTGCTCGCCCGCGCGCTGCAACTGGTGAACGAAGCCATTGGGGCCGACCAGGCGGCGATCGTGCTCCTGGACCCCCAGACGCAGCTCCTGGTCTACCGGGCATCGCTGGAAAAAGATGCTCCCCTTCCCATGGGCGGCCGCTCGCTGCCCTTCCGCGCAGGCGAGGGACTGGCCGGATGGGTCATCCAGCAGCGACAATCGGTTATCCTTCCGGATCTGGAAAAAGATCCGCGCTGGGTCCACCTCTATCCGGACGAGCCGATGCGTTACCGCAGCGCGCTGGCTGTGCCCTTGATGGTGGGGGCGGACGCGCTGGGGGCGTTGCTGCTGCTTGCCCAGGATCCATCCGTATTCAATCCGGAGCAGCTGCAGCTGGCTTCGGCCGCAGCGAACCAGGTAGCGGCGGCGATCAACAACGCCGAGCTTTACCGCCTGATCCGTGACCAGGCCGACCGGCTGGGCGACCTGGTGCGCAGCCAGCAGGTGGAATCACGGAAATCACGGGCCATGCTGGAAGCCATTGCCGACGGCGTGATGGTGACGGACGAGGAACAGAAGATCGTCCTGTTCAACGACGCCGCCGTGAGGTTGCTCAGCCTCCCGCGCGAACAGGTGATCGACCGTCCGGCCGGTGAATTCATCGGCCTGTTTGGGAAAGCCGGCCGCCCATGGCAGGAGCGCCTGCGCCAATGGCGCACCGAGCCGGCGGAGATTGGCGGCGGCGAATACCTCGCCGAAAGGATCGCACTCGACAGCGGCCGGGTGCTTTCGGTCCATCTGGCGCCGGTGGCCAGCGGTGAGGAATTCATTGGGACGGTCGCCGTATTCCGCGACATCACCCAGGAAGTCGAAATCGACCGTCTGAAATCCGAATTCGTCGCTACCGTTTCCCATGAACTACGCACACCCATGACCGCCATCCGCGGGTATACGGAAATGCTAATGATGAATGCGGCCGGACCGCTGAACGACGAGCAACGCCGCTACCTGGAAGTCGTCAAGGGCAATTCCGACCGTCTGGAACTTCTGGTGAGCGACCTGCTCGATATCTCCCGCATGGAATCCGGCCAAATCCGGTTGAACCTGGATGTGGTGGAACTCCCGGGTCTACTCGAGGAGATCGCCGAATCGCTGAGGCAGAAGAGCGCGAAGGAAGATAAGCCGCTGGAGATCAGCCTGGATGTGGAAAAGGATCTGCCTTCCATCCAGGCCGACCGCGGGCGGGTGGCGGAGATCCTGCACAACCTTGCCGACAATGCCTTCCTCTATACGCCGGCCGGAGGGAAGGTTGTCCTGCGCGCCTTCTCGCGCCCGGGCGGAATTCAGATCGACGTCGTGGATACGGGCATCGGCATTGCACCGGCCGAGCAGGAACGGATCTTCGAGCGGTTCTACCGCGGTGAAAATCCCACGGTCATGGCAACATCCGGAACCGGTCTGGGGCTCCCGATTACCCGCCGGCTTGTGGACATGCACGGGGGATCGATTACGGTGGAAAGCGAAGGGGTGCCTGGAAAGGGAAGCACCTTCCATGTTATGCTTCCCAGGGACGCGGTACAATCCTGACAAGGACGGGACTCATGGCCAAGATTCTGATTGCGGAAGACGAACGGGATATTCGCGACTTGATTGTCTTTACCTTAACCTATGGAAAACACGAGGTGGTGGCGCTCAGCAACGGGGAGGAGGTCCTGGAGTGCACGCGCCGCGAACAGCCGGACCTTATCCTGCTCGACGTCCGTATGCCGCGCATGACGGGATATGAAGCCTGCCGCCGGTTGAAGGCGGACCCCACACTGCGGCACATACCGGTGATCTTTCTCTCCGCCAAAGGGCAGGAAGCCGAAGTCCAGACCGGGTTGGAAGCCGGCGCCGCGGAATATATCCTTAAACCGTTTTCGCCCGATCAACTGAACAAACGGATTTCAGAGATATTATCGAAGGGGCAGGAAAGCTAACCACGCATTACACGGATTAAAAACACGATTCCATGGATATTTTTCCGTGCAATCGATTTTCAATCCGTGCGATCCGTGGTTTTTTTAAGGTTCCAAGTAATACGTCATGTGCTGCATATGGGCTGCCGGATCAATATTCTGCACAGCGACCCCTTGGGGCACGCTCAGGTTTGTGGGGGCGTAATTAAGGATTGCTTTCACGCCGGCTTTTACCAGCAGATTGGCGACCTTCTGCGCAGACGTGGCGGGAACGGCCAGCATGGCAATGCGGATTTTCGCGGCGTTTACCTTTTCGACCATCGTACTCATATCATCGATGGTGAACCCGGCGAGGGATTGGCCGATTTTGGCCGGATCGCTGTCAAACGCCATGCGGATTTCGAATCCGCGGTCGTGAAAACCATGGTAGTGAGCGATCGCGTGACCCAGATCGCCGAACCCCACCAGGACGACCTCCCAGACGCGGTCGACCTTCAGGATCCGGCGCAGTTGGTCGACAAGGAAGGGGATGTTGTACCCCAGCCCCTGCTTTCCGAACTCGCCGAAGTACGAAAGATCCTTTCGGATCTGCGCCGAGGTCAACCCAAGGCGGGTTCCCAAATCCGACGACGAGGTGATTTCCTGGCCTTCTGCGGCCAGCAATCGTAACGTTCGCAAGTAGAACGGAAGACGACCAACGACGATATCAGGAATTGACTTGACGGAAGCGGATTTGTGGGGCATCTCTTACTCCATCCTCACAATCGGGCTTTTGAAAATGCGGATCCTTCTCGACCGTTGATTGAGAAATGTATCACAAACGAGGTATTTGGGCAAATTATGTTCCTGGATGAAGCGGACATCAGTGTGCAGGCCGGCCGGGGCGGAAACGGCCTGGTGCACTTCCATCGTGAAAAATATGTGACGCGCGGCGGACCCGACGGGGGAAACGGCGGCCGGGGCGGCAGCATCTACCTGCAGGTCGACCGCAAACTGAATACGCTCTACCACTTCCGCAACGTGCGCAAATTCCAGGCCGCGAACGGCGCCAACGGAGGAACCAACAACAAGTCCGGCCGATCCGGCGGGGATACCGTGATTTCCGTACCGCCCGGAACAATGGTGCACAAGCTTCCCGAAGGCAAATTACTTGGTGATCTGACGGAAGACGGCCAGCGAATGCTTCTGGCCCGCGGCGGCCGGGGTGGACGGGGCAACCCACAATTCGCATCGTCCCACAACCAGGCGCCGCAGGTCGCCGAAAAAGGCGAACCGGGTGAAGAGAAAGAACTGCATCTTGAACTCCGGTTAATCGCCGATATCGGCCTGGTGGGCGCGCCCAACGCCGGAAAATCCACCTTTCTTGCGGCCGTCACGGCCGCCACTCCAAAAATCGCCCCCTACCCCTTCACCACAACCGAACCCAATCTCGGCGTCGCGGCACTTGACAAATTTGAAACAGTCGTCCTGGCCGATATTCCCGGATTGATCGAGGGAGCGCATGCGGGCACCGGGCTGGGCTTTGCCTTCCTGCGTCACATCCAACGCACCCGGGTGTTGATTCACCTGATCGATGGTGCGGGAACCGATCCGCTTGCGGATTTTTCCCAGATCAACACCGAACTGGCGCTGTTTGATCCCGGACTCCGACTCAAGCCGCAGGTGGTGGCGGTAAATAAAATGGATCAACCCGAAGCGAAGGAACGTTGGCCGGCTCTCCAAGCCGAATTGAAAAAGCGGGGATATGAGGCCTTCGCCGTCTCGGCGTTAACCCGGCAGGGAACCCGGGAAGTACTTTACCGCGGTTTCCAACTTCTCCGGGAATTGCCTCCGGTGCCGATCGTGGAGCAGGAACTGCCGGTGTACCATGCTGCCGAGGATCCGGGCGCGTTCACGATCGAACGGGAAGCCGACGGCGGATGGCGGGTTAAGGGAAAACGGATCGAACGCGCCGCGGAGATGACCTACTGGGAGTTGGAGGAAGCCGTCGCCCGTTTTCAGCGGATCCTCGAACTGGTGGGCATCTACCGGGCACTCCAGGAGGCCGGCGTGCAGCAAGGGGATATGGTCCGTATTGGAAAGCATGTGCTGGAATGGAAGGACTAGGGATACTCGGGGGAACGTTTGATCCGCCGCATAATGCCCACCTCGCTCTGGCCGAACGGTCCCTGCGCCAATTGCCGCTGTCCAGGGTGATCTGGGTGCTGACGCCGGATCCCCCGCACAAGGACGACAACATCACCCCCTACCCGCTGCGCCGCGAAATGCTTCTGGCGGCGCTCGCGGGCCATCCGCGTTTTGAACTCAGCGAAGTGGAAGCCGAGCGGCGCGGTCCGCACTACATGGTGGATACGCTGCGCATCCTGCATCAGCGCAATCCGGAGACGGACTACACACTGCTCCTGGGCGGGGATTCCCTGCGGGATATTCTCCGCTGGCACCGCCCCAAGCAACTGATCCGGTTGTGCACACTGGCGGTGCTGCGCCGGCCCGGCACCCGGGTTGGGATGGCGCGCCTGGAAAAATTCGTGCCCGGGATATCAAAACGGACCGCATTCATCGAGGCGCCGCCGATGCAAATTTCTTCTACGAATATCCGGAGCCTGGTGCGCGAGGGGAAGTCCATCGTCGGCCAGGTGCCGCCCGCGGTAGAGGCGATCATCCGGCGGAACGGATTGTATCGATAGGGATTTCTTAACGAGCGGGGGATTCTACTCGAGCGGGACCATCCCGAACCACGAAGACATCGATAATAACATCGGCTTGGTGTCTTCGTTTCTGGGTGGTCCTTTCTTTTTCCTTGCTTAACCGATCATCTTCTTCGCCGTTTCCCGCGCCAGCCGCACCGCATAATTCATACCGCGATCCCACGGGTACACCTGGCTCATGCTGGCGAAATATAACCCGGGCAACGGCGACCGCACGTCCGGCAGGCGGCGCGAATGGAACACCTCCGGAATAGGCTGGGCATATTCCGTTGTATACAGCCAGGATTTCTTCACCCAGCCGGGCCGGAATTCCGGATTGAAGCGCGGGAGAACGGCAAGAAACCTTTTTTCCAATTCTTGCTTCGGCAGACGGAAATACTCATGGCCAAGCGGGAGATAATCTCCGCAATAGATAATATGATCGCCGCCGAAATGCGCCGTGGAAATAAAGTTAGTATGCTCCACCATCGCCAGGAACGGGAACCCGGCGTCTTTGGGAAGGTTGTGCCAATACACTCCCTGGGTGGAGAGCGGATGGGAAAGCGAAAAGACCATAACCACCGCACCCATATGGCGCAGGGCGCGCAGCCGGGCAAGGTATTCCGCCGGCAGACCGGGCGCCATATCGGCCAACTGATGGGGAGAGGTGGTGGCCAGGCAGCAATCGAACGCTTCGGTTCCCATCTCCCCGCTCAGTTCCAGACCGCCTCCCGGCTGCGCGAAAATTTTACGCACAGCTGCCGAGTAATTAATCTTAACCCCCATGGATTCCAACTGCGCAGCGAATTGGTCGAGGAGAGACTGCATTCCGCCTTCGTAAGTCGTCAGGCTGGGCGTCCGGCTGTGCATCCGGGCCCAAAACCAGGACATGGGGATGGTGCGGTAATTTTCCTCTCCGAACTTCCCCAGCATCAGCGGTTTCCACATTTTTTCATAGATCCGCCGGCCAAACCAGCGGCGCATCCACTCGTCCGCCGAATAGGCTTCCATCCATTTCCAGAACGGGTTGAGTTTCAGGAAGGATCCGGCGACGAGCAGGTTCCAGAAGCGCAAGGGAAGCGGCAGACCCGGAAACGCCAGCCAGGAGGGGATGCTATCGAGGGCGTAAAATTTTCCCTCGTGATATACGGCCGTCACCGGCCGGCGCACGACGATCCGGTTTCCAAGACCGAGTTCGCGGATCAGTCCCAGGATATCCCGGTCGGAAGTAAACCAGTGCCGGTAAAATTTTTCGACGCTCCAATCCCAATCCGCGTCGCGAAATCCGCCGCCGAGCCCGCCGGGTGTACTGCCTGCTTCGTAGATCGTTACCGCGTGTCCGGCGCGCGCCAGGTCGTATGCCGCCGCCAGTCCGCCCACTCCCGCCCCGATCACCGCTATCTTCATTTAATTTTCTCCACGAAAAGCGCCAAGCCTGCCCCGGTTGGGGTAGGCCGGGGGAAAACCGAAAGGACACGAAGGATTTGAATAGTTTACAGAATCATCCTTTTCCATTCGAGTTTCCCATGACTCCCAAAATTAATCAATAAGCCCAGGCGCAATCCGGTTACTTTGAGATAATTCAACAATTGAGATTCGCATTGTCTCGAGAGAAAATCGATTGCTTTTAATTCGACGACAATTTGGGAATAGCAAACCAAATCGGGAACATATCTCCGATCCAGAGGGGATCCTTTATACGTGACGGGGAATTTGCTCTCGCGGGTAAAAGGAATCTCTTCTCTCCGAAATTCTACGGCCAGCGCATCACCATATCCTCCTTCGAGAAAACCCGGGCCAAGAGTACGACGCACTTCAATAGCACAACCGATGATCGCATACACCTCATTCTTGAAAAGCAATTCCCCCATCTCCCCCTCCTTGAATTGTATTTCCGAGAATTTCTTCGTGCCCTTCGTGGATTCTAGAGTACCCCGGCCTGTTTGCCATCCTCGAGGTAATGGCAGCCGATGCTCGTCCGGTTTTGTTTGGCGGCAGTGGCCACCACCAGCGCGGCCCGGATACTGTGCCGCAGGCCGATCAAGGCATCGCTCAGGTGCGTGGTCCGGTAAAAATCTTCGATTTCCTCGTTGAGATGGTACAGATCGCTGAGCGCCCGGTTCAACCGGACCGAAGACCGGATCAATCCGACGTAATGCCACATCGTATATTGAATGGTCCGCACATCCCGCCAGATCAGCGCAGGGTCGGCCTCTTCGCTTACACCCGGCTCCCAAACGGGCACCTGGTCCGGATTCACTTTCGGGAAGGCGTTGGACGCGGCGATATGCTCCGCGGCGCGCCGGCCCCAAACCAATCCCTCCAACAGGGAGGTGCTCGCCAAACGATTGGCCCCGTGCAATCCCGTGCACGCGACCTCACCCACGGCATACAGCCCGGGGATCGTCGTGCGCCCATCGGAATCCGTCCACACGCCGCCGCAGGAATAGTGCTCCGCCGGCACCACCGGGATCGGTTCGCGGGTTATATCGAAACCGGCTTCCCGACAGCGCGAATAGATCGTCGGAAATCGGGTTTTTATATGCTCGGCCGGAAGGAAAGAAATATCGAGAAGAACGTGGGGGTAATCATGAATGACCATCTCGCGGTGGATTGCCCGCGCGACAATATCGCGCGGCGCCAGTTCCTTCCACTCCGGGGCATACTCCGCCATAAACGCACGCCCATCCGGGGTCAGAAGGCGGCCGCCCTCCCCGCGTACGGCCTCGGAGATAAGGAATCCATCGCCGCTGGGGCCGGCGAACACGGTGGGATGAAATTGTATGAATTCGGCGTTGATTACGCGCGCGCCGGCCCGGTCCGCCATCGCCAGACCGTCTCCGCGGGCGCCTTCAGGATTGGACGTGTAGCGGTAGATCCGTCCCAGCCCGCCCGTGGCCAGGATGGTCACACCCGCCAGATATCGGTGTACCGCGCCTTCCGCACCGCTGTACACATATGCCCCATGGCAGGTGATCGGCTGATAAACCGCAAGCGGATCGCGGGCATGGTGTGGAAAGGTGATCAAATCCACCGCCGTCGCGGAATTTACAAAGCGGATGTTCGGGCGGCTGCGCATCAATTTAAGCAGGCCTTGAATGATGGCCTTTCCCGTGGCATCCCCGACGTGTAAAACCCGCGGGAGGGAATGGGCGGCCTCTCTGCCAAAATCGAATTCGCCGCCGGGGGTCCGGTCGAATTCCACGCCGGCTTCCTCAACCAAGATTTTCTGTACCAACTGCGGGCCTTCCATCGCGAGGATCTCCGCGGCGGAGGGAAGGCTCAAGCCCGCGCCGGCTTCCAAAATATCCCGGATCAGCTTCTGCGGGCTGTCGTTCTTTCCCAGCGTGACGATCCCGCCCTGGGCGTAGCGGGTATTGCTTTCTTCCAGCTCGGCCGCCCGGGTAAGCACGGTGATCTGCCGCTCGCGTTCTTCTGCCAGCCGAAGGGCGGCGGCGGCGCCCGCGATGCCGCATCCAATGATCAATACGTCGGATTGGACCAGTTTCATGAGCGGACCTCCAGCATGCGGTGCAGCGCCATCCGGGCTCCTTCCGCCACATCCTGCGGAACCTGTATGGGATGAATGCATTCGCCGCGCAACAATCCATCCGTAATCCGCGCAAGGGATTCCATCGTGGTTTTGTTCATCGTCATGCAGTTGTTCGGAGTCGGCGATAGGAGGTGGATCTCCTGGTCCGGGTGTTCGCGCGCCAGGCGTTTGACCAGGTTTCCCTCCGTGCCGATCGCCCACCGGGTGCCGGCCGGTGCGTCTTCCACCAGGCGGATGATATCGGCGGTCGAACCCGCGTCATCCGCCAGCCGGACCACCTCCTGCGTACATTCCAAATGGACCCATACCCGTACGGCGGGATGTGCCTTGCGCGCCGCGAGCACATGAGCCGGAAGAAACCGCTGATGAACGTAGCACCAGCCTTTCCAAAGAAGGATCTCCGCCGTTTTAATATTCTCCCGGTCGTTACCCCCCAAATCCTGCCGCGGATCCCAGAGCGGCATCCGCTCGAGGGGGATCCCCATGCGCACGCCGGTGTTCCGGCCCAGATGCTGATCGGGGAAAAAGAACGTCTTCGGGCGCTGGCCGCGGGCCCACTCCAGAACACCGCGCGCATTCGAAGAGGTGCAAACCGATCCGCCATGGATCCCGCAGAAGGCCTTCAAGGTGGCTTCGGAATTAACATAAGTAACCGGTACGATGTCCCGTTCCACTTCCAGGATTGCACCGAGCTCGCGCCAAGCACTCTCCACGGTAAGGAGGTCCGCTTGTTCCGCGAGCGGGCACAGGGCTTCCGGTTCGGGGAACAGCACGACCTGTCCCGGCCGGGCCAGGATGGCGGCCGTCTCCGCCATAAAATGCACCCCGCAGAAGATGATGAATTTGGCATCGCGGTTCCCGGCCGCATCGCGGGCGAGCTTCAAGGAATCGCCCCGGAAATCGGCGAACCGGATCACCTCGTCCCTCTGATAATGATGGCCGAGAATCACCAATTGGTTCCCCAACCGCTCCTTGGCAGTCTGGATCCGCCGTTCCGGAGTGTCCTGTGCGTTCATGGAGGACGTTGCGGGTGTAAGCACTAACTGATGATTTCCAGGCTGATGTCCAGCCCCGGCGCCGAATGGGTCAGCGCACCAACGGAAATATATTTCACGCCCGTATCGGCAATCTGCCGGACGTTTTCGAGTGTCACCCCGCCGGAGACTTCCAGCGGCACCCGGTTGTTCGCAAGCAGGACCGCCTGATGAATGGTCGCCAGATCCATGTTGTCCAACAGGATCCGGTCCACCGGGAGGGATAGCGCCTCTTTGAGATGCTCCAGGGAATCCACTTCGACTTCAAGCGGAAGCGCGGGGTAGCATTGACGCGCGCGCCGGACGGCCAGGGAAAGCGATTTCACCGCCTGAATGTGATTGTCTTTCACCATCAGCATATCGTACAGGCCGAGCCGGTGGTTTTGAGCTCCGCCGATCCGGACGGCGTACTTTTCCATCGCCCGGTAGCCCGGTGTGGTTTTCCTGGAATCCAGGATAGTGGCATGCGTCCCCTGCACGGCCTGGACAAACTCCGCCGCCAGGGTGGCAATTCCCGAAAGATGCTGCAGAAAATTCAGGACGATCCGCTCCAGCGACAGCATCGATATCAGTTTCCCTTCCAGGTTGACCAGGACATCCATGGGCTTAACCCGTGCGCCGTCGTTCAGCGTAGGCTTGAACGCCGCCTGCGGATCCGCCTTTTCGAAAACCCGTCTCGCTACGGGAAGGCCGGCAATCACACCATGCTCCTTGGCGATGATGGCCGCGCGGGCCATGGCGTGCGGCGGGAAGACCGCCAAACTGGTGACGTCTCCCGATCCAATATCTTCGGCAATTGCCGCGGCGATGATTTTATCCGCCGATTGCAGTACGTCCGCAAGCGAAGGTGTGAAATTCATAAGCGGCCTCCCGGTGCTTGAGTGAGGCAAATTATAATCTCGGACGGAAGAATCCGTCTCTTTTCCCGCGAAGAACCGGTTTTCCCGATAAGCGGGCCGGCTCGTGGGCCAATGCACCCTAAAAGACCGCGTCGGTCCGAGTCGGGCTGTTGACGCAAGGCCATCGGCGTGGTATAAATCACGCCCGCACCCGGGGGCGTGGTGTAGCCGGCCTAACACGCGGCCCTGTCAAGGCCGAGACCGCGGGTTCGAATCCCGTCGCTCCCGCCAGAAACCGACCGAATTCTCTTCGGCCGGTTTTATTTTTATCGCCGGAGGGCACCGCGGCCGGACTATCGGATACCCCAAGTAATAATTCCCCGTTCCGGCGATTACCCGTATAATCTTTGCTGTCTCATATTCCTCAAAGCGGATCCTGGAGGTCCCATGCGAATTCGATCCAGCGCATTGCCCATTCTATCCTTTCTCATGCTGGTATCCTGTAATTTCCCAACGCCGGTATTCCCCGCATCATCCATCGCTGTGCCCTCCCCCTCCGCCACCAAAGAGGACAGGGCGGCGGGCACTCCGAGTGATATGGCGAAATCCCCCGAATCCATATCCACGGCGACATCCACCCCACTCCCAACCGCCAAGCCGCAATCCGGCCCGTTACCCCATCTGGAAGCCGGGACGGCGCTGGCGATATCGTACATCGATATGATAGATGTGGAAAAGGGTTGGTCGATCGGCGGGGCCGCCGATACGCAGCTGCGGGAGCACGTATTCCGAACGGTGGACGGAGGATCCGCCTGGATGGATGTCACGCCTCCCGAGGATGTGGCAGCCCAGCCGGACGTCTCGCGGATCGCGGTCGGCGCGTTCTGGGATGCCGACAACGCCCTGGTGACCTTCTTTTCCACCAATCTCCTGCCGCCGCTGTCCGCGCCGGTGGTATGGAAAACCACCGACGGCGGGGACACGTGGACCCAAAGCGCTCCCCTCGACCTCACCGGCTGGGAGGGGGAATACCGCATCTCGGACGTTTTCTTTATCAACATCAACACTGCCTGGGTGCTGGTCCATAAGGGCGACGACCCCGCAGCAGACCGGATCGCGCTTTTCCAGACTGTCAACGGCGGCAACACCTGGCAGCGGATGGTGGACCCGGCCGTGGATGCGCCAATACAGGAATGCGAAAAGACCGGGATCGTATTCACCGGACCATGGAATGGCTGGGTGACGGGTGATTGCCGCGGCAATCGGCCGGGCGTTTTCCTCTTCCAGACATTTGACGGCGGTAAAAGCTGGATCGAAGCCAAACTGCCAAGCCCCGCCACGCCGCCCGGGTTGTTCACCACAGCGGATTTCGCGTGCCGGATCCGTCCACCTCTGTTCTTCGCGCAGAATACCAATCTGC
This sequence comes from Anaerolineales bacterium, assembly GCA_034430775.1. Classification (GTDB taxonomy): domain Bacteria; phylum Chloroflexota; class Anaerolineae; order Anaerolineales; family RBG-16-64-43; genus JAFGKK01. The sequence continues at coordinate 4,033 of DAOUDU010000227.1, read as the reverse complement.
TTCTGAGTGTGGAATGCACCTCCAAGACCACGCCTACTACCGCCGCCTATTTCTATACATCCAACCTGGACGGATCGAACTGGCACACCATGACCTATCCGGGGGGCCAGCTGGTGATCCGCAGCCCGGGCGATGGACGGGTCTTCCGCGGTGATGTCGTAAGCGGGCTGGCCGTGGATAAGGACATTTACGCATACAACGGCCAAACCGATACCTGGGAGAAGTTCGGCTCCATCGATTGGACCGGCCAGTTTGATTTCGTCGATTGGAACAAAGGCTGGGCCGCCGCCCACAAGGAAGAGACTCCTCTATTTATGCACACCACCGACGGCGGACGAACCTGGAGAACCCTGGCGCCGAAAGCCGCAGCGGGAAGCTAGGGAGACAATGCGGGGATGCGGCCTCAAAACCGCATCCCCGCATCCTTAATTTCGCCGGATGGAAAAATGGTATTCATCATTCCCGCATTGGCCGTCGCAGGGGATGTTTCCACGGAATTTTGTTCCTGGCGGTGCCATGAACTGCGAAGTGGTGTCGGGAATACGATCGCCATAATAGCTAGAGCAACCTCTGGCTGCCTGCTCCCGCTACGCAACGCGCAGACTCCAATATCAACCTGAACCTGCCCGCTCCGCAGGGGGCAGGCGCGGGTATGACCCGCACCGGCACAAGCAACTTCGTGTATCCGTAAGGGTTAATACCTGTGCAACACCGTGGCGGGCGTGATGACCACCCATTCCGCGAATTTACAAGCAAATAATAGACGAGTGCTTGGATTTTATGAAAGAATCAAGTTTATCGGGAAATTACCGCGCCGGGAAAACCGTCTTTCCGCTCTGCAGAAGGCTGTGTTATCATCCCGCCCTATCTTCGTTTTCTGGAGCAATCATCTCCCATGGTCCGATATAAAATCATCGTCAATCCCACCTCCGGCCGAGGGGAAGGAGGCGCCGATATTCCTCGGGCAAAAGAACTGCTCAGCGAACTCGGCATCACCTTCGACCTGGTCCGGACCGAACGGCCGCTGCACGCGATGGAACTGGCCCGCCGGGCGGCACAGGAAGATTACGATGTGGTGGTCTCGATGGGCGGAGACGGAACCGCCAACGAGGTATTGAACGGGTTGATGCAGGCCAAGATGGCCGGAGAAGGTGAAGCCGCCATGGGGATCATCACCGTCGGCCGGGGAAACGATTTCGGCCATGGGATCAACGTGCCACACGGGCTGGAAGCTTCTTGCCGCATCCTGGCTGCGGGAAAGCGCCGGCGGATGGACGTAGGCAAAGTCACCGGCGGGTTGTTCCCGCAGGGCCGTTTTTTCGGAAACGGGATCGGGATCGGATTCGACACCATTGTCGGATTCGAAGCCGCCAAGCTCACCTGGCTGACGGGTTTTCCTTCCTATCTGGTCGCCGCCCTGAAGACCATTTTCCTTTATTTCAACGCACCGCTCCTGCGAATCGTGCACGACGGCGGCACGATCGAACAGCCCGCACTGATGGTTTCGGTGATGAACGGTCGCCGGATGGGGGGGTCCTTCCACATGGCGCCGCAATCGAAAAACGACGACGGCAAGTTCACCGTCTGCATCGCCGGGCAGGTCAGCCGACTGGGTATCTTCCTGCTTATCCCGCGCTTCATCCAAGGGACACAGGCCGGGCATCCGGCTATCCGCTATCTCGAAACCGCCAAACTGGACGTTAAAGCGCTGACCGGGACGATCGCGGCGCATGCGGACGGGGAAACGGTATCGACCGAAGCCTCCACGATGGCGGCGGAAATTTTTCCGCGGGCAATCGACGTGATCGTCGGCGCTTGATAAAAACCGCATGAACCTCGCACAAACGGTCGTCTATTCCCCCCTTCGGATGCTCGGCCGGACTCTGTGCCGCGTACACGATGAAGAACTGACCCGGATCCCGCACCGGGGCCCGCTCCTAATCGTCGCCAACCATGTGAATTTCCTGGATGTGCCGATTCTCTACACCCACCTGATACCCCGTTCGGTCACCGGATTTGCAAAACTGGAAACCTGGAAAAATCCAGCGCTGGGTATCCTTTTCAGCCTGGGCGGCGCGATTCCCATCCGGCGCGGGGTAGTGGACCGGACGGCGATCGGCCGCGCGCGGGAAGTCCTGCATTCGGGAAAGATCTTGGCCATCGCCCCGGAAGGCACCCGCAGCGGTGACGGCTGCCTGCAGAAAGCGCGTACCGGCGTTTCCGTCCTGGCACTCGACAGCGGCGCGCCGGTCATCCCGGTGGCTTACTACGGCGGGGAGAAGTTCCGATCCAATATCTCCCGCCTCATCCGGACCAACTTCTACTTCCGGGTCGGCGCCCCCTTCCATGTCCGGATGGCAGGCGTGAAACTGACGCGCGAAGTACGCGAACAGATCACGACCGAGATTATGTACCGGCTCGCCGCGCTCCTGCCCCCGGAATACCGAGGATATTACTCGGATCTCCCCAAAGCGACCAGCCGTTATCTGGTTGAATAGAACCCGGTGTTAATTCACAGCGAGTTAAATCTCGTATTTAGACAAATGAATGAAGCCTGATCCATGATCAGGTTGAGAAGGTAGCACTTTGATTATCGAATACAAACGGTTTAGGTAGCTGCAGGCTGTTTTTTAAAGCGCTGTTTTGGTGTTCTGGGCCTGCCCTTGGGCCATCCCGGTGGTTTTCCGCGTACTTTAGGAGAACGAGCCGGAGAGCCAAACTATGTAAAAATCAGCGGTAAGCTCTGCAGCACACGATGAAGGGTCAACTTCGCTTGCGGCTTTTACCAGGGTAAGGGACAATCCATCACAATGGGGCGCGCCAGGAAGAGAAACCAAACAGCCAGCGCGATCAACCAGCTCCAGATGTCACCGCTTTCCTTACGCTGGAATTGGGGAGAAGTCCAACCGAGATGCTGTTTACGAAAGCGGATGCCGGAATCAACCGGCCAACGATGAGTGTAAACCTGCCCAATGACCTGGGCATTGAGTTCCAAGTTGGTTGGGGTGGTGGCAGGCGCTTGCCAGCCTATCCAGATTGGGTTTGGTGGTTTGTCCTTCTCCAGATGAATGTTGGCTCGGATGATGTCGACAGGGACATCGGCATCATTTTTACCGTGTAGGATATTCCAGCGTTCCAGCTTTACTTGCCCCAGTTTGGCATGTTTGAACGTCATGATTTCATCAGGAGTCCCCCAGGTTTCCGGTTCCTTGAAGGCAAATCGCGCTCCATGTACTCTTAGACGTCCGCGCATCCTCTTTCTGGGTTGTTCCGGTATTTGATACAGAACACGGTCCTGACGCAAGCGCACGACGATGCCACAGTTTTGAGCTTGCAAGGGATGCAGGAAGTAGGCATTGCCATACTTGCCATCGGCTGCGACAATATCCAGCACTTCCTGCAAGTCCGCACAGTTCTCGCTGAGTTCCTTAACCTGAGCGATGCCCATCTCACCTGCCGTCATGCTGCTGGGAATGCGTTGGGTGCTCACCGAGAGCGACCAACTACGATGTGCTTCCGGAACCCGGTCTAGCAGGCTGTGGGGGTAGCCAATACAAACGGAGCCACCGTTGATCGCTACGGTGGGACGATACACGTATTGGCGGTCGTCCATCGTCCGTGCTCTTGGTCGTGCCCAGGCACTGCCGTCAAGCGAGTAATACTGGATACCCTATTTCGGCGCTTGCTATGCCATGTGGCGGCTGAGCCATTTGGCCTTCACTGTCCCACGTTCAACGGCTTTGTATAGACTATGCCGTTGACGCCGAAATGCCTTTGACAGGCTCAGCAACGGAAATGACGACAATGCGCCTGTCAGACAGATCGCGTCCAGCGCTTCGCTAAATGCGTCTCGCTGTCTACCGAATCCATTGGCATGAATTGCTTGACGAAATTCGATTATTTTGTTAATGTGCTCTTGGGTAGTAGGTTTTTTATTCACACATAAATTTTCTACCCTTGGGCAGTTTCTCGCAAGGGGACTGCCCTAAATTTGTCTAAATGGAAGTATATCTGTATAATGGAATAGATGTGG